>CAZCSK010000043.1:0-17821 GCA_964501265.1 uncultured Actinomycetes bacterium
CGTCCGTCTGTGACGCGCGCCATGAAGCAAATGGCGCCAAAGAAAAGGAGACATCCATGTGCGGAATTGTGGGTTACACCGGAGACAAGCCGGCTCTTCCGATACTTCTCGATGGGCTGCAAACACTTGAGTACCGCGGCTATGACTCGGCCGGCGTCGCTCTGGTTGATGCGTCCGGGATTCAAGTTGTGCGAAGAGCGGGCAAGGTCGCCGAACTTGTTGAAGCTGCTCAGAAACATTTGCAGCGAAGAGACGGGCTAGGAATTGGGCATACGCGTTGGGCCACGTGCGGAGCTCCAACGGAACCAAACGCTCACCCTCATCTTGATTGCACTGGGAGGATCGCACTGGTGCACAACGGGATCATCGAAAATCACGCGGCTCTGCGCGACCAACTAGGAGCCGCAGGACACATTTTTCAATCAGAGACCGACACCGAGTGTCTGGTTCATCTGATCGAAGAGAACCTAGAGTCGGGGACATCCTTGCTCGACGCCACGCGGCTGACGCTCGCTGAGGTGGAAGGTTCATACGCAGTCGCAGTGGTGGATGCGAATTCTCCCGGTGTCATCGTCGCCGCCTGCCGCGATGTGCCCCTGGTCCTCGGCCCTGGAACCGGCGAGAATTTTGTGGCATCGGATGTTGTGGCGATCATGGAACACACTCGCAGTTTTATTCCCCTTTCCAGCGGGCAAATTGCGGAAGTGACGCCATCGAGTTTGCGGGTCTTCGATTCTTCGGGGGCCGAACAGACCGTAAGACCTACACACATTTCGTGGGACCAAGCGGCCGCTGAGAAGGAGGGCTACGCGCACTTCATGCTGAAGGAGATTCATGAGCAGCCGTCGGCCGTGCGTGAGACCCTTCGAGGTCGTTCGGACCAGGCAGGTCTCCTCATGCTTGACGAATTGCGTATTGGTGACGAGGAAGTTCGCGGGATAGACAAAGTCTTTGTGGTGGCCTGCGGATCGTCCTTTCATGCGGGACTTGTGGCCAAGTACGCGATAGAGCACTGGACGCGGCTCCCCGTTGAAATCGATGTCGCGAGCGAGTTTCGTTACAGAGACCCTGTTCTCGATTCGAGCACACTGGTAGTAGGCATCTCACAGTCGGGTGAGACTGCAGATACTCTGGCGGCGGTTCGATACGCGCGGCAACAAGGCGCCAAGGTTGTTGCCATATCCAACGTCGTCGGATCCTCGATTACTCGTGAAGCCGATGCGGTGCTCTATACGCACGCGGGACTTGAAATCGGAGTAGCGGCAACCAAGACTTTGACCACTCAAATGACCGCTCTGTGGCTTCTAGCTCTTTGGATGGCGCAGGTGCTTGGCACGCGGAGCTTGGAGGAGAGTCGCGAACTTCTGGCGCGCTTGCATGAGATTCCGGGCCACATCGAAAGCGTCCTTTCCGACGCGACCGCCGTCCAGCGCCTCGCCAATCAATACCGCGACGCTTCGACGTTCTTGTTCATTGGCCGCGGTGTCGGATTCCCGGTCGCCTTGGAAGGGGCGCTCAAACTGAAGGAACTTTCGTACCTCCACGCCGAGGGCTTTGCAGCCGGCGAGATGAAGCACGGGCCGATCGCCCTAATCGAGAAAGGTGTGCCTGTGATAGCTGTCGCTACCGCTGCTCGGGTGCACGCGAAACTGCTCTCCAATGTCGAGGAGGCTAAGGCGCGCGGAGCAAGCATCATTGCCATCGCCAACCCGGGTGACGCTGCCGTTGAGGCCCTTGCGGCTGACATGATCTGGGTGCCCGTGACTTCGGAGTTGCTCTCGCCGGTCGTCGATCTCATCCCGTTGCAACTGCTTGCCTATTACATCGCCACTGAACGAGGGCTGGATCCAGACAAGCCCCGCAATCTGGCGAAGTCTGTGACAGTGGAATGAATACCGCTGGCCCGCAGGTGGCGGACTCCGCCCGAGGGGTTCCTCTATAGGACAATGGAGACATGAAGCCCGTTTTGACTCCCGCCGAAATGCGAGTGGCGGACGCCGCCGCTATCGCCGCGCTCGGGTCGTCAGTCGAGTTGATGAGGCGCGCAGGCGCTGCTGTCGGATGGGGGGCACTCAGGGTGCTGGGGAAAGCGTACGGCAAGCGAGTTACCGTTGTTTGCGGCAAGGGTAATAACGGCGGAGACGGACTGATCGCGGCTGAGTGGCTTGCCAGGCGGGGCGTCCACTGCACCATCGTTAACGTGGAAGATCCGCGTATGTTGGGTCTCCTCGTTTCCGCTCTGAGCCGCTCTGACCTTGTGATCGACGCAATTGTTGGCACTGGCTTTCGAGGTCGCCTGGAAAGCGACATGGCCAAGGCGGTTGAACTTCTAAGCGAATCCCGCGTACCGACTGTTTCTATCGACATCCCATCGGGAGTCAATGGGGAGACCGGAGCGGTGGAGTCAGGGGCGGTGCGAGCCACTCGCACGGTAACCCTTGCCGCGCTGAAACCCGGGCTTCTTCTTCACCCTGGGGCCTCGTTCGCCGGAGAGATCGAGGTCGCGGACATTGGGATTGCGCCTGAACTGATGCCCACCGACCTGAACGTCGCGGAGCCTGAAGATGTGAGAGCCATGCTTGTTGGGCGTCCCGCGGATTCCAACAAAAGGAGCGTCGGAAAGGTGCTGGTAGTGGCGGGTTCTCCGGGAATGTCGGGGGCGGCCGTACTGGCGGCCAGCGGGGCATTGCGGGCGGGGGCAGGATTGGTGAAGCTTGCAGTACCGAATGGTCTTGCAGCCCTCGTCGACCGCAGCTTCCCTGAAGTTCTAGTTTGTGGGTTGGCCGAAACGGGAGACGGGGGGATCGAATCCTCGGCTGTCGGGCAAGTTGCCGAGCTGACGCTGGACCAAGATACAGTCGCGCTTGGGCCTGGAGTCGGCCGCGATGACGAGACGGCGGAGTTTGTTCGTAAGGCGCTGCATGTCATCGACAAGCCGTTGGTGCTCGACGCGGATGGGCTCAACGCTTTCGGCGAAGCAATTTCTGAGATCGCCCACCGCAAGAAACCCACGATACTCACTCCACACTCAGGCGAATTGGCGCGGCTTGTCGGCACGACCGCAGAGGAGATCGACGCAGACAGAATAGGTGCAGCGCGCGAGGCATCAAGAGTTTCGGGGGCGGTGGTCCTGTTGAAGGGGTCGCCCACAGTCATCGCAGATTCTAGCGGGCGAGTGATGCTTGTCGACACCGGGGGACCATTGCTTTCAACTGCCGGGACGGGGGATGTTCTAACTGGGATCATCGCGGCCCTTGCCGCGCACTTGACCGCCTTCGATGCGGCATGGGTGGGCGCGCATATTCATGGGCGTGCCGCGGATTTGCTCGCGCCGTCGTTTGGAGATCGAGGCATGATCGCAGGCGATCTCGTCGACGCTATCCCGCAAGCTATCGCCCACCCATGACTTCGCAAGAACTCGATGTCTGGGCCGAGGTTGATCTCGGCGCAATCAAGCGAAACGTGGAGAGGATCGTCGCCTTCGTTGCGCCCTCCCGCGTTCTTGCGGTGGTCAAGGCGGATGGATATGGACATGGTGGACCGCAGGTGGCGCGCGCTGCCCTCGAAGGCGGCGCCGCGTGGCTGGGCGTTGCGCGGGTAGGTGAGGGGGAGGTTCTGCGCGATGCCGGCATCACGGATCCGGTGTTGCTCTTGGCCGAGCCTCCCCCGGCGCTGCGCCGCCGGGCCATGGACGCCGGACTTACGCCCGCGCTCTACACCGCGGAGGCGGCGAAGGATTACTCCGCCGCATCGACATCGGGCCCGGTTGCCGTCCACGTCAAGATCGACACCGGTATGCATCGCTACGGCGTTGCCCCCTCGCAGGGTAAGGAGTTCTTTCAACTTCTTGAGAAGCTAGAGGGGATCAGGGTCGAAGGCATATGGACTCATCTTGCCGTCGCAGAGGATCCGGCCAATCCAATGAATGCAGACCAGCATCAGGCGCTTCTCGACGTTATCGAGCAACTGGGATCTTTGGGCCATGGTCTGAGCCGGCATGTGTGCAACTCCGCAGCTGCGTTTAACTTCCCCGAGGCCCGCATGGATATGGTGCGGGTGGGGATATCCATTTACGGCATCAGTCCGTTCAGCGATGGGCAGGCTCCCGTCACGCTTGAACCCGCGCTCTGCCTGAAGTCCCGAGTGAGTCTGGTCAAGCGCCTTCCTGCTGGGGAAACTCTTTCGTATGGGGCGCATTACCGATTGGCTAGCGACGCTTTTGTGGTCACGGTGCCGTGCGGTTATGCCGATGGGCTCCCGCGGGCTCTCGAGGGTCGCGGTGAGGTCCTGATACGAGGCAAGCGTTACAAGATCTCCGGAACGATCACAATGGACCACTTTCTCGTGGATGTCGGCGATGACGAGGTGGATGCAGGCGACGAGGTAGTCATCATCGGCCCACAGGGCGACGATTCCATTTCCGCGCACGAGGTTGCCGCGAACCTCGGTACGATCCCGTACGAAGTCGTTTGCGGAATGAGCGCCCGAGTGCCGCGAATCTTTCACCAGAGCTGATGGCCAAGAAGAAGAGTCGCCGTCCCTCACCCACAACTATTGCTGTTGTGGCCGGCGCCGCGGCTCTGAGCGCGGGGGTTGGGATTGCCACGAAAGTTCTGGCGTCGAGGGCTCGCTCGCGCCCGGACCCGTTTGCGCGGGAGCCGTACGGGCGGATCAAGCCCGATCGCCGCCTTTCTGTGGAGAGCCACGGCTCGGAATTAAATGTCGATGAGATCGGTCCGCAATCTTCGGAGTCAGGCGCCGTGTTTCTGCATGGCTTTTGTCTTGACAGGACCATCTGGCACCACCAGATGACGGCGCTGAATTCGGGGCATCGGCATCTTTACTATGACGCTCGCCATCACGGGATGTCCGAAGGCGAGGGAGTGCCTACTGAGATGGCGCTTCTGGCGGCCGACTTGAAGGCAGTAGTCGACCAGAGTGGACTCAGCAGGATCGTGCTGGTGGGCCATTCGATGGGTGGTATGACGATGTTGGAGTTCTGCCGACAGTACCCCGACTATCTTGGCGAGCGGGTCAAGGGACTGGTTCTAGTCAACACCACCTACACGGATGCCTTGAAGACGGTCTTCGGTGCGGAAGTGATTGGACCCTTAGAGCGCGTGAGCGGCCAAACCTTCAAAGTAAGTCAGTCATCGCGTGCAAATGAACTGCTGTTTCGAGGAGGCGACTTCTCGTATCTGCTGGTCAAGATGTTTGGCTTTGGGCCCAGTCCATCTCCATCGCAGGTGGAATACGTGCAGCGTCTTCTCGCTTGCTTTCCCTCGCCGCCTCTAATCGACATGATGACGACGCTTCGCAACTTTGATGCAGAAGAGGCTCTCGCCAAGATCGATGTTCCCGTACTGATTGTCGCCGGTGGCGACGATCGAATTACAACGGTCCGCGCATCAAAGCGAATTGCCGAAGACATTGAGGATTCTCGCCTTGTCATATTTGATGACACGGGCCACATGTCGATGATGGAGCGCCCGGTCGAATTCAATGCGCTGCTCAGAGAGTTCTTCCAGACGTACCTCGGAGGTAGTATCTCGTAATGCTTCGCGTGGTCCTGGCCGAGGACAACTACCTGATCAGGGAGGGGACCGTCGCGCTGCTTTCGGAAGTCGAAGATCTCGAGGTTGTTGCGGCGGTCTCCGACTTACCCTCACTGCTCGATGCCGTCGCCAAACTCAACCCGGACGTTGTGATCACAGACATTCGAATGCCCCCAGGCCAGTCAAAAGAGGGGATCGAGGCGGCTAAACAGATTCGGGCGACGCACCCGAATATCGGCGTCCTCGTCCTATCTCAGTATGACGACGACGAGTACGCGCAAGCTTTGCTAAAGGACGGAGCAAAGGGTCTTGGCTATCTCTTGAAGGAGAGGGTGTCAAACATCGAGGAACTCGCCATCGCGCTCCGAGAGGTTGCTCGAGGAGGAACCGTCCTCGAGCCGAGGGTCGTCGAGGGGCTCGTCCAACGCAAAGAGAGAACTAAGCGCTCCCCCCTTGCCCGCATATCTGAAAGAGAGCGCGATGTGCTCGAACAGATGGCCCAAGGGAAGACCAACGCCGCGATCGCGAAGGCGCTCTTCCTCAGCGAGCGAGCGATAGAAAAGCACATTACCGCTCTCTTTCAAAAGCTAGATCTCTCCGAAGAGCCCGAGGTTCACCGGCGAGTGATGGCGGTTCTAACGTTCCTTAGGGAATCCTCAGGTTTCACCGCGGAATTTCTTGAGAAACTCGTTGAGGATGACTAGGTGGCTGGCATCCTTCTCGCGGCCGGCGGCTCGTTTTGAACGCACGATGTCGGCAACCGAAGCTACCGGTATCTTGATCCCAAAACGCTCTACAACTTGCACATCGCGAAGTAGATCGTCGTAGCCTTCGGTTCCGTCGGGGACGAACGATATATCGAGGGGTCCGAAGCTAGTCAGGAAGGTCATGGTCACCATTCCCGAAAACGTTCTTTCGTCCAACGGGATGTCTACCCCTTCATCCAGCCCAGGCGCGCGCAACTTCGCTTCGAGGTCTCTAAGAGCGCTTGCCAGCCGTTTCTTGTTCTCTGGGTCGCTAGAGGGCGTCACATCCAGATCTGCCGTGCGTGGAAGTGGAACCCCTTGCAAGATCGCAGCTACGCCTCCGATAACGAGGTACTTGACCTTTCGTCGGATCAGAGTTTCCAAGATTCGTTCGAAAGCCACTGGCGTCATCGACTCGTCGCTCACCTAGCGATGCTCCGCCTCGGAGGCCTCTTAGTAGTTTTCTTCATTGGGGTTGTTCGCTCTTGCTGAGCGATGTCGATGAGTTCGCGGTCCCGCTTGCGCCAAGCATCGATCACTTGGGAAGGAAGGTGGGACTCGTAGTGACGGATCCAATCGTCATGATCTTCCAGGGGCTCGATCCTGATCCGAAGATCCGAACCCGCAGCTCGGATGATGCGAGCCAGGTTGTCGAGTGAGGGAGATCGACGGCCCCCCTCGTAAGCAGCGATGGCCGCTTGGGAAGTGCTGGCGCTTCGCGCCAACTCACGTTGCGAAAGACCCTTCTGGTGTCTTGCCAACCGGATCAGATCTCCTGCCCACGTACCCATAACCCAAGTATATCCTTTCCGGTGTCTATCTTGACATCGTTTTCGATATCTTCTCGAAGCTTGCTGAGCATGTGCTTGAGAACTCTCACGAGCATCCGAGTCGTGGGTTAAGCGAGAATGCCTCTCACTCGAAGGCGGAGGAGGGAGTCGTGCTTGCGCATCAACCGGGCGGTCTCTTAGTGGGGGCTAACCGCACCCACGGGGGCGGGTAGCCCCCTTTAGAAGTGCGGCCTCCACGGTTCAAAGAGCAGGTTTCCGGAGCCATAATCGCCTCATAGCTTGTCCAAACGAGAAGGAGACCGAAATGAAGTTCTCACGACGATTCACCCTGCTAGTCGCAACGACCGCGCTCGTGCTGGGGTCAATAGCCCCTCCGGCATTGGCAGCCAGGCGAGTGAAGCCATCACCGTCCGCCGATCTTTCGCTCGTCATCAGCTCTCGCGGGGGACACGATACGTCAGTACCGTTGGAGGGCGGGACCTCTTATGAGCTGTACATCTCCAACGCAGGCCCATCCAAAGCATCCGCCGGGCTCGACGTAAGTGTCTCCGGGGGCTCGGTGAAGTCGTGGACCTGGGAGCAGGGTACTTGCACGAGCCCGAGCAGTTTGAAGGTGCAATGCGATCTTGGCGTGCTCCTCGATGGGGCCATGACGAAAGTGACCGTGCTCGTCAAGCCAAATCTCGAGTCCTTGGTGACAGGGGTCACGCTTTCGGGAAACGTCTATGGCGATCAACCAGATCCAAACACCACGAACAACCGGGACAGCATGTCCAACGACGTCTTCGTTTCAACGCCGGACTTGCCTATTCCTTCAACGCCGGACTTGCCTATCGGTTCACTCTGTTCGTACGTTTGGCCCCTCTGTTGGTCCGATGGGTTCAATTAATTCGGGTTGCGTCTCGGACGCTGCGCCCACTCTGCAAGTAACGACACGAAGGAGGAAAAAATGAACATTCGCACCAGGATGATTACGCTTGTGAGCGCACTACTCGTGGCGATAGCAATCGCTCCCCAAAGCGCGATTGCGGCCAAGCCCTCGAACCCCTCGAATCCGCTAATTTTGACCGCACCTTATGCGGCCGACTGGTCCTACGGCTATTGCCGGCAAGCAGGAACAGGCGTGTGCGCAGCGGAGGATACCGCCGACGCTTCCACCGGCCACGTTACAGTGAGCGGCACCGCCTCCGCCGACCAGAACCCCCTCTCGTCAACGCCAACGGGGACTGCCCTAGCAATCCCCCAATCTGGAGTAAGTGAGTACTTCAAGGTCCCCATAGGAGGTGCTTCGTCGATTACGTTCACGGTCACGGCCCACATCGATTCCGCCACAGCTCAAGGCGACGCGGCCGGGAATTCCTATGCTGTCGTGTTTTTCTATCTCAGCGCTTTCTGGGGTTCTTGCAGCGACTGCACGGCAACCGTCTTCGATACAATCGTCTCTTCTGTGGGGTATCCGTCATCCGTCACGAATGTTGACCAGACCATCACCTTCGTTCTTAAGAGTGCGTCCGGTCAGCGGCTCAGCAGCGGGAACGGGCGCAGCGGGAACGGGACGGGCAGAATTGCCCTTCAACTCGTTGGAAATGCGCGAGTCGACGAGGGATCCCTCATTTCGGCCTCAGCTCACGCTGAAGGATACGCAACATTCACTGGCGTGACGGTTACTTTCGTCAGTTAAGGATTAACAAGCACGGCACGAAGAAGGGATCATCGTTCAACCGCACCCTTAGGAGCCGGTAGGCTAGGTCCCAGCCAGACTCATAAGGGGAGGTGCCATGGCCGTAAGCAACTTGTGCGGTAATCGCAACTAGTGCTTACGGATGTGCCGGGGATCAGAGTCGGCCACTGGACGGATCGCCGCGGGCTGACCGGGTGCACCGTCGTCCTTCTGCCGGAGGGGACCGTCGGTTCGTGCCAATGGCGCGCGGGGTCGCCCGGCGATAGGGAGTGGGTGATCTTGTCGCCGGAAAATCGTGTCGACAGAGTTCATGCGGTTGTGCTTTCTGGCGGTAGCGCCTTTGGTCTCGCAAGCGCCGATGGAGTGATGTCGTGGCTTGCCGAGAGAGGGATTGGATGGGACACTGTCATTCCTGGAATCAAGGTTCCTATCGTGCCCGCGGCGATTCTGTTCGACCTTGGCATAGGGGATCCACGCGCTAGGCCGGGGCCGCTTCAGGGCCGGGCGGCTTGTGATGCTGCCGTCGCCACAGAGTTCGAGATTGGATGTGTGGGGGCGGGGACTGGGTGCACTACGGGCAAGCTGTTTGGCCTCCAGTGGGCATCCAAGTCCGGCATCGGAACTGCATCCGACTCCAGGGGCGACCTCGTGGTCGCAGCGCTGGTCGCGGCCAATCCACTTGGCGATGTGATCGGTGACGACGGAAGCGTACTGGCGGGAAGCCGGGCCCCCGCCGGGACGACCCCCGCGATCGCCCTCGGGTCTAATACAGTGATCGGTGTGGTGGCTACAAACGCTCGTTTGTCAAAGCAGGAGACCTACCTTGTGGCAGGCGCGGGACAGGAGGGCGTCTCGGCGGCCGTCCGCCCCGCCCACACTCGATATGATGGCGATGTCATTTTCGGACTCAGCGCTGGCGAGGTCCAAGCGAGCATTGATGAAGTGATGCTTATGGCGGCCGGTGTCGTGGCGCAAGCGATTCGCTCCGCAGTTACGTCGGCGAAAGGGGCCGGGGGACTGCCGGGTTTGGCAGATGATTAGGAGGGCAAGTCGGTGGTCTGGCATACGCTCGATGAAGTACGCGCAGAGGCGCTCGAGTGTACGAAATGCCGTCTCCACGAAGGCCGCACGCAAGTTGTTTGGATAGACGGCAATCCTGCATCCGACCTGATGTTCATTGGGGAGGCCCCGGGCTTTCACGAGGACCGTGAAGGCCGGCCGTTTGTGGGGGCCTCCGGCAAATTGCTTGACGAGATGCTCACGTCCATCGATCTCGACCGCACAAAGTGCACGATCTGCAACGTCATCAAATGCCGGCCGCCCAACAACAGGGATCCTCTTGCAGACGAGATCGACACATGCAAGCCCTACCTCGAAGCTCAAATTGATTTCATCAAACCGACGGTGATTGTGACCCTCGGCAATTGGGCCACTCGTTTTGTACTCGCCAGTCAAGTGTCTATATCCCGTGTTCGCGGCCAGCAGTTCGAACGATTCGGTGCCGTCGTCATCCCCACATTTCATCCTGCCGCTGTGCTTCATTCGGGGGGCCCAAAATCACCAACAATGACCGCACTGCGCTTGGATTTTGAGTTAATCCAGAGCGTTCTCGAAGAACAAAGGGTAGCGGCCCCCGTCGCCAAGGAAGAGCTGGAACAGGCGGCGCTCTTTTAGTGGACCACTAGCCCCGTGAGCTCACTTCCCTATCCCGAGACCGAGAAGTTTGAAGTAGAGACGCGCTCGGCCGAGGAGACCAAGCGGCTTGCAGTCGCGCTCACTCCCGTGTTGGTGCCGGGGGACATGCTGGTGCTGGCCGGAGATCTGGGCGCCGGCAAGACGGTGTTCGTCCAAGGTCTGGCGGCTGGGCTCGGTATTCCCGAGCCGGTTACGAGTCCTACGTTTGTGCTCGCCCGGGAGTATTGCGGCGGCCGGTATCCGCTCATGCACATCGATATATTCAGACTAAACAGGATTCAGGAAATCATCGACCTTGGATACGACGAATTTCTCGACCCCTCGGGCATCGTTGCGATCGAGTGGGGAAACGTCGTAGAGCCTTTGTTGCCGCGGGAACATCTTCACGTCGAGCTTTATTATTCTGGCGGTCAAAGTGACGTGCGGGCCATCACCCTTAGGCCCCGGGGGCCGCATTGGGCCGAACGCCTGCAGACGATCAAGGTGCTGGTCGCCAACCTCTTCTATTCAAGCCGTGATTCAGAGATGTTTGCGCACGAATACAGACCGGATCGAGATCCGAACCCTGGGGGCCGGAACTAGTGGACAACTAATGCTGGTCCTTGGCATCGAGACTTCCACGCCGCAAACTTCGGTCACCATCGGGTCCGAGCAGGGCATCATCGGGTCGTGTGAAATCTCGCGGGGGGCCACCCACGCTGAGTTCCTGATGCCAGCGATCGAGTTTCTGATGCATCAGGCGGATGTTGGCTACCGTAACTTGTCGGCCGTCGCGGTGGGACTCGGGCCGGGCCTGTTTACAGGAATGAGGATTGGGGTGGCGACGGCTAAGACGATCGCTCAGGCCCTTTCGATTCCGATTGTTGGGATTGCGTCGCTGGATGTCCTCGCTTACGAGATTCGCAATTCTCCGAAACTGCTTTGCCCGGTCGTCGACGCCAAGCGAAATGAAGTTGCTTTTGCTTTCTACCGTCAAGTCCCCGACGGCATTACGAGGGTGGGCAACTACACCATAGGGTCGCCTCAAAGACTTGTGGCGGAGATTCAGGGCTCGGGCGATGATGTACTAGCGGTCGGCAACGGCGCGCTGCTCTATCGCAGAGACTTGGCAGAGGCTGGCAAGGTGGAGTTCGGTTCGATCAGTAACGCCTTTCCGCGGGCGACGCCCCTTGTTGAACTTGCGATGAATCGCCTTTTCAACGAAGACTATGACCGGCTTTTCGAACTGAACCCGCTTTATATGAGACGATCCGACGCCGAAATCAATTGGGAGAAAAGGAGCGCAGGATGAGCGCAGTAGCTCGTCAGCCTGAATTTGACTTAAGCGCCGCGGAACTCATCCCCATGAAAAGGCGTCATCTGCGTCAGGTCTTGAAAATAGAGGGCCAGGTTTATCCGCGGCCCTGGAGTTCTGCGCTTTTTCTTCAGGAGATTGCACATCGCAACGACCGCGTCTATTTGGTGGCCCGATACGAGGGTCAAGTGGTCGGCTATGGGGGCCTCATGACTTCCGGGCTGGAGGGCCACATCACCAACATTGCCGTTGACCCCCTCTATCAAGGTCATCGCCTTGGAATGAAGCTAATGCTTGGCCTCATGGAGGAAGCAGTCGAGCGCGGAGGCAAAACCGTCTCACTCGAGGTGCGAAAGTCGAATGATGTCGCGCAAAGGCTGTACGAGAAGTTCGGTTTTCAACCCGTTGGGATAAGGCGCGGCTATTACGTCGAAACCGGAGAGGACGCCATCGTTATGTGGGTCGACGGCGTGGAAACCGACGAGTACGAGGCGAAACTGGATGGGATTCGGGAGAAAGTACTTGAGAGATGACTAGGAGGGGAACCGCCGCAGTCTTGGAGGTCGACGAGCTGACCGAAGCCGAAGCCGAAGCCGAAATCGAACCCCAAGAGTTGACGAGCCCGCTGGTCGAGCCAAAGCCTGAACAGATCTTGACGCTGGGCATCGAGACTTCTTGCGACGAAACTGCCGTCGCCATCCTGGAAGGTGAGCGAAACGTTCTGGCGAACGTTGTGTCGTCTCAAGTGGACCTTCACTCAGCGTACGGCGGTGTAGTTCCTGATCTGGCTTCTCGGGCGCACGTCGCCGCGATCAACCCTGCGATCGCCGAGGCCCTCAGGAGAGCCGATGTGACTCTTTGGGACTTGTCGTGCGTCGCTGTGACGATTGGTCCTGGGTTGATTGGATCGCTCATCGTCGGTGTTGCGGCGGCCAAGTCGCTTGCGTCGGTCTTGGAGAAACCTCTTGTAACGGTCAATCATCTCGAGGCGCATCTCTACGCGAACTTTCTTGAACATACTGACTTCGGTCCGCCGGCCGTCGGCTTGATTGTTTCGGGTGGGCACACTCTGCTTGTCCATATGCGTGCCCACGGCATATATGAGGTCTTGGGACGGACTCTCGACGATGCCGCGGGAGAGGCATTCGACAAAGTTGCGCGTTTTCTCGGGCTCGATTTTCCCGGCGGCCCGGCAATTGACCGAATGGCTGCGAAAGGAGAGCGCGACGCTGTTGCGTTCCCGAGGCCAATGAGCGGTGACACCTACGACTTTTCGTTTTCGGGCCTTAAAACCGCAGTCATCACGCACGTAAGAAGGGAGATCGCGGCCGGGCATGCGCCAGAGACCGAGGACATCTGTGCCTCGTTCCAGGAGGCTGCGGTGGATGTTCTCGTAACGAAGACCTTGCGCGCGACCCGCGAGCTCGGCGTTAACAACGTCTTTATTTCCGGCGGAGTCGCTGCCAACTCCCGCCTTCGGGCGCGTTTCGAGGAAGAGACAGGGGATAGGGACCTCTTTATTCCATCTCACGATTACTGCACCGACAACGCTGCGATGATCGCCTGTTGCGGTTTTCACCGGTTCTCACGAGGCATTCACGCCGGAATCGACGTTGCCCCCGACCCCAATCTGCCCCTAGCCTGACCCGAAAACTAACCTAAACTGACCACTTGACAGAGAGAGAGAGAGAGAGAGTATAAGGGCTGGGCGGCCTCGATGAGCCGCTGATGATGCTCGGCGAATTGAGGAGGTGTTGGATTATGTCCCCACGCAAAGGAATCCCGCGGAGCTTGGTTAGAGGCCGAAGAAGGAGTTGGTTGGTTGCTTTGATTTGTGTGACGCTCTTGACGGGGACAGGCGTAATGGTCGGCGGTTTGGCTCAGGCAAAACCTCCGCCCTTGCCGGTAGAGCCACCCTCCGAGCCTGAGGTGCCTGATACCGTTTCCTGCGACCTCTTGTGTTGGATAATGAGGTCGATCCCAGTCGTATGCGAAGTGGTTGACTGTAACCCGGCCGACTGGGTGAACAATTGTGGAGCGGGCGGGGGCGTCGGTTATATCAACGACAGTGGGAGTATTTCTGTTTGGGTCAGTGGTAGCGGGTCCTGCGACCGAGACACATCGATTTCCGCCACGGCCACTCTCGTTTTCAAGTGCGTCAATGAGCTCGCACAGGATTCAGACGGCTGCGCTGCATGTCCCTACGTAGAATTATCGACGGCCGAGAATCCGGTGAGCGCTCAAAGCGGTTGCTACTATGCTCGAACTGAAGGTAACTTCGGTGGCTCCCCACCATCAGATGTCCATGCGTCGACCGCTTACGTGTTTTTAGTGCCGCTCGTTCCGATAGGGTGAGTGCCTGAAATCAGTGCGTAAACGGCTGGCAGGGCTTCTCTTACTCGCAGTTTTCAGCAGTTGCGGAGTCGCCAGCGCGCCCAGGGCAGGCTCGAGATCGCCATTGCCCAAGCCGTCGGTCACGGATCAGGCGGTCGGCACTTCCAGTGAATCAACTGGCTTCGCTTCACCCGCACCGACGATCTCGTGGTCACCCGACTCGAAATACTTGGAGGCTCAGAGGCGTCGCCAGACTTACGTGGATGAATGCGAGAGGCGAAGGCAGGCTGCACGAGATCGAGCAGGCGCCAAAAGTGCTGAAGAATGGTGCACGGACAACGAGCCTTCGTTTGGCGGGTCGCCTTTCGCGACGACTTTCCTTACGAAGGAACGCGTCGATCTCGCGCAGGTGCTGGAATGGTGGCCCTACCGGCCCCTGCTCAGGGCGGAGGTGTTTCCACGATCAATACCTCAGGAGAGTTGGTTTGCGGATGGAGCTGACGCCGCGAGGCCTGGGCGCCGGAGCAATCCTAAGACCGATCGGGCAGCAACGATTCTCGTATACAGCTACGAACCAACGAACCCCCATACGAGCAATGGG
This sequence comes from uncultured Actinomycetes bacterium, assembly GCA_964501265.1. Taxonomy (GTDB): domain Bacteria; phylum Actinomycetota; class CADDZG01; order JAHWKV01; family JAHWKV01; genus CAZCSK01. The sequence continues at coordinate 14,698 of CAZCSK010000043.1, forward strand.
TCGGAGATCCAGGCAGCAGGAGGGTTCATCCTGCGCACCGAATTTCGCCCACCTGGCAGTTCGGCTCCCGGAGGCTACCCAAGCGAAAAGCGCGTAGTTGTGAGGGGTCGGCCCGCGGGGATGTTCGAGTTTCGCAACCAGGACCCTCGCGTTTTCGGGAGGCGTATCTACTGGCCTGAACTCCTGCTCAGCGGAGGTACGCTCTCCTTGTCGATAGACAGTTCGCGGGATGTCTACACGGAGGCTCAGGCGCTGGCCTTTGTAGAAAAATTGTTGGAGGTGGGTTAGCGGGGGGCTTTACTGTCCTGGGCGATCGATTCGCCGCCTTTCCGTCTTTCCCGTCCCTCGCGCCGGAGACTTCCCGAATCGCCGAACTTCGGATCCCTTTGCCGCTGAATTCTCGCCTCGCCTAAGCCGATTAGCACTCTCGGGCCTGGAGTGCTAATCTTGGAAAGGCGTCGGTCCCCGGCGTCCAAAAAGAAACCATCAAAAGGAGGAACATCGCATGGGTCTAAAGCCGCTAGGCGATAGGGTTCTGGTACGAGCCGAAGAGAACGAGGACACACTTCCATCGGGACTGGTTATTCCCGACACTGCTAAGGAAAAGCCGCAGGAGGGCTACGTGCTCGCCGCCGGGCCCGGTGCCTATGTAGAAGGCAAGCGGATTCCGCTCGACGTCAAGGAAGGCGACCGGGTTGTGTATTCCAAGTACGGAGGCACGGAGATCAAGGTCGACGGCGAGGAACTGCTGATTCTCTCCGAGCGCGACATCCTTGCAATAGTTGAGGGTAAATCCAAGAAGAAGTAAGTACCGCAGTTTCTAAAAAGACCCCGTCTCAATGGCGGGGTCTTTTTTTGTGTCGTTAGGGCAGGAAGTTCGTCGGGTTCTGAGGGGATCCATTCACCCTCACTTCGAAGTGAAGATGGGAACCAGTGCACGATCCGGTGCAGCCGACATATCCAATGATCTGCCCTTGGCTGACCGAGCCGGAAGAGACTGCCTTGCGGCTTTGGTGGGCATACAAAGTGGCGACGCCCCCGCCATGGTCGATGATTGTGCATATCCCGTAGCCGGATCCGCAGGCTACTCCAGCGATACTCCCGGCCTTTGATGCGCGAATTGGATCTCCGGTGTTGCCATCGATGTCAATGCCGGGATGGAATCCACCCCATCGTTTGCCGTAGCCGGAGGTGATGCGTCCGTTGAGCGGCCAAATGAACCCGCTTCTTGAAACCGTCCCCGACGATCTAGAAAGGGATCCTTTCAGGACCGCTGTCAGACGTCGCGACTCCGCCTCCAACTCCCGCACATGACGTTCGTGATCGGCGATTTGAGTTTGGACGCCACTAAGGGCTGCGCTTCGAGTGGTCCGAGCCGACCCCACCAGGTTCCGCCGTTCTTGTAGCCAGCGCCTTTGCAGATTAAGGTCGGACTTGATGCGGCCTAAGTCTTCTTTGCGCTCCATGAGGTCTGCCCGAATCCGAGAGGCGTCGAGCATCGTCTTTCCGTCGATCTCCGACGACACTTCCCAGAAAACTTGAAGCCTTATGAACTCGGTAATGGACTTGGCTGAAAACATGGCCGAGAGGAAAGTCTCCGCGGGTCCGGTCATGTACAGCCGACGTGCCCTCTGCCTTGAGGCTTCGGCCGCTTTGTCGAAACGAGCCTCGAGTTCGACGATCTGAGCCTCGGACGTGCGAATTTCAGATTCAAGGGAAGAAATATCGTGTTCTTGAGTGCGAATTTGTCGGTTAAGTTCGGCGATCTGTTTGTCCAAACGGCTGACTTCGCTCTGGATGGCGGCGGCCTGACCTCGGGCCTGCTCGAGGCGCTTGCGGGTCTCGGCCAGTTCCCGACGAGTTGCTTCTAGGGCGGAGGATTCACCCGCCGCAACGGAGATTCCGGGCGTAACGAGGATGGCCACCAGCACTATGACGGCGGCTAGAAAGGACCTTATGAAGTGGGGTTTCGAACAGCTGAACGAAACACATGCAACTCTCCGCTTAGACGACAAAATCTAACGAGAAGTCCATCGGGGAAAATAAAGAATTCCTTCGGGTCGCGTCCTTCTAAGGGCCATTCTTGTCGTACCTCCCTGTTAAAGTCTTAATGTCGCCGTCAGTTCGACGGAGACACAAAACGCCTGTGGAGCGGGAAGCTCTGGCCAAGAAGGTAACTTCTTGGCGAAACTGCCCTCTATGAAGCAGGAACCGGACAGCAAAGCTCGTGAGAGATTTACATAGGTTCCGGGGAACGGTTTTCGGATGTACATCCTCCCCCGATCCCCAGGTTATGGGGATGGGGCTAGGGTGTCAAGCCGCCGATTCTGGCCGTCTGGAGCCGCCGAATACCGGCTCCAGACGGGTTAGGACATGCTGGTCTTGTCGAGCGCCCGTAAGGCTGTAAACCTCTCCGGAGGGAAGAAGGCCTAATGGGCGCACTATCTCGCGGCGAGCCTTAGCCGGATCGCCGGCCGGTCATCTGTCGGTAGAGCACCAGCAGCACCATCGCGGCGATGATCGACCCGATCCAATCGGGGCCCGTAGTGTCACCGAAGATCTGACCCCAGACGTAGCCTCCGACAATTGCTCCCAACACTCCGATCGCCAGGGTTCCAATGAACCCCATCGGGTCCTTGCCCGGCATCAGCAACCTGGCAAGCCCTCCCACAATCAGTCCCACCACGATCCACACTATGAAATTCATGAGGTCCTCCCCTTTCCTGGCTTGACTTAACATCACTTTACCCTTCACCAAACATCGAACCGCGGCAAATGCATGGGAGGATTCAGGGAATGGGTATCCTCCATCGCTATCTCGGGACGGCAATCGCCGTCATCTTTGCCAGTATCGCTTTGTGGGGGCTCGTGTCGTGGATCCGCAATCGACACCCTGGGCCCTGGTTCTGGAGGTTTCTTGGGGCCGGGCAGGCGGCGCTCGTGGTCCAGGCCGTCTTCGGCGTTGTGCTGTTAGTCACCCGCGGCGGCCAACACTGGCTACATTACGCTTACGGCGCCTTTCCCCTACTCGTGCTTCTTGTCGCGCATCGCAACTCCAAACGAGTTGAGGGTTTGGAGTGGGCAGCCTTCGCCATCGCCGGATTCTTTATCTTCGGCCTTCAAC
>CAZCSK010000044.1:0-17776 GCA_964501265.1 uncultured Actinomycetes bacterium
GCGACATTTCGGCTTACATTCCCACCAATGTGATCTCGATCACCGACGGCCAGATTTTCTTCGAGGCCGATCTCTTCAACGAAGGCATCAGGCCGGCGATCAACGTGGGAACGTCGGTCTCCCGTGTGGGCGGTGCTGCCCAGATCAAGGCGATGAAGGAGATCGCGGGACCCCTGAAGATCGAACTTGCCTCATACCGTGAGTTGGCGGCATTTGCCGGCTTCGGATCCGACCTCGACAAGGCCTCACAGCAGCAGCTTGCCCGTGGTGAGCGCCTGACAGAACTGCTAAAGCAGCCGCAGTTTTCGCCCGTCCCCGTCGAGCATCAAGCGGTTTCGATCTTCGCTGGCGCCAATGGGTACTTCGACGATGTTCCGGTCATCGATATCACCCGGTTCGACAAGGGCCTTCTCGACTACGTGTCCAGCAGGGCCGCGCAGATCTTCGAGCATCTGCGGACTGAAGGCGACTTCCCTGACGAGATTGAAAAGCAATTGCGTGGCGCCATCGAGGAGTACAAAAAGACATTTGTACCCACCGAGGCCCATGAAACTACTGAGGAGAAACTCGGGCTCGACGTCACCGATATGGATGACGCCGTTACCAGCGCCTTGGAAACCAAGCCCTAGCAACCGATGACCATTAAGGCGCGGGACATACGCCACCGGATCACGAGCGTTGAGTCCACTAAGAAGATCACCAATGCCATGCAGTCGATCGCGGCGAGACGCATCTTGAAAGCTCAGGCAAGAACAGAAAAGTCGCGGCCCTTTTCGGCCGCGCTTTCCGAGATGATCGAGATGTTGGCCAGCGAGGCGAAATCCTCACCGCTCCTCGCGGAGAGGGCCGAAATTGCGAACGCGGGACTGATCGTCGTGACGGGAGACCGCGGCCTGGCCGGGGCATACAACTCCAGTATCCTACGCGAAGCCACAAGAGCAGTAACTCGCGAGCAGGAGGCTGGGCGCACGGTGCAGATAACAAGCATCGGGCGCAAAGGGACGACCTTTTTCAAATTTCGGAAGAGTCCGATAAGCGCTTCTTTCATCGGGGTTTCCGACAAACCCACCTACAAAGACGCCGCCAAGATCGCGAAAGACGTGATCGAGCAATTCGTGGCTGGGGATCTAGACAAGGTGTCAATCGCCTACACCGACTTTGTGTCCGCTTCCCTTCAGCGCGCGCGAGTCGCCCAGATCCTGCCGGTGCCGAGGCCCGAAGGGGAACAGCCCACTGGAGAGCCGAGGGCGCTATTCGATTTCGAGCCCGAGCCCGACGTATTGCTCGACGCCCTGCTGCCCCGTTACGTCGAGATGAAGGTTTATGCGGCTCTGCTGGAATCATCGACCTCGGAACATGCCGCACGGATGCGGGCCATGAAGAGCGCGACCGACAGAGCCGAAGACCTGATCAAGCTCTATACCCAGCAAGCCAACAAAGCGCGCCAATCAGAAATCACAAACGAAATCGCAGACATAGTAGGCGCCACGGAGGCACTCCGTGGCGCCTAACGCGACCGCCACAGCGCTGAAACGTCCGAACCGCGACCGCCACCGCGCTGAAACGTCGGAGGCGCGACCCCCTTCGGCGCGATTGGCTATGAGGGACGGGGGTCGCGCAACCCGAGCATTCCGGCGCGCAACGGCAAAGCCTCCAGCGCGAACTACACGAATAATGAAAGGAAAACCCAATGGCAATAGTTGAGGAAAAAAGCAAGGTTGCACAAGGCCGAATAGTCGCTGTAATCGGCCCCGTAATCGACGTGGAGTTTCCGCCCGATGCCCTGCCGGAAATCAACTATGCCCTGACAGTCGAGAGGACCGTCGGAGGCGAGAAGCAGACGATCACGGCGGAGGTTGCGCTGCACATCGGCGAATCGATGGTGCGCGCGATCTGCATGGCCCCCGCGGATGGTTTGCAGCGGGGGGCCAAGGTGACCAATACCGGGTCTCCGATAACTGTGCCTGTGGGGGCGGTAACCCTCGGCCACGTCTTCAACGTCCTCGGCGAGCCTTTGGACGTGCCCGAGAGCGAGCTGGACATCAAAGAGCGGTGGGAGATCCACCGCGACCCGCCTCCGTTCGAGGAATTGGAATCCAAGACCGAGATTCTTCAAACCGGAATCAAGGTTATCGACCTGCTGGAGCCCTATGTGGCCGGAGGAAAGATCGGGCTGCTCGGAGGAGCCGGGACCGGCAAGACAATGATTATCAAGGAGATGATCTTCCGGATCGCCCGGGAACACGGGGGTTACTCGGTCTTCGCGGGAGTCGGCGAACGCACTCGCGAGGGCAACGACTTGTGGATAGAAATGAATGAGGCCGGCGAAGGGGTCATTTCCAAAGTAGCGATGGTGTTCGGTCAGATGGACGAGCCGCCGGGCGTCCGTCTGCGGGTCGCTCTTTCCGCCCTGACGATGGCCGAGTATTTTCGCGATGTCGAAAAGCGCGACGTGCTGGTCTTCATCGACAACATCTTTCGCTTCGTGCAGGCGGGTTCTGAAGTCTCGACTCTGCTGGGCCGAATGCCCTCCGCGGTTGGTTACCAACCGACCCTTTCTGATGAGATGGGTCAGATGGAAGAACGCATCACTTCGGCCAGAGGAAGGTCGATCACTTCCATTCAGGCGATCTATGTGCCCGCAGACGATTACACCGATCCCGCCCCGCACGCCACATTCGCCCACCTCGACGCATTCACTGCATTGGACCGGGATATTTTTGCAGCGGGGCGCTATCCCGCGGTCGATCCCCTAAAGTCATTCTCCCGAGCGCTTCACCCGCGGTTTGTCGGACAGGAGCACTATGAAGTTGCAAACGAAGTCAAAAGGATCTTGCAACGCTACAAGAGCCTCAAAGACATCATCGCCATTTTGGGGCTTGATGAACTCTCCGAGGAGGACAAGCTCGACGTCTCCAGGGCCCGCAAGATTGAGAAGTTTCTAACTCAACCTTTCTATGTAGGAGAGGTTTACATTGGAATTCCTGGGGTGACCGTGCCCGTAGAAGAAACGGTCAAGGGATTCAAGATGATCACCGACGGCGAACTCGACGACATCCCGGAGCAGGCTTTCTACCTTGTGGGTGGAATCGAGCAGGCCATCGAGAAGTCCAAGACCCTGGCCCAGTAAATAGTCTTGGATGTCTTGGTAGTTTCGCCGGAAGAAAGCCTCTTCGAAGGGGAGGCCTCGTTCGTTCGAGCCGAAACGGTGGAGGGCGAAATCGGCATACTTGCCGGGCACACGCCGCTTCTCGCGCAACTGGTTGACTGTGAAGTGAAGATCACCTCAGCTGCGGGGGGCGACGAACTGATTCACATCGCTGGCGGATTCATGACCGTCAAGGACGACAAGGTCATCATTTTGGCGGAGGATTTGGGAGAGCCGGAATGACTGACCAAATGGGGGGGTTCGGGGGGGTAGCAGCCCCCAAGGGTACGGAGCCCGGCGCGCCAGAAGCTGCGAACCCCCCGAAGAATGAGGGTATGTGGGGCGTAACGCCCGCAGGTCCCCTGAGAGGTGACGTTACGGTCGCAGGTTCCAAGAACGCGGTGACCAAACATATGGTTGCGGCGTTACTCGCCGACGAACCCAGCACGATCCTCAACGCCCCCAAAGTCGGCGACGTGGACATAACGTCGGGAATGCTCCAGGCGCTCGGTGCTGGTGTTGCGATCGAGGACGACGCGATCACAGTAGATCCAACCTCCTTCACCGAGAGTCGGGTACCAGTTTCGTACTCCGGATTGAACCGAATTCCAATCCTTCTCGTTGGCCCGTTGTTACATCGCGTGAACGAGGCTTTCATCCCGATGGTCGGCGGCGATCGGATCGGGTCACGGCCGGTCAATCTGCATGTCGATGCCCTTCGTGCGTTGGGGGCCGAAGTCGAAGTAACGCCCGACGGCCTGGAGGCGAAGGCACTTGCGCTTCACGGCGCGAGGCTTCGCCTCCCGTTTCCAAGTGTTGGCGCCACCGAGAACATACTCCTGACAGCCGCGCTTGCGGATGGCCGAACGATCCTCGAGAACGCCGCCATCGAACCCGAGGTTGTCGAACTGGCTCTTTTCTTGCAGCGGATGGGCGCGCGCATCGAATTACGGCCCGACCGCCAGTTTGTGATTGAAGGAGTTGAGAAACTGTCAGGGGCGACCCATCGCCTGGGCGGAGATCGCATCGAAGCCTTTTCCTACCTGGTCGCAGGACTTGCGACGGAGGGTCGCATCCGAGTCTTTGGATGTCAGCAGGGTCGAATGGTCACGGCAATCACCATGCTTGCGCGCATGGGTGCTCGCTTCGAGATCACCGACGAATCCATTGCAGCCGAAGGCGGACGCCTCAAGGGGGCGGCCCTGCAGACCAATCCGCACCCCGGATTCATGACCGACTGGCATCCGCCGTTAGTTGTCCTTTTTACCCAAGCGGAAGGTATGTCCGTGATGCACGAGACAGTCTTCGAGGATCGGCTTGGATACGTTGAGGCTCTTCGAGTGATAGGGGCCGAGATCGAAGTATTCGATCAATGCCTGGCCGGTGAAGTGTGCCGTTTTCACGAGACGCACTATTTGCACTCGGCGGTCGTTAAGGGAGGGTCGAAGTTGCGGGGGGCCGAGATCGAAGCCTCGGACGTCCGTGGAGGGTTCGCTTACCTCATCGCCGCCGCCGCAGCCGAGGGAGAGTCAGTGCTGACGGGAGTCCATCATCTGGAGCGAGGCTACGACCGGACGTTCGAACGATTCAGCGAGCTGGGACTAGGACTAACGAAGCTCAGTTAGATCAGCAGACGACCTTAAGGCCTGCCCAGCATTGCCAGTTCTCAGCGATCGCGTAAAGGACGAATGTCGCACAAATCAGAAAGCTCGTGCCGATAACCAGAAACTCCGACACCGTGCCGCTGACCCTCAACTGTGCCGTTGACCGCTCGCCCGCGGCTCTCTCAAACGTCAAGTGAGAGATCGCATAGACATTGATTGCGAACGCGGCAAATGATCCGCCGAGAAAGATGAGCGGAGATACAACGTTAAAGAGTTGCCTGTAGGGACCGGCCATGATGCTGTCGACGGGAGCCATGAGGGCAGAGAACCCGACCCCGTTGAGCATGACTGCCAGCAGGAACAGAACGGACGGCAGGATCAGCGCGAATCCCCATCTCGTGAAGCGATTTTGTCTGGCGATTTCCACTGTAGCGCTCCTTTGACTCGCGGGGACTAAACTTTACACGTGGAAGAGGATGTGCGCCGGGCAATAGAAGACAAGATCCGGCCGGGCGTGAGGCTCGACGGTGGCGACATTGAATTGGTTGCCATAAGTGATGGAGTTGTCACGATCCGCTTATTTGGCGCCTGCGACGATTGCCCTATGTCTCCCGTGACCTTGCGAGCGGGCGTAGAACGCATCCTTCGTCAAGAAGTCCCCGAAATCAAAGGCGTCGTCGCGGTAGAGAGTTGACGCCCGCCGCTCCCCGAAGGAGCGCGGGTACGATTGCCGCACTGTGGTCTTGACCCGTCCAGACATTGTTGAGCGCGCCCTTGGCGGCGATCGGCTTGCTCTCGCCCGGCTGATATCGATCGTCGAGGACGGGTCCGAAGAGCTCGCATCGGTGATGGCGGCTGTGTTTCCGCAGACGGGGAACGCCTACACGGTTGGAATCACGGGGGCGCCGGGCGCCGGCAAATCCACACTCACGGAAGCTCTGATTTCAAAGATGCGCGCGGAGAGCCATCGGGTCGCCGTCCTTGCAGTCGATCCATCGTCTGCCTTCTCCGGCGGCGCCTTGCTCGGCGACCGGGTTCGGATGCAAACTCACGCTACCGATCAAGACGTCTTCATCAGATCGATGGCGACGAGAGGGCATCTTGGTGGACTTGCTCTTGCAACACCTGAGGCGGCGCGCGTCTTCGATGCCGCGGGCTACGGTTACATCATCATCGAGACAGTTGGCGTGGGCCAGGCTGAGATCGACATCGTCGATGCAGCCGACACAACAGTCGTCGTTCTGAACCCGGGTTGGGGCGACAGCGTTCAAGCAGGCAAAGCGGGACTGATGGAAATAGCTGATGTATTCGCGATTAACAAGGCCGACCGTGAGGGCGTGAAACAGACAGTAAGAGAAGTTAGGCAGATGCTCACCTTTGGAAAGGAGGTCGGAGGCGCATCAGCTTGGGTCCCGCCGGTAAGAGAAACGATCGCGACCCGCGACGAGGGGGTTGCGGAACTTTGGGAGGCGATCAAGCAACACAGAGGCCACCTGGAGACTTCCGGAGAACTCCAGGTTCGAAGGCGAAGTCACATCGCCAAGGAAATCTCGAACATTGTGGCGGAACGAGTTCGCTCCAGAGTTCAAAGCGATGCTGTCGACCTGCTCGACCCTCTCGTCGCTCGAGTTCTAGCTCGCGAGATCGACCCCTACGCCGCTGCCTCAGCGCTTCTCGATAAACTAGACGTCAATGGATCCTGAAACGCGCCAACGGGTGGACGACGACTTCGACACGGTTTCGTCCGTACCGACCAAACCCATCTACGGGCCATCCGACGTCGACGGTCTCGACTATGAGCGCGACCTCGGGGATCCGGGTGAATTTCCATTCACCCGCGGTGTCTATCCGTCGATGTACCGAGGCCGCCTGTGGACGTTCCGTCAGTTTTCCGGCTTCGGCAGCGCCGCCGAGACGAACGAACGCTACAAGTTTCTGCTGAAGCAAGGCAACACCGGGCTGTCGGTTGCGTTCGACATGCCAACCTTGATGGGCCGCGATTCGGACGACCCGATGTCGGAAGGTGAAGTTGGCAAATGCGGCGTGGCTATCGATTCAGTCGCCGACATGGAGGTTTTGTTCCAAAACATTCCACTGCGCGATATCTCGACATCCATGACCATTTCGGGGCCCGCGGTGATGCTCTTTGTGATGTGGCTCGTGGTGGCCGAACGACAAGGCGCTCCTTGGAAAGGGCTTGACGGGACCCTTCAGACGGACATCTTGAAGGAATACATCGCACAGAAAGAATGGGTATACCCACCCGAGCCGCATCTACGCATGACTGCCGACTTGATGAAGTTCTGCCGAGACGAGGTTCCCAAGTATCACGCTCTTTCGATCTCGGGTTATCACATCCGAGAGGCCGGTTCGACGGCAGTGCAGGAACTTGCGTTCACGTTGGCTTCGGGTTTTGCGCATGTGGAACTTGGGATGAGAAACGGCATGACGGCGGATGAAGTCGCATCGAGTTTGTCATTCTTTTTTAACTCACACATCGACTTTTTCGAAGAGATCGCTAAGTTTCGTGCCGCTCGTCGAATCTGGGCGCGCTGGATGAAGGAGAGGTACAAGTGCACCGACACCAAATCCATGATGATGAGGTTCCACACGCAGACCGCGGGATGTTCGCTAACTGCCCAGCAGCCGTACAACAACGTTGTCCGGACTGCCGTTGAAGCATTGGCGGCCGTCCTAGGAGGCACCCAGTCTTTGCACACGAACTCGCTGGACGAGGTCCTCGCGTTGCCTACGGAGCATGCCTCAGAGATAGCGCTTCGCACGCAGCAGATTTTGGCGCTCGAGACAGGCGTTGCCAACGTCGCCGACCCCTTGGGCGGCTCTTGGTATGTCGAGGCATTTACGAACCAAAGCGAGCAAGCCGCCGAGGAGTATTTCTCGAAAATCGACGAACTGGGCTCAGGTTCGATTCTCGACGGGATGCTGAGGGGGATCGAGGAAGGCTATTTCCAGTCCGAGATCGCCGATGCTTCTTTCATGTACCAAGACCTTGTCGACCGGGCTCGCAAGGTTGTGGTCGGTGTCAACATGATGCAGCGCGAGGCCCAAGACGACGAAATCGATGTGCTGATCATCGACCCAGAGGGCGAGGAAAAGCAGATCAAAGACCTGCAGGCCCGCAAGGCCGATCGAGATCAAACCCGCGTCGACTCGGCAATCGCCGAACTCGTGAGGGTAGCCAAGACCGACCAGAATATGATCCCCGCGCTGATCGAGGCGGCGAGGGCCGAGACAACCCTGGGTGAAATGGTGGACGCCCTGAAGGAACCATTCGGCATCTACCGGGAACCGCCCCGCTTCTAGAGCCCCTTTTTGATGATGCGGTAGATATAGATTCCGGCGGCGCCCGTCAGAATTATTCCTACCGCGGCTGCAATCGCCACGATCGGGTTGCGCTCACCAATGGTTTGACCATCTGCCGGAGGCGGGGGGCTTTGGGTGTGCTGGTTTAGGCCGTGAGCGGATGCGATGAAGGGCGCCCAAGAGGCCAGCACGAAGATCGCGGCGACTAGCAGCCGCCTCACGCCGGCGTCTTTCGCAGGAGCCAAAGACCTATGGCGCTGCCGGCCAATACGACTCCCGCAACGATTGCGATGATGCGGCCCACGGGTGCCCCGCCCTTGCCCGTCTGATCAATGGTCACCGATCCCGTGACCACCTCGCCCGACGATGGAGAGGGTGACGGAGCCCGAGGGGTGGGACTGGGGGCTGGTGAAGGTGAAGCGATAGGCGATAGCTTCGGAGACGGAGAGGGGGATGGTGCTGGCGGCGGCGGGGATGGCGGCGGGCCCGACGGCGAGGGCGACGGCACCGTGGCTGCGGTTACGACCACGGTTCCCCGCATGCTCGGATGCCTCCTACAGCGATAGGCGAAACTGCCCACGGATGGGAACGTGTGTGGATAAGCGCCTCCCGGCGGGATGCAGCCGGTGGTCACGGCGCTCGTGCAGGTGGGGCTCGAGTCGAAGCTCCCGTCGTCACTGGTGACTGAATGCGAATCAGCACCAGCATTTTTCCACGTGACCGTGGTTCCCTGGGAGATAGGGATGGAATTTGGGGTGAACGCGTTGTCGGAAATGGTTACATCATCAGTTGCTGCCTGCCCGATGGAAATCGAGGCGCCGGCGAACAGCGCGATAGCCATCATCAAGAGAAAACTATGGATCTTCATGCCGCTTTTTCCAGTACGGTCTTGATCTCGCCCGTAGTCACGGGGCCCTCGAACCTGCCTTGAATGACGCCCTTGGTGTCGATCACGAAGGTCCAAGGTTCCGTCAAAAGACCCCATGCCTTCATCCCCGCGGTCAGATCCTTTCCGGAATTATCGGTGAACACTTCGACGTGGATAAAGTTGGCGCGGTCGGCGAACGATTCCCGGACGCGCATAACTTGATCGACAACAGGCCCGCACACGCGCGATGCGCACAGTGCCGGGGTGGCGAAGACCACGACGGTGGGTTTTCCATTGGTGAGAGCGGCATCTAACGAGAGTTCGTGCATCGGGTCCTCGGGGTCGCGAGTGCATAGGTCCGCGAGCCCCCGATGGTCCGCTTGGGTGGGTGTCGCGACGGAGATTGCCTTGTCGCCGGCGCGCAGCAGTGACGAGCTTTCCTTAACCGTGACCTCCGCTCCCGCCCCGCGTCTACGACCCGAAGAGTTCTCTGCAACGAGAAGTAGCCACCGACCGGGAAAGGGAAAGTTTACGTTCGCACGATAGAAGGCACGGTCTCCGAGACCGTCGTCCTCGAATGCGATGTCGACGGGTCCGCCGACGGGCCCCTCTTCATCCCGGGCAAAGTACAGTTTCAACTTGGCCTTGGGAACGAAGGCTTGCTGCTTGTCCAGGAGTGCAAAGACGAGCCGGTTGGATCCCTTGACCAAGTCCGGTTCCGGGGGAAGCACGAGTGAGTATTCCTGCATCGTGGCATCCGCGAGGGCCTGCATCGTCGCGGGGGCCTCGTCGCCCTTTGGTAGCCCGCAGGCTGATGTAATTAACAGCGACGCGCAAGCGACCGAAAGAGTTCGTCTCACGTTATCGAGGTTACCGCAGGCTCGCTTAGATCGAGCAAGCTCTTTAGGACCCGTGCGGTGGCGCCCCAAATGATGTTGGGTCCGACGTCGAACGCCCAGTTCGCGTAAACGGCTTTTCCGCGGATGAATTTCTGTTCGCGCATCGTGGCCGAATCCTGGAGCACCGACAGCGGAATTTCCAGCACTTCAGTGATTTCTTTTCGGTTGACTGTGAACTCTGAGTGGGGGATCAACCCGACCCAGGGCTCGATAACAAATCCGGTCACGACCGTAAAGACACGGGGGAGCCGGCCCAGAATCTCAACGTGGGCGGGATCGATTCCCATTTCTTCGTGCGCCTCTCGCAGGGCGGCTTGGAGGCCCGTTTCGCCGGGGTCGACTTTTCCGCCGGGGAAAGAAATCTCTCCTTTGTGAGAAGGCAGGTCCTCGGACCGCCTTGTAAAGACCAGGGACCAGATTCCCTCAGATGCCGTGAAAGGCACGAGAACGCCCGCCAGCGTTGTGCCATCCATGTCGGCAGGCGGTTCGTCGCCGAAGGCCGAGGCGTCGGGTGGGTTCTGTGTGGCGGCAAGACGCTGCCTCAAATGATCGAGTCTTAGTTCCGTTGTCATGGCCCGATCATAAAGCGCAGGCTACGGATGGAATGATATGGGCTGGGAAACGAAGATAAGGAGGCAATTGCAATGGGAGAGTTCGTGAGGCTGGAAGTCAATGACTCGGTGGGGGTCATCAGGTTGGAGCGCCCACCGATGAACGCACTGAACAGGAAAGTGGTCGAGGAACTGGGGGCAGTGGCTCTTGAGGCGGGACTGTCGCCCGAGGTCAAGGCCGTCGTCATCTGGGGGGGCGAAAAGATCTTCGCGGCAGGGGCCGACATCGCAGAGTTCGTTGAGTCGGACGCCGCGGGTATTTTTCACTATGTAAAGTACCTTCAAGACGCCTTTACAGCTCTTGCCGAAATCCCCAAGATTACGATCGCCGCCGTGAACGGTTTCGCGCTGGGAGGCGGATGCGAACTGGCTATGACGGCCGATTTCCGTTTTGCTGCCGAGGATGCGCAACTTGGCCAGCCGGAAATCCTTCTGGGACTGATCCCGGGCGCAGGCGGCACCCAAAGGCTGCCGCGCCTTGTGGGCAAGTCGAAAGCCAAGGAGATTGTTTTCATGGGCCGACCCGTAACGGCTGAAGAGGCGATGCGGATTGGACTCGTTGACCGCGTCTATCCACCGGGTGAAGTCTTCGAGAAGTCCCTTGCCGCGGCTGCAAGATATGCGAAGGGACCACTCGTGGCTCTTGCGGCGGCCAAGTCCTCGATTGACCGGGGTATGGATGTAGACCTTGACTCGGGACTGCAGATCGAACGAGGGGCTTTCTCGACTCTCTTCGGAACCGAGGACGTCAAAATAGGTGTTAAGTCCTTCTTCGAGAACGGTCCTGGTAAGGCGGAGTTCACCGGCCGGTGAGTCCAAGTTTTTGGGGCTATCCTGGGTACAAATGCCCGAAACCCTGGCCCTCGACCCACTGCCGATAGAAACGCTCTCACTTCCGACACCGTACGCGGTCGGGCCGGTCAACGCCTATGTTCTGACGGGCGACCCTCTGACCATGATCGACGCCGGCGTCAACACAGTCGACGCAGAAAACGCATTGAAACTCGGTTTTGCCGCAAAGGGGCTCTTCATCGAGTCGGTGCAGCGCATTCTCATCACTCACGGCCATCCGGATCACTATGGGCTGGTCCCTTTGGTGCACAAGGCATCCAAGGCGCCCGCCTATATGGGGGAAGAGGAGATCGAACGCCTCACCGACAAACGAACTTTCTGGGAGTTGGGGAGGCTTCTTCTCGAAGCGGGATTTCCGCAGCCGCTTCTCGAGGACCTGGCCGAGCGCGAACGGAAGGTCTACCGGGTCCACCAGGTGATTGACCTGGAGTGCCAGCCGGTAAAAGACGGCGACATCTTCGAATTCAGAGACTTCATGCTGGTGGCGATCGCTCTGCCCGGCCATACCGGTGGCCATCTTGGCTATCTCGAACCGGCCACCGGAACTTTGTTCGGCGGGGACACCCTGCTGCCCCACATGAGCCCGAATCCGATACTGGAGCCTGCATTCGACCCGCTTTTATGCATCCCCGCGACGCGGCGTAGGAGCTTGAAACAGTTTCTCGAGTCGCTGGAGCGGCTATATGCATTGAATTTGAACACCGTTTATCCCGGCCACGGTCCCGTCATCACCAACCCATCCGAGGCGATCAATTACATGCGCGAGCATCATGCTCGCAGGCTGGAGGTGATACACAAATCACTTCCGTTTGACGGGATGAGCGCCTACCAGGTTTCGCAAGGGCTCTATCCGAGTGTCAACGGGTACGATCATTTTCTCGCGGTGTCCGAGGTGGTTGCTCATCTCGACGTGCTCGTCGATCAAGGCTTGGCCGAGCCGGAGTTGCGCGACGACGGCGTGGAGTACTTCTGCAAGAAGTAGAATCTTTCCACCCAATGAAGGTTGGCCTTTTATTTAGGGAGGTTCGATGTCACTGAAGATCGCGGTGTGCGTCAAACGCGTACCGGATACAGCTGCCGACAAGAAACTGGACGCTGCCGACTTCACGCTCGACCGTGAGTCGGTGGAGTCGATTTTGAACCCTGTCGACGAAATGGCGGTCGAGGAAGCACTCAAGCTGAAGGAATCATCGCAAGGTGAAGTGACTGTGATTTCCATGGGCCCCGAGGGAGCTCAAGCCAATGCCATAAGAAAGGCCCTGTCCATGGGGGCCGACAAAGGGGTGCATCTGACCGACGCGGCGCTTCACGGTTCGGACGCCCAAGCTGTGGCGTACGCGCTAGGGGAGGTCGTACGCAAGGGCGAGTACGACATCATTTTTTGCGGGGCCGAGTCGACCGATGCCCGCACTTCTCTTGTTCCCCCAGCTCTTGCCGATAATCTGGGTCTGCCTAACCTCAACTTCGTGAAGAACATCACGGTTGCCGATGGTGTCGTGACGGCGCATCGCGAGACCGATCGCGGACACGACGTCGTCGAGGGGCCCCTGCCCGCAGTCGTGGGAGTAGTTTGGGGCGCAAACGAACCGCGCTATCCATCGTTTAAAGGGATCATGGCCGCTAAGAACAAGCCCGTTGAGACGTTGGGAATTGCCGATGTGGGGATCGACGCTTCGCGAGTCGGGCTGGAGGGCTCGGCGACTCAAGTGTTGGAGTTTGGCGCCCGGCCCGCTGAGCGCCAGAAGATCATTGTCGACAACTCCGATGGTGAGGGCCATTTGAAACTGGCCGACTTCCTGCAAGAGCAGAAATTTATCTAGAGAGGGGCGCGCAACAAGCAAATGTCGGACGTTTGGGTACTGGTTGACCACGAAGACGGCGTGACAAGCAAAGTCACCCATCAATTGCTGACGGCCGCGCGGTCTTTGGCCAAAGAAGCCGGCGGAGAGCCGGTGGCGGTGTTTCTTGGCACCGGGTGGGGAAAAGCTAAGGAAAGACTCGAGAAGTTTGGTGCGGCAAAGGCGCTGGTTGGCGAGTCAGAGGACTTTGCCAATTACGTCGCGGCCCCACACGTCGAGGCCCTCTCGAAGTTAATCACCGAGCGCCAACCTTGGGGTGTTCTTTTCGCAAGTGTCGCCGGCGGAAAGGAGATCGCCACACGGGTGGCGGCGCGTCTGCAGTTGGGAGTGCTGGCCGATTCAACAAATGTCGTCGTGGAGGCGGGCAAGCCCGTTGCGGAATATTCCGCGTTCGGGGGCTCGACCCTAGTCAAAAAGACGCTAAAGAAGGGGCCGTTCCTTGTTTGCGTCAAGCCAAATGCCTTCGTCGCCGAAGAAGCACCAGCCTCATTGCAGGAGGAGAGCATTGATGTTGCGGTGTCCGACGACGCAAAGCGAGTAGTGATCAAAGAGCGCGTCCAGAAAGAAGCCGGTGGAAGGCCGCCGGTCGAATCGGCGGCCATCATCGTGTCCGGCGGCAGGGGCCTGCAAGAACCGGCCAACTTCTCAGTGGTCGAGGCTCTTGCCGACCAATTGGGGGCAGCAGTCGGAGCCTCGCGGGCGGCTGTCGATGCGGGATGGTATCCACATTCAAATCAAGTCGGGCAGACCGGAAAGACGGTTTCGCCGCAGCTTTATATTGCGGTTGGGATCTCGGGGGCCATTCAACATAGGGCGGGAATGCAGACTTCGAAGACGATTGTGGCCATCAACAAAGATCCAGAAGCGCCGATCTTTCAGATGGTCGACTTCGGCGTCGTCGGCGACCTTTTCGACATTCTGCCAAAACTCACCGAGGAAATAGAGGCGCGAAGGGGCTGAACCCTACCGCTGAAACGGGGAGGCGTGACCCCCTACCGCGCTTCGGGTCAGGAGGACGGGGGTCGCGCAGGTCCGAGCATTCCGGCGCGCAGCGGAAAGGACTTCAGCGCGGGCGTCCGATAGGTTAGTGGAATGGCCAAACCCTCCTGGGACGACTTCGACTCTGGCGACCTGAACCGGCTTCGCGACAAGTTGCTGCGCCGCCAAGTCCGATTCCAGTTGTACGCGTTCAGTCCTTACTACCGCAAGGCGCTGGAAGGCACGTCCGTTTCGACTCGAGGCCTCAACGGAATCAAAGATCTGGGGTCTCTTCCGCTGGTGGATCGCTCCGCTCTCGCCGCAGCCCCGGATGACTTCGTCCTTAAGTCGGAGCCGCACCTCATTCAGCGTCTTGGCTCGGGGCGGCAAGTGGCTGATGTGGCGATGGCGAAACTTCTCGGAGGCATGGAAGGGTCGAGCAAGATGCTCGGTCAAGATTACGATCCGGTTCACACACTCGAAACTTTAGGAGCATCGATCGAGCCGGTTCCGATCCGCCTCACCAGACGCGACATCGGAACCTTGGCTACGCAGGGCCGCAGGATGTTGCAAGTCGCTGGTGCCGGACCGTCCGACGTCGTCTTGAATCTGCTCGAGCCTGTAGCCTCCGGCGGGTTCTGGTCCGCGTGGCTCGGAGCGGTCGCATTCGGCATCAAGCAAATCGCGCCGGGATATGTCGAGCCGCAGCGCGCGGCCTCACTCGCAAAGAGTTCCGGTGCGACCGTAATGCTCGCGCGAGCATCAGATGCCCTCGATGTTCTCGAGGCCGCGGGCTCACTGCCGGATTTAAAGGTCCTAATCCTAGCGCCCGAACCGGTCGGGCAATCGCTTAAGTACCGGATTCACGAAATGGCCGGAGACGCAGTCGATATTGTTTCGACCTATCAGTTCGCAGAGGGCCGAGCGGTATGGGCTGAGTGCCGCCAAGGCTCGGCATCGGCAGAAGCCGGATATCACACCTATCCCGACTTCGATGTGGTCGAGATCCTTTTGCGCCGCTCCGATGCTCTGGCGCCCTTGGGACAACCGGGAGAGGTGGCGTTCACGGGTCTCGATCAGCGCGGAACTGCATTGATGCGATACAGACCGGGCGACGTCGCGACCGGAGGCATCCGCACCGGCCGCTGTCCATTCTGTAATCGTAACTTGGACCGCGTGCTGGGCCCCATTCGCCGCACCGAAAAGTTGATCCCCATTCATCTCAAAGAATCGTCCGCAATGGAAATGGACGCGGACGTCGTTGCGGAGGTAATGGCGCATCCTGCAGTGGCCGCCTGGGGTGTCGAAATCCGCAAGGCCCCTGACGGTGGGGGCCGCGACGAAGTGTACGTTTATTTCAGGCCGGGAGGCAGCGTCAACGTCGCATCGATGGTCGCGGAGATCGACGCTCGCCTTCGCTCCGAGGCCGGTTTTGCTCCGAGCCAGCTCATCAAATCAGCCTCGACAACTCCCGGATTCGTGGACCGCCGCCCGGCGGAAACCCGTCGCCTTATCATTGAGGCGTGATGCATTACCTGGATAACGCCGCCACCACTCCGCTTCGAGACGAAGTCCTCGAGGCCATGATGCCTTACCTTCGAGGATCATTTGGCAATCCCGCCAGTGTTTACGCGGCCGGGCGGCAAGCGAAGAAGGGGCTCGAGGAGGCCCGCGAGAAGGTAGCAGCCGCGATCGGCAGTGAACCGTCGGAAATTATCTTCACCGGCGGCGGCACGGAAGCCGACAACCTAGCCATAAAGGGCACAGCCGAAAAGCTCCACGCCGGAGGGACCCAAAATAACCACATCATCGCCAGTTCGATCGAGCACCACGCTGTCCTTCATTCGGCGGAGTGGCTTGAACGTCGCGGCCACCGAATTACTTTCTTGCCCGTCGATCGGTCGGCACTCGTTGACCTTGAGGCACTCGAATCGTCATGCTCTGATGAGACCATTCTTGTTTCGGTGATGGCGGCGAACAACGAAGTGGGAACTATTCAGCCCGTCACCGAAGTCGCCCGCATCGCGCGGGAGCGATCCCCGGCGCTGGTGCACACCGACGCGGTGCAGGGCCTCGGCAAGATCTCGCTCAACGTGGGTGAATTGGACGTTGACCTGGCTACATTCTCTGCCCACAAGATTGGAGGTCCAAAGGGAGTCGGCGCGCTATACGTTCGCAGCAGGAGTCACATAGCACCTCTTGTGCACGGTGGCGGACAGGAGCGCGACCTTCGGTCGGGCACCTCAAATGTCGCAGGCATTGTGGGATTCGGTGAGGCGGCGCGGCTTGCCGCCCTTGAGGCTGACAGCGAAGCCCAAAGACTGGCGAAATTGCGCGACCGATTGGAGGCGGGTTTGCAGGCCAGCATTGAAGGGATTCGCGTCAACGGCGGCGACGGTCCACGGTTACCCGGCACTTCAAACGTGAGCATCGACGGGGTGGAGGGCGAATCGCTGCTTCTCATGCTCGATGCGATGCAGATCGCTGCATCGAGTGGGTCGGCCTGCACGTCGGGGTCGCTCGATCCATCGCACGTACTGTTGGCGATGGGACTTGTCCCCGAATTGGCTCATGGGTCGTTGCGCTTTTCCTTGGGTCGGACAAGTAGCGACGAGGACATCGATGCCGTTCTGTCGGCCCTGCCAATCATCGTTGAGCGATTGCGCTCAATAGCTCCTCTTGGAGAGACGGTGTCCAGATGAAGCGCAAGGCCGTCGTCGCGATGTCGGGAGGTGTCGACTCGTCAGTCGCCGCTGCATTGATGAAACAGGACGGCTACGACGTCACGGGAATAATGCTGAAGTTGTGGGAGGGAGCCGCGGCTAATAATGAGAGCGGTTGCTGTTCTCTCGACGCTGCTGAGGACGCAAGACGCGTATCTCAGATCCTAGACATCCCTTTCTATGTCCTGAACTTCGCCGACCAATTCAAAGCGACCGTCGTCGCTAACTTCACAAGCCGGTATGCCGCGGGACTCACTCCAAATCCGTGCATTGAGTGCAATAGATCCGTCAAGTTTGCAACGCTGCTGCGGAAAGCCAGATCTTTCGGCGCTGATGTGCTCGCAACGGGTCACTATGCCCGGGTCGATGAGGCAGCGGGCATGTATCGGTTGCGGCGAGGTGTCGATCAATCCAAAGACCAAAGCTATGTTCTCTACATGCTCGGGCAGGACGAGTTGTCTGCGGCGCGCTTTCCGGTGGGCCATTACTCGAAGCCAGATATACGGGCCGTGGCCTCGGAGCTGGGCCTGAAGAATGCTCTCAAGAAGGACAGCCAGGAAATTTGCTTTGTGCCGCACGGGGACACCCACCGTTTCATCTCCGAACAGGTCCCGGAGGGATCCTTGCCGGGGCCGATCCTTGATGCAGAGGGGACGAGAGTTGGAACGCATCGAGGCTTCGCGCATTACACCATCGGCCAGCGCCGGGGGACGGGAGTCGCCGCGAAGGTGCCCGTGTATGTGAAGCACATTCGCCCCGTTGACAACACGATAGTCGTCGCGACGAGGCAACAACTGTGGGAGCAAGAATTTGAAGTAGAGGGCCTGAACTTTGTAAAGGGTCCTGGTGGGGAAGCATTCAGAGCGGCAGTGATGACGCGCTACAGGGGCCCCGAATCCGACGCGACGAT
>CAZCSK010000045.1:0-16931 GCA_964501265.1 uncultured Actinomycetes bacterium
GCGGCCGCGTGATAGAGAGTGCGATCGCCTTCGGAGATCCACAGCGGATGGCCGCCCAATGTTTCGACGAATGACCCTGCCCAGGTCTTGCGATCATCCGAGCAAGTAACTCCGAACCATGAACCTGGAACTCGAGCCAGTCCTGACTCGACATCCGGAATCGACTGAAGGGGATGGGCGGCAAGGGTAATTGCCCCTTGAGAGGCGAGAATCGACAGCGGCGCTACACCAAACGATCCCGCGGTGTGGATCACATGGGTCCCCGCTGCTATTGCTGACTTCAACTTAGCGGCGACCGCTTCGAGCGCATCGTCGGGCACGCTGATAATCACAGCATCGGCCCCCGTCACGGCGTGCGCCGGGGCCGTAGTTCCTGGACAGCCGAGCCACCTGGCGGCGAGCTCTAAGGAAGATGCCGAACGGGCGCTGCAGCCGGTGACCGTGTGCCCTGCCCTCTTGAGCAGAACGCCGAGCGTAACGCCGACACGCCCTGCGCCGACGACTGCGAACTTGATGTCCGGGGAGTAGTCCTTCATACCTGGGTCAATGATAGGAGGCAATCCAGGTCAGATGTTCGGCGGCTCACCGACCATTCGTACACCCGGGTCCCGCGGGTCGCAGTAAACGGACAGTGGCTCCCCGGATGGAAGCTCGAGGTCCGGAGCGATCTCAAGTAGCGGAATCATGGCGAAGTTACGTTTCGTCAATTCCGGATGCGGCACGATCAGTCCTTCATCGTCCAACGTCAGGGCTCCCAAAAGCAAGATATCGAGATCGATGACGCGCGGCCCCCATTTTTCGGCGGGGGGGCGGGGAGGCCGTCCCATCGCTTGCTCAATCAGTTTCAGGGCCGACAACAACTCCCGGACGGGCAACTCCGTATCAACGGCACACGCTGCGTTCAGAAAGTCGGGTTGCTCAGGGCCTGGGGGGATCGAGTAAACGGGCGCCGTCTCGTATACAGACGAGGTCGCTTGGATTGTCAGCCCCCGCTCCGACATCAAATGAAGCGCCGCGTGGAGGTTGTTGAGTCTTTTCCCCACATTGGACCCAAGCCCAACATAGGCCCGGGTTACTTCTGTCACTTCGGGGGGTTCGTCACTTGCTTCTTTGGATCTCCACCGCCACCGCTTCGATGTCGGCTTCGATTGGGGGCTTGGGTTTGGCCACTCTGATGATCGTCGTGTAGACCTCGGGGCGCTGCAGCGCGGCCTCGGCGATTCGCTCGGCGAGGGCCTCGATGAGCGTGTAACGCTCCATCGAAACGATTCGCTGAATCTCTTTGATCAAAGAGTCGTAATCGATGGTCTTACCCAACAAGTCCGTGGTACCGGCCTCGCGCAGGTCGAGCCTGCATTCCACATCGATGATGAAATGCTGGCCGTGTTCGCGTTCAAGGCGTGACATACCGTGATAGCCAAATACCTTGAGGTTCTTGATAAGGATCTTGTCGCTCAACCTCCGGCCTCCTTGATGGCCTGCACCATACGAACAACTCTGCTCATCGGGGCGATGTCGTGGACTCTTACGATGTTGGCCCCACCTGCAATGCACCAAGCCACAACTGCCGCCGTGCCCTCAACCCTTTCTTCGACCCGCAGGTTCAATGTCAGTCCGATGAATGACTTGCGGGAAGGCCCAACCATCAAAGGATACCCGCAATCGGCAAACAACCTCATGGATTTGAGAAGCAAAAGATTGTGCTGGGCGGTCTTGCCGAAGCCGATCCCTGGATCTATCGCGATGCACTCCGGCGGGATGCCGGCCCTGGTGGCCCCCGCCGTCCACTCCAGCAGGGCGCCGCGGACATCGCCCACAACATCTAGGTAATGAGGCTCGGACTGCATGGTCCGGGGATCCCCCAACATGTGCATCAGCACGACTCCGGCTCCCGAAGCTTCGACGACCTTGGCCATCGCCGGATCGTGTCGCATTGCTGAGACATCGTTGACGATGACCGCGCCGGCACCCAGCGCAGCCTCCGCCACGGCCGCCTTGGTTGTATCCACAGATACCGCCACATCGATTCGACCTGCTATCGCCGATATCACCGGCACAACACGGTCCAGTTCTTCTTCCTCCCGCACTGGCTCAGCCCCCGGCCGCGTCGACTCACCTCCAACGTCGATGATGTCGGCCCCCTCCTCGACCATCTGGATCGCTCTGGCGATAGCTGCCTCTCGCGCGTAGTGAAGGCCGCCGTCTGAGAAGGAATCGGGGGTGACGTTCAATATCCCCATGATGTGAGGGCGTTCGAAAACATTCAGCCGGCGGCCCGCGCATCGCCAGACGCGCATTAGATACTGCCGCGGAGCAGTCTCATCGCTTCGTCGCGGGTCGCGGGGTTGTTCCTGAACATTCCGCGGACGGCGGAAGTTATGGTCATCGTGCCCGGCTTGGAGACACCTCGAATCGTCAAGCACAAATGCTCCGCCTCGACAACCACGATTACGCCCCTAGGTTCGAGCCGGGCCTCAATGGCGTCGGCCACTTGCATCGTCAGGCGCTCCTGAACTTGCGGCCGTCGAGCGGCGACGTCGACAACTCGTGCGAGCTTGGACAATCCGGTGATCTGGCCCTTCTTGTTGGGGATGTACCCAACATGGGCCTTCCCGAGCCAGGGCAGAAGGTGATGCTCGCAGATCGACGCCAACGGGATGTCGCGCAACATGATCAACTCGTCGTAATCGCTTTCGAAGAAGACATCGATCTCATCCGCCGGGTCTTTTCCGATGCCGGAAAACAGTTCCTCATACGCGTCGGCAACGCGAGAGGGGGTTGCCACCAAATCGCGACGAGCCGGGTCTTCGCCGATTGCCTCGAGGATGTCGGAAACCGCATCGATGATCTTTTTCTTGTTCACCTACGAGCGCTCCTCATCGACGAGCCTGTTGAGTTTGCGTATTTCATAGCCCGTCCACACTCCGCTTCGCCAGTAAACATCGGATTCGATGATCGCCTTGACGGCGTCTTCGCTGCGGAGGTTGAACACGAGAAGTGTTGCACTCATGTCGTCATAGGCCCCAGCCAAGACGATCGCTCCTTCGTCTATGAGTTTGGCGATGCGCGTTAGGTGCTCTTCGCGCACTGGAACTCGTCGCTCGGTCGCGTCCGGCGCGTATTGCACTTCAGCGACGTAGTTGGACTCGAAAGTGTGCATCGCCAAACCCTACTCTGGTCCCGGCTAGGCCGGTGCGGGCTCGGTCCCCGGACGGCGCCGGGGCTTGGGCTTCGCCTTTGCGGGCTCCTCCGTCTCGGGCGTCGGAATGACCGCGGCCGCGCGCTTGTCCTGCGTAAGTCGCCTGGGTACTTCGCCTCGACGGGCTCTCTTCGGAACATCGGCTAACAACTCCTCGACTTCGGACTTCTCGAGCGTTTCCTTTTCGATTAGTTTGGAGACCATCGCATCCAGCTGGTTGCGATAGGTCAGGCAAATCGTCCAGGCCTCCTCATGAGCCTCGTCGATCAGTCTTCGAATCTCTCCGTCGATTTCGGCAGCGACGCTGTCGGAGTAGTCCGGACGCGCCCCAAGGTCGCGGCCCAAGAACGGCTGGTCGACTTTCTCGCCGAGGGCCATCGGCCCCAGCTTCTCACTCATGCCGTATTCGCAGACCATCTTGCGGGCGATCTTCGTGACACGTTCGAGGTCGTTGCTGGCTCCGGTGGTGGGATCCTGGAAAACCAGTTCCTCTGCCACTCGGCCCCCGAGCAGGACTGCCAGCTGATCGATCAAATCGGAGCGCGACTCCAAGAATTTGTCCTCCAGCGGCAGGTTGAGTGTGTATCCCAACGCTCGCCCTCGACTGATGATCGAAACTTTGTGAACCGGGTCGGCGTTTGGAGTGGCCCAGCTGACCAGTGCGTGCCCCGCCTCGTGATAGGCGATGACGCGCTTTTCTCGGTCGGAGATGATGCGGCTCTTGCGCTCCGGGCCCCCGATGACGCGCTCGATGGCCTCTTCCAACTCGTTCATCGATATGTCTTTCCTACCCCGGCGAGCGGCGAGCAGCGCCCCCTCGTTGACCACGTTGGCCAAATCGGCGCCAGTGAACCCCGGAGTCCTTCTTGCCAGAACCGAGATATCCGCGTCCTTAGCCAGCGGCTTGCCGCGCACATGCACGGCCAGTATCGCCTCGCGCCCCCGCAGGTCAGCGGAATCGACCACTATCTGGCGATCAAACCGGCCAGGGCGGAGCAGCGCGGGGTCCAAGATGTCGGGCCGATTAGTCGCGGCCATCAAGATGACGCCCGTTCGGACATCGAAACCATCCATCTCGACGAGCAATTGGTTCAAAGTCTGCTCCCGCTCATCGTGACCGCCGCCCAAACCTGCGCCGCGATGACGGCCGACCGCATCTATCTCATCGACAAACACAATTGCGGGAGCACTTGCTTTTGCCTGCTCGAACAGATCGCGGACGCGGGCCGCACCCACACCGACGAACATCTCCACGAAGTCAGAGCCCGAAATCGAGAAGAAGGGAACTCCGGCTTCTCCGGCAACGGCCCGGGCGAGCAGAGTCTTGCCTGTGCCGGGAGGACCGAATAGCAGCACACCCCGGGGGATCTTGGCACCCATCGCTTGGAACTTTGCGGGGTTTTCAAGAAACTCTTTGATCTCGGTCAGTTCCTCGATGGCTTCGTCGAGGCCGGCCACATCGTCGAAAGTCACTTTCGCCTGATCCTTCGACACGAGTTTGGCGCGCGCCTTGCCGAACGACATCACTCGATTGCCTCCGCCCTGCATCTGTTGCATGAGGAAGAAAAAGATCCCAAGGATGATGACAAATGGAAGGACGCTCGTGAGAAGTGATGCCCAGACGGATTGATTTTCGGAGTTGATCTTGAGGATGCTCACGTCTACCGACTTGATCTCCTCTTGTAGTTCCTTCAGATCGCCGTAGTCGGAGCGGAATTTGGCGCCGGACGGGGTTTTGAACTCGCCCTCCAACCTGCCCGAATGGCGGCCTGCGGTTACCGTCTTGATGTTGCCGGACTTCAGCTCGGAGATGAACTGCCCGTATTCGATCTTCTTTGAGCTGCCCGCCCCCTGGATGGCCACGGCGGCCGACCAGATCACCAAAATCAGGACCAAAAGGTACGTGACGGGGTTGCGAAGGAGCCGTTTCATGTGAATAGAGGGTAGCACGATGGGGTAACTAACAAAACTGCTTTACCTCGCAACGAGGGCTTCGAGACTCGGCTCGAGGTTAAGCGTCCGGGTCGTTCAGGAGGGCCACGTAAGGAAGGTTGCGGTGCCGCTGAAGATAATCGAGGCCATAGCCGATCACAAACTGCGGCGGGATCTCAAAGCCTTCGTATTTCACATGTGTATCGACCTTCTGGATGCCGGACTTGCGTAGAAGAGCGCATACTTCCAAGCTTGCGGGTTTACGAGCCTTCAGATACTTGAGTAAGTAATTCAGTGTGAGCCCGGAGTCGATAATGTCCTCGACCAGCACCACGTGACGGCCGGTTATCTCGTAGTCAAGGTCTTTGAGAATCCGAACGACGCCCGACGTGCGTGTCGCCGAGCCGTAACTCGATACGGCCATGAAGTCGAACTCAACAGGCAAGTCAATCATCCGGGCGAGGTCGCTCATCATCATGAACGCGCCCTTCAACACTCCAACAAGGATGACGTCACGGTCGCGATAGTCGTCGCTTATCCGTTTTGCCAGGTCACGGATCTTGTCCTGTATGTCGTGCTCGGTGAGAAGGATTTTCCCGATCTCATGGGTGTAGTCGCGCTCCGCAGTTTCGCTCATGAGACTGTCAGCGTTCCCTTCATTCCAGTGCCAAAGTGGTACTTGCAGAAGAACTCTACCGTCCCTCGCACCTCGGGCATTAACGTTATCGTCCGGCTCTCTCCGGCGGGAATGTCTACATCTATCCCCAGAGCCTCCTGCGAGAAATTGTGATCGAGCTGGCCGAAGTTGATCACCTTAATGGAATTGGTGACCCCGCCTCTTACCTGCAGCGTTTGGGGGCTGAAAACGGAATCACTGGCGGTGAGCTGAAGGGAGAATTGAGGTCGCATCTCCGGCCCTACTGACGAACCTCCGCAGGCCACAACGCTGAGGAACCCCAAAAAGATCAATCGCCGTGCCACGCCTATCACTCTAACCGCTCTTCTTCGGGGGGTTCGCAGCTTCTGGCGCGCGCGGTTCCGTACCTAAGATGGCTGCTACCCCCCCGAGCCCCCCGTCGTGACCTTGATCCTCAATGCCGGGCGTGATTCGTCGGTCACTTTGAAGCGGTCGTCGATACGATGTCCAACGACCCAGGCAATCTGATCGCCGCAAACAAGGATCGGAATGCTGTCGCGCGACCTCTTCGGAACATGCAAGTCAACGAAAAAGTCTTGAAGCTTCTTCGCCCCATCCATCCCCAGCGGTTGGAAGCGATCGCCGGGTTGCCAGGCGCGAATCTTCAGGGGCCCGACTAGGCGACCCTCGTCGAAGAACTCCTCGAAACCATCTTTCGTTAACTCAACTGATGCCCGGGACCAGATCTCTACGTCGAGCCTCCACTCCGGGCAACGCGTCAGACCATTACTTCGAACATCGGTCTCGGGGAGATTTCCCATCGGGGTGGGATCACCGATCACCAAGTGATCTCGTTCGCTCCAGGCCAACATCCCTCCCGGTAGATCCAGCCTCGAGCCGGTAACCGGAAGAACCTTCTTCAGTAGATCGTCAATCAACCCGCCGCTGGCGTCGATCTCCAACTCCGACAGCACCATGCGGAGCACCGCTCTTGCCGACTTGGGGTCCTGGGCGATCGATCGTTCGACAAACACTAGGTCGTCCTCAATCGTGACCGCCTCGGTTGAGATGTCAAGAGCAACTTGTGTCATCGCTTCAACTTCGGCGCGCGATGCATCCGCCATCCGCGCGAGATTCAGAATCTCTTCGTCTCCCGCTTGTTTGAGTTCGAACCGCAAACGATTGCGCGTATATCGCAGATCCAAATTGGTGGGGTCGGTCAGATAGTGATAGTCCGTCTGCTGGCAAACCGACTCGGTGGCCGAGCGGCGAATGTCGAGAAGTGGTCTGACAATAGAGCCTCGCTTGTAAGGGATCCCGAGTCCGAATCCACCGCGGTGAAGGCGCATCTTCACGGTCTCAGCTTGATCGTCAAGGGTATGTCCGGTGGCGATGCGGTCCGCTCCGGTCTCGGCCGCAATCGTCTGCAGCGCTAAGTATCGATCCCGCCGGGCAAAGGCTTCAGTGGTGGGAGGTATCTCCAATCTGGTGACGTGGATCGGAAGTCCCCACCTGGTCGCAGCTGCCCTGCAGTGTTCGGCGTCGGCCGCCGAGTCTGCGCGCATTGCATGATCCACATGTCCGAGCACAACCCGGTAACCGAGTTGACGCAGGATCAAGCAAAGCGCGGCCGAGTCGGCCCCTCCGCTGAAGGCCACCAAGACAAGGTGGCCCGAATCCAACAATTCATGCTTTGCGATCGTCGCGGCCGACGCCCGGGCGGCTTCAGTCAGGTTCGGGCTCGCGCCAGCCATCTTTCGGGTGCTCGAATCTCCGCTAAGGTCGGCAGGGCTTCGGCCGATTCAAAACAAGACGCAACTGCCGCCGACCCGCCGTGCTCAAACACAGCATCGAAAAATTTCTGTCCTTGTTCGTACTGGGCACGTTTGAGATCAAGCCCCAGCAGCTTGCCGAGAATCTTGTTCAACGGACTGGTCGACGCGCCGCTCCGAAACATCCGGCGCATTCGGGGCTGTGTGGGAATTGTGCCCTCGGCGATGCGGTCCATGACGAAGTTGCCGTGACCCTCAATGACCGACATAAACGCTTGTACTCTCTCGAAGCTCTCCCGCTGCTCCTCACTGAGCAGTCGCAATGCAATGGGGGCCCCATCGCGATCCTTGATCGAACCTAGCAGCCTTCCAAAGATTGCTCCGGCTTCTATATCCAATGAACCGAGCAGACCACCAACGAGACTCATGAAATGATCGCGCACCCAGTCGTTTCCCTCAAACTGCGAACGGTGGGTTAGTTCGTGAAGAACCACCCACAGTCGAAAGTCGCGCGGCACGAAACCTAGTCGCCGTTCCATCAACACGATGTTGGGACCGACGAACCACACTTCATTGTCGTGACCCATTACAACGTCGTACTGGCCGAGAACCCTCGTCGACAGAATGCCCAGGATCGTTCCCATCTGCGCCCCCAAAGCCGGGCCGTACATCAACTTAGACAGAGTTCCGACCGGACTCGAGGAAAGTCTTTGGCGGCCCTTCTCCAGGAGAGGCGCCATCATTGTCAGCATCGGATCGATGTTGGCTTCGGCCCATTGGGCCCGCGACAACACACGCGCTTTTGCTGGCGCCGGGGGCTCGAATCCGGTCTCGGCGGCGATGAGAGGTTCCGCTTCGAGGATCAGCCGGTCAATCGATTTGGCGAGGTCGTCTACGAGGTAAGAGCCGTCGAGCGGACCTGCCGCCGCAAACTTGGATACAAAGCGCGCCGCTCCCTTGACGTCAGCGCCAAATTCCATCACGTTTGTTTTTGCGCGGCCTTCAGAATGAAACGGAGATAACCGAGGCCAAGAGCCCCGAGCAAGAGCACGAGCAGCCCAACCGCGAGTATCGGAAAATACTTCTCGCTTGGCGGTATCGCAGCGGGAGGCTCCGGGGCCTCGGCCGCGCTTTCGGCGTCATCTTCTTCAGTCGCGGATTCGGGTGCAGCATTTCCAACGGCCCCTTCTGCCGAACCCACTGGACTCTGTTTGTCAGTCCCCGCCGGAGGCGCGCCGGCGGCCTGGTTAACAACTATCGTCCCCTTCATTCCGACCGATTTGTGGAAACTACATACGTAACTGATGGTCCCGGCCTTTGAGACAATCACTTTCTCCTCCGCCCCCGGGTTGATGATCGCGATCTTGAAGGAACCGTCATCAGCCTGCGCGTTGTGGGGGGCCTCGCCGGTGTTGCGAAAGACGATTGTGTCTCCGACCGTTGCGGTGATCTCGATCGGTGCGAATTTGTTGTCTTGAGTTTCCACGACCTTGGATGCGGCGGATGCCCCCGGCAGACTGGTCGAGAGGGCAATCAGCAGCAGGGGGAGAAACAATCTTCCGCGCATGAACACTCCTTTAAGAGATAAGTGAAAGGGTACGCCGGATTGTAACTGGTGGCTTTGGCCCGCGGGTTACTTGTTCTTGCGACCTCGCAGGCGCGGAACCTTCACTTGGGAGTGCGCGAAGCAGGTGATAGCGCGGTTGTAGATCGAAATCTGGATTGAGCAGCCTGACTGGGCGCAGGTCCGGCCCTTTGTATAGAGGCGTGATCTGCGTGGCAGACCAAGAACTCTTGCCCCCCGAATCGCTGTCGCCATGAACTTTGCCCTCCCTCGCCGCCAGCCGTAGCCCGTTTCGGGGCATCGTTTGACATACGTCACCGGTAGCTAACTTGGATTGGACGCTCTGGATTGGCGTTAGGTTCCCCGCCACGTCTTGGCCACTGGATGAGCCTTCGATTTACGAGTCTTCAGGAGAACCGGGTTCTGTGCAGGAGAACCGGGTTCTGTGAACCGGGTTCCAGGAGAGCCGGGGCGGGGACTCGAACCCCGGACCTATGCATTACGAATGCATTGCTCTACCAGCTGAGCTACCCCGGCGGCGATAATCGATTGTACTTCGGGCGGAATTGAGTGGAGAACGCCCTAGCTTCCCACGAGTTCGAGCAAGACCGATTCGACAACGAGGGCGGGCGTCGCGTTCTCGTAAAGCGCCAGTTGGGCGTCGAGGCAGCTTTCGGCAAGGCCAACCCACGTCGAAGAGGACCTGATGCTCGCTGCCTCAACAACTTCCTTGGCGAAGTCGGATGCCAGCAACGCTTCGGGGGCGGCACCCAGGGATGCCGCGGCAAGATCACGGAATGCCGCTCCCATCCAGCCTATGAAACTCAAGAGCGCGTCGTTTTCAACGCGGCGGACGGCGCGCTTGTGTCGGTCGGTGATTCGTTTGCGGGCTGGCGCCGTCCCTTTACCGGCGCCTATCGAGGCATCGAAGGCGTCGAGCTCGGTTTTTTGTTTTGCCTCCTCCCTCTCACGAGCCCCCTTTGACAGCTCGGCAACACGATCAGCCTGTTCCAAGGCCCATGCGGGAGAGGGGCCCCGAGCCACGGCGCCGCGAAAAGCAAGAACACGGAGATCGCGTTGTACAGGGTCCGAGGCCAAAGCCACAGCCTTTGACATATCGCCTCCAGTAGCCCTCACGATGGTGGCCGCCTCCGCCTCGGGTAGCGCGAACGAAGACTGAAGTTCCGCGAGAAGAACGTCTTCGTGAATCGGTGAAAACTCGACCGTGCGGCAACGTGATAATACAGTCGGAAGAAACGCTCCGATTGACCGCGCGACAAGAATCCAAGTTACGCGGCTGCCGGGCTCCTCGAGCGCTTTGAGCAAGGCGTTTTGCGAACGCTCCGCGATTCGCTCTGCCTCCTCTAGGATGAAGACCCGCTGCGACGCTTCTATCGGGGTCTCGGCCGCAGCCGCAACTATCTCGCGGATCAACTCAACAGGAAACGTATAGCCCTCCGGTTCGAACACACCGACATCTGGGTGGATGCCGCGCAATACCCGATCGCACACTGCGCACTTCCCGCAACCCTGCGGGCAGAGGAGAGCCGCGGCGAAAACTCTGGCGGTATGCGACTTTCCCGCGCCGGCCGGTCCTGAAAAAAGATAAGTTCCTCCCGGCTTACCCGCGGCTGCGCGCAAATACTCGACCACGCGCTCCTGGCCCAAGACGCTTTCCCATACGTCATTCAACTGCGGCTCTCCTCCATCAGAGTGGTCACTCGCCGGATGATTTCATCTGCGACTTCTTCAACCGTCCTAGCGGCGTCGATCACCAAGAAGCGATCGGAGTTTCTCTCTGCAAGAGTCAGATAAGCCTCGCGCACTCTCGTATGAAAACTCACGTCCTCTCGTTCCAAACGATCGTCCTCACCGTCCCGCGCTCCTCGCCCGGCCGGGTGCAAGTCCAGCAGGATCACCAAGTCGGGCAACAACCCTTCGGTCCCCCATTGATTGAGGTCACGAATCCGCTCGAGGCCGAGGCCGCGCGCAAGCCCTTGATAGGCCACCGATGAGTCGAGATACCGGTCGGAGACAACAACTTCACCGCGAGCGAGCGCGGGTTTGATCACCTCTTCAACATGCTGTGCCCGGTCGGCCGCATACAGCAAGGCTTCGGTCTTCGGTGAGATTGCGTTCATCGGGTCTAAGAGGAGTTCGCGGACGCGGTTGCCCACCTGTGTGCCGCCCGGTTCGCGGGTTACACAAACCGTATGCCCCCGTGACTCGAGTACTGCCCTCAATTTTTCGATCTGCGTCGTCTTACCCGAACGATCCCCGCCTTCCAACACCAAGAAAATACCGGGGGCCGTCGAAGAACCGCGCCAACGCGCCCTCACCGCACGGGTAGTGACGAGGCCCGAAGCAAAGATCAGCAGACCTCCCGCCCAGATCGCAACCCGCACCCCGCGAAGGTCGATGCTTTGGCCCCCGAACACAAGCGGTTCGGTAATGAGGCTGTCGACCAACCTCACCACTACCGGAGCCGTTGCGGAGGCGCCCACCAAGGCAAGTCTGATCACAGAGTTGATTGAGGCAGAGGTCCGGCCTCGAAGCCCCTCCCCTAGTCGTTCCTGAACAAGAGCAAAGCCGGTCGGGTACGCGATCCCGGCAAAAAAACCGGAGAGGCTTGTTGCCACCACCGCCGCCGACAGCGTTGAAACACTGGAGAAGCCGATCAAGCAGCCGCCCATCGCTATGACTGCGCTAGAGAACAGAACGTCCTTTGGAACGGCCAAAGCGACCGGGCCGGCTAAGACGAATCCGAGTCCGAGGCCAATTCCGACCGCGGTTACGAGGAAGCCAAAAGTCGCCTGTCCTCCACCGAGAACATCGCTCACAAAGAACAACGCCATCGACAAGAAAATGCCGATCCCCGCGAAGGTTCCGGCTATGCCGGTGACCCAAGGCCTAATCATGGTGTGACCGCGGATGAATCGAAGGCCGTCGATCAACTCTTCCCAAGCGACTCCTAGATCGAGTTTGCGTTTGGATTTGGGCCGCGGAGGAATCCGCAGACTAAGCGTGAGCACAGCGCTCAGGACGAATGTGAAGCTATCGAAGAAAAAGGCGAGGTGCTCACGATTCAAGGCAAACTCGGAGAGCCCAAACGCGCTCGCGACGGCTGAGGAAGCGTTGGCTAACACTCCAATGGTTGCACCCGCCAACGGAAACGTGACGTAAGCCGCTATCAAGAGCAACGAATAGGCATGCGTGTACTGGGTTCGGTCGCGAACCATGTCGGGAACGCTCGCATCCTTCGACGGTTGCCAAAGGAGAGTGAGGATCTCCAGTAGGGCTGAAACGATGAATAGAAGAACAACCGGGGACAGAAGAGGAATCCGTGCCGACACCGTTTCGATGAAAGGCAAAGTCGCTATGAGTCCCGCCCGCGTGACATCGCAAAAGACCATCGTCTTCTTGCGATTCCAACGATCGGCAAGCACGCCTGCCACGGGGCCGAAGAAAAGGGCAGGAGCCATTCGCGCAAACAAGACGACGGCGACTGCGAATTCGTTGTCGTAGATTCTCTTGACCAGAGCGAGAATTGCGAGCAGTCCGACCCAGTCTCCGTAGGAGCTGAAGACCTGCCCGATGAAAAACCGCAGGAACGATCCGTCGCGAAGAAGTTGCCTGTAATTCGCTCGGCGCCGTGCGGTCGTCAAGTCGGAAGCGATTTCGTCAAAGGCTTCTACGTCGTTTCTCCCTTCAGCTTCACTCCGTTACTCCCAGTACCGATTCTAAGTCGCCTACTATTTAGTCATGAAAGTCGTTGGTATTTACCTCGCCCCGATTGCCAGTGCCGCGATGATCGCTGTTGACGAGACTCAGGCGGTTCCCGGCAGGGGGCTTGTGGGCGACCGTTACTACGACGGGACGGGTACCTACTCGAGCAAGCGCAAGTGGTGGAGCGAGATCACTCTGATTGAAAGCGAGACGATCGACGCGCTGGCGCGAGAAGCAAACATTCTTATCGATCCCCGGGAAGCTCGGCGCAACATCGTCACCGAGAATGTCGCCCTCAACCACCTTGTGGATCGCAAGTTTCGCTTGGGAGAGATTGAGATTTGGGGGGAGCGGCTATGCGAGCCCTGTACCCACCTGGAGAAACTCACTGTTGGTGGAATACGGGAGGGGCTCATGCACCGCGGGGGTCTGCGTGGGCGAATCCTCACCGAGGGGATAATTCGGGTAGGAGACCCGGTGACGCTGGTTTAGGAAGATGTCGCTTCGGCGGCGGCAGGCTCGCCTTCGTTGGCGGGGGGAGCCGCAGGGTCGTCGTTTTGTGTGTGGCGGCAAGCGGGGTAGTGACTACAACCGAAGAACGCGCCTTTGCGTCCCTTTCTCTCGACCAATTCGCCGCCTTCGGCACCCTTCGCCTTACATCGCTTGCACGGAGTCTCAATGCATTTGGGACACGGATGCCCGGTCTTGCGCGCCTCCTTTTTAAGAATGTATTTGCAGTCCGGGTAGGTCGAACATCCCACAAACGGGCCGAACCGGCCGCGGCGGCGTTGTAGCTGCGATCCGCACTCGGGACACTTCTCGTCCAACAACTCGGGGACTTCGGCGACCTGACCCTCCATAGGCATGGTCACGCGGCAGTCCGGATAGTTCGTGCACCCGTAGAACCTGCCCGTTCGCCCCAATTTGATTACTAGGGCCGAGCCGCACTCTGGGCACACCTTGTCCGTGGCCTCGGTGGTGATTTCCTCCTTTGGCACTTCTCCCGCTTTGTTGAGCCGGTCCTGCAGCGGGTTGTAGAAGGACTCGACAACCGGCCTGTAAGACAGTTTCCCTTCCGCCATATCGTCGAGGTGCTCCTCCATGTCGGAGGTGAACTTGTAGTCCATAAAGTGGTCGCCAAAATAACGGACCAGAAAATCGCTGGTCACTTCGCCGGTATCGGTTGCGAAGAATCGCCTCTTATCGAGCCGGGTGAAGTCTCGCTTTTCATCGGTCAGCGTCGACATGATCGAGGCGTAAGTGGATGGGCGACCTATCCCGCGGGCCTCCAATTCTCTGATAAGGGTGGCTTCGGAATACCGGGGCGGTGGCTGCGTGAAATGTTGAGACGGAAGCAACTCAATTAGATCGAGAGGTTGACTCGGCTCGAGCGGGGGAAGTACACCCTCGCCATCCTCGTCTTCATCGTCCTTACCTTCGAGATAGAGGCGCATGAATCCGTCGAACTTTATCGTCGACCCAGTCGCCCGGAAAAGGTGTTCCGGTGCGTCGCCCGTCCCCGAAGCAGCAACATCGACGGAAACTTGGTCGAAGACGGCGGGCGACATGAGAGCGGCGAGCGATCGCTTCCAGATGAGGTCGTACACCTTGATGAGCAACTCGGGATCGCGCTTTTCTTCCGCGCGGATGGCGGTTTCGATATCCGCGGCGGCCCGCGTCATGTCCGATGGGCGGATGCATTCGTGGGCCTCCTGGGCCCCCGCGGTCTTCTTGTCGTGATGCGGATAGCGACCGCGCAGATACTGCTTACCGAACGACTCTTTGATGTGAGCGGCGCCCGCAGATATCGCTTCACTGCTCATCGTCGTAGAATCGGTGCGCATATAGGTGATGTGCCCGCGCTCGTAAAGTCGCTGAGCGATTCCCATGGCGCGGCGCGATCCCAACCCAAGTTTTCTGGACGCATCCATCTGAAATGACGAGGTGATAAACGGCGCCGGCGGTGTCCGGTTTACCTCCTTGCGCCTAACGTCCTTTACGCGCCAGGAGGCGCCGTCGAGGGCGGCGACGATCGCCTGCGCCTGCATTTCGTCTGGAATCCGACCCGTCAGGTCGATATCGTCCCGGCCGATCTTCTGAGGAACCTTTTGTTCGCCTATCTGCACCAACGAGGCTTCGAATCGTTCCTTCCTAGCCGTATCGAGAGTCGCTTCGACTGACCAGTATTCGACCGGCGTGAATCCGCGGATCTCACGCTCTCGCTCGACTACCAAACGCAAGGCAGGGCTCTGAACGCGTCCCGCAGAAAGCCCGTAGCGAATCTTTTTCCAGACCAACTGAGAAACGGGATAGCCCACAAGGCGATCGATCCCGCGCCTGGCCTGCTGCGCGTCGACCAATCGCTGATCGATCTCCCGTGGATGTTCGATCGACTCGGTCACGGACTTCTTGGTGATCTCGGTGAAGGTAATACGCCGTTGCTTTTCCTTCGGGATGCCGCAGGCCTGCGTGATGTGCCACGCGATCGCCTCGCCTTCCCGGTCGTAGTCGGTGGCAAGGTAGACGACCTCAGCGGCCTTGGCCGCCTTGCGAATGGCATCTATAACTTTCCTCTTGTCCTCGTTGACGACGTATTCCAGCGCGAAGTCATCGGCGACGTCTACCCCCAGGGTTTTGCTCGGCAAGTCGCGCACATGCCCCACCGAGGCGAGGACCTTGAAGTCCTTACCCAGATACTTCCCGATAGTCTTCGCTTTCGCTGGCGACTCCACCACAACCAAGTTGTTAGTCATAAGCAAGGCAGAGTGAGGCCGAATCGCGTATCTGTCAAGGACCACCCGCTAAACTGCCGAGCGTGGAACAGTTACTCGATGGGCTAAAAGACCTGATCACGGCCTCAGTTGGCAGTTGGGGTTATGTCGGGATTTTTGTCCTTATGACGCTCGAATCGGCTCTCGTACCAATCCCCAGCGAGATCACTATGCCCGTGGGTGGCCTGTTAGCCGCGGAGGGCAAACTTTCTTTCGTGGCAGTCGGTTTGATTGGGGCCGTCGCCAATCTCGTGGGCTCCTTACTTGCCTATTGGCTGGGGCGAGCCGGGGGCCGAAGTTTCTTGATGAAGCACGGGCGGCGCATCCTGATCAAACCGCACGACATCGAAAAAGCAGACGCCTGGTTTGAACGGTACGGAGACTCTGCGGTTTTCTTCTCGCGTCTTTTGCCGGTGGTGAGGACCTTCATTTCTCTGCCGGCCGGAGTGGCCCGCGTCCCTCTGCTGAGATTCTCTGTCCTGACGTTGGCCGGATGCATACCCTGGTCATTCGCGCTCGCGGGGGCTGGCTATGCGCTCGGCGACAACTGGGAACAAATCCTGCCCTACACCGAGCCGATTACCTACGCTGTCGCCAGCCTGATCGTCGTCCTTCTCGTCATCTGGATCGTCAAGAATCGGACAAAGCGGGCTGGTAAAATCTGAGACACGCGCCCCCTCTTCTTCAGGGGGTTCGCAGCTTCTGGCACGCGCGAGTCCGTACCTAAGGGCGCTGCTACCCCCCCGACCCCCCTATCTGATTTCAGGGGGTTCGCAGCTTCTGGCGCGCGCGAGTCCGTACCTAAGGGCGCCGCTACCCCCCCGAACCCCCCTATAAGGTGACGCGCGCCTCCTGGAGACCCTCTATTCCCAACTGCAGGAATTCGTCTAGCTGGATTCCCAATTTTTCCTCGCAGGCGATTATCTCGGGGCGGTCGACGCCCGGCGCGAAGGACTTTTCCTTCAGTTTCTTTTTGCATGAGGAGACCTTCATTCCGACCGTCTTTTCGGGTCTCACTAGCGCGCAGGCCACAAGGAATCCGGCCACAGCGTCGGCTTGGACGATCGCCTGCGACATTCGATCGGTTCGGAACTGTTCGTGTGCGTGGGCAAGCACGGTGTTGACGATGTCCTCATCAACTTGGGCATCCCGGAGCCACTCGGCCCCCAGGTACGCGTGGCGGGCGAGATCGTGGTGGGTTTGCTCCATATCGATATCGTGAAACAGCCCTGCGAGCCCCCAGCGGTCCTCGTCCTCGTCAAAGTGCCGCGCCAACCGGCGCATGATCCCCTCGACGGTGACCAGGTGACGAAGAGTCGTGTCCTTCTCG
>CAZCSK010000046.1:0-15923 GCA_964501265.1 uncultured Actinomycetes bacterium
GCCACCTCTTTGGCCTGCTGGCCGAATTCGCGGAATGTCGTCGGCTTCCAAACCCCGTCAACTTTCGCCTTCAGGGCTACAAAGTCGGGCGTCTTGGCGACGCGGTTCAAGAAGATTTCTACAAGCGTATTGCCGGGCACGGCCATGGAACCCTCCTAAAAATCGGTGGACTGCGATTATCCCCCTAGGGCCCGCGAAAGGGCAAACCCCTGCCTTACAGGACGGCCGAAAGCCTGTTGGAGGCCACGAATGCCTCGGTCATGTAAAAGGCTTCGCGCGTCAGCGA
The DNA here is from genome assembly GCA_964501265.1 of uncultured Actinomycetes bacterium. Taxonomy (GTDB): domain Bacteria; phylum Actinomycetota; class CADDZG01; order JAHWKV01; family JAHWKV01; genus CAZCSK01. The sequence goes on from CAZCSK010000046.1 coordinate 287, forward strand.
GCGCGTCTTTCTGCTGAAGATCACCGACAACTCTCTGCGCCCGTCCGGGTAGTGCAGAAAGACCTTTATCGTCGACGCATCGATCTCGAACTCGTTCCACGACGATGGAGTCAAGCCTCTTAGTCGCTTCGTGGCGCATGTCCCCGAGTTCGCTATCAGAATGCCATTCACTCCCCAGAAAAACGGGACATGCTTGTGCCCGGAAACAATGAGGTCGATGTCCACGGTGGTCAAGTGCGCCAGCAGATCTCCCGCGTCGTGCACGATGTTTCGCTCCCGACCCGTACCGGGGATGGACACCAGATGATGGTGGATTGCAAATATCTTGATGTCTTCGGGATGGTCGAACTGCGAGTCGATCCACGGATAGCGATCGCGCCCAACGCGCCCCTCGTTCAAATCGGGCTCCGAAGAGTCGACGCCGACTATGGTGAAACCACCCGCCCTCAGACGTTCCGCCCGTTCCGGCTCGAAATCACGGCGGTACCGAGAATATCTCTCTCCAAAGTAGTTCTCGAAATGAACCCAGCCGACGTTGCGCGCGTCGTGATTCCCCGGTATTACGATCTTGGGCGGTGTGAGCCTTGCGAGAATCGCCGCCGCCTCGACATACTCGGGCTCGTAACCGGTCGCAGTGAGGTCCCCGGCTACGATCACGACATCGGGGCGCATCTCGTTGATCTTGTCGGTCAGCGCGGTCATAACATCTGCCTGAAAGGTTGCCTCTCCAGCATGGATGTCGGATATCTGGGCAATTCGAAGCGGCACGTCGTCGTAGGGCATGGTGACCTCCTCTTGCGTAGGATATAGCCGTGGATAGAAACGTTCCCCACAGTCTCGTGCAGTCGCTTCGCAGCATTCCCGACTTTGCTGCTCTCGACGAAGCGCGTCTTTTGGCGATGGCTGGTGAAAGCATGAACCTGGCGTGGAAGGCGGGCAGCATCATTTTCTCGCCCGGCGACGAAGGCGCCGCCCTTTACGTCATCCTCGACGGAGAGTGCTCGATCTCTGGTCCGGGGGATGAGGAAGTCGCTCACCCGGTGTCGGGAGATTCCTTCGGCGAGATGTCGCTACTCCTGGAAGCCACCCATTCACGAACGGCAAAAGCTGTGACCGACTGCGAGATCCTCGTGTTGCCAAAGGCGGCATTCAACCGGCTGATCAAGTCCCATCCGGATCTTGCGGCTCACTTTGAGAAGGTGCTGGCAAGCCGGCAGGTACGTCCTCGGGAACCTGCAGCCCCTTCAGTCTCTTCTTAAGAAAAGCGTACGTTCCCACAACCATCGCGGCCGTCGCCGGGTACCCGAGAACGAACGCCGTTACTGCGAGGGCTCCTGTGTTGTTTTGATCAATGAGGATCCACCGCAGCAGCGCGCGAGCGAAGAAGAAAAGGCCCCAGACGTAAGTCACTATGACGTGGGCGGAGCGGACTTCGGCTTGCTCGTACCATTGCTTGGGCTTGCCCTCGACAAATCGGACGACAAACGCCGAGGCGGGCCTGCGCGCAATTGCCGAGGCGATGGCGACGGTTCCGTATGCGACGCCGATTACCACCCCGGGCAAAAAGAAATTCGCAGCGCGGCCCGTTCTCATTGCGATCAAAACTGCGATACCTAGACCGACGAGTCCTGAGAAAACATAGGTGAGTTGCTGGCGCCGGACCAGTCGGTAGATAACCGTGCCGACACCCCATGTGGCGGCGGCGGCCACGGCAGGCCCCAGTCCCGCGAAGGCGTTCACTCCTACGAAGAGGAACGGTGGCACTGCGCTGTCCAGGATGGCGCGGCGGTCAGTGAACATTGCCCGAATGGTTGCCTCAGGACCGGGGATAGAGGGTCGCTTTTGCATTTAGTTGCGCTCCGGCCGCAGCGCTGCGGCCTTCTTGAACGCCTTCGTCGTGACTTCTGCATTTGCCGCAGCTCGGGTTTCAATCTCGTCTAACTCCGCCCGCAACTTCACCAGCGGACCGATCAAGTCGCTTGTGACAAGAACATAGACTTGCGACGCCTCTTTGGCATTCCGGTAAGTTCCGGTCTTGTTCAAGAACTCGCTTGTCCGTTCGAACAACATTTCATAGAGCCTAAAACCTTCTGGAAGCTGGGCGGTGAGTTTCGCGTATTCCTTCTGAGTCTCGATCAGCGACAAAAGCGCAGCGTCTAGGGCCCCGAGGTATCGAACGTCGGATTCATCTTCATTCAAGGCCAGCAAACTAGCGATGTCCTGGTGACCTTCCTTGGCCTCGCGCAGGATGGCGGCATCCGAAGTTGGCAAGCGGGTTACGGCCAGCCGGGCATCTCGGAGAAGGGGCTCAGTTTGAAGGAAAATCGTCTTAGCTTCCTGCAGGCCAGTTCCGTTTGGTCTGCCGGCAAGATTCAACGTCGTATCCAGTGCCTTAAAGGCCTGCGAAATCACTCCCCTGTTGGCGTTGGCTTTTGATTGATAGCGCTCAAGGTTGTCGGAGCGGCCAAAGAGTCTCGCCTCTACGATCTTTGCATCCCGGCGCTGTTGCCTTTTTTCAACTACGGGGGGGGCAAGCAATACGGAGTCGATCGTCAGGGTGATCACCGCCATGATTGCAAGCCTCCGGGTCCGTCGCCTCAATGCAGCTATGCGCGAGACCGGCCCTTCGACCTGACTTTTACTGCTCCTCGTTTTGTCTTGGTGGATTTGCGACGGATCTTCACCTTTGCATCCGAGTCGGAGCACCAGGCAAGTTCGAAAGCGGCGGCATTCATGGCCTGAGTGCCGCGGGCGAAAGGATCAAAGACGAAGCGGGCCGTCTTGCGGGCACCCCTGAACGAATAAGTGAACGCGACTTGCCAATCCGGACCCCGGCGCACAGCGCTCCACGCAGCGTCAAAATCATCTGGTTCCATCAAGACGCGCTTTTGTTCCAGGCTACGCTTCACGGCCGACCCCACTTCCAAAGCCGACGGCCCGAGCCGCGGCTTGGAAATCACTCCCGTCCTTACGGCGTCGACCACACCTCGTCGCTCGGCAAAGATGGGAGATGCAAACTTGCGAATCCATGAGATGTCTGTTTCGGCCAACTTCGCCACCTGGTCTTCGGTCTTCCCCGTCCGGAGCAGATTTTGAATTTCCTTCGGCGTGAGCTTGCTCTCCCGTACAGGTTCAGCGACAGGCTTGCGGGCGGCAGAACCGACCTTGGCAGCTCCCGCCTCCTGCTCGAGCCGGGCCACCTCCGTCAATGTGCGGGTAATACGCGGATCGATCGCAACAATGTAGCTACCCGTTCGCGCACCACGTCTGGTGGCAAATATCAGGTTTTTAAGGTCGGTCGTGAAGCCAACGAGATGCAATCTATTCATGTCCCGAAGAAGAATACGGGATTAGAGGGGTTCAGACCGCCTTTCGCTTGAATTTGAGCAATGGGGCCAGTCCTTGGTTTTGCAGAGCGGTGATTGCCTCCTGCTGGTCATCAGTAACTTCGATTACGAAGGGAGCATCCTTCTTGCGAGAAAGCACCGCCATGACAAAACAGTCCTTGCAATGGTCGGTCTCGTGCATCTCGCAGTCAGAGCAGTCGATGATCATGCCCTCACCACCTTTTTCTTCGCAGGCGCCTGCCGAATGGGCACCGGTAGGCCCAGCTTGGTAAACAGCACCCCGGACTCGGGTTCGGTCAGCCCGTCCTCGTATCCGCGTAGGTAGGCCATCCTCAGCAAGGTCCCGAGTTGAGCGCCCATCGTCTTTAGATCCAGATCGGACGCGAAGACCGAGAGCCACACATCGGCCAACCGCGGGTCGAATTCGAGCGCGATCATGGCCTCGCGCTCCCTAAGCACTTCTTCTGCGTTTGGGTCTCTCATCGTTATCCTCCTTTTTGGAGCCGCACTTACAAGAAAGAGGATAGGGACGGGGTACGACAAAAGAAGCCCCCTTTCGGGAGCCGGCGAAAAATAAATGAAAAATTCGTCAGTTCATGGACAGAAGCACGCCTAGCTGCTGAAACTCGTCAACAAACTTTTCTCTGGATTCACCCGTAAGCGCTGCCAATGATTCAACATCGCGCTCGCGCACGAAAACGATGCTCGTGTCGTCGCCTCGCTGAACCTGGATATAAGAGAGGTATTCAACGACTGGCTTGTAAGTAGAAGCCTCCAGGCTCTTCAAGCGCTCGATATCGAACCCAAACGCGCCTGTTTCGCCTTTGCTGGCAGACTCAAGTGCCTCTGGATCCGGATTTGAGCGCCTCTCAGGGGCGCGCTCCACAGCCCCCGCACCTGCGGCGACTTCGCTAACATTCGTAGCTTCCGTGCGGCGGGAATCAAACCACTGTTTCACGAAATAGGCGGCTGAGGCGAGAATCCCCAATTTGAACAACCGTTTGCGCTTCATGTAGTCACGATACCACCGAAAGTAACCGGTGGGAAGCCCCTGACTACGCTCCGCTCCCGACGCGGTACAGATGCCACTGGCCGGGCACGCCCTTCAGTTCGTGTTCGCCGCCGTCGGCAAAGGTTAACCCAGAGCCGGCCACAAGGTCTTTGACGGTCTGTGAGACCAAGACCTGCGAAGGTCCGGCCGCAGCCGCTACGCGAGCGCCGATCGAGACGCTGATCCCCACGCACTTCCCGTCAATCACCTCGCACTCGCCGGTGTGCACCCCCGCGCGAATCTGGATGCCGAGTTCGCGGACCTGCTCACCGATCTGCAGCGCGCATCGGATCGCGCGCGCGGGCCCATCAAATGTCGCGTAGAAACCGTCTCCGGCCGTGTCGTTCTCCACTCCACGCCACTGCCTCAAGGCTTCGCGAACGATCGCGTGGTGAGCAAGAATCATGTCCTTCCAAGCGTGGTCCCCAAGCGTCGCCTGCTTGGCCGTGGATTCCACGATGTCGGTGAACAAGACCGTCGACAGAACCGTGTCGAGGGCGAGCGCGGGCGCTTCGATGCCAGCCATTTTCCGAACAATTTCAAGGAGTGGTTTGTACAACAAGCCCGAACGGCCCTCGAACACATGCAGGGTCGCGTTCGGCATCAGCGAGGCGATGTACTCGGCCTCCTCTATGTTGTCCTTCGTTCCCGTGATAAGCGCGGTTGGGGCGTGCACCGAGGGAAGGATCGCTCGAACATCAGTTTCCCAATTGATGCGGGAGATCTCGCGGGCGACGTCGGGGGATGCTGTGTTCCGGTTGATCTTCGCGTACGCGTTCACGTGCTCGCGGTCCTCGACCACCGCGGTTAGCTCCGCGAGTGGAACGCCTATCCGTTCTGCCGTCCGCCAATCGGCGATCGACCGGCCATAGGCGGAGGTTCCCCAAGTGAGGGACATCTGCATCGAACGCTCGTATTCATCTGGCCCCAATCCCCACGGGTAATCGGGGGCCCACGCCGTGCGGGCAACCGGGAGGTTCCACACCAATCCACTGACGCGATCCGGGTGGGTGGCCGCGAAAAGTGGGTGCATCGCATCTGCCCCAACTCCGCCACCCAACAGGATGGGACGTTCCGAGCCTGCCACGTCGAGGACGGTCAAAAGGTCTGACACTTGGGTCTCTAGGTTCGGCGGGGGGACGTTCCGACTTGAGACGCCGAGGCCCCGACGGTCGTGCAGGATCACTCGAGCAAACTCCGCTGTACCCGTTAGGAACGGACGCCAGTCGGGCTCGTCCCACATGAGGTCGACATTGCTCTCGTCGGCATGAAAGCCGATGGCCACGTCGACCGGCCCGTCACCCACTACCTGATAGGCGATGTAAACGCCGTCCGCTGTCCTCACGAAGTCGGTGTCCGGGGTCGCGCTCACTTCTAGATCACTCCCTCGACCTTAAAGCTTTGCATCCTGCCAGCGTCAAACCCCAGTGCCTCGTAAATTTCAGCGTTGTGCTCACCCAGTTCGGGCGCCGGGCGGCGCACCGACCCCGGATTGGCCGCAAACTTAAGTGGTATTCCCATTTGCTTGAGCGCCTTGCCGTCCAGAATCATCTCGCGGGCCGCGACCTGCGGATCTGACGCCATCTCCTCAAAATCGTTGACAGGGGCCACGCATGCGTCGATTCCGGCGAACGCCAGCATCCACTCGTCACGAGTCTTAGACTCGAATCTGACTTCAAGGATGCGATGGATTTCGCTTCTTCTCGGCTCCTGCGCGAACTGCTCTGCGGCCAACTCTCCGAGCCCGATCGCGTTACAAAGGGCCTCCCAAAACTGCGGCTCGATCGCTCCGACAGACAGATAACGGTCATCGGCGCAACGATAAACGCGATAAAAGGGATAACCGCCATTTAGGAAGCCCGCGCCTCGGTCGAGTTGGCCGTCACCCGCAAACCACCCGGCTAGGTGCAGAGCGAGCCAGGAAACGGCAGCGTCCATCATTGCGACATCGACGAACTCGCCACCGCCCGTCACCGCGCGGCGATGCAGTGCGGCAAGTACACCGACCACTGCCATCATCGCGCCCGACAAGTCGGCCACCTGAACACTCGGAAGGACGGGCGGGCCGCCGGGCTCCCCTGTAGTCCCAAGGAGCCCGGCGATCGCAATGTAGTTGATGTCGTGACCCACGTGCACTCGATAAGGGCCGTCTTGACCGAAGCCAGTGATCGCGGCATAGATAAGGTCCGGTTTGGCCTTCTTGAGACGCTCGTACCCAAGACCCAGACGGTCCATCACGCCAGGACGGAAAGACTCGATGACAATATCCGCGGTCGCCACCAGCTTTAAGAAAATTTCGTACGCGGCTCCGGTTTTCAAGTTGAGCGTCACGCTTCTCTTATTGCGATTCATAACTTGATGCATCGCGCTGGACGTCCCGACCATCGGTCCCATCCAGCGGGCGTAGTCGCCCTTGCCTGGTTCTTCCACCTTGACGACGTCGGCCCCGAGATCGGCGAGCAACATAGTTGCGTAATTACCGGGCTGCAGCCTCGTGAGATCAAGGACCGTTACGTCGTCGAGGGGCCCGCTCATTCGTGCGTCTCCGAGGCTGCTGCTCCGCACCACCGGCAGATGACCTTTTCGACCTCGCGCTCAAGCACTTCCTCCTCCTCGATCTCGAGTTCTCCGCCCAGCGAGTAATGATGAAAGGAGCGCGACCTGCGTCGTTCGAAAACGTCGAAACGAGTCAAGTTTCCGCAGGATTCACAACGGTAGGGAGGGGCCACGTTGGCAGCATAGTCCCTGCTTGTAATCGAACACCTGTTCGCCTACGCTTTGTTGCATGTCTGATCTCGGGGGGTTCGCAGCTTCTGGCGCGCGCGGTTCCGTACCTTTGGGGGCTGCTACCCCCCCGAACCCCCCGTCTCAGGTTTCCTTCGCCGACCTCGGCACCCCTTTATATGAGACGACGTTCGTAGTCCTCGATATCGAAACGACGGGAGGCTCGCCGTCGGCAGATGCCATTACCGAGGTCGGCGCCATAAAGTGCGAAGGCGGGGTTGTGACGGGTACGTTTCAGACTCTCGTGCGGCCTGAAGAGGCAATCACCGGATTCGTCGAGTTGCTGACGGGGATTACCAACAACATGGTCGCCGAAGCTCCGCCGATCGAGGAGGTGCTTCCATCTTTGTGGGAGTTTCTTCGCGGAACCGTTTTGGTCGCGCATAACGCCCGATTCGATGCTTCGTTCCTAGCGGCAGCATTCGCGCGCCACGGTTACACGGTCCCATTCCGCCGCACCGTTTGCACTCTTCGACTCGCGCGCTGGCTCATGAAGGGCGAGACGAGGGACATGAAACTAGAAACCCTCTCCCGCATGATTGGTACGGCGAGCATCCCTTGCCATCGCGCATTTCCCGATGCTCAAGCAACGTTTGAGATCTTTCATCGTCTGCTCGAGATGGCCGGCCCGCACGGAGTGCTCACCCTCGAAGATCTAATCGCATTTACGCGGGCCCGAAGCCGCTCTGACCCGGGAAAGATCGCCCTAGCCGCACGCGTACCGAGGGTGGCCGGCGTTTACAAGTTTCTCGACAAACAGGGCGCCGTCCTCTACGTGGGCAAGTCGAAGAACATGAGAGCTCGCGTGCGCTCTTACTTCCACGGCGATTCACGAACCAAAGTTTCAGGGCTCCTGCAACTTGCCGCCAAGATCGACTGGGAACGATGTGAGACCGAAATCGCGGCCCAAGTCCGCGAGTTGGTGTTGATCAGACAACACAACCCGCCCTTCAATCGGCAAGGCAAGAAAAGGTCGGGCCCCGTCTGGATCGCAGAGGAGCTCACCCCGGAGCCACGCCTAAAAATTGTTCGCAGCGCACCGGACTCTCCCCTTCTTGGCCCATTTCGCTCGCAGAAGGCCGGGCGCGAAGTCACAGAAGCGCTGATGAGGGACGGCCCACCTTGGGATATTCAAGGCGCGCTGTCAAGGCTTACGGATCGGATGGGGCTTTACGCGAGGACCGAACACTTCGAACAGGCAGCCGCCACACGCGACATGATCGAAGCGGTCTTGGCCGCCAGCCAGCGGGCCGAGCTAATCCGTACCTTCATTCAGTTGGGCGACCTCCTGGTCTTCGTGCCCTCCGGCGATATGTGCGAAGTCACCGCGATACGACAAGGTCGCTTAGTAGACTCGGGAATGCATCCGGCCTCGTCGATTCCGAACCCTAAGTGGCTCTTTGTTGACGCACCAGAGCACCGGGACCGCACTTGGGTCACGCACGAGGAACTAGAGGAGATGCTGTTGCTCGATTCATACATCCGGCGCACCGGAGCGCTTGGGGGCTGGGTGCAAGCGGCTACTGGGAGGCTCCTTCCTCTCGTTTCTCGTGAACCCCTTCGCAAATAGGTTGCCTCAAAAGGGTGCTCATCGAGCCTGGAAATTTCAAGAAAACCTATTGCCTTTGAACCGCCCATGGCCTATAATCGAACATACGTTCTCCTTCCCGGAGCGGGGTTCCGATTCGTGATTGGAACTCTCCAGAAAAAACCCCGTTACTTATTGATTCGTCACAGGAGTCATTTGATGCAGCAGAACGTCCGCCTTCAAGAGCCCGTGCAAGCCCTCAAGGATTTCGTGGCTGGCCTCGACCCCGAAACTCTTGATCCGGCCTTTGCGCTTCAATTGGTGAAGGTTTTCTCAGAGGGCGAGAAGGTGTGTGCAGCGGGAAAGGCTCTGGCCGCCTCGCGGGTGGCCTCGAGCGGGGCCTGGCAACGGGACGGGGACCGCTCGGCGGCTCACTTCATCTCCCGCACCACAGGGGACTCGGTGGGAAACTCGGTCCTGGCTATCGAGACTGCCAGGCGGATGCAGGAGCTTCCCCAAACCAACAACGCCTATAGATCGGGCAAGCTCACTTCAGCCCAGGCTGCCGAGATCGCATCCGCTGCAGCCGTGGCGCCTGAGGCAGAAAACGAGCTGCTCAAAGTGGCGGAAACCGAGGGTATAGCAAAGTTAAGGCAGGTGAGCCGCACGGTAATGGCAGCCAAAACTACCGATGAGGCAGAGTGGGCTAACCGCCTTCACCAGCAGAGATACCTTCGTACCTGGACCGATGAGCAGGGGATCTTCCGCCTCGACGCCCGTCTTGCGCCCGAGGCGGGGGCACAGGTAAGAAGTGTGCTCGACATCCTTCGGGACCAGCAATTTGAACAGTCACGCCGCGCGGGACAAAAGGAGCCTTACCAGGCCCTGGAGGCGGATGCTCTGGTTGAGATGGCACGGCTTGCTCAAAAAGGAAGGGGCGATGCCGCGGGACCTAGTGCTATCGTCAACATAAGGGTCGACCACACTGCACTGGTGAGGGGGCACACCAAGCCCAAAGAAGTGTGCGAGATCCCAGGCATTGGGGCGATACCGGTGGCTACGGCTCGGGCCATGATGAGCGACGCTATCTTGAAGCTGCTGCTGGTCAAGGGCGGACAGGTCGAAGTTGTCACCCATGCCACGCGCACCATCACCTCACGCCAGCGCACCGCCCTTATCGATCGGGATGCCGAATGCGTCATCGAGGGATGCCGGGAAACCAAGGGCCTTGAGATCGACCACGTAGTCGGGCTAGCGGAAAACGGTAAGACGAGTCTCGACAATCTCGTTAGGCTCTGCCGCCATCATCATCGCCTAAAGACGCGGGTGGAGGTTTGGTCCTCCAAAGCAAGCCCGCGCCAGCCCAGCCTAACGTTATTGCGGAGCAACGGCTCATACTCCGGACCTCCATTCGAGGCTCAGGCCGCTGGCTCCAAGCTCGCTTTAACTTGCTCGAAAAGCGCCGGGTAATCGATCGCATCGAAGTCGGTGGTGTCGACTTCGATCACTTGCCCGGGAAGATCCAACGGATCGATACGGCCTCGCAGCAGGCCGGCCTTGAACTCCTCGAAGTTTTCCGCATCGACGTGCCCAGGGTGCCGATCGCGCCGACTGCGATCGGCGAATCGCTCGAAGACAAGGTCGCCGCGCGCGTGGCAAAGGATCTGGACGAAGCGGGCCTTCATGTCACGAAACCGCGACGTCGAGGCGGAACTGAAGTTGGTTTCCGCGATCACCGATCGCCCCACACGAAGCTCCGCATCGACAACTGCAAACAGGATTTCGTAGGAGGCCGCTCCCAAGCGTTTTGACCATTCTCTGTCGCTGTGACCGAGGGAATCGAAAAGTGATTCTTTGAATAGGTCCTTCGAATACATTGGGATCCCAAGCTCCTCCGAAATCCGCGTCGCAATCGTCGTCTTTCCCGTCGCCGGCAATCCGGTGACGATGATCAGAGTCGGATCAGGCAAACGGACGGTTCGAGACGTCGATCAGATCGTCAAGTGCCCGGCGGGCTTTGCCTGAATCGATCGAGATTGCGGCAGAGTCGATCGCAGTAAGGAAATCTCCAGCCAGTCCTGCTGCGATAATCGCGGCAGCTGCATTGATAACGACAACGTCGCGCGCCGGGCCCGCGGCTCCGTCCAAAACCTCCATGACCACCTTCGCATTCTCGGGCGGCGACCCGCCCTTCAGATCCCCGGGCTCTGCGATCGCAATTCCATATTCGAGGGGGTTGATCTGCGATTCGCCAATCGACCCTTCCTGCAGGTCCCAAATCGTCGACGGGGCGCAAGTCGAAATCTCGTCCAGCCCATCCGATCCATGAAAAATAAGAACACGCGTGCTTCCTAAACGCTCAAGCACCTCGGCCATCTTGGGGGCCATCTTGGGATCAGACACACCGATGGCCTGGTGCTTGGCATCGGCGGGGTTGGTCAAAGGGCCGAGAAAGTTAAAGATAGTCGGGACACCGATCTCACGCCGCGGCGGCCCTGCGTGTCGCATGGCCGGATGAAAGACTGGGGCAAAGCAAAAACCGATTCCGGCTTCCTCGATGCAAGCTCTCACCCCAACTGGGCCGAGGTCGATCTTCACGCCAAGTTCCTCCAGCACATCGGCAGAACCGCAGATGCTAGACGCGGATCGGTTCCCGTGTTTCGCCACTCGGCCCCCGGCCCCGGCTACAAGGAACGCGGCAATAGTGGAAACGTTGATGGTCCCGGCGCGATCGCCTCCAGTACCGCACGTGTCAACAAGGCCCGGACCTGCATCGACCTTCAGGCTCATGGACCGCATCGTTTCTACAAGTCCGAGGATTTCTTCGACAGTCTCGCCTTTTGTGCGGAGCGCCGCAACAAATGCTCCGAACTGAGCTGGCGTGGCCTCGCCCTCCATGATTCGCTGCATCGCCCACGAGGCCTCATCACGAGAAATTGAACGGCCCGCGACGAGATGGCCGAGTATCGATGGCCAGGACAGTTCGGTCATTTACAAGATTGTAGGGGCGACGCCGTGCTCCTGCGCCCGATACTGGGCAAGTTGCGGGATGAGCGCTGCAACCAAACCAACCCCGGCTAGCGTAAGCACGCCTCCGGAAATGACAGATACAGCCGGCGAAAACGCCTCAGCAACTATTCCGGCTTCGAAGTTGCCGAGGCGGGGGCCCCCGGCTACTACAAGGATATGGATCGACGACAGCCTTCCCCGCAGATGTTCGGGCACGCTCAATTGCAGAATGGTCGAGCGGAACACTGCAGATATTACGTCGGCCGCACCGGCGATAGCCAGAAAGAATAAGGCGAGCCCAAGACGGTCTCCGGCAAGGCCGAAAGCCGTAATTCCCGCGCCCCAAATCGCGACCGAAATGATCACGGCCAGGCCCTGCCGCGAGATTCGGTTAACCCAGCCGGAAGTCAACGCGGCCAGGACAGCACCAAAGGCCGGCCCCGCAAACAGAAGACCTGCGACCTCGGGTCCGCCGTGGAATTGCTTGTCCGCGAGAATCACAAAGAGGGCGTTGGGCATTCCGAACACCATCGCAACCAGGTCGATGACGAATGTAGATTGAATGACGCGCTTGCCCTTCAAGTACTTGAACCCGTCGGCGATCGCCCCAAGGCCGCTTCGCCGCCCCACTGCCTCTTCGCTAGGCGGCAGTGGGCGCAGAAAAGAAATTGCAACAAGGCCCGCCAAATAACTGACCACGTCGAGTCCATACGCCCACGTCAGGCCGACGCTGGCGATCAGAACTCCCCCCACAAGAGGGCCGACAAGCATGGTCGCGTTCCACGCGACCTGCTTCAGGGCCATCGCGCCGGGCAGCTGCTCTGCACTCACCAACCTTGGAGTCATCGCCGACCTGGTCGGCGAGTCCAATCCTTGCACCGCAGCTCCAAGCGCAACGGCGCCATAGATCAGAGCAAGTGGAGGATTTCCTATTAAGGCGCCTGCGAGAAGGACGCCCGATGAAACCGCGAAACCCACCTGTGTCGCAAGCAACAGCTTGCGCCGGTCGACCGCGTCAACGATTGAGCCTCCAAGGATCGTGGTCAGCATTAATGGAACCAATTTGGCAAGGCCTACGAGTCCAACCGCCGCCGCTGAGCGTGTCAGCAGATACACCTGCGCGAAGACAGCCAACGTCGCAATCTGAGTGCCCGTTTCGGAAACAATGGTCGAGAACCACAGCAGGCGAAAGTCGCGGGACTCCCGAAGAGGCGCTAGGTCGACGAAACCAGCGAAGCGCTTTGGAGGCGTTAACGGATCGTCTTGCACCCTAACGGTTGAGAGCGCGCTTTATTTGATCGAGGTGCGCTCGGTCGTGCCCGGCCAACAGGGCGACCATGGAACGAATTGATTCCTCACCTCTCTCGGAGTGGTTCCCGACGCGCGACCACTCATCGGGGGTAAGAGAACCAAGCAGCCGCAGGTTTGCCTCGCGCAAGATGCGCCAGCGAAGAAACGTCTGCTGACCCGACTCATCGAGATCCTTGAAGCGAGAGCCCCATGCGTCCTGGTCATACCCAACTATCGTTGGTCGCTCCTGCGTAACGATCATCCGAATGCGAACGCCGTAGACCATTTCCGTGTCCGCGAGGTGCCCTAGGACTTGCTGGGCCGACCACTCCCCCGGCCCCATGGACTTTGCGAGCTTGTCAGCCGAGACCTGCTCAGTGAGTTCCCTCACCTCGCCAACCGCGTTACCGAGCACTTCAACGGGTTCGTCCTTGCCGAGCAACTCCAGAAGATCTCTGGCGTACTTCTGAAATTCTTCCGTCATTTCTCGCCTTTCAGTTTTTCAAGCGCCGGATGAAGATCCTGTTTGGTCAGCATGGCGCCGCGAAACAGGTCCCCCACTCGTTCGATTCGTTCGAACATCGTGCCAATGGTGAAGTCCGAAGGATAGAACTCCTCGGCCAGTTCGTCCCAGTTGAGCGGGGCCGACACAGGCGCACCCGGATAGGGCCGGACCGAGTAAGGAGCGACGAGAGTCTGGCCCTTTGCGTTCTGCCCGGCATCGACATAGATCTTGCCCGCGCGCTGCGCCTTGGACGCCGCCAACGTGACCTTCTCGGGGTAGGCCGACACCATCAAGCGTCCAAGACCGGAGCAGAAATCTCTCACTTCGGAATAGGAGTGACCGGGGACTAACGGAATGAAGATCTGAAGGCCCGACCCACCTGAGGTTTTAGGAAACCCCTTTAGGGCGAGTCGTTCGAGAAGAACCTGCACGAGCCCGGCCACGGCGCGGACATCGTCGAACTCAACCGGTTCGTGAGGGTCGAGGTCCATCACGGCGAAGTCGGGCTGGTTCAGATCGGGGGCTTTCGCCGTCCAGGCGTGCACCTCGACGCTTGCGATTTGCGCCAGCCAAACGAGCGCGGGCACATCGTCTACCACGATGAAGTCGATGTTTTTCTTGCCGCCGTCTGATGGGACGGGTATCGTGCGCAGCCATTCCGGGGCGCCCTTGGGGACCTGTTTTTCATAAAAGGCCTCCCCGTAAATACCGTCGGGCACGCGCTGCATCGTGATCGGCCGATTTCGCAGAAATGGAAGCATCAACGGGGCCACGTTGTAGTAGTAGTTGATCAGGTCGCCCTTGGTTACTCCCTCGTCGGGAAAAAACACTTTGTCCAAGTTGGTGATGCGAACTTCGCGCGAACCATGAACGAATCGATGGGCATCTTTGGCTTTCTCCAGAGGTATTTCGTTTGGAAACCAGATACCGTCCCTGGGCTTCGGTGCGTCCTTCGTTAAAGCGAGAGGTGTCTTGCGGATTTCAGCCAAGATCGCCTCGTGCGACTCTGGCCACTTTTCCTCCGAAATGACTGTTAGATCGAGGTCGTGTGGCTCTGCGCCCTTTAAGACATTGGCGATGCGCAGGCTTCCTTCCCCGTAACGGATGTGTCTTATCTCACCAGCAGGTCCAAACTGGTTGTCGCTGAAGTGGGTGTGAAGGGGGCGAAGATGCTCGGCTCCGAACTCGTCGACTATGTACACGAAAAGGGCCTCGAGGGCGGCGAGGTCTTTGAGCGATCCGTTGGACAACGCATGTATGTGCGCGTAGTCGATTACCGGCGTCGTGAACGCGTGTTTGCGGACGAGCAGAGCGATATCGCCGAGCGCGCCGAACTGCGAGCGGCGGCCGCAAGTTTCAAGACCAAGTTTGACGCCGGTGTCTTCGATGCGGGGGCCGAGGTTGGTCAATGCATTGTCGATGCGCTCATGAAGCTCGTCAGGCAGGTGGTCGTGATGGCTTCCGGGATGACAGACGACAACTGTTGCTCCCATAAAACCGGCGAGTTTGCAAGAGTGATGAAGCGCTCCGAGGTGCATCTTTAGGCGGTCGGGATCTTCAGAGGTCAACTGGGCGAAGTAGGGGGCGTGAACTGAAAGAGCAATGCCGTTGTCACGGGCGAGTTCGCCGAGGTGCTTAGCCTCCGGATCCTTGAGTGTGAACTCTTTGACGAATTGAACTTCGCAGGCCTCGTATCCCGCGCCCTTTAGAAAGGCCACCGAACCCTCAAGATCCTTTGGATCCTTGAGCCCGGCAATTCCAAATCTCAAAGATCGCATTGATCGTCAGTTGCGATTTCGCCTAGTTGTCACTCTGCTGAAACGCTGGCGCTCCTCGCCCGTCCCAGGAGTTCGCTTATTGCGACGGCGAAGTTGGGGGTGCCGGATCTGATGGCGGCGTCGACGGGGGCGGGGTCCAGCTAGGCGGCTCCTGCCGGGGTGGCATGGGGGGCGCCCAGGAGGAAGGCGGCTTCGGCGGCGGCGTCTGTTGTGGCGGCGTGGGAGGCGGAGGTGCGGGCGCAGGAGAAGGTGCGGGCGGAGGTGCAGGCGGGGTTGGCGGTGGTGGGGGTGGAGGTGCGGGCGCAGGAGAAGGTGCGGGCGGAGGTGCAGGCGGGGTTGGCGGTG
>CAZCSK010000047.1:0-15338 GCA_964501265.1 uncultured Actinomycetes bacterium
CGCCCGCCGATTGAAACAAGGCATCGGCGCGCGAATCGTCTTTGTCGAGCAGAGTAAGTAGGTCTACGCCGAGGTACATTGCTACGACGGCGAAGGCCGCTGTCTGAGGATCGATGAGCGCTTCGAAAGCAGTGCCCGAAATTGACTCTTTGATGACCCCCGCAGCAAATTCAATCCAAGGCTTCATGAGGTCAATCACTTTTGGGCCCAGCCTGGGTTCAGACAGACTTCCCGCGATGATTTCAGCGAGCACGGTGATGTGGCCGGAGTCAAGATCTTCCCGGTAGAGGTTAGTCGCGGTTTGGATCCTTTCATCGAACGTATTCGCGACCGACATGGCCTCTCGGTAGCGATCCAGGCGCGCCTTCCCCGAGACTTCAAGGGCTGCGAGCAGAAGATCGTTCAAAGTGCCAAAGTGATAAAAAATCAGCGCTTGGTTGAAGCCTCCTCGCCTGGCAATAGCGCGGGCCGTGGCCGCGGCGAAGCCGTCTTTGGACAGAGTGTCGAACGCAGCCTGAATGATCCTCTGCTTTGTGGAGGCAGGCCCGCCGCCGATTGGGGGCCGCCCACCGCTCGATTTGAGCATGCGCTCAATGTACTCCCGGGCCAGACTGGCGTCAAAGGCTGAGATGCTGAGGTACCCCCAAGTGGGGCAGGTACTTGCAGTTTCTCCGTAATAGCGCATAATCCGATTTTCGATTTGCGGGTCCTGACCCCAGATGACGAAGGGATGGAAATAGTGGCTGTGGTCAATGATGACGATGATGACGATGACGATGCCGTGGTTAAACCCGCGGAGGCAGATCTTGAGGAGCTCGTCGCCGACCCAGGCGCTGAGGCCGAAGAGGAGGGATCTGTACTCGAGCTTGCTGCCGAGGAACGGCTCGAAACGCTTTCGATCCGCCCGACCCCGAAACAAGCAAACGAATTCGTTTGTGCGTCTTGCCATCTCGTAAAGCACCTCAGTCAGCTGGCCCATCGGAAAAAGCAACTCTGTCGCGATTGCGTCTGAAAGGCGCGTCAAAAAGAAGAGTCAGCTTGGGTCTCATCGCCGGGGTCTCGTCCGGCCTTGGGCTTTCGCTCGCGTTTCCACCCGCCGATCTGGGGCCGCTGGCTGCCATCGCCCTTGTGCCGATCGCGTTGGTGTTCAGGCGAGGCTCGGCTCGCACTGTAGCGGCATCCGCATTTGGTTTTGGAGTGAGCTTCTTTTCAACTTTGCTTTCATGGGTATGGCTATTCGGAGCCCCCGCCTATTTAGGGTTGGTGATCCTCCAATCGTTGATAGTCGGGGCGGCCCTCTTTGTCGGGATGTTGGTGCGAGACCGGCTCGGAGGGCTCGCATTTCCTTTTCTCTATCTGGCGGGGGAGTATCTGCGTTCGCACCTTCCTCTCGGGGGTTTCGGTTGGGGGGGCTTGGGTTATTCGCAGCACAACAATCTAATCGCTCTTCGCGTCGCGCCGTTTGCCGGCGTTTGGGGAATCAGTCTCGTGGTTCTGCTCATCAACGTATCCATAGCCTCGGCACTACCGCTAATCAAGTCGCGCCCACGAGCCGCGGCAGGTCGGCTGGGTATTGCAGCCCTGCTGGCACTGGCTCCGTCCGTGCTTGCTCCCGGAGTGGCCACAGGCAGGCCAGCGCGCATCGCCATGATCCAGGGCAATGTTCCTGAAAATACTCTCGACCCAAATTCCGACGACTTCACCGTCTTGACAAGTCACCTAAGACTCACGCGCCAAATCGCCGATGAGGATCCGTCGTTGGTCATCTGGGCAGAGAGCTCTTTCGACCAAGATCCGTTCAATCACCCAGCGCTGCAAAATCCTCTTACACGCGTCATCAGGGAAATCGGCGCGCCGTTCTTGGTCGGCGCGACTCTGGATTCGGACGATCTCGCCAAGGGAGATCTGATCAACGCCAACCTCTTTTTTCGCTCCAACGGTCAGCTCGAAGGAACTTACGCGAAGCAACATCCTGTTCCGTTTGGAGAATACGTTCCCCTACGCAGCCTGCTGGTTCCATTGGTCAAAGAACTCGAGCGCGTACCCTTCGATATGGTCAGCGGGACCGAATCGACCACGTTCACAATTGATGAGGGAACTTTTGGGTCGGTCATCTGCTACGAATCAACTTACCCAGATCTCGTTCGTAAATTTGTGCGCAACGGAGCGAGGCTTCTTGTCGTATCCACGAACAACTCGTCCTTCAACCGGACTGCAGCCAGCGCCCAGCACGTCGCCTTCAGTCAATTGCGAGCGGCCGAAAATAGGATGTGGGTAGCGCATGCTGCGATCAGCGGCATCTCAGCGGTAGTGGCGCCCGACGGCAAAGTAGTCGGTCGAACTGAGTTGTTCTCCGAAGACGTTCTCCTGCCCACCGTCCGCTTCGCAACCGGCATCACTGCCTACGCGCGGTGGGGAGATTGGCTTCCAATCGGGATCTTGCTGATGTTGGGGGCAGCGGCATTGGCCGAGGTTCTCGGTCGCCTCCGACGAAGGGGGCCGATGCCCGACCTTGTCGCGTCAGATGAGCAGCTTAAACCCCTCATTGTGATTCCGACGTTCAATGAGGCGGCCACGATCGATGGACTCGTTAACCTCGTCCTATCGACTGTGCCGAACGCCTCGGTCCTGGTAGTCGACGACTCCTCGCCAGATGGCACAGCAGCCATTGTCCGACAAAAGACTAATGCGGACACTCGAGTTTTCCTGCTGGAGCAGGAATCCAAGCGAGGACTGGGTCGCGCCTACGTAGCAGGGTTCACTTGGGGGCTCTTACGGGATTTTTCGCACTTCGTTGAGATGGATGCGGACCTTTCGCACAATCCCGCCGACCTTCCCCGGTTAATCGCGGCCACCCAAACGTCTCATGTTGCGATCGGTTCCCGATACGTTAGTGGGGGAGGAGTACAAGGCTGGTCGGGCTCTCGGCTGTTGCTATCGCGTGCAGGTAACGCATACGCGCGCTTGGTACTTGGATTCGCCGTACGGGATTCGACGAGCGGCTTTCGCTGCTACACCAGACCCTTTCTCCAAAATATCGATCTGCCGTCGGTCGCATCCAACGGGTACGCCTTCCAGATCGACATGACACATCGTGCACTCAAAGGGGGCTTTCGCGTCATCGAAATTCCAATCGTCTTCAGAGAGCGGGCGGCCGGCACATCCAAGATGTCTCGCGCTATCGTCTTCGAGGCCATCTTTTCCGTCGTAACTTGGAAGCTTCGGGACACCTTCCTGCCAGGCCGAAAGTCCAAGGCCTAGAGATCTCACGGTGATCAAGTGACTTCCTGCCCCCAGCGCCCTTACCGCATGCCCGTGTCGATGTAGAGCGTGACGGTCAGGAAACGGTCGGCCACGACCGTCACTGGCACGGGCTTGCCGCTGGGGGCCAGGCGTGAGCTAAGGGGCAACGCAAGCAGCACAAACTCTCCTGGGGGAAGGCCGATCCGAAAACGTCCGTCAGCCCCGGACTGGGTTATGAAAATGACCTCTTGCGTACTCGGGTCCGTAACCTGAATCTCAGCTTCCGCTGGAGTATCAGGACACGGCGACCCTTCCTGCACGACGGGGCAATTGGGCCCGCTGAGGACGACACCCTCAACGCCCGACCTTTGGGCCCTAGAAGGAGGTGGATCATCCCGACACGCCGCTCCAACAATGGCCACTACAAGAACCAGCGCCGCTAGGCGAACTTTCATGAACCCGATTCTAGTCACTCGCGCGGACGTGCCTACCACCAGGTTCACATTGCTTGTGAATTCTTTCACAAGCAATGGGACCCCCTACGGTATTGCCGCCAAAGGTAGAGGATGCTGTCAAGATTCTCGGTCCTAAGTATCGAGATCTCCTCGTGCGTGCAGTGGCTGTCCTAACAAGAGACGAGCGCGTGCGCGCGATGTGGCTGTCAGGATCACTGGCTCGCGGACTCGCAGACAAGGCCTCCGACTTAGATCTCGTTGTTGCCGTAGCCGACGATGCCCTGAAGGACTTCTGTGGATCGTGGCGGACTTGGCTCGAAGAAATCACCCCGACCGTTCTAGCCCGTCCACTCGGAAGTACTGGAAGCTTCTTCGCCGTCATCGGGAGTTGGGAACGCTGTGATGTGGTCGTTGAGGGGGTAGGTTCGGTGGCAACATCGCAAGTCCGCGACAGAATCCCTGTCTTCGACAAGGGCGATCTGTCCAGCCTCATCCCCATAGCGGACCCGGTGCCCGGTCCTTCGTCTGGCCAGATCGAGTTCTTGATCACCGAGGCATTTCGTATTTATGGCCAATTGGCCGTGGTCGTCGATCGCGAGGACTGGCTTCTCGGACTCGAGGGCATCTACAATCTTCGAATCCTTCTGTACCAGCTATTCGTCGAGTCGAACGCCCCTGCACAACGCTACGGCTTGAAGCGGTGGAGTGCGAAGCTCACGAAGGGTCAGCGTACGGTCCTGGAGTCGATGCCTACCGGTAAGCCCAACAAGGACGCCGTAATTGAGGGACATGTCCAGCTGATCGGCACATTCACTGCGCATGCTCGGGATATTGCTGCGGCTCTGGGAGTCGAGTGGCCGGACAGGCTGGAAAGCGCGACCTACAAGTACCTACACGATCGTTTGGGAATCTAGGCCACCCAGGGCTATTCCATTACTAAAGTATTCTTTAGTAATCAATCAGATCTGGCGCTGTACGCCTCCCTATCCGGTGAACCAGCCTGCCACGTCGAAGATTACGTCGGTGTTGCCTGAAGAGTTGTACAGCTCGACCCGCCCACCTGGTCCCACTTTGACCACAACCAGGTTGGGAACGGTCTGGCCCGCGACGAAGTTGAGGTTCGATACGAACGGCTTAGGCTCGGTGGGATAAAGCGTTAGGTACCCAGCTTGGGTTGGGTCAACGGCGGTTACGTTCATCACCACCGCAGAGACTCCCACCGTAGGGATGCCTCCTTTGCCGAGGATGGGTACCGAGATCGACTCGCCGGGGCCGACTGCCTGGGTGAATCCACCGGTCCCGTACCTCGTATCAAGAATCCTGAAGGGACTCAAGGCCTCAAAGCTACCCCCCTCAGATGTCGAGCCATCGGAGAGCCACCCAGCGACGTCGAAGATCACATGTGTATTTCCGCCGCTGTTGAAGACGTTGACCTTGTTCTGCGCACCGAGGCGTACGAAGACCAGGTTCGGGACCGTCTGGCCGCCGACGAAATTGATGTTGGAAGCCAGTGGGCGCGTCTGGCCATTTGGGTAAACGGTGAAGTATCCCGGCGCGGTAGCGTCGACGGCAGTCACGTTGAGCACGACCCCGGAGACACCCGTCGCCGGAAAACCGCCCTCCCCGAGGATCGCAACACTGAACTCCTCTCCAGGACCGATCGGGCCCCCGGTCCCCAGTCGAGAGTCGAGGATCCTAGCGGGAGCAACAGGCGTATAGCCGCCTCCGGGAATGTCCGTTGTACCGTCGGACACCCACCCTGCCACATCAAATATCACGTGCGCTTCACCGGCTGAGTTGTAAACGCTCACCTTGCCCGCCGATCCCAATTCCACGACCACCAGATTGGCGATCGTCTGGCCGGGGCCAAAATTTAGATTCGAAGCCGTCGGGCGCTCGAGACCGGTGGGATAGACCGTGAAGTGGCTCGATTCACTTGGATCGACGGCCGTCACGTTCATCACGACGGCCGTGGCGTTCTCAGGAACTCCGCCAACTCCTCCGACCTGAATGTCGCGAGCGGCATCAGGTCCCAGGGGGCCTAGCGCTCCCCCAGTGCCGTCTCGCGTGTCTAGGATTCTCACCGGTCTTACCAACGGTACGTATTTCTTCGCAAATATTTGGGTTTCGTCGACTGCGATTACGACCAATGGTCCGCGGTTGCCGGCCTCGTCCACCGCCCGCAACGCGAGGGACTGAGTTCCCGGCGTCAGGTAGAAAGTAAGAGATTCGGGACTTCCTGCGGCCTTCGGGGAGGCGGTCGGAACAGGGGCCGCGTTCTCAAAGTTGCCTTCGGTGATCGGTGCACTAGACGTTCGCAACTCATAGCTTGTTGATTTGTCACACTTACCGTCGTCTCCCACTGCGGTCCATCGAAGCGAAACGACGTCGCCGGCGTCCGACAATACCGGCATGTCGATCTTCGCAGGACGCCGCGTATCGGCGTGGTAGTTGCCGGTATTCCATTCATCGTGCCGGAACTTGCGCCATTCATCCTTTTGACAGGCGACGCTTTCAGGCGCGGACCACACGAAAAGTGAACCAAGCCGGGTCGTCTGAACCACCTCAACATCGCCGTCCCCGTCGATATCGCCTATTGAAGGCCCCGAGGTCTGCCACTGCCCCGTGTTCTTGGGCCAGCCGGCAGGCTCCTGGCCGAGGCGGTTGAATGCGTGGACGAAGAAACCTCCGCTTGAGTCGATGACTTCGGTCATTCCATCCCCATTGAGGTCAGCAACAGACGGAGAGTTTAGGAACTGCCAGTCTTCAATGACTCGGGGAAAAGCTGGCTTGGGAGATCCGTTTGACGCATTCCAGACACTGAGGAGGTGGTCGAATGGAGTGAAGGTGCCCGGCTGAGCATTAGCCGCGACCAAACGATTACCAACACTGCCAGCCATGTACTCCAAACTCCCGTCACCGTCGATATCGCCGAAGGCGCCGTTGGCGACATAGAAGTGCGAAGGCTGGTCGGCGGCATTGGGAAGACCACCCTCGGGAGTCGTTTCGTCTAGGTCCAGGCTCCCCGGCCCGGTAGCGCCGAAAGAGCCGGACATGGTTGAAAACGTCGACCCGTCGAAGCGATAAATCGTGGCGTCACCGATAAATGCTGTCAGGGCGCTCTCGAGTTTGCCGTCGCCGTCGATATCGGCCAGAACGGGTGATGTTGTGACCCCCTCAGCCACGAGTGGAACCGCGGACGGAGAAAGTGACGTTGGTTTCACCGGCCAGTTCGGAGCGATAGTGCCGTCCGACCTGATCAAGTATGCGCGCCCCGACCCCCCTGTACCCGGAGGGGCAGGAGTGGAGTAAGTCTCGTTCGTGCCGACGACAATGTCATTGAAACCAACCCCGTCGACATTAGCAATGGCGGCGCTGGAAAGGATCGCCCGTGGAGCGAACTGACTGACTCCCGAGGGAGCCGACCCCGCGTCGAAAATCTGCTTCGGGAAGTTGCCGAACCGATCCCCCTCCGAGTTCCACGCATAGAGTTTTTGATCAATCGACCCAACTACTATTTCGAGTTTGCCGTCGCCATCTAGGTCGCCGAGGGCAGGTGTTGCCCCTATCCCCTCAGGGTGGCTGTTCTCAATCTGCGAGTGAGGCGGGTAGGGATCGCGGCTAAAACCTGGGTCCGTCGCGACGGGAAAACCGGAGCACACCGACGCGTCGGCGTTCCAGCAATAAACCTTGCCGTTGGTCGCAGCAACCACGATCTCCTGCACTCCGTCGCGATCTATGTCGCCTACAGCCGGCCCGCCGATGATCGGAGCGTAAGACAGGGCAACCTCCCCATTGGCGGGGTTAAGGTCGAAGGCATCGGAGGTCGCAAGCGGTAGGCTGAGGGGGACATCGGCATGGACAGGGAAGCCGGCAAGCTCCGACCCGTCGCTCTTGATCGCATGCACTTCGCCGTTACCATCGGCGAAGATAATCTCCAGTTTGTTATCGGAGTCGAGGTCGACCGTCGCAACAGACAGAGATTCGAGTGAACCATCGAACACTTTGGGGAACCCTGGCTGATCCTGAGCGTCGGGATGGCGGACCCAAACGGCCATCCGATCCTCACCCTTGTTGGCATTTGCGCTTCCGTCGGTCACGCGCAGCCGCAAGGTATACAGCCCGTTGGCCAAAGCTGCCGTGGGCCAGGGGATCGTGAAGTTGCTCAAACGGTTGGCCGACGAGACCGCAGCGTCCGATACCGTCGATGTGACACTGGCGAGAGTCGTCCATGACGTTGGCTCCACCCCCCTTGCGAACTCCAGGGTGTAAGCGTACGAGGTTGCCCATCTCGCATTCGCATAAAATCGGACCGGGACCACACCATCGACCAGCGTGTACCAGTCGGGCGAGTTAATGTCGGCCTCCGGCGGCATAGTCGCAGCCGCGACCAAATCGACAGCCTTCTTCGCGTTGATGCGCCCATAACCGGTCCACTTGTCCCATTCCGCTGAGACCGGATATGTGGTTCCGCTCTGCGCGGTTACGTCGTCGGCGGTCTGGTTGATGATCTGACGGACTTCCTGCGTTGAGATGTCTTGAAGCGCGAGTCCGGCAACTGGCAGGGCCCCAGTTTCGATCAGGTCTCTCGCTCTCGAGAAGACCAGGGCACCGACTCCTGCCCCGTGCGGCGTAGATGACGATGTCCCACTGGCCGACCAGGTGTACGCGGCGTGGTTTGGAACTAAACCTGCCAACCCTTGGCCGGCCCCAGGAACCAGCGTGGGGGCCACAACATCGAGGTGGGCCCCGTAGTTTGAAAAACTCGCCTTCTGCAAGAACGTTGTTAAGGGTCCTCCTCTCGGGTCTGAAGTGGAAGGATCGTCGGGGCTGTTGTGAGTCACGGCCCCGACAGTAATGACGTCGTCGAAAATACTTTGGAAGTTCTGGTGAGTGGAAAATTCGTTAGCGGAAGCGTTGAAGGCGAGCACGTTCTTACTTGTTGCGTAATCTAAGGCGCTTCGCGACAAACGGGAAGCGGTCGTGCACCCGAGCGACATGTTGATCACCTTGGCGCCGTTGTCGATGGCGTAGATCGCTCCTTTGGCCACGCCTTCCGAGTTACAGACAAAAGTGTCGTCGATACGCACGTTCATCATCGGACACCGGGGGCACACGCCCGCAACCCCGAGGAGGTTGTTGGTCTCCGGAGCGAGGATGCCGGCCCGGCCCGTCCCATGCCCAAAAAAGCGATGGTCGAATTCGTCCCCGTCGTTGTCGTCGCTGTCCCATCCCGATAGGTCATCGACATACCCGTTGCCGTCGTTATCGAGACCATCATTGAAGACACGAAAGTCTCCCCTGTCTACCGCGGCAGAATCGTTGAAATCGGTGACTCGCGGATCGCCGATGTAATCCTTGACGCTGAATACCCCGTCGGCGTTGCAATCGTGAGGATCCGACCCCAAAACACAATCCGGCCCCGTCGGGACGGGCAGCTCCCCTTGGTTTAGCCAGATTTTGTTGCGCAAGTCCTCGTGGTCGTAATCGACCCCAGAGTCCAGAATCGCGGCTACAACATCGGCTCGGCCGAGGGTTACCTTCCAGGCTTCCTTCGCCGAAATTCCGCTTCCTGGGTAGAGGTTCCACTGTCCGGTGGGGGCGCCTGGACAGGGGGCGACGGTGCAGGCTTCCTGAAACCTTGGGTCGTTAGGGGCATCGGTGGGAAAGGCTGCAAAGGCTACAGTGGCGGAGGCGATCACCCCAAGAAAACTTAAGAGAAAAATCTGGAACCTTCGCGAAGTTTGGGAGCGTTGGGGCGAATTAGGAATGGTGAATCCTTTCGAGAGACTCAAGACGTTTGTCCGTCTCCTTAAGGATACTGCCCAAAACCAGAGCTGCGCTAAACGAAAAACTCCTTCTGACGGCGTTTATGGGCCAAGATGTTCTTCATGAACACCGTCCCCGCACTCGAGGCCATGCAACTGTGGCTCATGGAACTCGGCAATGAGGGCCGCTCGCCGCGCACGGTTGACGCCTACGAGGCCGAAATCACGGCAACGCTTTCCTCGGTGGCCACCAATTTGTCCAAAATGCCCGACTCGCTCGTCTTGAGTGAATTAACTCGTGATCTGCTCGTGGGGGCGATCGCGGAGTTTCGGGTCCGGCCAGATCCGCGTTACACGCGGCATCCCGACCGGGCCGCCGGTGAGCGCTCCCCTGCCCGAGTGGCAAGACGGGTAGCTGCAATCAAGGTCTTCTTCAAATGGTGCTACGCGACGGGCCGGATCGCCGCCGACCCGGCCGCCCTGCTGCGCGCGCCTTCCAAGACAAAGCGTCTTCCGAAGGCCCTCGAAGCCGATGCCGCCCGGAGCATCATCGATCACGCAGGTGACTCGCGCTGGCCGGAGCGGGACATATTGGTAATGGTTCTTGCCCTGACAACCGGATTACGACTTGAAGAAATGGCGACCTTGAAAGTCACCGACATCGTCGGTAAACCGCCTCACTCTCTCAACGTGATAGGTAAAGGAAACAAGGAACGACGGCTTCCTCTTCCGCCGGTTACACAAGAGGCGCTGACCGTTTACTTGAAATCTCGTTCCGCGCGCCTTGTGAAGATGGGACTGGAAGCGCGCACGCTCTTCGTCTCCACTCGTCCGCGCGTCACGGGCGCGAACTCCCATGGCGAAAAGATCCTCAGCGTAGAAGCCACAAAGTCTGGAATCGCCTACATCGCCGACAGGTTGCTCAGACTTGCGGGGGCGCGTCGGCGCGGAAGTCGCGTGCACGTTCTAAGACACACATTCGCCACCCTGGGACTTCGACCCGATCCCGTCACCGGCCTTCCGGCTTATACCCTCCGACAGTTGCAGGCTGCGCTTGGCCATGCGAACCTTTCCACAATTCAGGTTTATACGGAGGTGTCCGACGCGGAACTGGTCAAGGCGGCCGCTTCTCACCCCTTGGCGCAGGTCGATTAAGGTCCGATCAGCAACGCGCCTTCTGCTTCGGTTGTTCCTTCACGAAGTTCCAACTCAACGGTGTCGGCTCCGGTCTTGCCGGCCGGAATGTTTCCGATCTCAACCGGGAAAGTCAACTTGGTCTCCCCTGCAAGTGCCAGCTGTACCGTCCCTCGCCAAAGTGACGAGGTGTTGTTGGTGATCGAAACCGTCATGACTATCTTGCGGCCCTCGCCCCGCGCTCGAAGATCCAGCGAAAGACCCTCGCATCCACTGGCCTCCGCTCCTCTCTTCAGTCTTTGCGACGAAGTCACTTCGGGCGGGCCGTCTTTGTGGACGGTCATCGTAAAAGGGGTTTCAGCAGCCGCGCGGCAGGTGAGCACATGAGTGAGGCCCCGCAGGCCCGAAACTCCGACGGGGATCAAGAACGCTCCTAGGAGACCCAAAAGGGCCAATCTCGATCGCAGAGCCGATGGCATCACCAAATCTTATTGCCTCGCGCGGTTTTAATTGGGTAGATTCGGATCATGACAATAGGGTGGCCGGTCAGATTGGGCGTCCCCGAGCCGCGAGGGCAGTGGGTAATGCTCTGCTACCCTCCAGACCCCCGGCGCCACACCAGTTCCAACTGACGGGCCGCGCGCGCTTCATCGAGTCGTCCGACCGGCGTCGTCACCGGTGACCGATGCAGCAGGTCCGGATCGCTTCGCGCCTCGCCAGCGATTTGCAGCAATGCGTCCGCCATTGCGTCGAGCGTCTGCTTTGACTCCGTTTCGGTCGGCTCGGCCATCAGGGCCTCCGCCACTACAAGTGGAAAGTAGACCGTCGGAGGGTGAAAACCCAAATCGATCATGCGCTTCGCAATGTCGAGCCCGCGCACTCCGTCCTTCTTGAACTTAGTCGCGGTAGCGACGAATTCGTGCATGCAGAGGCCAGGGTGCGCCATCGGATACTCGGCCTCGATTCTCTTCCTCAAGTAGTTCGCGTTTAGAACCGCCCGCTCCGAGACGGTGTGCAGGCCCTCGGCCCCCAGTGCACGGATGTAGACATAGGCGCGCACAACCATGGCGAAGTTACCGTGGAAACCGTGGACGCGGCCGATGGAATCTTCTCTGTCGTTGTCCCATCGATAGAGCCCCGTCGACTCATCAAAGGCCACGACGGGCGACGGAAGGAACCTCTCCAACCTTTTGCTGACTGCGACCGGACCCGACCCCGGCCCTCCCCCGCCGTGAGGCGTCGTGAACGTCTTGTGAAGATTCATGTGAACGACGTCGAACCCCATATCACCGGGGCGCACTACACCCATGATTGCATTCAAGTTTGCCCCGTCGTAATAAAGCAGACCTCCCGACGAATGAACAGCCGCGGCAATTTTTTCGATGTCGCGTTCAAAGAGGCCGAGCGTGTTCGGGTTCGTGAGCATCAATCCGGCCACGGATGAATCGAGCGATGATTCAAGTGCCGCCAAGTCGACGAGCCCGCGATCGTCTGATGGGATCTGCCTCACTTTGTAACCGGCCAGACGGACGGTCGCCGGATTCGTTCCATGAGCCGAATCGGGAATCAACACAGTTGTTCGCTCGTCGTTGTTTGCGCGATGAAACGCGCGAATCAAAAGCAGTCCCGTCAACTCCCCCGCCGCCCCGGCCGCGGGCTGGAACGTTACTCGTGACATCCCTGTGATTTCAGCGAGGGCCACCTCCATCTCGTGCAGTAGCTTCAAGGCCCCCTGCGTGTGCTCAGGAGCCTGCCACGGATGAAGACTTCGAAAACCCGGCAGTGCCGCACTCTGTTCGTGGATTTTAGGGTTGTATTTCATGGTGCAAGACCCGAGCGGATACGGGCCGACGTCTATTGCCCAATTTTTCCGAGATAGGTTCGTGTAGTGGCGAACCAGATCCAGCTCCGAAACTTCCGGGAGCTTGGGGAGCTTGGAGCGCCGCGAATGAGTCGGGACGCGGTCGTCACCCACGTCGCCGGCCGCCGGAAGAGTCGATGCTCGCCTGCCCGGTACGGAAACGTCAAAAATCGAACCGCTCACGCGACCACCTCCGCAAGATCCTTGGCCAGTTTTTCGATCTGTTCCAAAGTGCGACGTTCCGTGACCGCTATCAAAAGACAATCAGGCAATTCAGCGAGTGGCGGCCCTGCCAACCACCCTTTCTTAGCAAGCAACGATGCCACCGCGGCGGCGTCACCGGGAACCTTCAGCACAAACTCCTTGAAGAACGGTGCGTCGAACTTTAGGGAACAGCCCGGGACTCCCGACAGCAGGTCCGCCGCGTGCGCTGCCCGAGACAGACAGGTATCCCCAAGTTCCTTGATTCCCTGGGGGCCGAGCCACGACAGATAGACCGTGGCCACGATCGCCATCAAAGTCTGGTTCGTACACACGTTGGAGTTGGCTTTTTCTCTGCGGATGTGTTGCTCGCGCGCCTGCAGCGTCAATACGTAGCCGGGCTTTCCGTTCACATCGACCGTGGCCCCACAAATCCGGCCGGGCACACGGCGAACGTGATCAATTTTGGTCGCGAATATTCCGAGATAAGGGCCGCCGAAATTAAGATCATTTCCAAGAGACTGCCCTTCGCCGGTAACGACATCTGCCCCTAGAGCGCCGGGCGCTTCCAGGATCCCCGCCGACAATGGGTCGTAATGGCACACCAGCAGTGCTCCCGCACTGTGAGCCGCTTCCGCTGCCGCTCCGACATCTTCGATACAACCAAAGAAATTGGGCTGGGAGACTATGAGACACGCCGCGTCTTGCAGGTCCTCAAGTTCGGTCGTTCCGGCCGAGGCTGGGGCTGTAACGAATTCGTAACCGAGACCCGCGCCAAATGTCTCCAGCACTGAGCGGTAATTGGGATTGAGAGCGGCGGTGACGACGATCTTCCTCCGACCAGTGGCCGATGCTGCCAGGTTCACGGCCTCGACCAGGGCGCTTGCTCCGTCGTAGAGACTGGCGTTTGCCACGTCCATGCCCGTTAGCTCACACATCATGGTTTGGTATTCGAAGAGCGCACCGAGAACACCTTGAGACAGCTCGGGCTGATAGGGGGTGTAGGAAGTGACGAACTCGCTCCGATAGGCGAGGGCTCGGACGGCAGCCGGGATGTAGTGATCGTAGGCTCCGCCGCCCGCGAACGAGATCAACTGATCCGTGGCTTTGTTAGTGGCCGCAACTGAAGATATCAGGTCGAAAACTTCGGACTCGGAAAGCGGCGGCGCGATGGCAAGCTTGCGCCCGAGTCGCAACTTCGCAGGCACAGGCTCAAATAGGTCACTGATGCTCGAGACACCGATGGTCTCGAGCATTTGCGATACGTCTTCGTCAGTGTGTGGTGTGTAGTCCATATTTACCGAGGTATGAAGGGCGGCTGAGTGACTTCGACGTCCAGCATCTTGCCTCGAACGTCGACGACAAGCATCGTACCCGGAGCGGCGAACTCTGGTGGAACGTATCCCATGCCTATGCCCTTGCCGAGCACTGGGGAAAAGTTTCCGCTGGTCAGCTCCCCTACCCGCTCCCCCGCCGCAAGGATCGGCTGGTCGGCCCGAGGAATTTCGCGTCCGGCCCCAACAACGCCGACGAGTCGCCTCGACACACCTTCATCGCGGACTTTATCTAGAGCGTCCCGGGCGAAGAATTGCTTGCTCCAGTCGATTACCCAATCGAGGCCCGCCTCGATTGGGTTGGTCTCCTCGGAAATCTCGTGACCGTGAAGCGGGTACCCCATCTCGAGCCTTAAGGTGTCGCGGGCGCCGAGCCCCGCTGGCGAGCCGCCGGCGTCGAGGAGTGCAAGCCACAAATCTACGGCTTTGTCCCATGCGACCAAAAACTCGAACGTGACCTCGCCCGTGTACCCCGTACGCGCGACCATCGACGGGATTCCTCGGAAGGTACCTTTCGTCAAACGGTGCAGCTTTAGCGACGTTACATCGGGCATCTCCGATGTAAGCATGCTTCGAGCCTTGGGGCCGGACAAAGCGATGATTGCCCATTCCATGCGCGAGTCCGCGACTCGCACGCCGGGGCCTACTGCAGAGGCAAGGATTTCCAACACGGCGACAGTGTTGCCCGCGTTCGGCACAAGTATGAAACCCTCAGGACGCCGGTAGACAAAGATGTCGTCGACTATCCCGCCCCTTTCATTCAAAACGAGGTTGTAGGCGGCGCGCCATTCACCCAAAGACGCTACCTTGCCCGGCAACATCCGATCCAAGAACTCGGTAGCGCCGGGCCCATCAACCGTGATTTTCCCGAGATGCGAAACGTCGAAAAGACCTGCCTCGCTGCGAACACATCGATGCTCTGCCAGAACCCCACCGTACTGAAGAGGCATTTCCCAGCCGCCGAAGGGGGTGATCTTTGCCCCAAGCCGCACATGCTCCGAGTGCAGCGGAGACCTATAGGTAGTCACTTAGTGAGCCTACTGGGGAGAAGAGCTAAAGAGTTCTTCTGCAGCGCCGCCCGGCTCGACCCCCCCGGGCCCCTCCATTTGACTCGGTCTCTCCAGGCCGTACTTAGCGAGAAGGTGCATGTAATCACGTTGATAGAAGACTTTGCAGTTGATGCCCGGGTTTAGTTCTCGCAACCGTCTTGCCTTGCGATTCTTCTTAGTCACGAGCTTCTGATTCAGGGTTGTGATCTCGATGTAAAGATCATACTGGGGCAAGTAAAAGTCGGGAGTGAACTTCGCAGTCGCACGGCCTTCCTTGTCGAATTCGATGTCGA
>CAZCSK010000048.1:0-9627 GCA_964501265.1 uncultured Actinomycetes bacterium
TGCTAAGGCCCTCAAGGACCAGCTATCCCTGATCGTTAAGACGATCGACGTAACGGCACCCGAAACCCCTTGTGACAACTTCGATGGAACCCAACTGTACTCGGGCGACACCGACAGCTCGGCTGGCAAGCTGGTGGGCGACAGCACCGCAGGACCGCAGACCGGCGACCGCACCTTGGCCGCCTCTGGCACCGAAACGCTTTGTTTCCGGGTGGAGCTTCCCTCGGCAAGCGGCAACGCCTACCAGGATGCTACAACCACGGCGACATTCACCTTCGACGCCGAGCAGACGGCCAACAACGCCTGATCGACGATCTGAGTGGGGCGGCACGATGTCGCCCCACTCAGACCTCTTCGAGGAGGAGAAACGATGAAGATGATCGTTGCGATTGCCACCAAAGGGCTAGCGGTTCTAGCCCTGGTGGTGGTCGCCCTCCTCGGCGTTTCGTTCGTGCCAACACTGCTCGGGTACGAGTCCTTCATCGTGACGAGCGGAAGCATGGGAAAGGCAGTGCCTACCGGATCCGTTGCGGTCACGCGGATGGTAGATATGCGGTCGGTTCGCAAGGGAGATGTCGTGAGCTTCCAAACCGGGTCCGCCTCGCGAATAACCCACCGCGTCATCGCCGTCGATGAAGAAGAAGGCCAGCGCATCTTTACCACCAAAGGGGATGCCAATTCCTTCGTCGATCCCGAGCCGGTGCGTCTCTCCTCGGGAAGGATCTCCCGCGTGGAGTGGTCGGTTCCCTTTGCAGGGTACGTCGTTCGATACGCGAGGACCCCGATCGGAGGCATCCTGCTGTTCGCAGTACCGATCCTTGGGCTTATCCTCGGTGCCCCCAGAAGCCGTCAACGGCGGAGATTGGTCGTAACCTCTGTCGCTGCCATTCCCCGCATCGAGGTAACGACTTCCTCCATCGACTTATCCTGTCCTCATTGCGGAGAGCCAGTTGCAATGGGTTTGGCTCCCCTGCACGCCGAGACGGCTCCGTTCAATGGACAAGCCGCGTCGACCCCTGATGTCATCACCCTTGCGGAGCCCGAAGATTGGCGGGTAGAGACCCGATCCTCTCCTGACGTCATCACCTTGGCGGAACCGGAAGATTGGCGGGTAGAGACCCCGTCCTCTCTTGATGTCATCACCCTTGCGGAGCCCGAAGAGGCGCGGGTAGAGACCACCCCATCCTCTCCTGACGTCATCACCCTGGCGGAAGCGGAAGATTGGCGGGTAGAGACCACCCCATCCTCTCCTGACGTCATCACCCATGCAGAGCCCGAAGGGGCACAAGCCGATGCCCCGTCGACCCGACTGGCCAGGCCGCGGCACAAGGCCGGGAAATACCGCGAATGGAACTTCACTCTGGGGGATCCGCCAAGGGCTCCGAGTCGCCGAGAGAGGTGGCTGCCTTGATGGGCACGCCAAAGCCGCGGATGGGAACGATCCGTCTGCTTTGCCTGTCTCTGCTGGCTGCCTTCTTCATGACGATCGCGATTCCTGCATACTCTCGATTCGTTAAAACGGTCAGCGTGCCGAATACCATCACGACCGCCACGTTGCATCCACCAACAACTCTTTTTGCTTCTGCCTCCTGCGATGGCGGGGGCACAGCCAAGGTCACGCTAGGCTGGGCTGAAACGTTATCGACCTTTGCCGACGGCTACGACATCTACCGAAGTTCGACGGATGGGGCCCCCTACGCGAAGATCGATCGCGTGATTGGAAGAACCACCACGGCATTCGCGAACCAGGGCCTTGCTGTAGGAACTACCTACTTCTACATAGTGAGGTCAACCGCCAACAATTGGACGAGCGTTGATTCGGATCAGGCTCAGGCGACCACTCCCGCATCGTGTGCATAGGCGAACCCCCCTTGCAGTTTCCAGCTGACCAAGTTGGGGTTTCCCGAAGTCGCGAAAATAGGGGATTTTCCCCGATGGTCTTAGCGGGGAAATGCGCCAGGCTACAGCAGGCGCTCCTCATTACTCGGAGGCAAGGGCATCGCCCTTTGAGATCTCGGGCCGTCGGCGTGCTGGGAGCTTTCCTAACGGGATTTGTGGGTACGCGCTCAAATTCCCGGCACTGCCGCGCACCCAAGCTAGCTAATCGTTTCAAGATGGAGAGAGCGAGTGATTAGGTGACCAAGATAAGCGTGCTGGTCGCTGAAGACCAGCCCATATTTCGGGCAGTCCTGGCCGATCTGATCGCGGGTGAACCCTCACTCCAGCTGGTCGGGATGGCCGAAGATGCTGACCAGGCGATCGAGATCGCCCGCAGAGAAAAACCCGATGTCGCGTTGTTAGACGTGTCGATGCCCGGAGGTGGCGGACCGAGAGCCGCCCGGGAGATATGTGCCGTTTCTTCTAAGACGAAGGTGCTCGCCCTTTCTGCGGCGGAGGACCGTCATGCTGTCCTTGGGATGCTGCGAGCGGGCGCGATCGGTTATCTCCTCAAGGATGTGTCGCCGGAGAGCCTTGTTCGGTCGATGATGAAAGCGGCCGAAGGCCAGGCGATCCTCTCTCGCGCAGTCACCGCAGATGTGATCGATGAACTGGTCATGCGCCTGAACAAGTCTGAGGAGCTTACGGAGGAACTGGAGGCTCTCGATCGGACCAAGAGAGAACTCATCCAGATCCTTTCGCATGAACTCAGAACCCCGGTCACCGTGATCCAGGGGGCTGTCAAGACGCTCGTCAAACCGGGCATCGATCCTTCCTCTGAACAAGTCGCCGTTATCGCGGCGAGTGCTCTGAAAGCAACGTCAAGACTCATCCGTCTGGCCGGGAACGTATCGGCGGCCGCGCAGCTGGGACTTGAGGGTACCGAGGTGCATGGCCGGCAGCTCTCGGTTAGCCAGCTTCTTACGGCGGTAACCGGGGAGTTTCCTCACGAGAAAGACTCGCTGATTCTTATCTCGGAAGGCAAAGACGCGTCGGCGTTCCTATCCGCCGATCTTGATCTCGCTACCCGCGCACTTGTTTTGGTGATCGAGAACGCTCTTGAATTGGCGCCCGAGGCTGCCGTGGAAGTGATGGTTCGGGTTGAAGGCAAAGAGGTCGAGATCCATATCTCGGATCGTGGTCCCGGGATACCCGATGAGTTTCGGGAGCACATCTTCGAGCCGTTCGCTCAGGCCGACTCCAGCACAACTCGCACTCACCAAGGGCTTGGGGTCGGTCTGTACCTGGCGCGCAGGATCATGCGGGCCCACGGAGGCAAGATCGATATGTTCGACAGGGCCGGCGGTGGTACCACCTTTGTTCTCGCCTTCCCCGCCGCTCCTCAGCCGGACAAGATGACATCAAGATCCGGGGAGAGGTAGGTGCAGTGCATCCGGGTTCTCATAGCGGACGATGAGCCAGCGCTGCGAGAGGCTCTAGCCGACCTGATAGGAGATGACGACTCTCTTGAGCTAGTAGGGAGCGCCGAGGACGCCGAGCAGGCGGTCCTGCTGGCCAAGGATCACCGGCCGGATGTAGCCCTCCTCGATGTCAAGATGCCCAAGGGTGGTGGCCCGACAGCGGCCCGGGGGATTCGTTCCATCTCTCCTTCGACGCGAATGGTTGCCTTCTCCGCATATGGGGACCGGGTTGCGGTTGTCGAGATGCTAAAGGCCGGGGCGGTGGGCTACCTCTTGAAGGGTACATCTGCCGAAGAGATCCTCCGGGCGATACGAAGAGCTGGTGAAGGTCAGGCACCCCTCGCCGCGGAGGTGGCGGGCGCACTGATAGATCAGCTGGCAGTGCAGCTGGATCGGGAGGAGAGGGAAGCGACAGAGGGGCGTGAAAAGTCCAAACGGATCCGGAAGGTTTTGGAGGGAGAGGGGCTGTCGATGGTCTTTCAGCCCATCTTCGACCTTAGAAGTGGCGAGGTTGTCGGCCACGAGTCGCTGGCACGTTTCCTGGTAGAGCCCAGCCGTCCTCCGAACGAGTGGTTCGTCGAGGCGCACGACATCGGGCTTGGCCCCGAACTGCAGTTGACCGCGGTGCGTGCCGCCTTGGGCCATCTCCACAACCTTCCTGTCGCAACGTTTTTGTCAGTGAACCTGTCGCCCGATGTGGTCGCCGCACCAGAGCTCTTGGAAGCGATCACCCAGGTTCCCGCCGGACGGGTCGTGATCGAGGTGACCGAGCACGCTCCTGTCGCTGACTATCAGGTCCTGAATGAGGCCCTAGAGGTGCTGAGGAGCCGTGGATTCCGGTTCGCGATCGACGACGCCGGAGCCGGATACGCCAGCCTGAAACACATCCTTCACATATCACCGGAGTTCATCAAGCTCGATATCTCTCTTACTCAGGGTGTCGACAAGGACCCGGCCAAGAGGGCGCTATCGCATGCCCTCATCGCATTCGCATCTGAGACGGGAGCCGTGATAGTGGCGGAAGGGATCGAGACACAGGAGGAACTGGACGCGCTCCGGGGACTCGGCGTTGCCTATGGCCAGGGGTACTATCTCGCTCGCCCCGGACCTCTTGTACTGCCGGAGCTTGCAGAGCAGCAAGTGCCATGAGCAACCTGGAAAAAATCACGGTCGGAAGCGCCGAGATGGAGTGGGACGCTGACTCACGGCTAGCCATGCTGCGCTTCCTGCGCGAAGCGCATGCCGCGCGCGAGGAGGCCGTCCTTCTTGCCGAAGCGCTGACGGGGTGGATCGGCACGGACGGCGTGAGCTTCGGTCTTTTGGGCGACGGAGGAAACCTCGGCGGCGTCGACGCCGACTATCGCTCGGTATGGGGAACTTTCTTTAGGCAGCATCGCGGGGAGTCCTACGTCGCTTTCTTCAACATGAGACCTGCCGTTCGGCTCGCCGCTGATATGTTCCGCATCGGAACGGGGGTGCAGCTGAAGGCTTTCGCTGATGAGACGGATGCACGGTCCTGGCTTCGCGAGAAGGGCATTTCCGCATGAAGGCGGCACTGGGTTTTGATGAGATCTTCGCCGTGATGGCGGCCGCCTCCGTCGGACAGACCGACGTCCGGGTGGCCCTGCCCGATCATCCTCAAACCGATGATCTGGCGACGAGGTTTGCCATCGCGCTCAATCTACTGTTGGACGATCTTACGCAAAGGAGCGCTGAGCTCATCGCCAGCGAGGCTCGAAAGAGCGCTATCTTGAAATCGGTGCTCGATTCGATCATCTCCATGGATCACGAGGGCAAGATCGTAGAGTTCAACCCCGCGGCCGAGAAGATGTTCGGATACACCAGAGCTGACGTGATCGGCAACCCCTTGGCGGAGGTGATCATTCCTCCCAGCTTTAGGGAGAAGCATAGGCGTGGTCTGACGAACTATCTAGCCACCGGAGAGGGCCCGGTGATCGGCAAGCGGCTCGAGCTTGCCGGGATGCGGTCGGACGGAACCGAGTTTCCCGTAGAGCTAACCGTTACCCGGGTGGAACTCCCAGGACCTCCGCAGTTCACGGGGTTCCTCCGAGACATCACCGACCGGAAGGCGGCCGAGGCACAGCTCGAAGCCTATGCCCTCGACCTGCGTGGCTCCCTTGCTTCGGAGCGGGCGCGGGCCAGCCAGTTGGAGGACGCCCTCGAGCAACTGCGGTCGGCCACGGCGGCGCTCACTCAAACTGACGAAGAACGAAAGAGACTGCTTGCTCATCTCGTTAAAGCCCAAGAGGAGGAGCGAAAACGCATCGCCTCGGACGTTCACGACGACTCCATCCAGGTGATGGCGGCGGTGGGGATGCGTCTGGGAATGATGCGCGCTCGCCTTACCGACCCCGATATGCTCGGCTGGGTCACCAAGCTTGAAGACGTGGTCCAGCTATCCATAGGCCGCCTTAGGCATCTTCTCTTCCAGCTCGCTCCGCCGGCTCTGGACAGGGAAGGGCTGGCGGCGGCCGTCCACACCTACCTGGACGAATCATTCGGCGAGGACGGAATCAAGTACAACCTGGAGACCCTTATGAGCGCCGAGCCCTCGCGGGAGATCCGGACGCTCGTCTACCGCATCGCCCAAGAGGCCCTCAGCAACGTTCGCAAGCACGCCCAGGCCACTCAAGTCGCAGTTCGGCTTGAGGACCGCGATGGGGGGCTGTTGGTCGAAGTCCGAGACGATGGGTTGGGATATTCGCCAGACGATTCGGAGTTGCCTCGGCCCGGGCATCTGGGTCTCGTATCCATGCGTGAGCGGGCCGAGATGCTGGGAGGGTGGTTCCGGATCGAAGGAAGCCCTGGTGCGGGCACCAGCGTGCAGTTCTGGGTGCCCGGGGATGGTGGCGAACGGGCGGCAGGGTTAACCGCGAGGCATTGATAGAGGTGCTGGCTGTTGTTGATCGAAGCCGCCATCCGGGTAACTTCGAGGCGAAAGGTGAGAAGTGGTTCGGGATCTAGCCGATCAGATCGATGTCCTGATCGTTGATGACCACACCATCCTTGCCGAGTCCTTGGCAGATGCCCTGGGTGAGCAAGGCTTCGAGCAGGTGCGAACCGTCGGCACGGTGTCGGAGTCACTCGCGGCGGTTAGAGAACGCCGCCCTGATGTCGTTCTGATGGATTTCAGACTCCCTGACGGCGAGGGAACGAAGGCCGCTGCGTCGATCAAGGCGGAGTGTCCCTCCACCAAGGTGATAATGCTCACCGCGGAAGCACATGAGTCGATAGTGATCCAAGCGATCGAGGCTGGGTGCTCGGGGTATCTGTTGAAGGATTCACGACTAGACGAGGTGGTCAATGCAGTGCGTTCGGCGCATGAGGGGGAGGCCCTTATATCGCCCAGTATGCTGGCGCGCATCCTGCCGAAATTGAGTTCGAGTGGCGGACGGGCAAGGTTCGAACTCAGTCGGCGCGAGATGGAAGTCCTCACGCTAGTGGCAGAAGGGGTCTCTAATCAGGCGATCGCGGACTCCCTTGTCCTGAGTACCAACACCGTGCGTAACCACGTCCAGCGGATCCTCACTAAATTGGGCGTTCACTCAAAGCTCGAAGCGGTTGCCGTCGCCACGCGCCAGGGCATCCTTCGCACACCGGGATCGTCCTGAATCCGGCCTGGCACTCGATCGCTCACGGGTTTCTCGGATTGATGCAAATGAACTAACGGATCTTTGAGCAAGCGGCATCTGTCCTCCGGGAGCAGGGATTTCGATAACTCTGCTAAAGCGATTGGGGGATGTCAGTGGGAGCATGCTTGTGGGGAAGGGCGATACGTTGTCTGCTCGTTTCCTTAGCCATCTTCGCCATGATTCCAACTGGCGCCGCACTAGCTTGGGAGGGCCAGACTTCAGTGCAGATCGTGGTTCACGTGCCGGAAACGCTTCCCGCTGACCTGCAGGCAGAAACCCGAGCCGGCCCGTTTCATTCACTTTTTCTTGGGTCCTCGAGTAAGGAGCGGAGTCACGTCGTCGTGTCGGTTGCCCTCATCTTGTGGGCGCTTGTCTTTGGAACAACCCTAGTCACGAGAGTCAAAGCGGGGAGACAATCCTTGACTCAGATGATCAATCGGACCCGCGATATTGAAGCGTTCCTGTTGGTAGGGGGTCAGCCTGATGACCTTCGCGATGTCCGCCTTGGCCTTGAACTGGGCGCTAGTTCATTTGTACTAATCCAAAGTTGAGGGTTTCGGCTCTGTCCGGGGTGAGGACCCTTTCCGACATTAGGTTTGAAGGGAAGTGCCTCGAATGTGGCCGCAATATCGAGAAGGGAGGGCCAAGCTGGAAAGCTTCCGAGATGCGGAAGCAGTAAGGGCAGAATCTTGTCGACGAAACGGCAAACCCGCTGGAAGGTGGGGACGCAAAGCCACGGGGCCAGATGGGTCCGCCGGGCTACCGAACGAAAGGAGTTTTTCGATGTCGATCCAAGCTCTAGTTGTAGATGATGACCTGTCCATCCAAGAGATGCTCGATTTTTCCCTGGGAATGGAAGGGGTAGATGTCCGCGTCGCCTCCGACGGCGCCACCGGTCTGGAGATGGCCCTCAGTTATCGTCCAGACGTCATTCTGCTGGACATCATGATGCCAGGCATGAATGGACTCGAAGTGTTGAAGCATCTCAGGGAAAGTTCGGATACCAAGGATATCCCCGTCATCCTGCTCACCGCCAAGGCGGCAGGAGAAGAGATATGGACGGGCTGGCGGGCCGGGGCGGATTCGTACATCACCAAGCCATTCGATATCGAAGTGCTCATCTCCGAGTTGTACCGGGTGTGCCGGGCGGAAATCGAGGTGGCGGCATGAACACAGCCATAACCGCAGGAGGTCGCAAGATCTCAGCGCTTGCACTCGCTTTCGTAGCTCTTGCTGTTCTCCTCCCGGCCTCTCCCAGCGCTGCGTCGCCATTGGCCTCGTTGATCGTGACTGCCTCGAACTCGTTGGAAGGGGCGGCCAAGGCGATCGTCGAGAGGGGTGGAGTGGTAAGAGAGCGCATCGATCTGGCAAGGTCGGTGGTAGCGGAGGTCCCGGAGCAGAGCATCGGGCTGCTCGCCCAAGACAGAAGAGTTGCTTTCGTCACCGACAACTACTCACTGAGGTCACAGGGAGTGTCCTTCGGAGGTTCTCTCGCCTCCTCATATCCCAGTTCGGTGGGTGCCCCCGATCTATGGGCCCGCGGGATCACGGGCAAGGGGGTTGGAGTGGCGCTGGTAGATACCGGTGTCTCGGACCATCCCGACTTGGGTGGCCGGGTCGTTTCCAGCGCGGACCTGACACGAGAAGGAACATTTTCCGACTCTTATGGGCACGGGACCTTTCTCGCCGGTCTGATCGCCGGTGACGGCACGGCATCGGGTGGCCGGGTCGTAGGGATCGCTCCCGAGGCTGACCTTATCTCGATCAAAGTCGCCGGCGGCGACGGTGAGACCACGCTCGGACGAGTTTTGTACGCGCTTCAGCTGGTCGGCTTTTCCATGGAGCGATACAACATCAGGGTCTTGGCGCTTGCGCTCGCCGGTCCTGTCCACGATGGTCCCGATCCGCTCCGTCTCGCCTTGCAAAGGCTCTGGGCGAACGGGCTAGTGGTTATCGTCGCTGCAGGCAACGACGGCCCCGCCTCCGGATCGCTGACTTCACCAGGGATCGACCCCTACTTGATCACTGTAGGCGCGTCGAACGATGCTGGTACCACCGATAGGTCCGACGATTCGGTGCCGGGTTGGTCTTCGAGAGGGCCGGCTCCGGACGGCTCTTTGAAGCCGGACTTCGTTGCTCCTGGAACTTCGGTGGTTTCACTGCGCGCGCCAGGAAGCTTTATCGATTCCAACTATATGGACGCTCGTGTCGAAGACGCCTATTTCCGGGGCTCGGGTACGTCTATGGCGGTCGGGGTTGCATCCGGAGCAGCAGCGCTGCTTGTTCAAGCTCATCCCGAACTCACGCCGGATCAGGTCAAGGGTCGCCTGATGGGATCTGCGAATCAGCCTTCCCAGGGGATCGACATCGATGCGGGTGGCACCGGTCTGCTTGACGTGGCCGCCGCAGATGCCACCGAAGCTCCTGCGGCCAACGGCGAACTTGCCAAGGTCCAAGGTGAAACACTCGGCATCCCCGACGCGCCCGGCGCGAAGGACGAATCGTTCGAGTGGTCTTCGGGCCCGACCGGGCAGGATCGATGGCTCGGACGCTACTGGGCCGGACGCTACTGGGCCGGACGCTACTGGGCCGGACGCTACTGGGCCGGACGCTAC
>CAZCSK010000048.1:9727-13398 GCA_964501265.1 uncultured Actinomycetes bacterium
TGGGCCGGTTCTACTTGGCAGTAATGTAGCCGAATGCGACGCAACCGACTCCGGGGCCGGGCAAGAGCGATCTTGTCCCGGCTCCGCGAGACGGCGGGTCAAAAAAAGCTGCAACTGTATGTTGCGCCATGGGTGGTGATCGGTCTCGGCTCGGTCGTTCTGCTCGCCATCCTGTCCCCCCTCGATGAGATCAAGGTCCCCGGTGGCATTCTCGCTGCTCTGCTGTTTTTAAGTCTTACCACGCTGGCCGAAGGCACAGATCTTCGGCTCCATCATGGAAAGGCCGAAGAGGGAATCACCCTGCTCGAAGCCGCAGTCGCAGCCAATATCCTGCTCTTTCCACCGGTATGGGCACTCTCCATCAGCGTCGGTGGCATCGCGCTCAGGCACTTGGTCCGTCGCTCCAGTCCTCTGAAGTTCTTCTTCAACCTCGGCCAGTACGGACTGGCGGTAGTGGCAGCCCTGCTCGTCTTCCACGTTATCGGAGGAAGATCCTTCATCGGGCTTCGCGAGATCCTAGGTATCGCTCTAGCGATGGTCGTCTTCGGGAGCGTGAATGCCCTAGCCATCTCGGGCATCGTCGCTCTCCTCGAGGATCGAGTATTGCGACAGGTCCTCTTCGAGGGTGCCCGGCTGTCCACGATCAACGTACTTGGTAATGCCTCCGTGGGAATACTCGCGGCAATCATCTGGACAACCCGGCCCGAGTTGACCGCGCTTCTGCTCTTCCCAGCATTTACTCTCTTCCTTGCCTATCGGGGAGTGGTACGCGGCGGAGAGTTGCTGGCCAGCGTAAAGGCAGAGCGAGATCGCCTTGATCGGATGGTGGTCGGTGCTTCGGATGGCATCGTGCTCTTGGACGCCGAGGGCGGGGTGGAGTTGTGGAGTCCGGCGATGACGGAACTTACCGGGATCCCGGAAGACGCGGTCATGGGAAATCCCCTGTCGTCTGTGCTGGCGGTTCGGGATGCATCAGGCGAGATGATCGACCCCCTTCAGCCGATGGGGGATGCGACCCCCACTGATCGGTCGTGGGTGGTCGAGATGATGGTGGACCACAAGGAAGGGGGACAGAAGTTGGTGCTGGCAAGGCATTCAGCGCTCTTCGATGAGCATGAAAGGTGTATCGGAGATGTCGTGATCTTCCACGACATCACGCGTCAGAGGGAAGTCGAGGGGATGAAGGATGACTTCCTCGCGAGGGTCTCGCACGAACTGCGGACTCCCCTTACTCCGATAAAGGGTTTTGCCCAAACCCTGCTCCGTAACGAAGATCGGATCTCGCCGGAGAAACGGCGCGAGGCGCTCGAGACCATGATAGAGCGGGCCGACCATATGGGGAGGATCGTGGAGGATCTGCTTCTGGTTTCTCGGATATCAGCCGGCAAGGCCAGCTTGGCAGATCAGATCAGGCTAGAGCCTATCGATTTACTAGCGCTCTGTGATCGCACCGTTTTCTCTTTCCGCGAAGCTCATCCCGAACGGATCTTCGAATTGGTGGTGGGCACCGAGATACCCCCTGCGCTTGCGGATTCCACCCGAGTGGATCAGATCGTGGCTAATCTGATCTCGAATGCCTGCAAGTACTCTGCAGAAGGACAACCGATAATCGTCCGCCTCCAAATGGAGGGAGACGGTCAGGTTGTTGTTGAGGTGTCTGACCAGGGCCGCGGCATAACTCCGGACCAGATCGAGCAGATATTCGAGAAGTTTCACAGAGTGGAGAATCCATTAACCATGACAACGGGAGGGTTTGGGCTGGGCTTGTTCATATCCCGGCAATTCGCCGAGGCTATGGATGGGACCCTGACCGTGTCGAGCCGTTTGGGGGAGGGCTCTACTTTCACGCTCACACTCCCCAACTCACCAGACCGGGTCTCGTGAGAGTACTCGCGAAGCCCTCCAGTTGAACCGCCTCCAGGAAGGAAGCAGGGTTAACGTGACGTAACCGGTGGGTACCCGTAGAGACCCAGAGCCTCAATTGTGGCGCTGTCTTGCAGGATTCCGACGCTGCCTGGCGAAGCCCTAGGGACAGCAAGTCCTTCCAGGGAGGTTCTCGCATGAAACGACGCATGCAGATGGGGATAGTCATCACATGTCTTATCGGCGGTTCGTTGATCGCCGGACCATCATCCGCGGCGGTCACTTCCGATCCGATCGAGTTCGAAGTGTCCAACCCGATGGATCCAGCGCACACCTACAAGGTGAGAGGCAGCCTCATCCGGCCAGCTGGCTGCGCTTCCTCGGTGTTGCTGGCCCTGTGCGGTCTGTCGTACGGCGCTTGGGCATGGGATTTTCCCTTGCAACCACAAACCTATTCCACCGCCAAAGCCCTGGCTGCGCGTGGATATGCAGTGGTGAGTATCGACAGGCTCGGCTACGGATCATCGCACGGTGAGGGTTCTGCTCAACGACCAAACGGATACACACTAACGGTGGAGTCCTATGCGGACATCACGCGACAGATCGCCGAGCAACTTCGTCTCGGCACATACTCAGGGATCGCGGCCACCTCGTTCGCCCACGTCGGATTGATCGGCCACAGCGCGGGAGCCGAGATCGTTGAACTTGCAGCAGGGCTGTATCCGGGAGTGGCAGACGTCGTCAATACCCACCGGGTACCAGCACGCCATAGATGGCGTATCGAGCGAATGGCTGCTTAGGGAGTGGATCCCGGGCGACGTTGTTCGGTCAGCCCAAAGCGACTACGAGTACTTCGAGACTGATCCCCAAACGCGCCAAGCGGACATGTACAACCTGGAAGTCGCCGATCCTGCGATCGTGGCCCGGGACACCGAGTTGGCCAACCTCACGCCTTCAGGTGAGATCTTGTCCATCTCAACGCAACCGTCGCGATTGGTACTTGCGTCTATCGAAGTCCCGGTGATGCTTGTTCTCGCCCGGAAGGACGCGCTTTTCCCTTCCTCTAACGCTGCTAACGAACTAGCGTTGTTCTCGGGGTCAGCCGATAGGGCGGTTTATGTGGTCCCTGACGCTGGACACGTGTTCCAGCTTCACCCCAACGCTCCTGCTACAAATGACGCGATGGCCGATTGGCTGGATAGCCATCAAACACAGATGTCCAGCTGGAAACAAACTCGTTGTTTCGAACTGGCTGCTTCGAGCCGACTTGCGTGTGCTCGGAATGTTGATCGAGTTCCGCATCCGTTTTCTAAGGGCAGGTCTAGCAGTTGTGTTCCTATGGTTCGGAGTGCTGAAGGT
This sequence comes from uncultured Actinomycetes bacterium, assembly GCA_964501265.1. Taxonomy (GTDB): domain Bacteria; phylum Actinomycetota; class CADDZG01; order JAHWKV01; family JAHWKV01; genus CAZCSK01. Next base: position 12,950 of record CAZCSK010000048.1, read on the forward strand.
TGTCGGTGTGAGCCCCGTAGCGGACTTGATCGAAAAGGCATCACCCTTCACCATGCCCATGCTGCTCCCTGTGCTGGGGATTGTCGAGATAGTTGTGGGATTGGGCCTTGCTTGGGGGAAGGCTTTACGGTTCGTGTTGCTGGCATTCGTTCTTCAGATGACGGCTACGTTCTGGACCTTCGTGGCGATCCCCGAGCAAATGTTCATCGGCGCGAACCCGCTTCGGCTTACGACTCTTGGGGAATTCGTCGTGAAGAATCTTGTCCTCATTGCTGCCGGTTTGACCATCGCCTCAAGCCTGCCCACCGCTTCGTTGCTTTGTGCTTGAAGCTCGTTCCTCCGGAACCGGATTTGCTCGCAAAACCCACACGAGGTTAAGCCGCCCAACTCGCGAAAGCGACCGTCTACTAGTGGGTGCCGCGGCTTGCCGGGCAGATTCTCCCGGGGCG
>CAZCSK010000048.1:13498-15034 GCA_964501265.1 uncultured Actinomycetes bacterium
AAGCGACCGTCTACTAGTGGGTGCCGCGGCTTGCCGGGCAGATTCTCCCGGGGCGGCCGGTCTCCTTTGACACCTGATCAGGGACGGGTTTGATGACGCTGGGTTTTCTTCGTCGTGGGCCTTGATCGCGTGGATTTTGTCGCTGGCCACAAGAGCTACTAAAGGACCATCTACGAGGCCCGCACCTATCTTGAACCTTTGATGTTACGGACAGCTGGCCGGAGTCGCCGCTTGAACCTGGCTTGAGTCCACACTGGTCCAGCTAGCCGCAGTGGATTGGATGACGTAGAAATAGGTTGTACCTGTGACCAATCCTTGGTCCGTGTATGAGGTCGTCGTCAGACCGGTCACATGAGCGATCTTGGTATAGGGGCCCCCATTGGTTGTTCCTTGATAGACGTCATATCCTCCAGCGAACGTCGACGAAGTCGATGACCACGTCAACGTGACTTTGGGGCTATTGCCGTCGCAAGATCCAGAACCCAATAGCCCGGTTGGAGGTTGAAGCGTGGCGGTAGCGAAGCTGTTCGATGAGACGACTACACTGCTTCCGAATTGAGCGTAAGCGGGGACCGCAATCCAGCTTAGGAGGGGAACTAGAAACAGTGATCTAAGTAGCTTGGCCTTGCGCGTGCCCTGAACCGGGTCATGCATGGCGGGATCCACCCTTCTTGGATGATTCTGCGCCAGACAGCTGCAGTGGAAAATTCCACCCACGGTAATCACTTTTAGCGAAGGTCTGCTCTATCTCGATATCGCTCAAGTTCTGTATCGATGCCACCTCGGGTTCTGGCCAAGTGATGTCCGGGATCACGATGTGGTCGTGGCTGGCTTCGTCAGGTTCGTACGGTTGATGATCATTGGGCTCCATGTCACGTAGGGGAACAAGGCTCACAGCTACTCCTTCTCCGCAGTGAGGACAAGCTAGATGTAAGGCGGAGGCCAAAGTACCTGAGTGCCGGTTCCCGCTGCTCGAAGCCTTTGCCGACCGCCGTGGCGTCCTTCCCCGTTTGTCGAGGATAAGGCCAAGGATCGGAACCACAAACAGGAGCATGCCGCCGACGGGCATCCTTGCATATTTAACGAGTTGACCCGCATAAGGAACCGACCACTCAACCCGGGCGATCCTGCCCGCTGCGAGACGAAGGGGCTCTGGGTCAGGTTGCGGGTTGGCGTCACCTTTAGTAGTGAAGACTCGTTGTCCCTCTTCTTCCTGCACTTCGATCACGCGGTGCGTTATGCGGCTGGCGGACTCAGTCTGGAAACTCACTACATCTCGCTCACGGATGGCTTTCACATCCACCATGCGAGTTACGGCGACGGAACCGATCGGATTCGTCTTTCCCATGCTCCCGCTGGTGACGATGAAGGATTCGTAGCCGATCAACGTCGGACCAAAGGAGGCACCCAGAAGGATTACCGCTCCAGCGGCGATTACTGCAAGCCCCTTAGAAGCGATCGTCAGAGTCTTCATCATGTCTTGTCACCCTTTCCAGAAAGACTCAGTGGGGCGGCGAGGAGCCGCCCCACTGAACT
>CAZCSK010000049.1:0-14168 GCA_964501265.1 uncultured Actinomycetes bacterium
CTTCGCGGACCGCCTTGGTCCCACGGATTTGACCGGCCGTTCCATATCAACGGATTTGCCGTTCACCCGCCAGCGAAGCTGGCCGGGTGCAACGGCGTGTTAGACAGCTGTTGTCGCCCATCAGCGTTTGCCCCAGAACCTAACGTCTCGATTGCCCGATAATGAACTGAGTCGCGTTGCTAAAGTGACGTGGAGCATCGCCATCCGGATACATTGCTGACATGACTGCGCCCTTCGCCTCTTCTTGACGCTCAAGGGGAAGTTGCGCGGTCGTTACTCCTGCTAGGGTGTTCCAAGCCGACGCGAAGTTGGGAAAATCGAATCCAAGGATTTCCACGTCAACACGAGCGTCGATTCCGGCAGCATCGAGTTGGCCGAGAAAGATACTTGGATCCGCCAAGGCTCCGGGGCCTACGCCAGGAACTGGCGGGGGTCCAGCGAAACGGCCCGCGGTTTGCTGAAACAACACAATGTCGCAATCTTCTGGCGCCGCCCAGACTGCCGCGACGAAGCGTCCATCGGGCCGTAGTACTCGGGCGATCTCGCGAGCTGCCTTGTCCCGATCAATCACGTACATCATGCTGAGACCTGCAAGCAACACGTCGAATGCCTGGTCTTCAGCAGGGATGCTCTCGCCTCGTCCCTCGAGGAAGCTGACGCCGAGACCCGCGGCGGCGGTGCGTTGCTTGGCAAGAGCAAGCATTTCAGGGCTGACGTCAACTCCAACGACGCTGCCAGTCGGACTCACGATAACTGCAGCCCGCTCGGCTACGGCGCCAGTGCCGGTACCGAGATCAAGAACTCTCTCGCCAGGTTCTAGGGCGGCGCGGGTTATGAGCGCCTCGACAACTGGAACGAACCGCTGGTCGATCTCATTGAAATAGATTTCCGAGATTCGGTTCCAAACGCCAACCTGCCATTGGAGCCCTTCCTGCTCTTGATCCACGTCCACTCCGAGTTCCTTCTCTCGTCTGTCTAACGGTCTTGCCGTTGACCCGCCGCTTGCGGTCGGGTCCAACCGCTAGTTATGCGGTTCATCTCATTCCTTGATCTTGGTTCCGCACCATGGACAAAACTCAATCTCAATCGATGAGTTTCCACCGTCCCGTACTGGGATTCCGAACCCCACTGAGGTCTTGACCAGTGTCATGTCGGGACATTCCCAAGGATCATCGTGAATCTCGCAGCGATATGTTGAATGGTAAGCAATGTGCACGCAGGAGAATTCCTCTACGTTGACCCCGCGCTCCTCTACCTGGCGTTGTAAGTACCAGTCCCCGCAATTGGAGCAGCTATTGAGGTGCTCGATCCAAGCGGAATAATCCTCGCTTTCCCAGACCTCCCGGGGAAGGGGCATGGATGCGTATTCTTCGTAACGAGCCCGAAAGACCTCGTGTGTTGTTGCGCTCACAGATCCGTATAACGGCTTTGGCGCTGAGCCGCCAGCGAAGCTGGTCGGTTCCAGCGACGAGTTGTACGGGCGCGTTGGGAGCCCAACCTCAACAATGGCAGATCGACGATCACTCAGGCACCCGCCCGACGTAGTGCATCGACGAGTTTCCGGCGTTGCACGCGCACCCCTCGGATGCGGTTGCCCTTGACCATCTCGCGCACGCCGAGAATCGTTCGCGGCGAGTGCCAATCCTGCGAAGGCTTCTCCAGAGCCCAACCATCACCGATGGCCACTGCGGCATGCTGGGCGAGGCCGTCGCCATCTCGCCATACGAGGATGGTGCCAGGCGAATCGTCATCACCACCGGAGCGCGTCTTGCTTTCGAGCCACTCTTCGAATGGAGACCTGCGCCCCCATACGTCCGCTGCATCGGCTTCCCCGCAAGCGGCCATCACTGTCGTGAAACAGTTCGGCCCGCTACCGTGATGAAATGTGCCGGCAAGTGCCCGTGCCTCCGGCAGGATATTTGCGCAACCTCTCCACGTCCTCTCGGAGACCTCCTCGTGACGGCTCGTGGCGCGGTCGTAACTCACCACCCGTCGGAGGATGGACTCGGTGTTGTGGGACAACAAGGACGACCACCAAACGAAGCGGTGACCATCGGCTTGCGCTCTTAGCAGTTGCGGATCTATGAGGTCTCCCCATGAGCGGACCGTCGGAACAGCCCCTCTCCCGCAGTTAGCCTGCGCTCGGACGAGGCGGGCTCGGGTGTCCTTCGGCAACCTCGCGAATCCAGTCTCATCGAGCCAGACCGTCCGCAGTCCACGTTCCAGTTTGTATGCCCGGTAAGTGTCGCGCAACTCTGGAGATAATTCCCGCTTCGCCGACCTTGCGACGCCCGTGAAAGACGCGGACACGAAAAACGGCTGGGTGCTCGGCGCCAACCACGATCGCCAATCCGTCATCATAGCTGCAGACACCTCGATGCCCAGGATGCGCACAGTCGCCTACTTTATCGGAGGCCATCGTTAGGCCATGGGCGCATTCGAGCCGTACAACGGCTTTGCAGTTCACCCGCCTGCGAAGCAGGTCGGGTGCAACTGCTTGTTCTACGGCATCGGCTCTCGATCATCTTGACCTCAGCAAGGGGGACCTATTGCAACGCCCTCAACGGGTTGCCACCCATCAGGGATACCCTGCCACTCGTACTTGCGCGCTGTCCAATGTCCACTAACACAGCGAGCCTCCTCCTCGAAGCGATGGCCCCACGGCCTGGTCGTGCAATCCCAGGCGATTCGCTCAGTCGTAGATTCCGTAAATCTTGCCTCCTTGGCTAGGATGCCACTACAGATTGGATCCATCGAAAGAACCGAGCGCGCGATCCCTTGCTCGGGCGAAGGCAAAGCCTCCCAAGGTCGAGGAGGGCGCACTTTCGTTAGGAACACTGAACCAAGGGCTGCGAGGATGAGGGCAAGCCCAACAATGAAGAGCATTCCTTGATGAAGGGGACGGAGTCGTGACCGCTTTGGAATGATCTCGCCAATCTGAATCACGGTGTTTCCCCTCAGTCCGTAGAACGGATCGGCGCATGAGCCGCCGCCGAAGGCGGTCGGTTCCACGCGCTTGTTATGCCGTCTCCCTTGCTCGATCGGGCCTCGACGCTCTGGCCTAGTGGTCGTCGAGAAGACCTATGACCGCTTCGAGACATCGGCTCGCGATCTCGTCGCCATGATCATGTAGAGACCAGCAATGAGCCAAATCACTCCGGGTGTGAGGATTCCCATCTCCTCCTCTATCCCGACATTTGGCCCCGTGTAGGCACCGGCGACCGCAGTCTGGACGAAGGAGGACGCCAGCGCGGTCACCGTCAGAGCGGCCGCCGCGACCACAATGAATCCGATCCAGCGCGCCGGCCCGTCCCAACGACGTGCAAGGAATGCCCCGAAGCCAAGTGCGCCGAGGATGAGACCGCCAACGCCGACGAAGTAAAGGACCCCTTCGAAGGGTTGAAAGTGGTCGTCCATCAGGATGATCGCGCCAGATTTCACAGTCCAGGCAGCGCCTCCAATAGTGGCAAGAACTTTCCCTACGCTCGTGAGGCGATCCATGTCATTCCTTCCTTATTTCTGATCGGCATAACTAGTGTTTCTACTGCCCTGTATAAATCCGTGGTTGCAGGGCGACTCGGCCCTCACCAAGAGAACTACCGGTCCTCGAAATCCGCTGAGCAGCCATTTCATTCGTCTCTCCAACTCGCGCATAGTGGGAAGGTAATCCACCCCGGTCAGTATAAGACGCAACAAGGCCGGGAATCCTCACTTGAAGTCCAAGGGGCTCGTCACTCCTAAGCCCCCTCGATTGAGCACGTGAGTGTAGATCTGAGTGGTTCGAACGTCTTGGTGTCCCATGAGCTCCTGGATCGTCCGTATGTCGTATCCCTCTTGGAGTAGATGGGTTCCGAACGAGTGTCGTAGCGCGTGGGGAGACACAGGTTTTTCAATGTCGGCGCTGAGGGCGGCAGTTCGAAGGGACTTCTGGACTACGGACTGGTGGAGATGGTGGCGATGTTGGATGCCAGTTTCTCGATCGGTGTAATGCGAGGAGGCAGGAAAAACCCATTGCCATGGCCATTCTCGGTCAGCGTTAGGGTACTTTCGCGCCAAGGCTGTCGGCATGGGCACACGCCCGAGTCCCTTTAGTAGGTCGCTCTCGTGTTGTCGGCGTACCGCCTGCAAATGATCCTTCAACGGGGCCAGGAGCGCTTGGGGAAGCATAGTGACGCGGTCTTTCTGCCCCTTTCCGTCGCGAACCACCAGCTCGCCACGATCGAAGTCCAGGTCCTTGACTCTTACAGTCAGCCCTTCCGTCAGTCGGGTTCCCGAGCCATATAGAAGCATGCAGACCAGGCGGGGAACGCCCTCCATCTGAGACAAAGCCTTCTGAACCTCTTCCCTCGAAAGGACGAGAGGCAACCGTTTTGGCCTTTTAGCCCGGATGACACCATCCACTCGGTCGAGCGGCATCCCTAGAACCTTCTTGTACAGAACAAGTAGGGCCGCCAGAGCCTGATTCTGCGTGGATGCGGCAACCTTTTCCTTCACCGCGAGGCGAGTCAGAAATTTATTGACCGCGGGTTCGCGAAGAAAGCGAGGGTCGCTGGGTGCGTGGAAACGAAGGTATCTCCGAATCCAGTGCAGGTAGCTCTTAACGGTCTTGGGGCTGTAGTGGCGCGCCTTGAGGATGGATGCGGCGCGGTCGGCGAGCCGCTCGGCGTTCTCCTCGCCGAACGATCTAGGTTGAGGTACTGGCGAAGGGGTAATCGGGTCCCGCGGGCCCCACGGATTCTCGAGTGACATGGCGACTCCTTTGACGAAAGCTCCTGGGAAGATGTCGAGAATAGTAGCGACGACCACTGACAAAAAATCGTTCGTAGGCCCCGGAACGCCTGGGCGTTACGGACATTGGGCGCGAGTCATGGGCTCGCGCCCTGGCCGAAGAAGAAGAGTTCGGGTTAGCGGCGTTCGACCTCGAAGTAGATCCGAACGTTGGTTCGGTATTCTGCGATACCGCTTTCGCTGACTGCGGCGCTTGTCGAGAGCACGTCCATCTTCTGAATATTTCTTATGTTCTTAGCCGCTTCTCTCAGTGCCTCGCGGGCGGCGTCGCCCCAAGACTCCGTCGATACGCCTTCCAGTTCCAGTGTGTTGACTACCGCCATTTGATTGCCTCCCTTTTCCGCGGACTATACGGGGCGCGGCCCCGCAGGGCAAGACGGGCTAGGGTTGGTCCGATGGATATCTCGGAGCTTGGGGAGTTCGGACTCATCGATCGCCTTCGAGCGATCTTGGGACAAGCCCCCGAGGGCGAGGAGTGGATCGGTGACGACACGGCCGTACTTCGGGCCCCCGCTGGCACCATCCTTTTCACGTCGGACATGCTGGTTGAAGGAGTCCACTTCGATCTCGAGCTGACCGGGCCGGCCGACCTCGGATACAAATCGATCGCGGTCAACATGAGCGATGTCGCCGCTATGAGCGGCACTCCGAGGCGCGCGGTTGTGAGTTTGGGCCTTCGTGCCGGCCTGCAGGTGGACTGGGTGGAAGATCTGTGCCGCGGGATGAAACAGTGCTGTGACGAGTTCGACTCCGCGGTCGCCGGGGGAGACCTTTCCCGAAGCGACTGCCTCGTCATCTCGGTGGCATTGATCGGCAATCCAGCAGGCCGCAGGGTGACCCTTCGACGCGGCGCGCGGCCCGGGGACGCTGTCTGCGTGACGGGGACTTTGGGACGAAGCGCTGCTGGCTACCGACTGCTGCGAGCCGGCATCAAGGGCGGGGGGTTCGGGGGGGTAGCAGCCCCCTTAGGTACGGACCCGCGCGCGCCAGAAGCTGCGAACCCCCCGAAATCAACTGGCGAAGACTTAAAGCTCGCGCACCTTCGCCCCACTCCGCGTGTGCGCGAGGCTGAGGTCCTGCGGCGTCATCTTCCAACGGCGATGATCGACGTCTCCGATGGATTTGCTGCCGACCTTGGACACCTCTGCGACTCGTCGGGCGTCGGAGTCGTGATCAGCGCGGCAGACATGCCGTTGCCGAACCTAGATAACTTGAGCCTGGACAAGACCGCGCTTGACCTTGCCCTGGCCGGCGGCGAGGACTACGAGCTTTGCTTCACCATCCCCCAAGACCGCTTCGACAAAGCGGCGTCGGAAGTCGTGAAAGCCACGGGCACACCCGTCACCCGCGTTGGAGAGATAGTTGACCAAGCTCGCGGCAGAATCCTGCTTATCGAAGGTGACGAACATCCGCTCGAGGTGCTGGGTTGGGACCACCTGAGAGTTTGATTTCCGCTCTGACGATCGCCGGGTCCGATTCATCGGGTCGCGCGGGAATCCAGGCGGACCTCGGGGCCTTCGCTGCATTCGGCGTCCGGGGATTGAGCGCCGTTACGGCCCTTACAGTGCAAGACTCAGCCGGAGTTCAGGCGGTCTTCGATGTCCCGGCAGATTTTGTGACTCGGCAGATCGTCTCGGCCCGGCGCGAAAAACCCGCGGCGGTCAAGACCGGAATGCTAGCGAACGACCAAGTAGTCGAAGCAGTTGCCCGAGCACTCGGGAACGCGGGGGGGGCGAAGCTTGTGGTTGATCCCGTGATGACTTCGACATCCGGGTATCGCCTTCTCGACAAGCCAGGCGTCACCGCTCTCGTTCGTCGTTTGCTGCCGATTTGTTTGGTCCTTACGCCCAATCTCGATGAGGCCGAGGAGTTGAGCGGACTAACCGTCAGGACGACCGACCAAATGCGCGAAGCCGCCCGCGTGATTCACGGCAAGGGAGCGCCTTACGTTCTGGTCAAAGGAGGTCACCTCGAAGGAGACAGCACCGACGTTTTCTTCGACGGGTCATCATTTGAGGAAATTAGAGGAAGGCGTGTCGAAGGAGCGGACACGCATGGGACTGGATGCGTTCTTTCGGCCGCCATAACCGCTCGCTTGGCGCTAGGCGACTCCGTCCTCGATGCCATCGTGGCAGCAAAGCAATTTGTGACCGAAACGCTGGTGAAACGAAGCGGAGTTAGCGGGAGCGCTTGGACTTGATCTTCTTCTTGATCGCGATTAGGGCACCGATCACAGCGGCACTGATCCCCAGAACCTTTATGCCCTTGGTGCGCGCCGCGTCGACGCCATCCTTAAGTTGACCGGAAAAAGCGTCAACCTTCTCGCCGAGAGCCTCGCGCGTCTCGGCTATTTCCCGTTCGAGTTCTTCCGGTGTTTGATCCACTGAGCATCCTCCTTAAGGGAGCGTATCGTTCGCTCCGGTTTCACTTTCTTTTTAAACTGTCGCATCGCCAGAAGGAAAGCTGCGCCGCCCGCCGCAGCCATCAGCCCGGTTACGATCAACGCCGCGGCCCAGCGCGGCAGCCAAATGTTGAGCACCTCCATAACGGTTAGAAGGATGAATGGAATCAGGAGCAAGCCCAGCAACGCGCCGAGGATGGCCAATCCCGCTCCCACCAGCCGCGTGCGAACCAGCTCCGATATCTCTCTCTTGGCCAGTTCAATCTCTTTACGGACAAGGTTAGAGAGATCCTGCGTGATGTCGACGACGAGCCCGCCCAGACTTTGTGCGTTTCGACGCTCGTTGGCGGGATCGAGGGGGTCGGGCTCGCTGGTCACGATTTGAAACTCCTCGCCGGTTGAAACCTTAGGGCGTCGGGCGTACAGCCGCCCGCGCAACCTTGTTGGCCTTGATGCAAGACGTGCAAACATGCATTTTACGGGGCGTGCCCTTCATGATGGCACGCACCACCTGGATGTTGGGGCGCCTACGGTGCAGAGCGCGCCCTTTTACCCGGCGCTTCATAGCCCCTCGTCCGAGGCGGCTGGATTTGTGGCCGAACTTCGGCAACTTGCCGCAGACGTCGCAAATGAAAGGCATGTGTTCTCCTGGATGATGTGAAACAACATGCTACCAATATCCCCGCGCATGCGCAGCGTGCGGGGCACAATGAACCCGTGGCCCGCCAAGAAATTCTGCTCTATGCGCCCGAACACCTGAAGATACCTGTAACGCGGGTCAAAGGCGTAGGGCCACGGCAGGCGGAGGTGCTTGAAGCATCGAAGTTCGCCATCACAAGTGTGCAGGATCTCCTCCAGCACTATCCCCGCCGGCACCTGGATTTCTCCGATCAGAAGTCGATACGCGAAGTCGGAGTCGGTGACGAAGTAACAATTATCGGCGAGATAACTAAGGTGCAGGCCCCGCCGCCCGGGCGACGTAAGTTTCCGCTGAAGGTCACCGTAGCCGACGGCACATCCACTCTTTCACTGGTTTTCTTCAATCAGCCCTGGCGTGCGCAGCAACTCCGGAAGGGAACAATGATCGCGGCGAAGGGAAAGATCTCTGCGTTTCGCGGCGTTCGTCAGATGACATCCCCGCTGGTGGACGTCATCCGGGACGCAGGTGAGGCGATCAAAATCGTTCCGATCTATCCGGCGACTGCCGACCTTCATACGGCCTTTCTGCGTCGGGTCATCAGGGCCGCGCTGGACGAGTTCGAGATGACGGATCCTCTCGCTCCGGCGCTGCTGAACCGCCACAAACTAATCGACCGAACCTCGGCGATGACGAGTTACCACTTCCCGGCCGAGATGCCCGACAAGGCGAATGCACGGCGCCGGCTTGTTTTCGACGAACTGTTCACCCTCCAGATTGGACTTGCGTACCGAAAGCGCCGAGTCGAGAAACAAACAGCCGGGATCAAGCACAACATCGACGGTGACGTCGCGCCGCAATTCTTGGAGAGTCTTCCTTTCGAATTGACTGAGGCTCAAAGGCGCGCGAACAAGGAGATTGCATCGGACATGGTTCGGGCCACGCCAATGCATCGGCTCTTGCAAGGTGAAGTTGGTTCGGGCAAAACAGTAGTCGCGCTCTACGCTGCGATGATCGCCGTTCAAAGTGGCTATCAAGCCGCGATCATGGCGCCCACCGAAGTGCTAGCCCACCAGCACTACCTGACAATTCAAAATCTGCTGGGATTACCCGACGAGTCCCAGTCAGTACCCGAACAACTCAAACTCGGGGGAGTCGAGGAAGGGCGCGGAACGCCCCAAGGGGGGATCGGGGGGGTAGCAGCCCCCATCCGTACGGACCCGCGCGCGCCAGAAGCTGCGAACCCTCCGAAGTCGATTGGGGGGCCGGGTGTTGTGCTTCTTACCGGAAGCGTGCCTGCGGCCCGGCGCCGCCAGGCCCTGGCTGGCATCGCGGACGGTTCCTACCAAATCGTTGTTGGAACGCACGCTCTTATCCAAGAGGGAGTGAATTTCTCGAACCTTGGTTTGGCAGTGATCGACGAACAGCATCGCTTCGGCGTTCGTCAGCGGGTCGCTCTCAAGGAAAAGACTGAAGCGGGTGCTGCGCCCGACATTTTGATCATGACTGCCACTCCAATACCCCGCACATTGGCATTTACGCTCTACGGCGATCTCGACGTGAGCGTTCTTGATGAGCTGCCCAAAGGACGGCGTCCCGTCGCCACGCGCGTCGTGGGGGAAGACGAACGCCAAAGTGCATACGACCTGGTCCGCAATGAAGTTCGTGCCGGCCACCAGGCTTTTGTGATCACACCTTTGATCGAGGAGTCCGACAAGCTCCAGGTGAAGTCCGCGGAGACGGAAGCAAAGCGTCTGGCGACCGAGATCTTTCCTGATCTTCGAGTGGGAATGATGCACGGACGGATGCGGCCGACTGCCAAAGAGTCGGTGATGGACCAGTTTCGCGCAGGTGAAATTGATGTCCTTATCTCAACGACTGTGGTCGAGGTGGGTGTCGACGTGCCGAACGCAACCGTGATGCTCATCGAGGACGCCGACCGGTTTGGGTTGTCGCAACTTCATCAGTTGCGAGGGCGCATCGGCCGGGATAAGCACTCTTCGACCTGCATTCTTCTCACGAAAGCATTCGGAGAAGAGAATGACTCGATGAAGCGCCTCACCGCCATGGCGTCGACCAACGACGGATTCAAACTGGCGGAGATGGACCTCGAGTTCCGGGGGACCGGGACGATACTTGGGGAGCGGCAGTCCGGATTCTCGGACCTCAAGCTCACTCATTTACTGCGCGATATCGATATCTTGACTAAGGCTCGCGAGGAGGCTTTCTCGCTGATCGAGGAGGACCCCGATCTCGGCAGGCATCCACAGATCCGATTGGAGATGGAAGGGCGATTCGCCGACCGACTCGAGTGGCTATTTCGATCTTGAGAGTTATCGCGGGCGTAGCCAAAGGGAGACGACTCCAAGCTCCGACCGGTCTCACCACAAGACCCGCCACCGACCGTCTGAAGGAAGCCGTCTTCTCTAGCCTGGGTCCACGAGTTGTCGATGCCGAGGTTCTGGACCTTTATGCAGGCACGGGCGCACTTGGGATAGAAGCGCTTTCGCGAGGCGCCTCACATGCGACCTTTATCGAGAAGGACGAAGCGGCGGCGACGATCATCGAAGCCAACCTGAACCACACTCAGTTGTCGGAGTCGGCGACGGTGCTTCGCATGAAAGCCGAGCACTTCGCCGCCCGGCCCGCGAAAAGGATCTTCCAACTCATCTTTGTTGACCCCCCCTACGCCCTCGGATTTCCCCTCAAAACGCTGCAATCTTTGGTGGTGCTCGGTCACATCGACCCTGGAGCGGTGATTGTCGTCGAAACCGCTGCCCGGGAGGAGCCGTTCGACATCCCGCCGAGTTTCGTGTTGACTGGCCAACGCAGGTACGCCGACTCACTCGTTGCATACTTGAAGTTCGAAGGGAGGTCTTGATACCGCGATGGCCATTGCGCTTTGCCCAGGTTCCTTTGACCCGCCGACGAACGGTCATGTCGATGTCGTCGAGCGTGCCTCACGTCACTTCGATCGCGTGATTGTCTCGGTAGTGACAAATCCCGCCAAGAAATCGCTCTTTAACGCGAAAGAAAGGGTTGCACTTCTAACGGAAGTCCTGGGCCATCTTTCCAACGTCGAAGTCACATCCAACGACGGATTGTTGGTGGAACTGGCTCGGGAACGGGGAGCAGATGTAATCGTCAAGGGCTTGCGGGCCCTCTCGGACGTTGAGTATGAGTTGCAGATGGCTCAGATGAATACGAATCTCTACGATGCCGTGGATACGATGTTTATTATCACGAACCCAAAATGGAGCTTTATCTCCTCTTCGCTGGTCAAGGAGGTCGCGGCCCTGGGGGGCGACGTCAGCCGGTTCGTTCCAAAGGCGGTCAACGATGCGCTGCGGGGGTTCGGGGGGTAGCAGCGGCCAAGAATTATGACTTGGGAGCGCCAGAAGCTGCGAACCCCTGAAGTCAAGACGGTCGCGAAAAGTCGGGGTAGGCTTAGGTCATGGACGTACTTGAAGAACTCGAAGCTGTGATGGAGGAGATTCGGACCGCGAAGCCGGTTCCTTTCTCCGCGTCGGCGATGGTGAACAAGCAGCAGCTGCTCGATCGCCTCGAGGGCATCAAGCAGACCGTACCCGAGGAGTTGAAGCAGGCACGCTGGATAATGCGCGACCGCGAGGAATTGCTTACCCGAACCCAGACCGACGTCGAAAAGATGGTTACCGACGCTACCGAGCAGAGAGACCACATGGTTTCCAGAACCGAGGTAGTGGGAACGGCGAATAGGGAGGCCGATAAAATCATCGAGGAGGCCAAGGCCAGAGCCCGGGAGATCCGGATGGAGGCCGAGGACTACGTGGATGCAAAGCTTGCCAATTTCGAGGTTGTGCTTCAGAAGACTCTCGGTGCCGTGACCAAGGGCCGGGAGTCGCTTCGTGGACGTCTGGATGAGACGGGATCGGACGAGGACGACAACGGGACCACCGAAACCCCTCCAGTTTCGCCGGACGGGCCGACCGGAAACGTAAGGATCCGGCGGAGATAACACGTCCGCTATCCCCGGCCCAAGGCCTGGTAAATACTTCCAGGCCGTCCCATTTGGTATCATGGCCACGATTTCCCCTGAAGACGGGGGCATTAAGGACATGAGCGGACTTGAGATCGAGATCGCCGACCTCGTACTTTCCCCGGGGTCGTCGGTGCAGATTGCGGGTTCGCATGCCATCCCCGGGATGAGGGCGGCTCTGGGAGGGGTCCGGGAAACCGATGCAGTGAACGTGACTTTGAGCGCATGCAACCTTGTCGAAGGGGTTGAGGTCACCGGCGAGGTCTCGGGGACACTGAATCTTTGTTGCTCTCGGTGTTTGCTCGATTTCGAGAAGGAGTTTGTGAGTCAGGTTACAGAAACATTCTGGTTCGAGGCCGGACGGGCCGACGAAGGAGAGGGTTACCAGATCCAAGGAACGGTTATCGATCTTGAGCCGATGTTGCGTGACGTAATCGTGCTTTCGATCCCCGTTCATCCAGTTCATTCAGAAGATTGCAAGGGTCTTTGCTCCAGCTGCGGGGCTGACCGAAATGTTGAGGATTGCGGTCACGAATTGAAGCCTGCCGACCAACGTTGGGCGCCACTTGAGGGCTTCTTTGATCGCAAGGAAGGCAAAAGCAAGGAGAGTAAATAGATATGCCGGTACCCAAGAGAAAAAAGTCTCGATCCACCACGCGCCACCGCAAGTCTCAGTGGAAGCTCGAAGTCCCGGGCAACTCCACCTGCCCACAGTGTCACGCGCCCAAGGCATCTCACCGCGTCTGCGGTAAATGCGGTTTCTACGACGGGCGCGAAGTCGTCGAGGTCGAATAACGAGCGCCGCTGCCCTGGCTGAAATCAAAGCCGCGCTCCTTAATCCCGCGGTCATCGTAACTTCGCTGACCCACCGTAGCCACGCGTTCGAGCAAGGTGGACAGAACAACGAACGGTTGGAGTTTCTCGGCGATGCCGTGCTGGGGCTGGTTGTTACCGACCTGATCTACGGGTGGTACCCGGCCCTCGCGGAGGGCGATATGGCGAAATTGCGCGCCAGCGTAGTGAATATGCCCGTACTCGCCGAGATCGCGCGCTCGATCAAGCTGGGTGAAGAATTGCTTCTAGGCAAAGGTGAGGAAATGTCGGGGGGGCGCGAAAAGTCATCGATCCTCGCCGACGCACTGGAGGCCGTGATTGGGGCCGTCTATCTCGACGGTGGGATCGAGACTGCGCAACGGTTAATAGAGCAACTCTTTTCGGATCACATTCGAGACCGTGTAGAAAGCGGTGAAGTTCGGGACTTCAAGACCAGCCTTCAAGAGGTGGCTGTCGCCGACTCGGGTTCCGTGCCCTCTTATCGAATCACGGCGACGGGACCGGATCATGCAAAGCGATTCAAGGCTTCGGTTTACATAGATGGACGAATGCAGGGGGAGGGCGAAGGGCGGTCGAAAAAGAGCGCGGAACAGGCCGCCGCCAAGCAAGCCCTGTCGAATTGGAGTCGGACAGATGCCTGAACTACCCGAAGTGGAAGTGTTGCGCCGCGACTTGGAAAAGGACGTCGTGGGACGCAAAATCAAATCAGCTGAAGTGCGTGTGACGAAAAACGCCATGCGCATCATCAGACGCCACAACCGTCGGAAGGACTTCGAAGACGCTTTGTCGGGCGCAAAGATTGCGAAGATCGACAGGCAGGGTAAGTACCTGCTTATTTTCTTAGACACCAAACAGATTCTTGTGATTCACCTGGGCATGTCGGGGCAACTGATGTTGACGAAGACCTCTGCGCCGATCGAAAACCACACGCACATCATCATCACCTTCACAGTGGGAGGACAGTTGCGCTACGTCGACCCGCGCAGTTTCGGCGAAATGTTCATCACCACGGCCGATGAGGAAGGGCTCATCGAAGGCCTGACGAAACTGGGCATTGACCCCTTGGAAGATGCCCTCACTTGGCAGTTCTTCTCAGAGACCCTTGCGAATCGCAAGACGAAACTAAAGACGTTGTTGATGGATCAGAAGTTCATCTGCGGCATTGGGAATATCTACTCGGACGAGATCTTGTTCGCGGCTGGGCTTCGTCACGATCGCAGCTCCGAGACTCTGGTGTCGGCGGAGGTGCGCCGGCTCTACCGGGCCATTCAGGAGGTACTGCAGGATGCAATCAAGTTCCGAGGAACTTCCGCGGACGACGAGCAGTATGTTGATCTCTATGGCGGGCTCGGCGAATTTCAAGATCAATTGAAGGTCTATCAGCGCGAGGGTGTGCCGTGCAGAAGGTGCCGTACTCTCGTGGTGCGATCCCGATGGAGCAATCGTTCCACGTACCACTGTCCCCAATGCCAGGTGTGAAGACCGAGCAA
>CAZCSK010000050.1:0-13919 GCA_964501265.1 uncultured Actinomycetes bacterium
AAGAATCCTTGTAATCGAACAGATGTTCGCCTAAATTTGTCATACCCCATCTCTATTGTGGATGTCAGAGCAGGCCGTGGGCCTGCCGAGACCCGAAAGGAAGCGAAAATGGCATCTGATCGAAGCAGCAGCACCGACCGCGTAACAGTCTCCACGACTCAGGCGGGAAGAGATAAGTCATTGGAAATGACGGTCTCTCAGATCGAAAAGCAGTTCGGGAAGGGCTCAATCATGCGGTTGGGCGAATCGGGCCACGTGGCCGTCGATGTTATTCCCACCGGGTCCCTAGGTTTGGATGTGGCCCTAGGAATTGGGGGCCTTCCCCGCGGCCGAATCATAGAGGTCTTCGGACCGGAATCGAGCGGAAAAACTACGTTGTGTCTTCACGTGATCGCGGAAGCGCAGAAGCGGGGCGGAATAGCCGCCTTCGTGGATGCCGAGCACGCACTCGATGTTGTTTACGCCCGCAACCTCGGGCTCAACGTCGACGAGCTTCTGGTGTCGCAACCAGATACCGGCGAGCAGGCGCTGGAAATCACCGACATGCTGGTTCGGTCGGGGGCGGTCGATGTGATCGTGATCGATTCGGTGGCCGCGCTCGTGCCCAGGGCCGAGATCGAAGGAGAAATGGGCGACACCCATGTGGGTTTGCAAGCCCGTTTGATGAGCCAGGCTCTGCGCAAGCTCGCGGGCAACGTGAGCCGCTCGAACACGATGATCGTGTTTATCAACCAGCTCCGAGAAAAAATAGGTGTCCAATGGGGCAATCCTGAAACCACGCCAGGGGGTCGGGCCCTCAAGTTCTACGCATCGGTCCGCCTCGACATTCGAAAGATCGAAAACCTCAAGGATGGTCAGGAGGTGGTCGGTTCCCGAGTTCGGGTCAAGGTCGTGAAGTCGAAGGTCAGTGCCCCGTTCCGGCAGACCGAGTTCGATATCCAGTACGGCCACGGCATATCAAAGGAAGGGTCGCTGCTCGATACCGCGGTGGATCTGGGGATCGTAAGCAAATCAGGGTCCTGGTACCTGTTTGAGGCCGACCAGATCGGGCAGGGCCGTGAGAACACGAAAGCGTTTCTCTCGGAGCACACCGACGTGTACGCCGAAATCGAGAGCCGCGTGAAGATTGCGATGGGCATTCCTGGGGCCGAGGGAGTTCCGGTCGAAGCAATGGACGTCCCGGCCGATGCAGAGGAGTTGGATTCCTAAGTGGGCCACCCAATGACGCCGACGGTCAAGCCGGGTCTGCGGCCCAGCCTCTACGACGACGCGATGAACCTGGCTCTAAAGTTCCTGGGCCCCCGAGCTCGGTCGAAGTCAGAAGTGCGCGACAAGCTTGAGCAAGCCCAAACGCCTGAGGCGACGATCGAGGAGGTTCTGCATCGCCTCGAGGAGTTGGCACTGGTCAACGACGCCGAACTGGCCACGGACATGGCGGAGCGGGCCCGCTCACGGGGCGAGTCCGCCAGCCGGGTTCGGTCGGGTCTCAAATTCCGAGGGTTGTCCGAGGTACCGGGATTGGTCGATTCTTCAGGCGAAGAAGAACGAGACAGGGCCCTAACGTTGGCGATCACTCGGGCCCGGGCGCTCAGGAACTTGCCCCCCCAGGTGGCACAGCGAAGGCTGGCTGCGTACCTGGGCAGACGTGGGTACAACTACGACATCGTCAAAGAGGTCTGCCGCAAGGCCCTCTCCGAAGAAGGTTCGGACGAATGAATTGTAGGTGTTTGACCCGATGCCAAGGCGAGTCTAAGATGGACGTGCTGGCTGTGAAGTAGGTGCGTCAAAGCATCGGCCTTGTACACGAACACTTAAAAAGTCCGCTGTCAGACAAGAGAAAACTGAGGTTTAGAGCGAAAACCAGGAGAGAACTCACCTTAAGAAGCTAATTCTTGGCGTTTCCCTTTAACCGCATACCGACTTCTTAGCCGAGCGTAGAGCTCGGTTTTTTTCGTGCTTAGGAGGCCAATATGGAAGCGGTACTCGCGATCGGGGGCCTTATTTTCGGCGCCTTGATCGGATTTGTTGTGAACGCCCAAATCGTTCAACGACGCGTGGGGTCAGCTCAGGCGCGCGCGAAAGACGAGTTGGATAACGCTCAGCGTGACGCCGAGAGAGTGAAGACTCAGGCAGAACTCGAAGCTAAGGATTTGGCCCTCAAGATCCGTGAGGAGGCCGAGAAGGGAGCCAAGGAGCGAACCAGCGAGGTTCAAAAGAAAGAGACCCGCGTCAATCAGCGGGAGGAGACCTTGGATCAGATGGCCCGGCGACTGGAATCCAAAGAGCGCTCTGTGGCCGACAAGGAAACCAGTATGGATTTAGCGAAACAGGAGCTGGACGGGGCCCTGACGCGTCACAAGGCCGAACTCGAGCGGATCGCCGGAATGTCGACTGCCGACGCCAAGCAGATGCTCGTGGGTCAAATCGAAAATGACGCCAAGAGAGATGCGATGTCTTTGGTCCGCGACATCGAGGCGCAAGCCCGGGAAGAGGCAGAGCGCCGGGCTCGAAAGATCGTGATGATCGCGATCCAGCGGGTTGCAACAGAGGAGACAACCGAGAACTCCACTTCAGTGGTGACGCTCGCAAACGATGAGATGAAGGGACGCATCATTGGCCGCGAGGGCCGCAATATCCGGGCCTTCGAAGCTGCGACCGGCACCAATATCCTTATCGACGACACCCCTGGATCGGTCGTGCTTTCCTGCTTCGACCCCGTTCGGCGAGAGGCGGCGCGACTGACTCTCGTGAAATTGATCGCGGACGGCCGAATCCAACCCGGGCGGATTGAAGAGACCCACGAAAAGTCCAAGACGGAGGTGGAGCGCTCCGTCCGAGAAGCCGGCGAATGGGCTGTGCTGGAGGTCGGGATTACCGACATCCATCCCGAAATGGTGAAGGTGCTCGGCCGTCTGAACTATCGGACGTCTTACGGACAGAACGTTCTAAAGCATCTCGTTGAGGCTGCCCAGATAGCGGGGGTTATTGCTGCGGAGCTGGGCACCGATATCGCATTGGCGAAGCGTTGCACCCTGCTTCACGACATCGGCAAGGCCATCAGCCACGAAGTCGAAGGGTCGCACGCGATGATCGGCGCCGAACTTGCTCGCCGGCTAAAGGAATCGCCGGATGTCGTTCATGCCATCGAGGCCCATCACGGCGAGGTTGAGCAAAAGACGATAGAGGCAGTCCTAACGCAAACCGCCGATGCCATCTCAAGCGCGCGTCCGGGAGCACGCCGGGAGACCCTCGAGACTTACGTCAAGAGACTCGAACGGCTCGAGGAGCTTGCCAATGCGTTCGAAGGTGTCGACAAGTGCTACGCCATGCAAGCCGGGCGCGAAGTTCGCATCATGGTCCGGCCCGGCGACATCGACGATCTGCAGGCCGAGGTTCTAGCGCGTGATGTGGCCAAAAAGATCGAGGAGGAACTCCAGTATCCCGGCCAGATCAAGGTGACGGTCATCCGCGAGTCACGGGCTGTTGAATACGCGAAGTAGCCCCGTGATCTCGACGAGGCTCTATCGCGACGGCAAGCTGGCAGAGAGCGATTTCGACTCTGCGCTGGTGTCGGACCACCTCCAGGAATCGGGGACGCATGTCTGGCTCGACCTGGCGGCGCCGCAGGCATCCGATCTGGGGTTGCTAGCCGAGGAGTTCGGGCTGCACGATCTCGCTATCGAGGACGCAACGAAGCCTCACCAGCGACCCAAGATCGAGCACTACGACAACCACACTTTCCTGGTCCTGTATGCGTTGAAGCTCGATGGGGCTGCAGTGGTCCAATCCGAGGTGGACGTCTTCTTCGGAGACCGTTACATCATCACAGTGCGCAAGGAACCCGTTCTGCCTATGGGCCCGGTACTCGCAAAGTGGGACTCGATGACCAACCTCGGCAATGGAGGCGTCGGACCCTTGCTGCACGGGTTGCTCGACGTAATCGTCGACGATTATTTCGTTGTGGTTGACGGACTGTCCGACCAGATCGAGGAATTCGAAGATGCAGTTCTGCGATCGGACCAAGCGGAATCTGTTCAGGAAGACCTGCTCGACCTGCGCAAAGTTCTAGTGGAGGTCAGACGCCTGGTTGTACCGCTTACACATGTTATGACCATTCTGTCTCGAAGAGAGCCAGCCGTGTTTGGCGACGCCATGGTGCCCTACTTCCAGGACGTTTTCGACCACACTCTGCGAGTGGCCGATTCGATTGAAGTGATGCGCGAGTTGCTGGCGAGCGTTCTCGATGTGCATCTTTCGATGACCGCAAACAACCTCAACACGATAATGAAGAAGATCACAGGCTGGGCAGCAGTCCTCGGGCTCGCCACCACGATCGCAGGGATCTACGGGATGAACTTCACCCTAGTGCCCAAAGACCAAACGCTTTTCGGTTTTTGGTTTGCCTTAGGTTTGATGTTTGTCTCCTGCAGTCTGCTGTATCTGTACTTCAAAAAGAAGAAGTGGTTCTAGACTTGAGCCTCAATGACTAAGACCTACTGGATCCGAACGCACGGCTGCCAGATGAACGAACACGACTCGGAAAGGATGGCCGGGCTCCTGGAGGTCTCCGGCTACCGGCCCTCCGATGCCGTCGAGACTGCGGACGTCGTTATTTTCAATACTTGCGCCATCAGGGAGAACGCCGACAACAAGCTCTACGGCAACCTGGGGCGGGTCAAGGCCCTCAAGGAATCTCGCCCAGATATGAAGATTCTTGTGGGCGGTTGTCTGGCCGAAAAGGACCGAGGCCTGATTGTCGAGCGTGCGCCGTGGGTGGATGGAGTATTCGGCACGCGGAACATCGAGGCCCTGCCGGGCCTCTTGCGTCAAGCGGAAGAGCAAGGGATCCCCGTCGTCGAATTCGCCGAGACTCTGAGCATTTTTCCGTCAGCCCTGCCTGCTCGCCGAGGCTCGCTCTTTCATGCGTGGATTGCCATTCAGTTCGGATGTAACAACTCCTGCACTTTCTGCATCGTGCCATCTGTGCGAGGAGTGGAAACGTCGAGGCGGCTCTCGGATGTTCTGGCAGAAGTGAAGGACGCCGTGGAAACGGGGATAGTCGAAGTTACTTTGCTGGGGCAAAACGTAAATTCCTACGGCCGTGACATCTACGGCACTCCACGATTCGCGGATCTGCTTCGGGCTCTGGACGGAATTGATGGATTGCGCCGTGTCCGGTATACGTCGCCCCACCCCAAGGATTTTCGGGAGCCTGTGGCAAGGGCCATGGCTGAGTCGTCGGTGGTTTGCGAGCATCTGCATTTGCCAGTGCAGTCGGGATCCAATCGGATTCTTAAGTTGATGAAGCGGTCCTACAGCCGTGAGAAGTATCTGGAGAAAGTGGCAATGGCTCGCGACCTCATCGAGGGGCTTGCCCTTACCACCGACATCATTATCGGATTTCCCGGTGAGACCGAAGAGGACTTCGAGCAGACTCTCGATCTGGTGGTAAACGTTGGGTACGACGCGGCATACATATTCCAGTACTCACCTCGGCCCGGCACTGCCGCCGCCGTCATGGGAAATCAGATCGACAAAACCACCGTGAAGGAGCGCTTCGATCGTCTTATGAAAGCTCAGGAGCAAATTGGCCTGGAACGCAACTTGGGCGTCGTGGGCAAGACTATCGAGGTCCTTGTGGAGGGTCCTTCCAAGAAAGATCCAGCAAGAGTTACCGGCCGGACCCGGACGAGCAAAGTCGTTCACTTTGCCGCATCCACTCCAGCCGGCGAGTTCGCCAACGTCAGGGTGACTCGTGCGGCCCCACACCATTTGGAAGGCCAGCTCGTCGGCTAACACTGGGGGTGCGGGGGGTAGCAGCCGCCCAGCCGGACCATTCCGGCGCGCTAGAAGCTGCGAACCCCCGAAGTAAACATGGACCCTAAAATCAAGGTGGCGGCGATCGTCGGCCCGACGGCCTCCGGCAAAAGCGCTCTGGCGATGCAGGTGGCCTTGGCAACGGGCGCGGAAATAGTCAGCGTCGATTCGGCTTGCGTCTACCGCGGAATGGACATTGGAACTGCAAAGCCATCTCTCGAAGACCGTCGCAGAGTGCCGCACCACATGATCGACATTGCTGAGCCGCACGAAACTCTTACGGTCGCCCAGTTTCAGATCCGGGCTCGAGAGGCCTGCCGCGAAGTTGCGTCGCGCGGCAAGCTTCCTCTACTGGTCGGTGGATCGGGCCTCTATTACCGAGCCGTCATAGACCCGTTGGAATTCCCGGCCACCGACCCTGAGGTCCGGAGGAGGATCGAGGCCGAGGAGCACCTGCTCGGTGCGCAGGCGTTGCATGAACGACTCGCTAAGGTGGACCCGGAGGCCGCCAAACGGATACATCCCGTCAACGTTCGAAGGACGATAAGGGCTCTCGAAGTACGCGAGGTCACCGGCCGCCTATTCAGTACCTTTCGAACAGCGTGGGACAGTCGTGAGTCAATCTACGACCTGCTAGCGTCGGGTGTAAAAGTGGAACGAGACGAACTCGACCGAAGAATTGATGAAAGGGTCGATAAGTTGGTTGCATACGGATTGGTGGATGAGGTTTCCGCACTCCTGGCTGCGGGATGCCGCGCGTCGCTCACTTCTGTGCAGGCCCTCGGATATGCTCAAATCCTTGAGTATCTCGACGGCCTGGTAACTCTCGAGGAGGCCATTGACGCAACGAAGCGGGCTACCAGAGCGTTCGCGAGGCGGCAAATGACGTGGTTCAAGGCTGACTCGCGAATCCGCTGGTTCGATTCAAGGGAAGATGCGGCCCAATATTTAATGGAGGCTGAGTGACAGAGTTTTCGAAATACCACGGACACGGCAACGACTTTCTGTTGGTGTACCGCCAGCCGATGAACGCCGAGCTTGCAAGGCGTATGTGCAATCGCAACTACGGAGTGGGGGCCGATGGTGTCATCCAAATCGACTCATCCGAGGTGGCCGACTTTTCCTTTGTTCTATTCAATTCGGACGGGAGCCTCGCAGAGGTCTCAGGTAATGGTCTGCGGTGTGTTGCGAAATTTCTTTATGACCGCAAACTGCATCCCGACACGGTCGTTAAAGTCGAGGCGGGCGGGGAGATCAAGGTACTAGAGATGACGGTAACCGGTGGCAGCGTGACGTCGGTACGAGGCGATATGGGAATCCCATCGCAGGAACCTGAAGTGGAACTACTCGGATATACCTGGAAGCGAGTCTCCACCGGAAACCCTCACGCCGTGACTTTCGTGGATGACATAGAAGCGGCCCCCGTGACGGAAATTGGGCCTCGCATCGAGAACGATCCAACGTTCCCCAATCGCACAAATGTTGAGTTTGTCGAGGTCAAAAAGGACGCCCTGCATTTGCGAATCTGGGAGAGAGGCGTGGGTGTGACTCTCTCGTCGGGGACATGTTCTTGCGCAGCGCTCGTCGCCAGCGGGCTCGACAGAGCGACTGTACGAACTCTCGGGGGAGACCTGCTAATCGAACGCGATCACGATGGCCGGCTCTTCATGACCGGTCCGGCAGAGCATGTTTTTGACGGGACAATTACATGAGAACTGCGAAACGCATCGAGTCCCTGCCGCCATATCTGTTTGCATCCCTTGACCGTAAGGTTTCCGAGGCGCGGGCAAAAGGGGTGGATGTCATCTCGTTTGGTATCGGGGACCCCGACCGCCCCACTCCCGCTCATATCGTGGAGGCAGGTCAGAAGGCAATGGCCGACTCCTCGACTCACAGATATCCCTCCTATTACGGGATGGATGAGTTTCGCGAGGCCATAGCGGCCCATTACAAACGGCGCTTTGGAGTGGATCTCGATTCGAAGACGGAGATCCTTCCGCTGCTCGGATCGAAGGAGGGGATCGCTCACCTTGCCACCGCGTTCGTCGACCCGGGGGATTCGGTCCTGTGCGCAGATCCTGGCTACCCCGTTTACGAAGCGAGCACGATTCTTTCGGGAGGCAAGGTGATATCGGTTCCTCTTCGCCCCGAGGATCAGTTCCTACCGCGTCTGGACGAGATCGCCACCGAGGACGCGCGGAACTCGAAGATTCTTTGGCTGAATTACCCGTCTAACCCGACGGCGGCCGTATGTGATTTGCAATTACTGACGGAAGCCGCGGCGTTTTGTCGTACGCACGACTTGCTGTTCGCGCACGATGCCGCCTACACCGAAATCACGTACGACGGCTACAAGGCCCCCAGCGCCCTGCAGGCGCCCGGATCCAAGGATGTGACACTGGAGTTCGGGTCGCTCTCCAAGACCTACAACATGACTGGCTGGCGGGTGGGTTGGGCGGCCGGATCCTCGGTGGCCATAGAGGCTTTAGGGCGCGTCAAGACCAACATCGATTCGGGGATATTCAATGCGTTGCAACAGGCGGGAATCGCCGCGCTCGAAGGTCCCGACGACGCGCTGAAGGAAACGATCGCGGTGTACCAAAGGCGCAGGGACTTTGTTGTTGATGCTTTGAACTCAGCCGGCATGATGTTCTTGCCCCCAAAGGGCGCGATCTATGTTTGGGCGCCTGTTCCTGAAGGCGAAACTTCCGCCGGATTCACCGAGTTTTTGCTAGAAACGGCCGGAGTCGTTGTGGCGCCCGGCTCGGGTTACGGCGCGAATGGGGAGGGTTATGTTCGCTTTTCCTTAACGATCGATGACGAACGTCTCGAAGAGGGGATGACCCGAATCGCGCGGGCCCTGAAAGAGCGGTAATGACCCCTCGCGAGCGAGTCGTGCTTGTGGGGCTTGCTCGATCGTCTGCCCAACTTCACGCCGCAGAAGAATCGCTGGAAGAACTGGCCCAACTTGCCGAGACCGCAGGTGCGCAGGACGTGGGACGGTTCGTTCAGGTAAGGCAAACGCCGGATCCTGCCACGTACATCGGAAAAGGCAAGGCGAATGAAATAGTCGAGGCCGCTCGAGCGCTCAAGGCGCACGCCATCATCTTCGACGACGAACTCGCGCCCGCGCAAGGCCGTAACCTCGAAGACCTTGCCGGCGTGAACCCGCTTGCCGCCGACGCGATGAAGATCATCGATCGAACCGGACTCATTCTCGACGTCTTTGCTCAGCACGCCCATTCCTCAGAAGGGAAATTGCAGGTCGAACTGGCGCAAATCAACTACATGGTTCCGCGTCTACGAGGTTGGGGTGATGTGATGAGCCGTATCGGTGGCGGCCGGGGGGGAGCCGGACTTGGAACCAGGGGGCCGGGCGAGACCAAGCTCGAAGTCGACCGCCGTCGCATCAGCCGTCGGCTCTCGAAAGTGCGCTCCGAACTCAAAGACGTCGAACGCGCGAGAGCAGTCAAGCGAAAGGGGAGGTTGGAGTCTGGGATCCCTCAGATCTCTTTGGTCGGCTACACCAACGCAGGCAAGTCGACTGTTCTAAACGCCCTCACCGACTCAGACGCCAAGGTAGAAGACCGCTTGTTTTCAACGCTTGACCCGGCCGCGCGCAAACTGCAATTGTCGTCGGGACGGCCCGCGGTGCTGACCGATACGGTGGGTTTCGTCCGCAAGCTCCCGCACCAATTGATCGAGGCCTTCCGATCCACTCTTGAGGAATCAATCCTTGCCGATCTACTGGTCCACGTTGTGGACGCATCCCTTGCGGAGCCCCATGCTCAGGCCGCGGCCGTCGAAGAGGTCCTGGCAGAGATCGGCGCCGGCACCATT
Source organism: uncultured Actinomycetes bacterium (assembly GCA_964501265.1). Lineage (GTDB taxonomy): Bacteria > Actinomycetota > CADDZG01 > JAHWKV01 > JAHWKV01 > CAZCSK01. The sequence continues at coordinate 9,658 of CAZCSK010000050.1, forward strand.
CCCAGGATGGTCGCCTTGAACAAATGCGACCTATTGAACTCCGAGACCAGGCAGAGGGCCCTACGAATGTTTCCGTCGGGAGTGCTGGTGTCGGGGACGACCAAAGAGGGCATGAGCGAATTGCTTGAGGTCATCACCGGCCAGGTTTCAAAACATCTCGAGGTGGCCGAATTTGAGATTCCCTTCGCAAATGCCAACCTACGAAGCCTCCTGCACGAGCGAGCGGAGGTCTTGAGCGAGACCCATTCCGCAGAGGGTATGACATTGTCGGTGCGAGCAAAACGGGAAGTAATCGAAAGCCTCAAGGCAGCCGCCGACCGTATCCGATAGGTCATGCCTTTATCCCTGCGGTTCGTATCCACGTGCGGACCTTTTGGTCGAGGTCGGCATCCGAGAGACCAAAAATCGCCCTGAGGGCCACCGGAGTGCGCTCCGCTGCGATCGTCGCGAAGACCTCTTCCGAATCGTTCGCAATTCGGTCGCCCGGCAGCCTTGCGTACAGGTCGCGGGCCGGATAATCGGTGTACGACTTATAGAACTCGAAATACTTTTCTGCACCGAACGTCTCTACGAGATACCAGGCGGCCGCGGCCGAATAGGCGTACTCGTAGGTCGCTGCCTCGCCGGTCGGGTCCCCTGCGCCCAAGGACGTCTTGGTCGTGAGAGCACCAAATGTCATTTTGTCGAATCGACCGGTCCGCAGGCCCTGTATCCAGACTCGCCGAGGCCGCGTCCCGGCCATATACATCGCCGCTGACTCCGACACCCACGCTGGCGTAAATGGGCGAGTGAGAGTTGCAAGCGCCAAATGGGCGAGTTCATGTCTGAAGGTCTCGTCGGCGTCTCCTTCCTCGAAGAGTTTCTGAACGTTGACGACGATCTGGCGGGAAAGGACTCGGATCGAATCCGGCTTTACCTCGAAGGAAGTCTCTGCTTGCGCGATGGCGGACACGGGAGCCTCGCGGTTGGATAGTGATTCATACTCGGTTCTGTCGCGCGCCATGAGCAAGACATAGCCGCTCTCCAGGGGGAAAGTGATCTTGCCTTCGAGCTGCGAGCGGGCTTTCTCTGCTTGCTCCAGTGTCTTGGCAGCGCGGGGGAGGCCGGGACGATAGAGAGCGAGAAAATTCGGCGACCGAAGCGTTTCGATAGGCCCCGTTGCCCACATCGGCGATGTAGCGCCTTCTTCTAGTCTCGAACCGGTGATCCTCACGGCCTTAGAGTCTTCGCGGAAGTCGTACCTGAGCGGGAGGGTAAAGATATTGTCGGCCGGCAGTCCTTCGTACCGGTAAGTGAAGGCGACGCGCACATTTGCTAATGAGTCAGAACCGGGAGCATCAACAACGGAATTTTCCTCAAGTTCGAGTCGCCTCAAGGAGAGGGGAGCCTGGGCCGATCCCTCGGCCAAAGGACGCTCAAGGGTCTCGCCGTCAGGGGTTAAGGGACGCAAATAGCCATCGATATCGCCCCGAAGCAATGCGGCGTTTCTGCTTGTCAAAAGCGTTTGGATCCTTTGAACGATTCTGGCGCGAGAGTCGTCTCGACGAGGAATCCCAGAGGTAAAACAACCTGCGAATATGAGACTCGCGGCGCAAACCGCGACGAAAAGCCGCCTTCTACAAGAGACTGCGCATGACCGCAACGACCTTGCCGAGGACGCGGGTATCGGCCGGGGCTTCGAAGGGTTCCATCGTGGGGTTCTCGGGGACGAGGATGACCTTGCCGCCTTCACGGCGGAATCTTTTGACGGTTGCTTCAGATTCCCCAGTCTCCCCGGTAATTTGGGCCACCACGATGTCGCCGTTTTGGGCATCGGGTTGAGCGCGAATGACTATGTAGTCACCGTCGAGAATACCCGCATCGATCATGCTCTCGCCGTTTACAGTCAGCACGAAGTGAGCGGTGTCGGATATAAAGTCCTTGGGAACCGGAAGAACTGACTCAAAAGTTTGTTCGGCAAGTGAGGTTGGCCCCGCTGCAATACGGCCGTAAACGGGGAGGTTGCGAACTCCTGGGCGGTCCTCCATAACTCCGTTGTCCCGTTCCCACAGCACCTCAATGGCGCGGGGCTTGGACGGATCGCGTCGCAAGTAGCCCTTCTCCTCCAGCACTCCGAGATGAGAATGTACGGTGCTCGGTGAATTGAGTCCAACCGCTTCACCGATTTCTCGCACTGCAGGGGGAAAACCCCGGTCCTCTACGGCGGCAACTATGAAGTCGAGGATCGCCCGTTGGCGCTCGCTGAGGTCGGATCCGTCCATGTGGTCCCTCCCTTTCTAGGTGGATTTGTCTGGGTCGATCAAGTGTTCGCCCGAAGTGTAACAACCTGGAGCCAAGAAGGCAAACATTTGTTCGATTTAAGCCTTGACTCGAACAGCTGTTCGGGTTTACCATTGACCAATGAACATACGTTCGGCCCAGAGCCTACGGCCCCGCCTGCGCCGCCAGGGCCTGCGCCTGCTGATAGTCGGACTGGCGGCAGGGATCATCCTGGGCCTAGCGGCTCCTAGGCTTTGGGCGTCTGCCGATGCCCCCAAGCCGGCTACCATCCACGTTGTGCTCCCCGGGGAGAGTCTTTGGGCTCTGGCCCTGCGCCATAATGGCGACGGCGAGGATCCCAGGCGGTACGTCCACGACGTTCTGACTATAAATAGGCTCGCCACTCCCCAATTGCACCCCGGCCAGAGGCTCGTTCTCCCGCCCGAGTAAGAAATTTTCTCCCGACTTTCAAAACTTGTATTGACTTGGGAATCCCAGGGGTGTAAGTTGACGTGCTGCATCTATATGTGGGTGCTGCGGAGCTCTAAAACACCATATATAGTGGTCAAGTAGGCCCAAAAGGAGGACAACAGTGGCGAAGACCAGTGACGATCTCTCGATCGACATCAGAGTTCCTAAGGAGGGTGGTTTGTTCAGGCGATTCTTCACCAAACCTGATCAGGACCCTATGGACGAAGTCGAGTGGGAGATACGAGATGCTCGCATTGGGACGGGCGACAAGGTCGCCTTCGAACAGACCGATGTTGAGTTTCCCGTAGCCTGGTCTCAAAACGCCACCAACATCGTTGCCCAAAAGTACTTCCGTGGCCCCATGGGCACTCCGCAGAGGGAGCGCTCGGTGCGTCAAATGATCGGGCGTGTGGTGAATTGGTACACCGAGAAGGGTTCGGATGATCGTTACTTCGACTCCGAGGAAGATCGGGCCACGTTCAAAAATGAACTAACTCACCTTCTCGTCAATCAGAAGATGGCCTTCAACTCACCGGTGTGGTTCAACGTGGGCTTAGTGGAGAAACCTCGTGCAAGTGCGTGCTTTATCCTCGATGTGGAAGATGAGATGTCCTCGATTCTCAACTGGTACGTCGAGGAGGGCTTGATCTTCAAGGCCGGTTCCGGCGCAGGTATCAACCTTTCTAAACTGCGCTCCTCCAAAGAACAACTGACTACAGGTGGCACTGCTTCGGGCCCGGTTTCCTTTATGCGCGGCGCCGACGCCTCCGCCGGCACTATCAAGTCGGGCGGATCAACTCGTCGAGCGGCAAAGATGGTTGTTCTAGATGTCGAACACCCCGACATCGAGGAGTTCATTGATTGCAAGGTCCAGGAGGAACGCAAGGCCCGCGCATTGCGTGAGGCAGGTTTCGACATGGACCTGGATGGAAAGGACTCCCATTCGATCCAGTATCAAAACGCCAACAACTCGGTTGGCCTAAGCGATGAGTTTCTTCAGACCTACGTCGACGACAAGGACTGGGATCTCAAAGCGGTGAAGGACGGCCGCGTCCTGGAAACGGTGAAAGCCCGCGGTCTGATGCGCAAGATAGCCGAAGCAGCATGGGAATGCGCCGACCCCGGAGTCTTTTACATGGGAACTCTAAATAGCTGGCACACGTCTCCAGCTGAGGGCCCGATTCGTGCAACTAACCCATGCGCGGAATTTTGTCGCCCCGCGAATACATCGTGTAATTTGGCTAGCCTTCGTTTGACGAAGTTTGTTGATGCTGCCGGCGAGTTTCAGGTTGACGCGTTTGTATCGGCAGTGGAGACCACTCTTACCGCAATGGACATCTCGGTGACCAACGCCGAGTACCCAACGGAAAAGATCAGCAACATGGTCTCGCAGTACCGGGAACTGGGCCTTGGGTACACCGACCTCGGCGCCCTCTTGATGGATCAGGGCGTTGCCTACGACTCAGACGAAGGACGTGCGTGGGCCGCGTCGATTACGGCATTGATGTCGGGGATCGCATATCGCAGGTCGG
>CAZCSK010000051.1:0-12582 GCA_964501265.1 uncultured Actinomycetes bacterium
CCGTCCGGTTTCTGAGAGCCTTGGTTGAAGTGCTGCTTGTTCCACGCAGCGGCGAACCCTCTCACATCACCGTTACCCAGATCGTAGAGGATCAGATGATCAACGGAGACACGACGCGGATCGACGGCACATCGCGGATGGGGGCAAAATGAGAGCGGTTGTCCTCGAAGGACCCGGCGGCCCCGACGAACTCAACACCAGCGCCGATGTACCGCGCCCGACTCCAAATCCGGGAGAGGCCCTAGTTCGTGTGCACACCGCTGCGCTGAACCGCAGGGACCTGTTCCTGAGTTACGGGCAATATCCGGGGATCAGAGTTCCATGCATCCTTGGGTCCGACGCAGTGGGTGAGGTTGTGGAAATGGAAGATAGGGGAGGAAGCTGGCCTGCCGGCGACGTGGTCCTCGACCCCACGCTCGGGTGGGGGCAGGACGACCGAGCGCCATCCGACGCAGGAATCAGCCTCTTGGGCATGCCGCAGGACGGAACGCTTGCCGAGTACATTGCGCTTCCTGCAGCCAATGTGCACGCCAAGCCGTCACACCTCAGCCGTGATGAGGCAGCGGCGCTCCCCATGGCTGGCGTAACGGCCTACCGAGCGGTAGTCTCGCGCGGACGAGTGATGTCCGGAGAGACAGTAATTGTTCCTGGTGTAGGAGGAGGAGTTGCAAGCCTCTGCGTCCAGATCGCCGTGGCACTAGGAGCACGCGTATACGTGACGTCCGGAAGCGATGAGAAGCTCGAGACCGCCCGAACACTCGGAGCCGAGGGCGGGGTTAACTATCGCTCGAACAACTGGCCCAAAGATTTACACGCGATGGCGGGGCCCGCTGATGTCGTGCTGGACACGATCGGAGGCACACAATTCAACTCACTTCTTCGCATGATTCGAATTGGTGGACGGGCGGTCTCCATCGGGGCGACCGCCGGACCAGTTCCCGAACTGTTGTTGCCCCGGGTCTTCCTTAAGCACATAGACATTCTCGGCACGGCTACTGGCAGTCCGAGAGACTTCACCGCCATGCTTGACTTCGTCACAACGCACGATATTCGCCCAGTAATTGCGGAACGTTTCGACCTCGACGAAACAAGCCGAGCGCTGCGCATGATGGAATCGACGGTTGGCTTCGGCAAAATTCTCATCCAGGTCTCACGGTGAAGCTGACGTTACCGGGTAGAGACCTATACATGCTGTCCGTGGGCACGGAATCGGGGATCATTGCCGAAGCAACCCCTTAGGATCGACAAGCGCCCGTAGCCGCCATACCTCTTCCCGGCTCGGTGGTGGAGTTATCGGAACATTTCCGTCCACTGAGATGTTAAAGCCGGTTGCATCAACCACTGTTGCAATGTCAACGCCTGAATGTACGGATGCGATATACATTCGAAACGTGACCGGAGAGAACTCAAAAACACATAGTGGGGTAACACACTTCCTGGGACCTGCGCCGAGCAATCCCTTCGCCGCACGTCCATCTTGATCTATATGGCCGGGGATTGAAATGAAGTCAACACGTTCAACGAAACGACGCTTAGAATGCTCCGTAAAGAAGAGGTAGGTCCTACCACAGGTGCCGCTTAGGGAAACGTTTGGAACTCCTGGTCCACGAACGATCGGGTTCAGCCAATCATTACCAATCAAATGCAGATTTAGGTTCCCAAAAGCATCCACTTGCATCCCGCTGAAGCAAAAGAAGTCCACGCCCTTGTGCCAGTGGCCGAAAAGCTCCCAATACCCCTCCAGTGCTTCCGCGCGGGACATCATTGTCGGGTCGTCGAGGCCATTGTTTAAACTCGGCTTTGGGTTGTAGGTCCTTTCGCCTCCAATAGTGATACCAGGCGCATGCCCACTACGAGCCAGCAGAACCGCCGCCATGGGGATCAGGGATCCCACACCCCAAGCACCGACATCGTCGTTCTTGAGTTCACGAGAAAGGATTATCGCAATGGACTCTGACGCCGATAGAGCCAGGACCTCCTCCGAAAGCTCATTCAACATCAATGCTTTGCCAGCCCTTCCACCCATCCACGTCAACGACGCGTCTCAGATAATCGAGCGCGGTACGATATTTTTTGACGTAGCAGTCGAGATATCGATCCAGTAAATCCTCGTCCCCGGAAGCCGCCGCCCTGGCAACGCTCAAGTATTTCAGAATGTGCTGCTGGTCGCTATTGTAGTAGAGCGGACTTGAAGTAGGATGTGCGCCACCGGGAATACAACAGACAGCATCCACGTACATGCCTGGTATTGTCGTTGCATGGGGCGCCTGTTCAAATACCTCGGTAGGTACTACCCTTTCACAACTGACTATCACTCGCGCGCCGGTTCTAGCCAGCATACGCTCAGCCAATGCAGTACTGCCCAGGACGCGGCAATTACCTTTTACGTCGGCCTCTTGACAATGGATCAGGACTAGATCCGGCACAATGGCCGCGACAGCATAAACAGTAGACTCCTCATCTGAACCGGTGTTGAACGGTGAGCGAATTGACTTCAAGAGCGGATTTACAGATGTCACGTCAGAGCCGCCAACGGCGGTAACCGGGTGGAACGGTAAACCCTCCGCAGCTGCGAAGTAGCCTGCCATAATAGTCGCGACGTCCACAATGTGGGCAGTGATCGTCTTTGTTTCTGCGGCGCGACGAAAACTCGGAGCGGTGCCGAGGCGATCAAATGTAACCGCCGGAACAAAGGTCTCCGCTACCGCACCAGCTGCGATCATAAGATCTAGGTCATAGCCAGCTGCGGCAAAGGACACATATCTGAGGCGGGCTGCTCCTCGCCGAAGCAGTTCGCGCTGGAGCGCAACCGGACGATTCTCAGTCAACACGCCACCCACCGCAACAAGGATGTTCGATGTCGGCACGTCCGAGAACGCCTTTTCAACAGTCAATACCTTAGTCACATGCTTCACTCCTTACCCAGGCGCGCCCGCCCCCTCCGCACGCTCGATCGAATCCTTAACCTCCTTCCAAACTGCCAAGGCGGCAATGCATGCGGGGAAGCCGACATAGACCGAACACATGATCAAACACTCCCTAATTCGGGCGTCTTCAATACCTGCGTGGACGGCCCCAAACAGATAGGTGCGCAATTGCGGCCCATTTCCCTGCCCAGCAAGCAGACTGATCGCCACGATCATTCTCTCTTCGAATGAGAGGCCAGGTCGGTCCCACACTTCACCAAATGCGAACTCATCAACCCAAGTAGCAATATCAGGGTCAATTTGCTCAAGGCTGGCTCGGACCTTCTTGTTCTTCGGACCCTGCGCACGTGCCCTCAGCCGATATCCAGCCGACGCATTCACCGGATGCCCTTCAGTCATATTCCTATGCTCCTAACGCAACTTCAGCCCAGCCTTCGTGCGTAACAGACCCTGCCTCTTCGCCGTCGACTTTTTCAGCCCGTAGACTGATGCGCCCTCCCGACTCCACAAGTCCCCCACTATCTGGTTCCCTGTCTATGACTTCTGAGGAACAACGGAGGACGTCTCCGGGAAAGACCAAATTAACGAATCGGCACGAGAACGACTTGATCTGGTCGCGAGCAACCATGCCTGTTAAAAGGTCGCCCAGGAATCCCATTCCCATCATCCCATGTGCCCAAACACTGGGTCGGCCTGACGCAACCGCAAAGGGTTCATCGACATGCACTCGGTTGTAGTCGCCCGAAGCCCCGGCGTAGCGTGCTATCTGAATGCGATCCACTGGTCCTCGGTCGAAACTCCTAGATGCCGAAGTCTCGGGTGTTCTGTCGGGCACCTCCACCTTGACGTCCCTAGCTCGCGATTCCATGCCACTTTCTACTTCAAGAAATGTTTGACGGCCGATCATCACGACCCGACCCGACTCGTCTCGACACGGAATATCAAGTGTGAAGAAATCCATCGTGCCACCGCGGCGACCCTCACGTGTGAAGGCGTTCGTGACCACGATCTCGTAGTTCAGCCGTTCGCCCAATCTGGGCCATCGGACGTATTCTATGACCTGTTCGGCGTGTAAAAGTCGAGAAAAGTCAACGTTCATATCTCCCAGGAGTTTCATTTTCCCATCTCTGAGGCAGTGCACGATAGTGGACGGGGCGTAGGATCCTAGGCCCTCACTGTGTGTAACATCGCCGCCGAGTGCGAATCGAAACTCTCGCGCGTGCCAGGCCTCAAGAAGAAACGATGCAGTTTCCGTTTGCGCGCCGACGCTCGGCGCGTATTTCGCTTCAGCCATAACTTGCCTCCAATGACATATAGCGTGGCTGACCGTCCATTAACCAATTACCCGCCATGCCACGCGGGGATCGCGCTCAGTGCCGGGCTCAACTATCGTCGTGCCGGGCAGTTCTACTTCCGCAGTCCCCTCATGGGTCTGTTGGCCGCGTTGATTCCGACAGGTCAAGGCGATCTGAGCCACGCAGACGCCCTCCTCAACACGCTTATGCTCCACGGTCCCCTCGACCGTTAGGATGTCCCCCGGGCGTACAAGAACCGTCGACCGGACCGTGAGTGACAACAACCTTCCAGCTTGAAGCCAATCGGTTACCAATTGGCCCATGTACCCAGTTCCGATCATCCCATGAGCGAAGACCCCGCCCATGCCCTCTGCCTGTGCTCTGACTTCGTCCACGTGAGACGGATTGAAGTCACCTGAGGCCACGGCGTATCGCACCAGGTCGAATCGCGTAATCTCCGGTTTGGTGAGAGTCCCGATCGACATCCCGATCACGACGTCTGAAAATTGGGGTGCCGCCGTCATGGTCTGGCGACCCTCCGATTCAAGATAATCTCTTCGTTCACCTGGTTTCATCGGGTTCACTCTTCCCCATCCCTTGGCTTGTCTAGAGGACGCATGAAGAAGGATTGCCGGACCAGCGCGGCAGGACCACTCGCCCTATGGCAGCGAAGTTCAATGACGAAGTACTCCATCAATCCATACGATTTGGTGGCCTTACGGCTAAGCTCGACGATTTGAAGCGTATAAGTAATAGCGTCTCCGACATATAGTGGTGAGGAGTATCGAATTGATTCATCACCGTGTAATAACCGCCCCATTTCAACACCTAGCTCGTTAATAAGCAGCTGCGTCTTATTGCGGCGAAAAGTGTTCACATAGGTGGGCGGCGCGATAGGACGCCTCAGAGGCGTCTGTGCTGCGTACGCAGGGTCTAGGAAGAGTGGGTTGTGATCGCCAAGAGCATCACAGAAACGTTTGACCTTCGTTGGCGTGATGATTTCTACAAAAGGCCCCACAGACGACCCAAGGGCACGCTGATTGAGTGTATGTTCCTTTAGGTATGACTGGCCTTTATCGACCGCCATATTGCCGCCTAGATGACGTGGCACTTCGTTACTCCTTCCATGGAGCGAGCTTCTCTTCCAACCGGCTAAACAGACCGTTCATCACTATTCCGGCACCCGCGAGCACAGTTACAGCGACGAAGACCCGTGCCGTTTGAAAGACCTGGCTCGACGTAATGACAAGGTATCCAAGCCCCGCCCGTGCGCCAAAGAGCTCACCGACAACAATTCCTACGAGACCCCGTGCCGATGCAACGCGCAGTCCAGCGATGACGTTTGGGAAGGCGTACCTAAATCGCACCTTCCATATGATCTGTACCGGGGAAAGGGAGAATGAACGCGCCATGGTCAGTAGGCTGGGGTCCACCTGACTTACAGCGACCTGCGTGCTAATCATGATCGGAAATACGCAAACCAGAAAGATAATTACAACCTTCGACAGAATCCCGATTCCGAGAGAGACAATGAATAGAGGCCCAAGCGCCAGAATAGGGGTACTGTACAGAGCCGACATCCACGGGGCCAGAAAAATCCTAACCGGCCTTACGAGGGCAAGGAAGATACCTAGCGTGATACCTAGGACCACAGCCAAGCCATACCCTAAAATGAATTCTAGCCCACTGACTTGAATGTGATAGACCAATTCACCATCAAGCAGCATATCTATGAAGGTAGCTGCGATCTCCGATGGAGCTACGATGTATATCTTGGGGGGGTTCAATACTCTAACTGCCAGTTCCCACAATCCAATACCCAGCGCCAAGGAGGCTAGTGCCTGCATCCAAGTCAAAGCCACAATTCGCGATATCAGTCTGACAACGGGTCGTTCCTCGCGGATTTCCCGTGAGGCAACCGAGTCCCCGTGGGCATGAATGGAGCGATCCCGACTATGGGCATAGAGGGGGTGGTCAGACAATTTTGTCACGATACAGTGCCTCCATTTCGGAAGCCGTGTATCCACGCTCCGCAAGGATCTTCCTGGTGTCATGACCTCTATCGCGCCCGGCGTGCCTGACAGCACCTGGAGTTTTGCTGAGCTTGGGAACAACACCATGCATCTTGAGCGTACCGAAGCGCGAATCCTGCATTTCAAGAATCATTTCGCGTTCCTGAATGTGCGGATCCAAAAAGATGTCTGAGGCGGTATTTACACGACCGCACGGAACATCGTTTTCAACAAGAATCTCCAGCGCTTGCGTCGCAGTCCGTTGTGAACACCATTCCTGGACAATTTTATCGATCTCGGTCTTGTGCCGAGCCCGCTCCGCCTGATTCCCAAAATGCGCATTCGTTGGCAGGTCGGGCATACTTAGGGCTCGGGCAAGCATGTTGAACATTCGGTCGGTGGGTGCCGCGACGAGTATCCACGCCCCATCGCTTGTAGCGTATATGTTCGACGGTGCCGCCCGGTCGAAGCCGGTGCCAGATGGCTCCTTGGTTACTCCGAGAGCGTCGTAGACCGGTAGAAGATCCTCCATTATCGCCAATACTGATTCGTAGATCGCAACGTCAACAATTTGGCCGCCGACTCCGCGATTACGGGCGTGCGTCGCGAGCAGCCCCCCCAGGGCCCCAAAAAGACCCGCCAGTTCGTCACCTATGCTCACACCAGCACGCACAGGTGGGCGGTCCTTGAATCCGGTAGTCGCCCTAAGCCCACCCATCGCCTCGGCAATCGCACCGAATGCCGGGCGACGAGAGTATGGGCCAGTTTGTCCGTACCCGGACACTCGTATTACAACCAACTGTGGGTTCATATCGATGAGTCCATTCGGGTCAAGGCCCCATTTCTCGAGGGTTCCGGGCCGAAAGTTCTCAATGAAGAGATCGGCGTCCGACAAAAGGTCCTCTAGTATTGCCTTGCCTCGGCGCGTCGACAGATCGAGGGTCATCAACTCTTTGCCTCTGTGCAGAACTGACGGATACAGGCCCTCGCCATCGTCAGCAACGTGCCCCCACTGTCTAAGAGGATCCCTTACGCGGCCTGGGGGTTCGAGCTTAATCACTCGAGCACCAAAATCCGCCAGAAGTTGGCCGCAGTAGGCTCCTGCGAGCAGGCTTCCTGCTTCGATGACCGTGAGGTCGTCTGCTGCCGAAATTGGTGTTTGAACGGTCATCTCCGCACTTCCACTCTGCGCTCAGCACGAGGTCGCTTACACCAGGAACACATTGTGGCGAGCCTCGCGCTCTGTATGGGGTTATGCCGAGCCCGTAGAACAAAGGTCCTATGGAACGCTATCTCTGCCGTCGAAAACACTTTATGAAGTTCCCGATTTGCCGACGGCCTCTTTGAGATAGGACATGTCCAAGTACCTATTGGCGTCAAACGAAACGACCTTGGACGTTCCCGCCTTGACCAACAGGGCATGCGAGGCTTTGAGCCCAGCGACTGATACTTCGCCATAATCCGGGAAGGTGTCTGGGTTCTTGACGATCATTAGATCGTAAGCGGCCTCGCCGACCTGCTCAGAAATACCTGTCTCCTTGTCCAAGTCGCTAATAGCCTGCTTCTTGTTAGCCGGATCTTTGAGCCATTCGAGCGAATGGCTCCAAGCCTTCAAAAAGCTCACGACGGTCTTTTTATTCTGTTTCGCCCATGCATTGTTTGCAACGAGACAGCCATATTGAAAGACGGGTGCTACTTCATTGAAGCGGCCCAGGATCGTTCCAACTTTCTGATCGACCGCCGCCAAGTCTTGCGGTTGGAGAAGCCAAGTCGCCTGGAATGCACCCGACTGAAGTCCCGCCAAGCGGGAGGCAGTTCCGCCGGCCGCAACAAGCGTATATTCGTTCTTTTGTACGCCATGTGCCGCCAACAGTTCCTGAACCAGCAGACTTGTGCCGTCGCCGATGACAGCCGTCGCTATTGTCTTGCCCTTCAGGTCGTTGTAACCGGTTACTGTTTGCCCAACAACCAGTGCCCCTAAATGATCGGTTTGTACTCCTGCGATGATCGAAACGTCAGCTCCGGCCTCGATTGCCACCATGATCACGTCGCACGGTTGGAACATCACATCTAGAGACCCAGATGTAACTGCGGCCATTCCCTCCGCGACGCCAATTTGAACGAGTTCGAAGTTTATGCCCTGCTCCGAAAAGAAGCTCTCGTCTAACCCGACGATCTGTTGCCAACTACTCGCGCTGGGGGCGATTCGGCCATATTGGACTTTTGCCAAGCTTTGTGTCTGCGCGTCAGATGGCGCTCCCCCTTCAGGACCCCCCCCGGGGGTTGAGCATGAAGTTGCCAAGATAATGGTTGTCAGCATTAAGCCGCTACTTGCCCAACCTCTGTGGCTCCTATTGGAAGAGTTCCTGCGCTTCAAGGTTCGTCTCATCGCAATTATCCTTTCTTCGGCTGTTTTCTCACTCTTGTGACCGTGGGGGGGAACGAGCTTCGTGGCTTGGGGACATCTACCAAGAAGAGAAGGGAAGCACGAACGTCGTCTTCGATTTCGTGCCATATAGCGTCCGCAATTTCAGTGAAGGCGGGCGATCGTTTTAGGCTGAGTTTCCGAGGCCTTTCCAGCTCAATGGGAATGATCTTCCGTATGCGGCCGGGGCGAGACCCCATTACAACGACGGAGTCAGAAAGAATTATCGCCTCATCGATTTGATGCGTAACGAACACAACGGTGCGCTTGTCTCGTCGCCAGATTTCGAGTAGTTCCTGTTGCATCAGCTCCCTTGTCTGTGAGTCCAGCGCAGCAAACGGTTCATCCATGAGCATGATGGGAGTTTCAACAGCCAGGGCGCGAGCAAGATTCACGCGCTGCTGCATCCCGCCAGATATTTCATATGGATATGAATTACCGAACCCATGCATGCCAACAAGATCCGCGTAATGGTTGGCCTTCTCTCTGCGTTCATTCGATGAACGTCTATGGGGGTGAGCTTCCATGCCAAGCTCAATATTGGCCAGAACAGTGCGCCAGGGCAGCAACGAATGGTCTTGAAAAACGGTCGCGGTGCGATTAGAGGGCCCCCGCACCTCATCGCCCTGTATCAAAATACGGCCGGCGCTCGGCTGTGACAGACCGGACAATATTCGGAGAAGGGTTGTCTTGCCGCACCCGCTTGCGCCCACGATTGAAACGAAGGAACTTTGCCCTACGGACATGGTGACGTTTTTCAGAGCCTCGACCTCTGTCTGCGCGTTGCCAGCACGCTTGAAATAACTCTTTGAGACTGACTCAACCAAAATCAAATCGGTCATTTGAATACATTTCGGATGAGGTTCCCCAAGTCAGCAGTGGGCCGAGGAAGTTCGAGAATCCGTGCCGAGGCGCAGGCGGAGGCGCTCTCCACGTTGACGATCGGAATGGAGTGGAACCCGAGCGGGTGCAGCGAGGCCTGCACGGCCTCCTGGGAGAGCGATTTGAGAGTTCGCTCGGGGAACTTTCCGAAGCTGGTCATGTTCTCCATAACAGCGCCCCTTACACCAACGACTCGCGTTTTGTTATCTCGCACAAGCCTGCACCTGGAGGAAAGTTGTCTGTAGTGCTGAAAGCCCCGCTGGTAGGGGGCCCATTGGCCCTATCGTTACCGACGTCATAGCCAACGGGTTACCCGAAGCGAGCGGCGCTATAGGAGCCCGGCGAGCAGGTAGACGTCGAGCGCTACGACAAGGGCCGCGCCCAGGGCCCCGGCCCATCGCAGCATCCACCCGCTGGTGTGCTCCTTCATGATCTCTTGTCGGGAAGTCAGAACCAGGAGCGGGATGACGGCGAATGGGAGTGCCAGTGCTAGGAAGGCCTGGCTGGCGACGAGCACGCGGACTTCATCCCATCCCGCGAGGATCACGGCCAACGCGGGAAGCAGGGTGACGAGTCTGCGAGTAAGCACGCCGACCCGCAACTTGGTGAACCCTTCGAGCACTATCTGGCCGGCCAGGGTGCCTGTCGTGGCGGACGACAGGCCTGATGCCGTAAGGGCAACCGCAAACACCGCCGCGGACCCGGCTCCGAAGAGAGGCTCGAGCGTTCGGTGAGCTTCCGAGATCGAGACCACCTTGATCCCGCGGGCGAAAAACGCCGCTGCCGCCATCACTACGATCGCCGAGTTGATCAGCCAGGCGAGATTGAGCGCAAGCACGGAGTCCAGAAGCGTCAGCCGCAGCATCCCACGACGAAACTCGGGGTCGGGGTCGTGCCGCAGACGCGTACGCACCGTCTCGGAGTGAAGGAACAGATTGTGAGGCATGACCGTGGCCCCCAGCATCGCAGCCGCGAGGTAGACGGAGTGCAGATCCAAGCTGGGGGTTATCACCCCCTTGAGGATCGGTCCAACGGGCGGGCGAATGATAGCCAGTTCGACGACGTAGGCCGCCCCGATCACCGCGATGAACATGAAGATGGTCACTTCGAGCGGCCGGTGCCCCCGCCGGGACAGAGCGAGGATCGCGAGCACCGCGGCCCCCGACATGAAAGCCGCCGCCGGCAGCGGAACTCCGAGCAGGAGGTGGATGCCAAGGGCCGCCCCGAGAACTTCCGCGAGATCCGTTGCAATCATCGCCGCCACAGCCGCCAGACCGAGTAAAGGGGCGAGCCGGGGAAAGTGGCTCCGGCAGTTTTGGGCAAGGTTGGCCCCGCTCACGACTCCGAGCCGGGCGGCAAGGTTCTGAAACAAAAGGGCGAGGGCGTTCGAGGCCAGGAGCACCCAGAGAAGGCGGTATCCGAATCGCGACCCCGCCTCTAAGTTGGCTGCCCAGTTCCCCGGGTCGATGTAGCCGACGGCCACGAGGAAGGCTGGGCCGAGGAAGGTGGAAAGCCGGGCCGCCTGGGGCCGCGGGTCTTGTTCGGAGCCGTCAATCGGGCGCATTCTTGCCTTCACAGCAAGCCGCCATTGGTTGGCTACCCCACTCGCAAGCTTCGGGCGACGGCTATGCGTGCACGAGCCAACAGTCCGAGAGTGGCCCCGGTCCCCATCGCCAAGGCGAGCCAGCCGGTTTGCGCGGCCACGGCTCCGGCGTTTCCCAAAGCGGGTCCAGCGAGTGTAACGCCGGAAGCGATGGCAACGCCTGCGTTGATTGCCGCTAAGCGCGTGCGACGCAATGGCGCAAGCGCTGCCGACGCGGTTCTACGGGTCGGCGCGTCCCCGCCCAACAGGACCGGAACGACTTGCTGGAGGGCCGCGAGGATGGTCTGCAAGAGGACGCCGCCCAGAAAGATCACACCGGCCGCGTCCAAAAGCCGAGACGATCCAGACACGACCCCGACTATGTCCAGCCCCATCGCCGCACCCCAAGACAAGAACGAAGCCATTAAGAGCGACGACGCCGAAGAAGCCGGCCCGCGGCGCGTCGCCCGCACCGCAATGAGCATGAGCCCCAACGCGCTCATTGCGAATGTGACGAGGGCCGCGCCGGCGACCCAACGGGCGACGTGACCGATCGCATCGGCGCGCCCAGCGAAGACGAGTGCTACAGCGGCCACCGTGACGGCCACCGCCGCCCTGGGAAGATTCCGAGCGGCCAGGGTGGTGGCGCCAGGCTCCATCTGCACCCGCGCGATCACCGGTCCGAAGGTGACCAGTGTGGCCAGGAGGGTTAGGCCCGCCCAGCCGAGAAGGTTCAGGTGCAGGTGCGCGAGGCGGACCCCCTGGCGCCAGGGGCCGGGAAGAACCCCGGCACCCATGATTGCCCCTAGGAACGCTCCGTGTAGGAGCGCGGCGCACGCCCGCTCATAAGCGCGAACGACGAACGCGAACCGCGACCCGAGGGCTCCCTTCCGGAGCCGACGAAGATCCAGATAGAGCCACAAGATCGCGGCCGAAACCAGCCCGGCCCCAAACGCGATCACCCACTTCGCACTCACCAAGCGCCCGCTGAGTGTCGCTATCACTCCAGCATTGAGGAGCACGAGGCGCCCTCTCATCCCGAAACCCACATCGGAGGCGGCATGGGTCAGCGCGGCGGCGAAGTGCGGCATAAAGACCGCGACAAGATTGGTGACGACTCCGAGCGTGAACAGATGGATCGCGAACCAGCGACCCCCGGGCAGTCGGTTCCCAAGCAAAAGCCACAGTGCTACGGCGGGAAGGTAGCAAACAGCGGTCGTAACCCCTAGGCCGAGGCGCGACGCGGTCGGCGACCCGACCGCGTCAGACGCCATGACTCATCCGATCTTTGAGAACAGCTCCGGCTGCCCCGGGCCCTCCACGACGATCGTTCTCAGCGCCCCTTTGTCCACCGCACGAGTGAGCGCGTGATCGACGAGAATGTAGGTTCCGGGCACCGGGAACTCGAACTCCACCAACGCCGCGCCGCCGGACGGGACGAGCGTCGTCTGCACATTGC
>CAZCSK010000052.1:0-12383 GCA_964501265.1 uncultured Actinomycetes bacterium
GAAAGATCACGCCGAGACGTGTCCGCAGATCGCTCAGTTCAAACTCCTTGATGTCGACCCCGTCAATGAGGATGTGACCCTCGGTCGGGTCGTAAAAGCGACATAACAATTTGATCAGGGTGGTCTTTCCAGCACCGTTTTCGCCCACTAACGCCAGAGATGTTCCCGCGGGAATGAAGAGATCCAGATTGTCCAGGATTTTCCGCTCGGTTCCCTGATAGGCGAACGACACGCCTCTGAACGTGATGCCGGTCGCTGTCCCAGGGCGCGCTGCTTGCCGGCCGGAGACATCGAGCCGCGGGGCAGCGTCCGCAAGACTGAAGAGGCGCAGTGCGTTGGGCAGCCAATAGTTGCCACGGCGGATGCCCGCCGCCGATTGAAAGATGGCGATGAGCGCAGTCATCGATCCCACGATGCCACTCGAAGCGACGGTGAATTCGCCGATCGCGAGACGTCCGGCAAGAGCCGCCCTGAGCGCCCCGACGTATACGAACGCAACGACAGCGGTCGCGAACACCTGAAGGACCAAAGCAAGAGTCAGCGTACGCCGCTGCTTGTTCCAGACTTCTTTCTTTCCCGCCAGCCAATGTTCGGTCTGCCTGCCGATGGTCCAGTCCTTGAGGGACGAAATGCGCATCTCTTTGGCGGGATCCTTGTTCATCGCCAGCGCCTTGTAATAATTGGATTTGCGAATCTGTGGTGAGTAACGCCACTGCACCATCCCCATGACCGTCGTGAAATGCCAGGCGGCGATGCCCCCCGGCAATGCGCCAAGCGTGATCACCCAAGGTGCCCATGGTTCATAACTTGCTGCCAAGTAGGCCATAGCGGCGAAAGAAATCAAGTTTTGAACGCCGCTGACGAACTGAGTGACGCTGTGGGCCGGCATCCAGCCGATCCAGTTCGTCACCTCTAGTTTGTCGCGGAAGGAAGGGTCCTCGAAATAGGCGAGCCCCGGCAAGTCGCTTATCCCACGCATCGTGCGTCGCGCGAGAAAGGCCTGGAATCGACGTTGAAGACCGAACTCCAGCCCGCTGCGAACGGGGGCTGCCAATTGCATCAGAATTATGGCGACGGCCATGGCAATGAGGGCGCCCTGAGCGGCGCGGCCTGGAACCGAATCGATGCCCAATTTTAGAGTTGGGCGAATGCTGTCGATCAGCGTTCCCGTTTTCTTCACGACGAAAGCCGGAACCACGCCTGTGACAAGCGCAATCACGAGCATCCCGAGCGCGAATATGGGGGCCGAACGGGCAACCATGGAAAAGCCACGCAGGTTGGCGGCAAGCTCTTCTTTCCAGGGGACCTCGTAGGTGGGATCTTTTTCCATTGGGACGACTAGAGAATGCCCGGTTCAGACCGAACCTGCAAATGCCTGATTAAGAATTGAGGGCTGGTTCGAAGTGGACTGTCACTCGTTTTACGTCGGGGAATCTTTGGTGGATGTCGTTTTCGATTCGCGTGGAAGCTTCATGGACCGCATCGATATGAAGGCCGGGCGACGCTTCGCAGTGCATCAAGACCGTCAGCGCGCCCTCGGTTTCGGTGACGACGACTTCGTGACAGTTCATCACTTCAGGCTGACTGCGAGCTGCCTCCGCCGACTGGGCCGCCAAATCCTTGTAGCGGTAGGTCACGTCAACTCCTATCGCGGCGGAACTCTCGAGAGGCTCCAGGTGCGTATCCACTCGCTCGACATTGGGAATCTCCGCCGCGATTTGCCGCTCGAGCCGTTCGGAAATCGAGTGCGCCTCGGCGAGAGTCATCTCGCCCGGAAACTTGGCATGTAAAGAGATGCGATGTCCCTCGGGATGAGAAGAGACGAAGATGTTGTGAATCTGGCCGACAGAGGGTTCGCGGGCCGCGATCGCTTCGACCTGTTCGGCGATTAGCGCCTCGTTCGCAAGGGGTTCGACATGCACGACCACATCGGCCCCTGGTTCTTGCAACCGGATTGCTCGCTCCACTTCTTCAGTGACGTGATGTGCGGTTTCAAGAGGAACGCGGCGAGAAATAGCTATGACAACGTCCGCGTGATCATGACCACCTACGTTGCGCACTCGAACGCGCCGTACTTCTTCGACTCCGTGCACCTGCGCAGCCGCTTGCGAGATGCGTTCGACTGCTCCCGCCGGGGCACGGTCCATCAAGACATCGATGCTGCGTCGCCCAAGTCGTATGCTGGAATATCCAACGTAACTTGCTATAAGAAGGCCCCCAATCGCGTCGGCTTGTGCGAATCCGAGACGGGTAGATGCTAGGGCTATCAGCACGACCACAGAAGTGACCAAGTCGGCGCTGAAGTGAAGCGCATCGGCCTCTAGTGCCGCGCTTCGCACCTCGCGCCCCACTTTTCTAAGAATCCTTGCGCGACTGGCGTCGACAACTATCGAAACGAGGATTACGCCAAAGGTGTACCAGCCGGCATCAATGGACGACCCTCCACGATCGAGGCGTCCAAATGCCGTGACGGCAATCAGTACGGAGAGCGCCAACAGCACAAGAGTTGTAACGAGGGCTGAGATATTTTCGGCTTTGCCGTGGCCGTAAGGGTGCTCTCGGTCGGGGGGCCGCGACGCAATCCGGACCGCGAAGTACGTGATCCCGCTTGCTGCGGCGTCAAGAGCGGAATCTGCGGCCAAGGACAAGAACGCCAGACTGCCAGAGACTGTCGCTGCCGCCAATTTGGCGGCAACCAGGCCCAGAGCGACAATCAGAGAAATCAGCGCCGCGCGCTTGGCCCGCGATCTGGATGAAGGTTGATCCATCAAGTCAGTGTAGGGCCCGCGGGACCTCCGTTTGACTTCGGGGGGTTCGCAGCTTCTGGCGCGCGCGGTTCCGTACCTAGAAGGGGGCTGCTACCCCCCCGAGCCCCCCGTTACTTGAGCCCCTTTATGTAGGCGATCAGGGCGCGGACCTCTTCATCCGTGAAGGAATTCGAGCGGATGACAGTCTCCATCAGTCCAGCTTTGAAGTCCTTCACGGTCTTAGCGCTCGGTTCCAATATCGACTCGCGCAGGTACGCCTCATCGGCAACCACGAAGGTTCCATCGTCCAGAGGCACTTGACTGCCACTCAATCCTTTCCAAGTAGGCCCGACCGACTTGGAACCATCGGCCGAATGGCAACTCACGCAGCCGTTTTCCGAGGCAAGCGCGCGGCCCTCTTCGGTGGCGATGGTCGCCTGAGGACCTCCGCAGGCTGTCATTAGAAGCAGAACGACAGCGCACGCAAACTTCATGCTGCTACGAAGACTCCGGTTGCGTACATCACAGCCAGCCCGGCGGCGATTCCCCCGAGCGACTCGACCGAGGCAAGTCCACCCTGCGCTTCCCTTTTTACGACGGCCATGACATCGACGATGACTTCTGCGATCGCCCCTGTCGCAACTGCCAGAAACGCGGCCGCTAGTACTGGGGAAAAGAAGAACGCGCCCGCCCAAGCACCCACCACGGTAGGCATTCCGGCGATAAGCCCCAAACCCACAAGGCGCGCGATTGGAACTTTTCGATCACCCAGGATAGACACGATCCCCAAGCCCTCCGTCGTATTGTGGAGTCCAAAACCGATTACCAGGAAAGTTCCGAGTGCAATCTCTCCCAGGCGATACGCGGCGCCGACGGCCAGTCCTTCGCCGAGATTATGAAGTCCGATTCCTGCGGCCACGGTGAACGCCACCACAAGGCGCGAGTCGGCCCCGCTGCGGCGCTGCATCATGCGGCTAAAGGCCAGGATCAGCGCGAACGATCCAATTGCGCCCAGGCTCACAACGCCGATCCCCCCGAAGGCGGGGGGCAGAGTTTCAGCCTGTTCGATCGCCTCGACGAGTGTTTCCACGCCAAGAAAAATCAGCACCCCGGCCGCAAATGCCATAAAGAAATGGAGCCATCGCCTAGACAGAGTTCGAAGGAACGGCATAAAAGTCATGCCGAGTAGCACCGGTATCAATCCTATATAAATCCCCAGCAAACCAAAGGTCAAAATGAACTTCGAACTGACTGGCGGCGATTCGGCGGCGACCGCGATTTCGTGCTCGAAAGTTGTACCGCTTGATGAAATGAGGGTGATCACCACGGGCTCGCCTTCCACCCACGGATACGGAATGCGGAATGTCTTTGATGCAAGGCGCTGCATGGGGCCGTCTGGCGTGGCCGTGAAGTCCCAGTAGGCCTCGTCGACCAACACCTGAACAACATCAACCTCCGAGGGGCCTCCGTTGGTGACTACGACTGTCATGAGGCCGGGCTCCAGGTCAACGCGCCCAATGGTCACGTCTTCGACCGGTGGGAAGTCACCCGGAAAGATGCCAGCGGGGCCTGCCTTAATGGCCAAGGTGGCCAATGCTGCGATCACGATCAGGGGGATGGCCAAAAGGGCGAGCCGCGGCTTGCTCACTCTTCTACCTCGAACATTCCCGACCAGCCGAGTTCTGCAAACTCTGACACATGCGCATGAAACATGTACTGACCTGCTTCGCGATAAGTGAGCTCGAGGATCGATCGCTCACCCTGGCCGAGGATGATCGTGTCGGTGAAGTTGTTGGACACCAGTCTGGTGCCGGTTCGAAATTCATCGAAGAAGGTCGCATGCGAGTGGAACGAATTGATGGGGTCGAACTCGGTGATATTGACGAGATAGATTCGAATTAACTCGTTCTGTTTGATGTGTATCGGGTGCCGCAGGTAGTGATGAGCGACGGTGTTGACCGCGTAGACTTCATTGCCACCGTCGAAGTTTGTATCGAAGGCGTTCATCATCATCACAAACTCGTTGGCCGGCGCGCGCCCTCCCGGAGGGTCGATGATAAAGACGCCGTACAAACCCTTGTGGATGTGACGTTTAAGGGGCGGGGTGTGGCAGTGATAAAGGTGGAGCCCAAACGGCTCGGCAACGAATTCATAGGTGAAAGTTTCGCCTTTGTTCACGAGCTCGAACACTCCGTCCATCCCTGCAGAATGAAAGCCGTGGAAGTGCATGGTGTGGGGATGCGAGCCCGCGTTGGTGAACCGGATTCTCACGATGTCGCCCTCTGTCGCGCGTATCGTGGGGCCCGGCACTTGGCCGTTATATGCCCACGCCGCGAACTTGACGCCAGGAGCAACTTCGATGTCCAGGTCGACTGCGGTTATGTTGAACTCTCGAACGGTGTGTCCGCTCGGCAGAGTGGAGACCTTGCCATAGTCGAATTCCTTCATGTATTTAGAAGGGTCGAATCTAGAGAGGTCGACCTCGCCCACTGAGATATTCCCGAAGTGCCTCATGCGGGGTTCCCCGTGCCCAGCGTGCCCCCGAACAGGCGATGCAGCGGCGATCTTTGGAACAATCAGACCAGCGGCCCCGAGCGATGTGGCCTTCAGCAATTGCCTGCGAGTAATCCCGCTCTGGCGATCGCTCTCATCGTGTTTGCGTTGCCTTCTTCTCATCGGGCTCCTTTCGAAACGAAAATGCTTTCCGCCAGCTCGCGTCCGATCGCGTGGCGCTTGAGTCCCACCTTCACCCAAATCGGTCCGCCAAACGGCTCGGTTTGGGCGACCGTTATTGCCGCGCCCGGTCGGAGGCCAAGTTTGTCGAGGTATCGCAGCGCCTCCGAGCTGCGATCCGACACGCGCTGGACGACAGCCGGTCCCGGCCCGAAGGCATCAAGGCGCGCGTGACTGACTTCTTTATGTCTGCCCTTCTTCGGTGGTATCGGGTCTCCGTGTGGGTCGTGAGTCGGATTGCCCAGGGCCTCGGCGATTCGATCTTCGAGGTCTTCTGAAAGTGCGTGCTCAAGGACTTCCGCCTCATCGTGAACTTTGTCCCAGGTGAGGCCAAGGGTCTGGTGGAGATAGGCCTCGAGCAGCCGGTGGTGACGAATGACTTCAAGAGCAAGTTGTCTACCGCTTTCGGTGAGATCCACGCCTTCGTAGCGGCGATATCGAAGATGCCCCTTTCGACTCAACCGTTTGATCATTGCGGTCACGGACGCAGGGGCCACTCCAAGGCGGGCAGCAATCGCGGACGTCGGGGCCGGCTCACCCGACTCGGTGAGCAGATAGATCGCCTTGAGATAGTCCTGAACGGACGTAGTAGTCTCCATTAACTTAAGGATTAGTCTAATCTAAACTACTCAGTGGTCGGCAACGCCGGGTCGAAATGCGTTACTTTTATGTATGGCTGAGCGCTACGACCCCAAGTCCTTCGAAGAGCATTGGGTAACTGACTGGGAATCCAGTCGCCTATATAAGGCCCCCGACCAACCGGCCGGTGGCAAGCCCAAGCGGTTCATCATGGAGATGTTCCCGTACCCTTCGGGCGACCTTCACGTTGGCCACGTGGAGAACTATGCAATCGCCGACGCCATCGCCCGCTACTGGCGCATGGCAGGCATGGAGGTTATGCACCCAATGGGCTACGACGCCTTTGGCCTCCCCGCAGAAAACGCCGCCATCAAGCAGGCGATCCATCCTCGTGAGTACACAACGGCGAACATCTCGCAGATGCGATCATCCTTCAAGCGCCTTGGCTACTCGTATGACTGGGATCGCGAGGTCATCAGTTCCGATCCCGCCTACTACAGGTGGAACCAGTGGATCTTCCTCAAGTTTTATGAGCGTGGCCTTGTCTACAGAAAACTGTCGCCAGTCAATTGGTGTCCTTCTTGCAAGACGGTGCTGGCCAAGGAGCAACTGTCGACCGGAGTTTGCTGGCGGTGTCACTCGGTGCCCGAGGTTCGCGATCTAACTCAGTGGTATCTCAAGATCACCGATTACTCCGATCGTCTTCTCGACGACATGTCACTCCTAGAATGGCCCGACTCCATCCTGAATTCGCAGCGACATTGGATCGGGCGTAGCCGGGGGGCCGAAGTCACGTTCAAAATCAAGTCGGGTTCGGATAACGAAGTTTACGATCTGCCCATTTTTACAACTCGCCCCGATACGCTTTGGGGGGCGACGTTCGTGGTGCTTGCTCCGGAGCATCCGATAGCCCAAAAGATTGCCAAGGGTTCCGAAGTTGAGAAGGAATTTGCGCGCTTCCTTGAAGAAACGCGCCGTGAGTCCGAAGTGGATCGCCAGGCGGCCAAGGACAAGAAGGGACTTCGACTTCCTGCGGTGGCGATCCACCCGGTGAACGGTGAGGAGTTGCCGGTTTGGGTGGCCCACTACGTTTTGATGGGCTACGGCACCGGCGGAATCATGGCAGTGCCCGGCCACGATCAACGAGATCTTGATTTCGCGCGCCGCCATGATTTGCCGATACGCGTGGTCATCAAAGCCTCCAACGGCGGTAAAGGCAACCTTGAGAGCTCAGAGGCTTACGCGGGACCCGGAGTGATGGTCAACTCGGGACACTTTGACGGAACTGCCGTTGACCCAGAGTCTGGCGCGGGAATCGATTTGGTAGTTCGTTGGCTGGAAGAAGAGGGCCGCGGACGCGCGACGATCAACTATCGTCAGCGCGACTGGCTTGTGTCCCGGCAGCGGTACTGGGGTACTCCAATCCCCATCATTTATTGCCTCGATTGCGGCGAGGTTCCGGTCCCGTTGGACGACTTGCCGGTGATCCTGCCCGACGTGGCGGACTACACGCCGTCTGACGACGCGGTCAGCCCGTTGGCCAACGCAACCGACTGGGTAACGGTTAAGTGTCCAAAATGCGGGAGCGAAGCCAAGAGAGACACCGATACGCTCGACACATTCTTCGACTCATCTTGGTATTTCCTACGGTACTGCGATCCGAAAAATTCCTCTGAGCCCTTCTCCCAAGCCAGTGTTGCCGCATGGTGCCCAGTCGATATGTACATCGGAGGTACCGAGCATGCCGTCATGCACCTTATCTATGCGCGATTCTTCGTTAAGGCTTTTCAGGACATGGGCCTAGTCGACTTTCCCGAACCATTCCTAAGACTATTTAACCAGGGCTACGTGTATTTCGACGGTCGAGAAATGTCGAAGTCGAGTGGGCATTCCATCGATGCAGCAGAGACGATAGATCAATACGGAGCCGATGCAGCGCGCACTTTCATGTTGTTCTGCGGCCCCCCGTCGGCCGACTACAACTTTGGCCCCGATGGAATGGAGGCGATCGGCCGGGTTGCTTTCACGTGGTTATCTCGCGTATGGAGATTGTTGTCCAGAGTCAGTTCCGATGCGCCATCCGAGGACTTGGATCGAGCCGTCCATCGCACAGTAAAGGCAGTGACGGCAGACATGGAGGACATCGGCCTAAATACTGCGATCGCAAAACTGATGTCACTTGTCAATTCCTTTTCGAAGGTGGGCGGCTCAATTCCGCGGCAATCGGCGGAAACTTTTTTGAAGATGCTGGCACCGATTGCGCCGTTTATCGCCGAGGAGTTGTGGCATCGATACGGCAACACGGGTTCAGTTCACGCTGAGCAGTGGCCCGTATTCGATGAATCAATTACTCCGCTCGATGTGATAACGATCGTTCTTCAGGTCAATGGCAAAGTCCGAGATACGGTTGACGCTCCGGCGTCGATTTCCGAAGAGGAAATGAGATCGCTCGCTCTTGCAAACCCCAAGATCGTGTCTCATCTAAACGGTGCTGAGCCCAAGCGCGTGATAGTGATCCCCGGCCGCCTCGTGAACGTGGTGATATAGGTTAAGAACTCGTGTCGGCCAATTTAACCCAGGATGACGCGCGCGAGCGTGCGCGTCTTCTACGAGTCGAGTCTTACGACGTTTTTCTCGACGTCGACTCCGGTGATGAGACTTTCGGGTGCGAAACGACAATCAGATTTTCCTGCTCGGAACCGGGGTCATCGACGTTCGTGGACGTTGATGCGGCTGAGTTTTCTGAGGTCGTTTTCAACGGCGGACAGGTAGAGCCGCCTGCAGCGGGGGAGACTCGTCTGATCCTGACGGGACTCCACGGCGTTAATGAACTTCGGATCAAAGCCCGGTTCAACTACTCCCACACCGGTTACGGGTTCCACCGTTTCGTCGATCCCGTCGATCAACAGGTGTACCTGCACACCGACTTCGAGCCGATGTATGCGAACCGCGTTTACCCGTGTTTCGATCAGCCGGATCTAAAGGCCACATTCGATTTCACCGTCAAGGCTCCCGCCGGATTCGAAGTTGTCTCGACGGGCGCTGCAGCATCGCGTCCCGCGGCGGGGGAGGCGGGAACTTGGAAGTTTGCAACGACTCCCCGCATGCCGACCTACATCAGCGTTGTTGTCGCCGGCCCCTTTCACGTTGTTAGGGACCGGCACCGCGAGATCGACCTCGGCCTCTACTGCCGCCAGTCTCTCGCTCAGTACTTCGAGCCTGAAGAGATTTTCGAATTGACCAAGCAAGGGTTCGACTTCTTCGAAGAGGCCTTTGGCTATCCATACGCTTTCGGCAAGTACGACCAGTTGTTCGTGCCGGAGTTTAATGCCGGCGCCATGGAGAATGCCGCTGCAGTTACTTTCAACGAGACATATATCTATCGCTCAAAGGTTACGGACACGTCACGCAATGGGCGCGCCGAGACGATTCTTCACGAGATGGCGCACATGTGGTTCGGCGATCTCGTCACTATGCGGTGGTGGGACGACCTTTGGCTCAATGAGAGTTTCGCAACCTACGTCTCTGCTGTCGCTCTGGTGAAGGCGACGAGGTTCACGAACTCATGGACGTTTTTCATGAGCCGCTGGAAGAACGCCGCCTACGCGGCAGATCAATTGCCGACGACTCATCCCATCGCTGCCGAGGCTGCTGATGCTGCCGCCGCCGAGGCTAACTTTGATGCGATCAGCTATGCCAAGGGAGCGTCGGTCTTGAAGCAACTCGTCGCATGGGTGGGGGATAAGCCTTTCTACGAAGGCATCAAGAACTACTTTCACCGCTACGAGTTTGCAAATGCTCAACTCAGTGAATTTCTGGCCGCGCTTGAGGAGGGATCGGGTCGCGATCTTGAGTCGTGGTGCAACGATTGGTTGCAAAAAGCCGGGGTGAACACGATCCGCGCCTCATTCGAGACCTCGGGGCCAAGCATCTCGTCGCTGAAGATGATCCAGGAGGCCCCGGACGAGTGGCCGACCCTCCGCTCCCACCGTCTGGCCCTTGGCCTCTATGACATGGATGGCGACATTCTGCGGCGTCGCAAGAGCATCGAGATCGATGTAGTCGGCGCGTCGACTGCAGTTCCTGAATTGAGGGGTGAGCGAGTGCCGGACCTCTTGTTGATCAACGATGAGGACTTGACCTTCTCGAAGATCCGTCTCGATCCGCGCTCCGTTGCGACTCTTACGGAAAACCTGAGCAAACTTGAGGACTCTTTGGCGCGCAGCCTCTGCTGGTCCGCCACTTGGGACATGGTGCGGGACGCAGAACTCGCTACGCGCGACTATTTGAAACTCGTTCTGAACAACGTCGGGGGTGAGCCCGATGTCGGCGTTGTTCAAACTCTCCTGGGGCAGGTTCGGACAGCGATTTTCACCTACGGTGATCCAGCAAATCGGTCTTCCGCCCTCACTACACTGGCCGCGGCCGCTCGTAAGGCGGCTTTCGAAGCCGAACCGGCAAGCGATTTGCAATTGACTTGGGCGGGCAATTTCATTGGGGCGGCGAGGAGTGAGGAAGATATGACCTTCCTTCGCGGACTTCTTGACGGAGCCGAAGAGATCGATGGTCTTGCCGTGGATATAGGCATTCGCTGGAGCATCGTTGACGCGCTCGTGTCCCGTGGGGTGGCTGGAGAAGAGTTGATCGAGGCCGAGTTGGCGCGTGACGCGACGGATGCCGGCAGGCGACACGCGCTCTCTGCGAAGGCGCGCATTCCGACGGCCGAAGCCAAAGCGAAAGCCTGGAAGACGATCACGACGGACGAGTCACTGCCGCGGGCAGACCTAGGAGCGATCATCGGGGGGTTTGGGAGCTTTGAGCGATCGGACCTAATTGAGCCTTACGCCTCTTCGTATTTCGACTTCATCAAGCCGATGTGCGACTCCCGCCCCCGGGAGATCTCGCGGATGTTCGTCTCGGGGATGTTTCCTCGCACTCTGATCGGTGAGGAGACCCTCGAGATGACTGATCGCTACATTGCCGAAAACGACCCAGAACCGACCGTGAAAAGGACCCTTCTCGAGGCCAGGGACGGTATCCAAAGAGCCGTCCGTGCTCGGGCAAAGGACGCCTCAAGCTAGGCACTGGGGGCGCTGTCTGAAGAATTTACCAATTTCGCCTACCCAATTGTCAGAGGTGACTGCTAAGGTTCTTCTCGCAGCTGCATAACTTCCAAGTCACTTCCCGCATAGGCCCTGAATTGGCTGATTAAAGGAGGTGATGTGAGAACCGGTCTGGTTTCGAGAATCGCTAACTTTGCGCGGGCCTCACCCGGGGAGCTGGGGTTGATGGCCATCTTGGGGCTTGCCGTAGTCGGCGGGTCGGCTCTCGTGTTGGCGCGTACGACCGATCCTCCCGCGCCACCCATTAAGCGCGTCGCCGCCACTACAACCGCCACGCAACAGGAAATTTTGGTCGTCCATGTAGCCGGCATGGTGGTTTCGCCTGGGGTGTACGAGTTGCCGCGAGGAACTCGGATAAAGGACGCCCTGGCTGCGGCGGGCGGCCCAGTCGAGGGTGCCGACGTAAACAACTTGAACCTGGCCGAACTCCTAACCGACGGGCAGAAGATCGTCGTGACCAAGCCGGGAGAGGCGCCGCCATCGGAAGAAACACAGGCGCCTGCAGGCAAGATCAATCTAAATACCGCAGCGAAGGCCCAGCTTGAGGAGTTACCCGGCGTAGGCCCCGTTCTTGCTCAACGAATTATCGATTATCGGCAGAAGAAGAAATTCACCTCTATAAGGCAACTTATGGAAGTCGATGGCTTTGGACCAAAGAAATACGAATCGCTCAAGGACTTGATAGCCGTGTGAGCTCACGAACCGTCCCGGTCGCCGCAGCGTTAGTTGTGGGCATCTTGGTTGCAGACGGGTTCCGCCCCACTGCGATTGTCGCCTTACTCACAGGGCTCGTCGGAGTCGGGCTTCTAACAGGTGCCTATGTAAGCCACCGCTGGGCGGCGCCCCCGGGGGTACCTGACCCTGGTGCGCTGCTTCCGTCGATGGCGTTGCTCACGATCGCTCTTCTACTTCTGGGCACCACAGCCGTGGGGTTTTCTGACCTCGGACTACGTGAAGCGGCGCGGTCGCCGGATCTGGTGGCCGAACTGGACGGGCGAGTGGTTGCGATTGCCGGTCGCGTCGCAGACGATCCCAGAACGGGCAGAGTCACGCGTTTCTTGATTCGATCAGACAAGATCGATGGCCGCAAGGCGCATCTGAAGCTCGCGGTCGCATCGTACGGACGAACGGCAGAGTTGGGTTTGGGCGACCGAGTCCGCTTCGAAGCAAAGATCGCTCGTCTCGATGAAAACGACGAATT
>CAZCSK010000053.1:0-12279 GCA_964501265.1 uncultured Actinomycetes bacterium
ACGCTCGACTCCGGCAAGCCGATGTTCATGGCTGTGGCCGAAATGGATCTGGTCGCCCGAGTGTTTCGTTACTACGCCGGTTGGGTCGACAAGTTCTACGGCGAGACCAATCAGACCGACGGCAACATGCTCGTCTACACGTTGCGCGAGCCGGTGGGCGTAGTGGCGGGAATCATTCCTTGGAACTATCCGCTGATCAATGCTTCGTATAAAGTGGCGCCGGCTCTTGCCTTCGGCAACGCGATCATCCTGAAGCCGGCGGAGCAAACGCCGCTAACCGCGCTTCGTCTGGGCGAGATCGCCGTCGAAGCAGGACTCCCGCAGAGCGTGCTGCAGGTGATAACCGGCGCCAGCGAAACGGGAGCCGCCCTGGTCGAACATCCCGGTGTCGATAAAGTTTCATTTACCGGCTCGACCGACGTTGGCAAGATCATCATGCGGGCTGCGGCCGGAAGTCTAAAGCGCGTCACTCTCGAGCTTGGCGGCAAGTCGCCCAACATCGTGTTTGCAGATGCGGACCTAAAACCCGCCGCCAACTTCTCGATGTATGGAGTGTTTTTGAACTCGGGCCAGACTTGCACCGCGGGAACGAGGTTGATTGTGGAGAAATCGATCCACGATGAATTTGTGGACGCGGTGGTTAAGGCATCTGCAAAGATGGTGCTCGGGCACGGGCTTGCTCCCGAAACCCGGATGGGGCCCGTTGTGTCCTCCGAGCAACTCGACCGTGTGATGGACTACATCGACATCGGCCGCAAGGAAGGCGCGGTGATCGCGACAGGCGGTGAGCGGGAGGGCGGCGATCTGGCGAACGGTTATTTCGTGCAGCCGACAGTTTTCACCGGTGTTCGGTCTGATATGCGAATCGCGCGCGAGGAGATCTTCGGTCCGGTCCTGGCAGTCACTCCCGTCGACGACGTAGAAGAGGCGATCAGAGTCGGTAACGACTCCGACTACGGGCTCGCCGCGGCGGTGTGGACGAGTGACCTGAAAAAGGCTCATCGGGTCGCGGCTGGACTCAAAGCCGGAACCGTGTGGGTCAACACCTACGGGCTCTACGACCCGGCCGTGAGTTTTGGCGGCTACAAGCAATCGGGTTTTGGGCGCGACCTTGGCAAGCACGCGATGGAGGGTTACACCCAGACGAAGTCGGTTTGGGTCAGTCTCTAGACGCTGGTCTCGTAAAGCCCAACTAGCCACGGAAATTTTTACGCGGACGCCGCTGGCTAACCGGGGCTGGCCCGCACCCGCGCATCGAGTGGCTTGGTAAGAAGCCACTTACCTTTGACTTGTTCTAATCGAAAACCCCGATAGGTCTTGAGCCGGTGGTGATGGGAACAAATCCGTACCAGATTCTCGGCAGTGGTGACGCCGCCTTCCGCCAAGGAAACGACATGATCGATCTCCAGGCCCTTTGCCTCCCGGCACCCGGCCACCGCGCACTCCGGATAACTCTGCTCGAGCAAAGTCCTTAGCCGTGCGGGGATGGTCCGCCCCAGATGGGCGACCTCGGTAATCTTGCCCTCCTTGACCCCGATCACCTTTACAAAGGAGTCGGCCATAAGGGCCCGGGCCCCCGCAACCGGAATGGGACCTATCCCTTTTACCTCACATACCTCTCCGCCCCGGGTGTGGCCCCGGACTAAAGCGGAGTGGTCGACAGTTACGTTCACAACTGCTTTAGGCCCCGCCCCCCTTGACCCAGACCTTGCGGCTCTGGCCATCTCAAGCAGAGCATCGGCCTCAAGCGCTTGGTAGGGATCTTTACGTCCCTGGCGCCGGGCCTGACGGAATTGATCATCCCTTAGAGCATCAAGCACCGAGCGCACCTCTGCCCCCGCTTCGGGGGCGAGCCTGGCATCCATCCGAAAGGCCCCTTCGTTATCGGTCCATGTTCGAAGGTAACGGGACCTATGAAGCCGCTCGGCCTTGTCAGCTTCGCTGGTCAAGTGCTGGGCCACCACGGTTCGACATACCTGCCTTAGCTTCTCGATTCCCTCGCTTTGCGCCACCTCGACCAGGGCTCTTTCTTCTTTTGGCGCCACGGCTGCAGCAGAAGCGATCTCGGCGGCTTGGGCTTGGGTGAGTCTTCCCGATCGAAATGCCGCATCTGCCTGGGAAAGGTCTTTCATCCGAGTAGCGGTCTCAATGGCGCTTACCGAGGTGGACACCGAGTCGCCGGTGGTGCGCGCGATGAAGTGGGCTGCCGAACGGTCTCCGTCTATCTGCCAGGCGCCGCTTTGAGCCACCCGGGAGGCAGCCAGAGCCTTTCCGGCCGCAGAAAGCTTCTCGGCCTTTGAGAAGATCTTGACAAGATCCACCGCATATCGTGGGTCGAGGGTCTCGGGATCGAGCGCCTGGAGCGCCTCCTCAAGCAGTTTTACCCCTCGGTTCAGTTTCTCTAACATAGGTTCAACTATAGAGATCACCACTGACAAAAAAGCCCTTTTTTCCGGGGACTGGAGAAAATTTCTTCAAGATAATTTGGCGGCTCTTGAGTTTGAGAAATCAGGAGGAAAGAGATGCGAAGCGTAGGAGAGTGGGCAGAGATTAGACGTCTGCACAATAGCCTTTAGCTGTGGTCCAGTTTCCTCGCCGCGACTATGAAGAGATTTACCGCGCTCGAATTTGGGCTTACGGCGACAAGCCTGACCCCGAGTTCATCCGGGCCCTCACAAATGTGCCGAGGGGCGTTGCGCTTGACATTGCCGGCGGTCAAGGCCGCCATGCGATTGCGCTTGCGGCGCTAGGGTTCGACGTGACTCTCGTCGACTCGGCCTCGGCGGGATTGCATCAAGCAGGAGTAGCCGCCCAGGAAGAGGGTCTTTCCGTTCATCTTGTACAGTCCGATCTAGCAAAGTACGAGCCCGTGCGCGACGCGATTGTTATATGTGCTGCCCTCTTTTTTCACATCCCGGCTCGAAAGACCAGTCTCAAAATTGCCGCGCGTCTGGGTCAAGCGTTGCGCCGCAAAGGTCTTCTCTATCTGTCGATGCCCGGCTACACAGCCGAGACTGCGGCGTTTGCAACGGACTTGATTGCCGCAGCGGGGCTGAAAGAAGAGTGGATTGTCAAACACCTGGTAACAAGGAAGGAAAGGCCCCGTCTCCCGGTGCCACGCCGAAACGAGACCAGAGCTTTGGGCGTCAAAAACTAGGCGGCCGAAACGGGAAGAAAGGTATGGCGCGTCCTCTGTTGGCGATGGGTCCGGAGGACGAGGTCGCGTTCCGAGCACAATCGACAGCGAGAGTCAGATCAGTTTCTTACGAAATCCGTGGAGCGCGCCGACAGCGATTACGAGGGCGGCAGCAATCGCCTCAAGGGGATCGAAGGTTCCGGAGTCTGCGGTGTCCGCGGCGGCGACGCTCGGACTTGGGCTGGGGGCCTCGATCACCAGCAAAGGCGCCTCTCCCGGAGATGGAAGCACGAGTGGGACCGGACTCGGGGAGGGGCTAGGAGAAGGACCAATCACAGTTGGGCTCGGGGTTGGCGGCGAAGGCTTCGGCGGGGCCGGACGCGCTACGCCGGCCGCTGCGGCGAGGTCAAGAACCTTGTATCGAGTCGCTTCCGAACGACACGCAACACCGGGCCCTGAGGCGGTTGCGATCATCCGTTGGACCGCCGTCACATTGGTCATCCCATTGGAGATCAGGACGGCTGCGGCCCCCGCCACGAACGGCACCGACACAGAAGTTCCATCGGCCGTCGCGTAGACGGACTCGTCGGTATCGCGTTTCCAGTAGGTCGAATGGATCCCCACTCCGGGAGCGAGAATGTCGAGGCCCGCTCCGTAGTTTGTAAAAGTCGCGCATTTATCCTGTTGGTCGCTCGACCCAACCACGATGATTCCGCGGCTGTCGGGGGCGTCGTAAGTGGTGCGAGCGGCTCCATCGTTGCCGGACGCGGCGATCACCGCGGCGCCTTGGTCCGCGGCGTAAAGGATTGCGTCCTGTACTCCCCTGTCGGCGAACAACAAGGCGGATGGATCCGGGATACCGTCGCTGTCCGGGGGTCCGACGAAACTCAAATTGAGGACGAGCTTCATGTTGACCTTCCTTGCTTCATCAACCGACCACCGAATCGCCTCGGCGACCTGATTGGAATTGGCAGTTCCGTCGGCACCAAATACCCGCACGGGAAGAATCTTTGCATCGGGTGCCACCGAAGCGATCCCGATGTTGTTATCGGTCGATGCCGCAGAGATGCCGGCGATCAACGTGCCGTGGCCATTAGCGTCGTCCGCATCGGTGTTGGGCTCGATGTAGTCCTTACCGGGAGTAACTTTGTCTTTCAGATCCGGATGTTGAAGGTCAACGCCGCTATCGATCACTGCGATCAGCACCCCCGAGCCGCGCGCAACCTTCCACGAGAATTCTGCGCCGACGCGCTGGAAACCCCATTGTTGGTTGTAAAAGGGATCTTTGGTTGCCCCGCTGGCTAAAGACGGGATGAGCAATGCCGCAGCAGCCGAGGCGAAAACAACGCTCCAACGTCTCATCGCTCCATCGTAACGCTGAAACCGAAAGGTTCCAGCGTCACGCAGGCGCCTGGATGGTGCCAGCGTCACGCCGGACGCGGGATAGGGTAGAGCGATGAAGCTTGGCTACGGATTGATCACCTGTCAACGCTATCCAGGCGATCCGCGAACTCCAACGGACCTCTATCGTGAAGCCCTCGAACTCACCCGCTTGTGTGAAGACGTAGGGCTCGATTCTGTTTGGACATCCGAACACCATTTCTGGGACGACGACTACATGCCCTCACTTCTCGTAATGTCTGCAGCGATGGCCGCTGTCACAACCAAGATCGAAATTGGGACGGGGGTTCTGCTCGCTCCGCTCTACGATCCCATCCGCCTGGCAGAGGACGCGGCCACCGTGGACCTGATCAGCGGGGGCCGCTTCATCCTGGGGCTTGGCATCGGATGGAGACAAGAGGAGTTCGACCGGCTAGGTATCCCAATGGAAGGTCTCGGACGGCGAATGAGCGAGACCGTCAGGGTCTTGCGGCGCGCTTGGGGGCCGAGCACCTTCACTTTCGACGGCAAGGTCTACCGCTACCCACCGACCAACGTCACTCCAAAGCCGTCGCGCCGAATCCCAATCTGGCTCGGGGGGTTCGTTGACGACGCCGTACGTCGAGCGGGTCGTATCGCCGACGGATACCTGGGATCATTGGTCGACATCGACGACGTTCGACGGCGAGTAGATTTGGCGAAGGAGGGAATAGAGCGCGCGGGGCGCATGGGGCATGATTTCACGTTTGCGATCCACGAACCGGTGTTTGTCACCGCGGATGGCTCGGCGGGAGTCGAAGAGTTCCTGCCCTACATTCACAACAGCCGGTGGAAGTACGACGACTTACGGCAAGAATTTGGACGAGCCACCGACGGCCCATTGCCGGCGCCCCCGCCGATGGATGAGAAACGAAAGCAATCGTTGCGATCGATGCTGATCGCAGGCGATCCGGCGCAAGTAGCCGCTCGGATCCACGAGTTTTGCGACGCCGCCGGGGAGGACCTTCACGTCGTCGCCCGTTCCTACTACCCTGGGATCCCCTTCGATCAGGCGAAGCGACTAGTTGAGTTACTAGGAGAAGTAAGGGCGCTTCTCTAGCCACTTGCATGGCTTTGGACTAGCCACCCGCCTGCACATGAGAAAGGGGCTTACGGCTTTCATACTCGGCAGAAGTCGAAATTCGACTTGGCTTTTGAGAAAGAGTCCGTTTATCAATTTCCTTCGGCCTCACAGCAGCTCCCTCTTGGTGGCGACCGCTGCGGGTGACAAGAACTTCATCCCCATGGGGGGTTGTTGAGACTAGTTCGAATCGCTACAATTCGTTTCGGGATCCTATACAAGCTGACGATCTGACACTGAGGGAGGTGCATACATGATGGAAGAAACGCATCAGAAGAAGAACAGCCAAAGGAAGGGCAAGAGCCGGGTTGCGCTCCTTTTGACTCTGACATTATTGGCATTGGCGCTTCCTCTGCATTCGTCCAAGAGGGCTGAAGCGTGCGGCCTGGGTTGTGTGGTAATGGCCGCTCTGACCGCTGGGGGCCTTTATTGCAGCATCGCCGATTGCTCTGTTTCGAACAATTGCGGTGTGGCTGCCGGTGTCGGCGTGGACCATCCAGGGTGGTACTACGAGGGGCAAACGTATGCTGGAGCTAGTTGTGACCAAGATCAGAGTTCCATCAACGTTCTCGCGATGGTAGCCGAAACGAGTGGTGGCACGTATAACGATGCGCCTCAGCCTTGCCCGAACACGGATTACTGCCCGGGGCAATCCGGACCAGTCTTTGGACAGGCTCCCGTATGCTTCAATGGTGCCGCTAACGCAGATTTCAGCAATGGCGATCCCCCAAATGATTCGAGCGGCGCGGTGCCCGCATGCCGAAATCCCTGATAAGATTCGGGGTGACAGACAGAGCAGCAGCCGGAGTTGTGGGAGGAATTGCTTTCTGTCTAGCGCTGGGCGCTTGCGGGCCTCGACCGACCCCTAAGATTCTTCCATCACCGGTTGATCCAGTACCGTCACCTATTGTCGAACCCGAGGTCACGAATACGGATTCGCGAGGGACGTCTGGTATAAGCGCCCGAATCAGGGAGACTTGGCGTCCAGACGCGAAATACAAGGCGGCGCAGAGTCGCTATGACGAGTGGTTGGCGGAGTGCAAGAAGCGTCTCGGGCGCCCGGGCGGCAAGGAGTGGTGTGACAAGAATGAGCCCGTTAATCCGGGACGCCCGTATGAGGGAATGCTCGGGGTTGAGCGCGTGACGCTTGCCCAGGCACTCGAATGGTGGCCTTATCGGCCCCTCCTGAAGGCGGGTTATCTCCCGAGGCAGGGCGGTGACGAGATTTGGTTTGTGACGGGGCAGTCAGGCCGAAAAGCGGATCCGAAGAGGGAACGCAGCGGCGTCAAAGTTTTTTATGTTTATCCGCCGACGGCGCCTGACCGCAGCTCTTCAGGGGAGATGCTTGCCGCTGGAGCCTTCTCGGTTGATGCCTATTTCTTGCCCCCGGGCGAGAAATCTCCTTTTGCTGGACCATTCCCAAACGAGAAGCCGGTCGTCGTGCGAGGCCATCCGGCCAGGCTCTGGGTCGGTAATTTTGACGCCCCGAGGACCGTGGCAATTTCATGGCTGGAGCCTTTAGCCAACGGAGGGATTCTTTCGTGGACCGTGCTCGGGGCACGCGACGTTTACACCGAAGAGCAAGTCATCGAGTTTGTCAACAAGCTACTGGAAGTTCGTTAGTTCAATGAATTGAAGGCAGAAGGGCACGGTCAAGTCTGCCCTAGGCTTTCCGGGCGATGAAGAGCCCGCGGCCGGTGAGGCCTTCGGCGTCGTGAGTAACGGTCAACTTGGCTTCGCGGAACGCATCCAATTGTTCTTCGAGTGTGAAAAGCCCCATAGTGTGCGTTTCTGCGAAATGGCGAACGCCGTCGGCTTCGCCCACCAAGTAACCAAGGTTTAGGACCGACAGCCGTCCGACGACTCGCGTATTGTTGATCCGCGCGATCTTCATCGAGTCAGTCTCAGCGGTCACCATTCCAACGTGACCATCTATGAAATCCGGACCAGGGCTGAACCAGGGTTCGACTATCAAGACGCCTCCCGCGGCAAGGTGTTTAGCCATCGTTTCGATTGCTTGCGAGAGCCCCTGCAACGTCTGGACGTAGCCGATCGAAGAATGCAGGCACGTGATCACATCGTAGGTCTTGTCGAGGTGGAATTCCCTCATGTCCGCTGGTAGATCGTGGCCGATGGATTGCGCTCTCGAGCGAACGCCAGAAGCTCTGGTTGAAGGTCGAGCCCGTCGACTTCGTAGTAGTCGGACAGTGCTGCCATGTGCATGCCCGTACCGCACGCGACGTCCAGCAGGGTGGTTGCTCCCGCAGAGTGTTTTTGGATGAGCGCGTGCAAAGTCTTGGCTTCGGAGGCGTAGTCCTTGAAGGAGTAGATGAGGTCGTAGAGGTCGGCCGAATTTGTGAACATGATGAAAGGAAATATACTTCCAGAATGGAATCGGACTTGCAGGAGATGGTGGCGGCCGCGCGAAAGCGAGTGCCAGAAGTCACTCCTGTCCAGGCCGCGAGCGATCTGGGATCGGGGAAAGTTACTTTCGTGGACGTTCGGGAAGCATCTGAGTGGGCCGATGGACGAATCGCTTTCGCAACGCATGTTCCAATCTCGCAAGTCGAAGAAGCCGCAGAGACATCATTGAAGGAACTAAAGGACGAGCCAATCGTCACCTATTGCTCTCACGGAGTCCGCTCGTTGCTGGCCGCTGACGCGCTCAAGCGTTTGGGCTTTACCAATGTGTCGTCGATGGTTGGTGGACTTGTTGCCTGGCAGGATCAAGATCTGCCGACGGAGGGTTCGGGAGGGTAGCAGCTCCCCAATGCTCTAACTGCGGCGCGCCAGAAGCTGCGAACCTCCTGAAGTCAAATGCGATTCCTAGTCAAACGATCGGTGTGCCCACAGGTTCGTATCGAGTGCTCACGTAACGTTCGCCGTCAAACTCGATTGTTGTGACTGACGCTCGAGCGCACGGGAGCCCGGCTCTCCAGGGCGGTTTTGGAATGCCTTCGAACATGAGTCTTGCCACCAATACCGGCGTCATATGCGACACGACCACGACTTCGCCTCCGGCGTTCTCGTCGCGCATCCGCCCTATCGCTCGCCCCAGCCTTTCTCGAAGACTTGCGTAGGATTCACCCCACGTCGGCCTGAAGGGATTCACGAAGTGCCGCAGGTTGAGAGGATTGCGAAAGAGTCGCATATCTCCTGGCAAGCCTTGAAGCTTTGTTTCGGACTCGATCAAGTCTTCGTCGATCTTTGCTGTCAAACTGTGCCGCCTGGCGATTGGCTCTGCCGACTGCACGGCCCTCACCAGCGGACTCGAATAAACGGCTTTGATGTCATGATCCGCAAAGTAGGCTCCGAGCGTTTCTGCCTGGCGTTGTCCTCGCTCGGATAAGACGAAATCTTCGAGGCGCCCATACCAGATGTTGTCGGGGTTAAAGACCTCGGCATGACGCACTAGATGGATTAGCGTTCGCACAATGTCGCAAAGATAAACGAACGAGGAGGCTCAAGTTGAATTTGTTGATTGGTTTTGCAGTGGCTGCTGTGGGCGGTTTGATCGGGATCAAGGTTGGCTTGCCTCAGGGGGCCCTGCTTGGGGCGCTCATCGCCATCATTATTGTGAATACCACGGGTATCCTCGCGACGCCCAGACTCCCGGCGCCACTGCTTTTTGCCATGTATGTCCTGATCGGACTCGAACTGGGCGCCGGCGTGGATCGATCAACCTTCGGAGCCTTGTCGAAGGCTTGGCTGCCTGCCGTTCTTTTTGTGACCCTACTGCTGGCAGTGACGGTCGTATCGTCGCTCATCATGGCCAAATTCTTCGGACTCGATCTGGCCACCGCCCTCTTCGGCACGTCGCCTGGGGCCCTCAGCGGTATCACGGCCATGGCCCGACAAGAGGGTGCCAACGCTGTTGTGGTCGCGGCCTTCCATACGCTTCGCGTCGTTGCGATCGTTGTGGCCACGCCCATCATCTACCGGATTCTGGTCAAATAGGGAAATGGACTGGACCGGGCTCGTCTGTGTAGTAACGGGGGCCTCCAGCGGCTTTGGTCGAGAGGCATCCGTAGCACTTGCACGCCGTGGCGCGCGCGTAATCGTTATCGCGCGCCGAGAGGAGAAACTGAAGTCCCTATTGGACGACATGGGGGCCGGTGATCATTCGCTCGTTGTTTGCGATGTTTCCGACCTTGATCAGGTTCGCAAGATGGCCTCCGCCGTTGCATCGATGACGGACCACGTCGACGTATTGATCAACAATGCGGGTGTCTCCAGCAACGGCCCGATCGAGCGCGCTTCGTCGGAAGATATCGGTCAACTTGTGCGGACCAATCTGTTGGGGCCGATCTGGTGCACCAAGGAGTTGTTGACTCTTATTGAAGCGGCGCCTCGACGGTCTCGCACACCGGCGATTGTCAACGTTGCCTCAATGGCGGGGCGCGTGCCGCTGCCGAACTCGTCGGACTATTCAGCCTCCAAATACGGATTGGTCGGTTTCACCGAATCGCTTTGGCCCGAAATGAATGCGAAAGGAATCAAGGTGATAATGCTAAATCCGGGCTTGGCCGACACAGAGGGGTTTCCGATGGACAA
Source organism: uncultured Actinomycetes bacterium (assembly GCA_964501265.1). Lineage (GTDB taxonomy): Bacteria > Actinomycetota > CADDZG01 > JAHWKV01 > JAHWKV01 > CAZCSK01. Next base: position 10,191 of record CAZCSK010000053.1, read on the forward strand.
GATTCGAGCCAACCCAATGACACGTTGGCTCGTTATGGACGCTGGCCGTGTGGTGACAGCAATGATCCGCGGCATCGAAGGAGGAGCCTTCGAGGTCCGCGTGCAGTGGTGGATGCATCCGGTTTACTACGTGACGGTGCTCATGGGACCGCTTCGGCGTCGAGCGACGTCCATGGTCAGAAGTGTGATGGGGGACAAACTGCAGCTCTAGGCTAAATTGATTTCGGGGGTTCGCAGCTTCTGGCGCGCGCGGTTCCGTACGCAGGGGGGCTGCTACCCCCCGAGCCCCCTGAGGGGCCTCGCTAGCGCCCGGGCTTCGTCCGGCCCCCGCGCGTAGCGACGAAAAATCAGCCCGGCGCCGCCGGCGTCGGCGTCGTCCATGGAACTGTCCGTAATGGGACGCAGGTTGAAAGACCACGCCTCATCGGTCACTTCCACGATTCCGTATCCAAACGGCCACTCCTTGACAGAGGGCACCTCGATGACCGGAACGCCTTCGATTTCGTAGAGAGCGGATCGATGCGTATGGCCGCAGAAGATCGCCAACGCGCCGGTTCGCTCTGCGAGGTCCGCGAGATGGCGTGTAGCGTCCTCATCAAGGCCGAAGATTATCGGGGGAAACCCAAGGTAAGGATGGGGCGGGTGATGTAGCAGAATAAATGTTGGGCCGCCGGGCCCGATGCCGGCCATCCAATCGCAGACCTCTTCGGAAAGCCGGCCCCCCGGAACCGACTCGTTCGGTTGGTCCGTAAAACTGCCACCCATGAGGTCGAATGGCGGGAAGGGTGAGGGGGTCGGATCGGATGAGTCCAAGACAATGACGCGCACGCCACTTGTCTCGTGGACGCCAAACGGCGACCGGCCGAAGGCCGACTGAAAATGCGAGTGTCCCATTGCGGGTCCGGTGGCGCCCCCCCACATATCGTGATTGCCGAGGGTCAGAATGACCGGCGATGCTGAGCCGTCGAAGATCTTCCGAGCTCGTTCGAAGAATTCCAGAGTTCCGTTTTGGGTGAGATCGCCTATGGCAACGGAAAACTCCACGCCATCACGGTCCAAGTCTGTCAAGACTGCGGCCAAGAGTCGATTCGATATCTCAAGGCCGACGTGCGGATCGCCGATGATGCCGAATTTTGCTATCGGCTCGCCCAATGCGACGGCAGGCGTGCATGCCGGCCATTGGGCGATCTCATGGGGGACCCCGAGGCGCGCTTCACCTGAAGCGGCTGAAGTTGGATCGCCGGCAGCCAAAAGCGCATCCGCTACGGCTTTGGCATCGGCTGCGCCCAAGTCTTCGAACCGGCCGCGGGCGGCTGGTTTCAACTCCGACGCGACATGGCCGTCGACATACATGCCGAGTCGCTGAAGAAAGAACCAGCCGAGGGGGCCTGTCTCGTGGGGATCCCCGGCCACATTGGCCATCCATCGGGCGTGGTCGCTCGCTAGGCGCGGTGCGAGACCAACTCCGCGCTGGACGCACTCAGCGGCCAAGATTCGGGCTCGTTCGGCCGCTCGGACGCCAGCGTCGTTGTGACCGAATGCGGTCAACACCGACGACCGAGCGGCCTCGATGATCCAGCACGAAAGCAAAAGGTCTTCGCGGCGCATCGGGCCACGCTAGCACGCGGAGATTGGGGCGTTAGTATGGCCGGGCCGATGCCACCCTCAAAATCGCGAGCCGACTGGGACCATTACTTTCTGGACCTCGCCCGCCAGACAGCAACGCGGTCGAGCTGTACCGAAGAAAAGCATGGGGCGGTCATAGTCTCCAACCGACGGATCAATTCGACCGGTTATAACGGGACACCGACGGGATACGGACACTGTGATGAAGGCGCGTGTCCGCGCGGTCAAAAACATGACGCAGCGAAACCCTGCTTGGGGCTTCACGCGGAAGCCAATGCGATCCTTTATGCCGCCCCGAACGATCGCGAAGGAGCGACCCTCTACGTTACGAGTGCGCCGTGTATGGAATGCGCAAAATTGATCGCCAACTCTGGTCTGCGCGAAGTTGTTACCGCGGGCGACCCGGCGGACCTGTCCGAAAAGGTCAAGAAGTTTCTTCTCGATTGCAGAGTAAGGATTCGCA
>CAZCSK010000054.1:0-11429 GCA_964501265.1 uncultured Actinomycetes bacterium
TTCAGCTCTTTGCGGACTTGATTCTCCAATGTGCCCAAGTCGCGCGAACGCTTGGCATCGTCGACCCCTGTGACCAGGTAAGCGGCGAAGTAGATGACCTTCTCGAGGTCCTTAGGAGCGAGGTCGAGCAGATGACCCAGCCGGGACGGAATACCCTTGAAGTACCAGATGTGAGTAACGGGCGCGGCCAGTTCAATGTGACCCATCCGCTCGCGACGAACTTTGGAGCGCGTCACTTCTACACCGCACCGCTCGCAGATTATGCCCTTGAAGCGAACCCTTTTGTACTTGCCGCAATAGCATTCCCAGTCGCGAGTGGGACCAAAGATGCGCTCACAGAAGAGCCCGTCCTTTTCTGGCTTCAAAGTCCGATAGTTGATCGTCTCTGGTTTCTTTACCTCACCGTTGGACCACATTCGAATTTGGTCCGCGGTCGCGAGGCCGATTCGAAGTTCGTCGAAGTAATTTACGTCGATCATTAAACCTCCAGATCCCCGCTTGCGGGCTCGCGACGGGACAGATCGATGCCGAGTTCCTCGGCAGTGCGGTAGACGTCTTCGTCGATTTCCTTCATTTCAATTTCCTTGCCCTCTGCTCCCAAGACCTCAACGTTTAGGCAAAGGGACTGCATCTCTTTGATAAGAACTTTGAAACTTTCAGGGATACCTGGCTCCGGCAGGTTCTCGCCCTTGACGATCGCTTCGTACACCTTGACCCGTCCCAGCACATCATCCGACTTGATGGTGAGTAGTTCCTGCAGTGCATACGCGGCGCCGAAGGCCTCAAGCGCCCACACTTCCATTTCACCGAAGCGCTGGCCCCCGAACTGTGCTTTTCCTCCGAGCGGCTGCTGGGTGATCATCGAATACGGACCAGTCGAGCGGGCGTGGATCTTGTCGTCGACTAAATGCGCCAGCTTCATGATGTATGTGTATCCAACGCTGATGCGCGAGTCGAAAGGCTCGCCGTTTCGGCCGTCGATCAACACAGCCTTGCCGTCATCACCGATGAGCTTTAGCCCACCCTTAGAAGGCGCGGTGTTCGCGAGGGCCTCCATAATGTCTTCCTCGCGGGCCCCATCAAAAACGGGAGTTGAAACCCACATCGTGGGATCCCCGTTTACCGGATAGTCCTGAGTGATCTTCGCCTTCCAGCCGTTCTTGGCGGCCCATCCAAGGTGCGACTCGAGCACTTGTCCGATGTTCATGCGAGAAGGAACACCCAGCGGCGAGAGAATGATGTCGATAGGAGTGCCGTCTTGCAGAAAGGGCATTTCCTCGACGGGAAGGATTTTTGCGATCACTCCCTTGTTGCCGTGGCGTCCGGCCAATTTGTCGCCTTCTTGAATCTTGCGGCGATGGGCCACCTGCACCTTCACCAACTGATTGACGCCGGGTGGCAGCTCGTCTCCCTCGTCCCGGCTAAAGACACGCACATCAATGACTTTGCCGGTCTCGCCGTGGGGGACCTTGAGCGATGTATCACGAACCTCGCGCGCCTTTTCGCCGAAGATTGCTCGCAGCAGTCTTTCCTCAGGGGTCAATTCGGTCTCACCCTTTGGGGTCACGCGCCCAACAAGTACATCGCCCGGAACCACCTCGGCGCCGACGCGGATGATCCCCCGATCGTCCAGGTCGTGGAGGACTTCCTCCCCGACGTTGGGGATGTCGCGGGTTATCTCCTCCGCCCCGAGCTTGGTGTCTCGGGCGTCGACTTCGTGCTCTTCGATGTGGATCGACGTTAGGACATCGTCCTGAGCCAAACGCTCCGACAGAATGATCGCGTCCTCGAAGTTATAGCCGTTCCACGGCATAAATGCCGTGAGTAAGTTTTGTCCCAGTGCCAATTCGCCCATGTCGGTGGAAGGACCGTCGGCCAGAATCTGACCTTTGCGGACCCGCTGACCCTCCTTCACGACCGGCTTCTGATTGATGCAAGATGCCTGGTTCGAACGGTGGAACTTGGCAAGTTTGTACTTGCGGCTACCTTCATCGTGACGAACGAGCACATAGTCGGCGCAGACTTCCTCGATCAAGCCCGCAGCCTCCGAGATAACCATGTCGCCGGCGTCAAGCGCCGCCCGCGCTTCGAGACCTGTGCCCACCAGCGGCGCTTCCGGCCGCAGAAGAGGTACAGCCTGTCGCTGCATGTTGGCGCCCATCAACGCGCGGTTGGCTTCATCGTGTTCCAGGAACGGAATGAGCGCGGTCCCGACAGAAACAATCTGCTTCGGCGAAACATCCATGTAGTCGACCTCGGATGGTTCGACGTAGTCCACTTCTCCGCCCTTGCGGCGAACGAGCACATGGTCATCGAGAAAGCGACCCTCTGTGTCCAGCGGCGAGTTTGCCTGCGCGATGACGTGACGGTCTTCCTCGTCGGCGGTCACATAAACCACCTTGTCGGTCACGCGGCCATTCTCGACCAACCGGTAGGGGGTCTCGATGAAACCGAAGGGGTTGATCTTGGCGTAAGTGGCAAGGCTTCCGATAAGACCGATGTTCGGGCCCTCGGGAGTCTCGACTGGGCACATCCGGCCGTAGTGGCTGGCGTGCACGTCTCTTACTTCAAAACCAGCGCGCTCACGCGACAGCCCACCCGGACCCAGCGCCGACAGACGGCGCTTGTGAGTAAGGCCGGCTAGGGGGTTGTGCTGGTCCATAAATTGAGAGAGCTGCGACGAGCCAAAGAATTCCTTGATCGCCGACACAACGGGTCGGATGTTGATGAGCGCCTGGGGAGTGATTGCTTCCACGTCCTGCGTGGTCATCCGGTCGCGCACGACCCGCTCCATTCGGGAAAGGCCAACGCGAACCTGGTTCTGAATCAACTCGCCTACAGATCGAATCCGTCGGTTTCCGAAATGATCGATGTCGTCCACTTCGAAGCCCTCATCGCCGCGATGCAAGCGAATCAAGTAATCGATCGTCTTAAAGATGTCCTCATAGGTAAGGACCGACTTGTAACCCGGCGTTCTGACTCCCTTTTCGTCTCGCTGAATTTCGGCCCAAACCTTCCACCGCTCCTGTTCGAACGATTCCTTGCCGGGCTTTTCCCTGGCGAGCAGTTCCTTGTGGATGCGCCGCAAGACAGTGTTGAACTTGTCGTCCAGTGGGCCGAGCTTCTTGTTCACCTTGTACCGACCAACTTTGGCCATGTCGTAGCGCTTGACGCTAAAGAAAAGATTGTCAAGCAAGGCGCGGGCCGAGTCGGGAGTCGGGGGTTCGCCTGGTCGTAGCTTGCGATATATATCGACGAGCGCGTCGTCCTGAGACTCGATGTGGTCCTTCTCGAGCGTGGCGAGGATGGAATCCGTGTCGAACAGCTCGGCGATCTCCTCCGCCTTAAGACCTATTGCCTTGAGCAAAACGGTGACGTGTTGCTTCCGCTTTCGGTCGATGCGGACGGCTACGAGATCTTTCTTGTCGGTTTCGAATTCGAGCCAGGCGCCCCTCGCCGGAATGACTTTTACTGCGAAGAGTTCGCGGTCCGATGTCTTGTCAAGACTGCGGTTGTAGTAGACACCCGGAGAGCGAACCAGTTGCGAGACCACTACGCGCTCGGTCCCGTTCACGATAAACGTTCCCTTGTCGGTCATCATCGGGAAGTCGCCCATGAAGACCTTCTGCTCTTTGATCTCGCCGGTCTCTTTGTTGCTGAACTGGCACGTGACAAAGAGGGACGCCGAGTAGGTCATATCCTTCTCTTTGCTCTCCTCGACGGAGTGGCGCACTTCTTGGAATTCGTGCTCACCAAACTCAAGTTGCAAGTTACCGGTGAAGTCTTCGATTGGGGAGATGTCGCGGAAAGTTTCCTTGAGTCCTTCATTGAGGAACCAGTTGAAGGAGTCCTTCTGGATTGCGATCAGATCGGGAAGCTGTTGAACCTCGGGGAATCGGGCGAAAGAAATGCGGTTGCGTAAAGCGGATGTAGTACTCGCCAAAAGGGGCTCCTCCTCTTAGAGAACATGGGCAACCCAGGGCGCGCTTGAACCGCTGGGGGAATGGGACATTCAAAAGGAGAATAGCATGCAAAGCTTGAATCCGTCAACGACCAGAGCGCGACGGCAATTGTGCGTGGCTATTCAGTTCGAATCTGGGATCAAGAGTAGGCTTTTCGCGGCCCTAAGTCAAGACCAAAATGGGGCCTGAGAGAGGATTTTCCCAACCTTCCCCTGGGAGCCTCTGAAGTGAGTGCAAGTTCCCCTATCGGGCAGCGTCTAGGTACCTCTTCTCGTCAACCACCAAGCGCCAGAAGCCTTTCTTCGGAGCGGTGGCGCGAAAATCTTGGAAGTCAAAAGTGAGGATGGGAAGATCGTGGCGTTCTGCATACGCCATAACCGCGGAATCCACGAAGCCAAGATCCAAGTCCGAATATTTCTGATCAATCTCAGTTGCTCGTTGCAGCAAACCCTGGGTCATGAAAGCCGCAATGTGCTCGCCACCGGCCATAGCCTTTAGGAAGGCACGAGCGGCGGAGCCGCTCACCCTGCTCCGAAGTAACTGGTCGACTTCAACAATGACCGGCGCAAGCACAACCAGATTGCGTCCAAGTTCCGTCACCAGCGCCGCGCTAAGAGCATGTGCCCGATCACGAAGATTTGAAGCGGCAACCAGGGGGCCAGTGTCCACCAGCACTTTCACTTACCGGATACCAGCTCCCGCAGGTAGTCTTCTGCCCTGCGCCCAAGATCCTCGGGACCCTCACCTGACCCGACATAGCTTGGAGCGCTGCCTTGCTGGAAGGCCTTCATCCCGGCTTCGATCAACCGCGTAATGGCGCCCGAAAATGACTCCCCCTCCTTGGTCAAAGCGCGAACCCGAGCTTCAATTGCATCGGGAAGGTTGATGGTGCGTCGTGCCACCGGTGTCTCCTTGGTATGAAGGCTACTATCATAACATCTAGACGGGAGAGCACTCGGCTAGGCGGGTCAGCGCTTCTTGAGCTTGCCCGCGGTTTCCCCCCAGGTCCATCCGTCTAGCTCCGGGGTGTCGATCCCATGTTGCGAAAGAACCGTCCGGACGTGTGACCGATGCTCGGTTGCGTGGTTAATGACTTGGGCAAGGATCACGCTCGCCTCCACCTCGTACTTCTCACCCTGGAAATTCAGTTTGAGGAGTTGGTCGGCATTTATGGACCCGGCAAGTTCGGTGAGCCGGGCCCCCGTGGACGCGGCAAGAACCCGAAGGTCGGTCAGTCCCGCCGCCGGGTCGAGGTCGACGGGGGGCTCGCCGCCTAGCCGCGCTATGTAGCGCGCCTGCGCCCCGACCAAGTGGATCAGAGTGCTTCGAACAGACCCGTATGTTCCGGGGGCCTCCAAGTCGAGTTGTTCTTCGGTGAGACCCGAACACGCTTCTATCAGCTTGTCGTTGGCCCAGGTGTTCTGTTCAAAAATCCCCTCACTAACTGTTGTCATTTGCCCTCCAACACCAGCTTTTCGAACTGGTCGATGCGCGCGCGTAAGATGTCCAAGCTCTCTTCCCAGAACTCCGGCATACGGATATCGAACCCAAACCTCGCGGTCAGCGATGCGGCGTCCTCTAACCCGGTTGAGGACAAAAGGGCGTCGTACCCAGCCTTGAATTTCTCCGGGTCGGCTGTGTACTGGGCGTAAAGACCGGTCGAGAACAGCAGCCCAAAGGTATACGGCCAGTTGTAATAAGTCGCGCCGTAGTAATGCCCCTTTACGGCCCACATGTATGGGTGCAGCGAGTTGCCATCGAGTCCGTCGCCATATGTTTCGCGCTGCGCGCCTAGCATCAGGTCCTTCAATTCGTTTACCGACAACTCGCGCTTGGCGCGCCCGTCGAACACGGCCTTCTCGAAAATAAACCGACTATGGATGTCTACAACTACTTGGCAGGCGCTTTGCAAATCGTTCTCTAAGATCGCGAGCTTGCTTTGCTCTGAGGCCTCAGCGAGCCCCGCTTGCACAATGATCGCCTGACAGAAAATGCTCGCCGTTTCAGCCAGCGCCATTGGTGTCGACCGCTGCATCGGCGTGCGACCGTTTAGGTTGACGTTGTGATAGGCGTGGCCCAATTCGTGGGCGAGCGTCTGTACGCTGTTGAAGGAGTTGGAGTAGTTCATCATGACGCGAGATTCGTCATTGCGAACACCCATGCAAAAGGCTCCGTCCGCCTTTCCCTCCCTGGGCTCGGCATCGACCCACCCCTCAGCGAAAGCACGCACTCCCATTGCCTTCATCTTGGGCGAGTAAGTACCGAACTGTTCAACGATGAAATCAGTAGCGTCCTCCCAGGCCCATTTATCGTCTCCCTCGCCCACAGGAGCAAACAAATCAAACCAAGGTAAAGCGGGCTTGCCGAGAAGCCTCGCCTTCGCCTTCAAGTAACGGCGAAAATCGGGAAATGATTCGACCACCGCTTGTTGCATGGCGGTCAGGGTTGCCTTGTCGATATTGTTGTTGAACAAAGCCGACTCCAAAGAGTCGGCCCAACCTCGACGTGCATTCACGGTGTTGGAGTCGCCCTTGATGCTATTGAGCGCAGCCGCCATAGGGACTTCAACAGACTCCCAAGCCTGCAGTTCCGCATCGTATGCTGCGCGGCGAACACCCGGGTCGGGATGGTGGGCCAAGCCGCGAACGGCGGCCATAGGCAACTTTTCGGGCTTACCTTCCACTGTAACGAGCAGCCGAGAAGAAACGTTTGAATGAAGCCTGCCCCAGGCACTGGGACCACTTGGGGAAAGTTCCGAATACAAATCTTCCTCGGCTTCGCTCATTAGATGGCGAGCGGATTTGGCGGCCTTGCGGAGCGAAAAGGCGTGATCGCGGCACATCTCGGAAGTCTCGATGAGCCTTTCCACATCAAGGCTTCCGATCCAAGCATTGAATCGCTTGGCCAGTTTTCCAGCGGGAATCATCTTGATCTGAAACTCAGAGTATTTTGCCTGCGCAAGAGCATCTTTCGAATTCACTGCCACGAATGAGCTGATGAACGAGCCGACGGTGCGCATCTCCTCGCCGAGCGCGTTGGTGGCCCCGATAACCTCCTCAACCGAAGCAGCAAGAGTTTCGGTCAATTCCTGCTTCTTGCCGGCTCGCACCCCAATCGTGTCGTAAAGACCCCGAAGGTCCTCGATTTGCTCCCCGAGTTTTTTCATTGCGAGGTCGAATTCCTCTGACTCAAGACTCGGAAACAAAGGTGTCATGTCCCAATGGGGCAGGGTGTTTGTCACGATTCCTCCTTAAAGGTCGATCTTGGAACCGGTGCCGGATCCAAGAGCGCGCCGGTAGACAAGAGCGGCCATAGCCATGTCCTGAATTGCCAAGCCGGTTGAGTCGAATACGGTGATCTGCTCGTCGGAGGTTCTTCCGGCCACCGAACCACTCACCACCTCCGCCAGCGAGCCCGCGATTTGCGAAGCATCGTAGTCACCATTTTGAACCGGAACATTTAGCTCGCCGCCGTGTGTTGCTTGGTAAAGCTCATCAACGATAACTCTTGAGTTGCGCAGAATTTGTGGGTCAAGCTCTTGCTTTCCGGGTCCGTCTGCCCCAACTGCGTTGAGGTGGGTGCCTGGTCTGACTGCGGCTGCGGAAACAATCGGCGATCGTGACGGTGTGGTCGTACACACTACGTCCGCAGAAGCGGCTTCTTCCACTGAAGCGGCGATTCTGAACACAACGCTCGGATGATCCGCACCTATTTGCGCGATGAAGCCGTCGCGCCGAGCTGCGTCCGAGTCGGGAGCCCACACAAACACCTCGACGATGTCCAGAACCTCAGCGATGGCCTCGAATTGATAACGGGCCTGAACACCGGCGCCGACGAGCCCAAGCGTTCTCGACCCATCTCTGGCCATGTACTTGCTGGCCAACGCCGAAGCGCCGCCGGTCCGTACCGCCGTCAGCGCCGTAGCTCCCATGAGGGCAAGAGGCATGCCCGTCTCTTGCGAGAGCAGCAAGTAGGTGCCGACAACAGCCGGCAAACCCCTTTCGGGATTGCGTGCGTGAGAGTTAACAACCTTGATTCCCACATACTCCCTGCCGAGGGCCGCCGGCATGAATCGGAGGTCGCCCGAGTGGTCCGGGAAATCGAGATAGAGCTTTGCAGGCATGACCGCCTCACCGCGCGCGAATTGTTTGAATGCCTCTTCCAGGGCCTCAATGGCCTCGCGGAGCGGAAGGAGGTTCTTGACCTCTTGGTCGGTCAAGACCAGAAGACTGCTCATGCTGATCGAAGATGTTACCTCAGTACGTGCGCGCCTTACTTAAGTTCGACGGTTCCCCCGGCGGCTTCAAGTTGAGCCTTGGCCTTCTCTGCAGTTTCCTTGTTGACCTTCTCCAGGACGGCTTTGGGAGCGCCGTCGACCAGATCTTTGGCCTCTTTTAGACCAAGCTGAGTGAGCGCGCGAACCTCCTTGATCACCTTGATCTTCTCGGCACCGGAAGAGGCGAGGATGACATCGAACTCATCCTGCTCCTCAGCGACTTCAGCTCCTCCAGGTGCCCCCGGAGCTGCGGCTGCAGGCGCGGCCATAGGAACTGCCGCAGTGACACCAAACTTCTCCTCGAATGCCTTTACAAAATCAGACAACTCAAGCACCGTCCACTCACCAATAGCAGTGAGAACATCTTCCGTAGATACATTAGCCATTCGTTGTTCCTCCTATTTCCTTCTCTTCGTCGTTTGTCGTTGGGGTTTCGGTTGGGGTTTCGGTTTCGGTTGGGGTTTCGGTTTCGGTTGGGGTTTCGGTTTCGGTTGGGGTTTCGGTTTCGGTTGGGGTTTCGGTTTCGTCCAAAGGTGCGGGGGGAGCTGCGGGGGCCTCGGGCGCCGGTGCTTCAGCCTTCATCTTCTCCAAATAGGCCCCGAGGGCATAGCCGGCGCTTCTTATCGGTGCTCCCAGCAGTATCGCCAGCTTTTGAATGGGCGACTGCAGCAGCCCGGCAAGCTGACTCAAGAGTTCTTCCCGGGGCCTCAATTTCGCAAGAGCATGGGCTTGGTCGGCGCCGAAGACCTTGCCATTCATCAGCCCCCCCTTGACAACAAGAGCCGGGTACTTCTTGGCAATCTCGTCGATGCTCTTTGCAGCCAAAACTGGGTCGCCCTTGATAAATGCGATCGCCGTGGATCCCTGCAGAAAAGGCAACAAATCTTCTAGCCCGGCCTCCTTTGCGGCGATGCGAGTCAGCGTGTTCTTGACGACCTTGAAGGTCGTGCCGGAATCAGAAAGAGCCGTTCGAAGCTCCTTGATCTCCACAACCTTCAGGCCCTGGAATTCCGCGAGCAACGCTGCGTCGCTGTCAGCGAACGCGTCCTTCAGCTTCCGGACGGCTTCGACTTTGTGTGGCTTAGGCATTCCCAGCTCTCCTAACAAAACAAAAACGATCTGCCGAAAGACGACAGACCGCGAGACTTACCTATCTGTTCGCCTGAGCGGGCATCCTAGCTAGGACATTGAGGGCCTGAGCCCACCAGCCATCTTCGGCAGGGGCAGAATAACACGTTTCGTTTAAGCGACTTCGACGCCCTCGCCTAACGCTTCCGCGTCCTTCGGACGGCTTGGGTCAATCTTGACGCCGGGACCCATAGTCGATGAAACTGCTATCGACTTAATGAATCTACCCTTCGAGGTGGCCGGTTTAGCCCGAATAATTTCATCGACGACCGCGGCGTAGTTCTCGGCCAGCGCATCCACGTCGAACGAAGCCTTGCCGATGACCGTATGAATGTTGGCGCTCTTGTCGGTTCGAAACTCGATCTTTCCCATCTTAACCTCACGGATGGCCTTGGCAATGTCGTTTGTAACTGTCCCCGATTTGGGGTTTGGCGTCCGTGCTCGCAGGATAGGGCCAAGCTTGCCGACGGTGGACATCATGTCCGGAGTCGCCATCACGATATCGAAGTCGGTCCACCCGCCTTTGATTTTTTCCACGAGATCGTTGTCGCCCACTTCGTCGGCGCCTGCCTCCCGCGCTTCGCGCGCTTTGTCGGCCTGGGCAAAGACAATCACTCTCACGCTCTTGCCCGTGCCTTTCGGCAAACTCACTGTTCCACGGACCTGCTGATCCGCCTTCCTTACGTCCAAACCGAGCAGCAGATTGAGTTCGATAGTCTCGTCAAACTTAGCTGTAGCCATCTCCTTGACACGTTTGAGTGCCGCCGTCGGCGTGTGAAGCGCCTCGGGATCGTAGCTCTTGACGGCGCCCTCGTATCGCTTGCCCTTCTGACTCATTGCGATCCTCCTGTGGTCCCGGCGACCCTTACGGGTCTCCCACTGTTGTTAATGACTATGCCTCGACTGTAATACCCATCGAGCGAGCCGTTCCTGAAATGATTTTCATGGCCTGCTCGATGTTGTTGGCGTTCAAATCTTTCAATTTAGTTTCGGCAATCTTGCGGACTTGCGCGGATGTAACCGTACCGACCTTGTTTCGATGCGGCTCCGGGGAACCCTTCTCGACTCCTGCGGCTTCCTTGAGGAGCGACGCCGCCGGAGGGGTCTTCAAGACGAAGTCGAACGTGCGGTCTTCGTAAATTGTGATTCGCACCGGAACGATCATTCCCTGCATGGACGAAGTCTGTTCGTTGTAGGACTTACAAAACTCCATCAAAGCGATCCCGTGGGGCCCGAGGGCCGTGCCAACCGGTGGGCTCGGTGTTGCCTTTCCCGCAGGTATCTGCAGCTTGACTACGGCAACAGTCTTCTTTTTCTTAGGTGCCATCGTTTTCTCTCCTAGAGTTTCGCGACTTGTTCGAACGGCAACTCGACCGGCGTTTCTCGGCCGAAAATGTTGACGAGAACTTTGAGCTTTGACTGTTCCACGTTTATTTCTGAAATCGTCCCTGTAAAATTGGCGAAGTGTCCCGTGACCACTCGCACACTCTCGCCCTCCATAAACTGCACGAGAGGACGCAGTTTTTCAACGGGCTTGATCTGTAGGATCTTGTCGACCTCACGAGTGGCTAGAGGAATGGGCTTTGGGCCCGAGTGCACGAAACCTGCAACACCCGGAGTGTTGCGGACGACGTACCAAGAGTCGTCTTCCAAGTGCATACGAACAAGCAGATATCCAGGAAATACTTTCTTCTGAACGACCTGCTTCTTTCCGCCCTTGAACTCAATCACGTCTTCCATGGGGATTACGACCTCAAAAATTTTGTCCTCCATGTTCATCGAACTAATGCGCATCACGAGGCTGCCCTTCACTTTGTTCTCGTAACCGGCGTAGGTGTGCACCACAAACCACTCGCCCGGGCGCTCGCTGTAAGGAACGAACTCAGCTGCGGCCTCGCCATCTCCCTCAGCCTCAATCTCGGCAGCAGCCTCATCAACAACCGACTTAGCCTCCGCTAACACGGCCTCCTCGGCCGAGGAAACGTCGGGCTCGGCTTCTGCCTTGGGTTCGGGCTCGGCTTCTGCCTTGGGTTCGGGCTCGGCTTCTGCCTTGGGTTCGGGCT
>CAZCSK010000055.1:0-10599 GCA_964501265.1 uncultured Actinomycetes bacterium
GACATAGCTCCAGCGCCTCGACTCGGCGGGTCGAGGCCATCATCAGCTCGGTCTCTCCCAAACAGGCTGCCTGAGCCCTCCAGTCGGCTTCGGTGGCTTGCAACGTCATTCAGCGACTTCTCTTTCAAGCTTTGGGGCTGAGAGGGGGATAAGGGGGTTTGGAAGTTTCGAGTAGCCGACGGGGGCTTCGTTGTCTCGTTGCCACTGGCGATACTCCTCCAACTCAGCGAGAACAACCGCCAAGTGCTTCGGGCATAAGCCGTCGTCGTATCGCTCGGACCTTGGATCTTTGACTGTGGCCCAGTCATCGCCGCAAGGCTTTTCAAACCCTTTCCACGACCCTTCGGTGTGCATACCAACGATGAAGCCACAAGAAAGGCGCGACACTGGATGGCTCATTTTTCACCTTCCGAGTTTGAGAGGGGGATAAGGAAACGCTCAACCATGCGACAAGTCAGACCGAGCTTTCGCATCGCCGATTTAGTCGCTACGCCTTCAGCATCGAAACGGGCACAGGAGGTCTCATCGCCGCTTGAGAAGTGTTCTTCGCACCACCAGACCGTCTCGCCGTCCCCTCTGACATAGGCATGGACCCCATCGAGGGCATTCAACGCTTCTAGGAGTTCGCCCCCTTCTACGGGATGACCACCAAGGCACCAAATGAGGGTTCGACGATCGGACGGCGACCGGTCCGCGGTCTGATGTGGGTCATAGAGGCCGTGTTCGCAGGATGTGCGTAATTCGCTCATTCGTCGTCCTTTAGCGTCAGCGGACGAGGGTCCGCAGACACTCGTGAGTTGAGGGCGTCGAGAACAGCGCCGTCGCGACAGATTGGGCAGTGGTCGGGTGGCTCAACGGTCTGGCGATCCTGCCATTCGTCGTCATGCCAAAGGTCTCCGCAGCTCTTGGGAGGCTCGGCTAGACGACTTTGGCGCTCACTCGCTAGACGTCTGTATTGCTCAGGGGATAGACCTAGACGAATCGCATCGGAACGGAACCCGTCACTGTCGCTCATAGTGTCTCCGTGTTGAGGGCGTCGAGAACGGCGACGGCCTTCTGATCGAGATTCAGACCGATCCCATTGATCGCCCGCTTGATCTTCTCGACCGTTTCAGCCGGGTATACGATGCCTCTGCCATGACAGTCCTTGCAGGGGTAGCCCACGATTGGCGACCCGTCCCCTCCGCACGTTCCGCATGTTTCGGGGAGTTGGGCGAGACGTTCACGGGCCGCGGCGAGGACGATTTCTAGTCGGAGCGCACTCGGCGAAGCGTTCGGACCAGGATCGCCCTCAAGTGCCTCCAACGCTGCGGCTAGGTCGCTCATGCTGCTATTTCTCCGCGGGTAAGGATGAACGGGCCGACACGATCCAAGGCCAGGTCGTAGTTCCGTTCGTCGAGGTCGATGCCGAGCCCGGCACCAATTATTAGACACTTCTGTCCATAATTTGTTAGACACTCTCTTCGAGGAGGGTTCGGTTGCGCGTCGCTCATGGTGCTATTTCTCCCCGGGTAAGGATGAACGGGCCGACAGAACATCAAGATGGCAGGTACAGCCGCATAGATCGTTGTTGCAAGGTCCAACCCGAGAGCAAGCACCGATGAGGCAAAGGGCGGTCATCGGGGGTAAGTAGCCATAAGCGATATGGGTGGGCTTCAATTCTCCAAAGTCCCCGGGTAAGGATGAAGGGGCCGACATGACCGATGTGCTTGACCGTTCAGGCTGCGGCAAGTGATCGCTAGACCCCTGACCAGGGGTTTTGTCACTCGAATTTGAAAGCGAAAGGTCAGTTTGCGCAGCCAGTTCTCCGCACCTTTCGCATGGCTCGGGGAATTGGGCGAGACGTAGGGCACCTAATCGCCTAAGAGCACAGGTTGGACAGAGCAATCCAGCAGGCGCCCGCTCGTGGATAAGTGCCCATAGCGCGTCGGGTAAGTCGTAAACATCGCAATAGGCCCTTCCGCATTCATCGCAGTGCTCACATTCGCTTTCCAGTTGGGCGAGACGTTCCTCGGCAGCTTCGACAATCACCATCAGTTCGGGACTGGCCTCCAATACAACAAAGGCCCGGTTTCGATATAAAGCAATCGCTGCGGCTAGGTCGTTCATGCTGCTACCTCTCCGCGGGTGAGGATGAACGGGCCCACCCGTTCCAAGGCCAGGTCGTAGTTCCGTTCGTCGAGGTCGATGCCGATTGCGTCGCGGCCGTGTCCGGTGGCTACGGCGAGGGTGGTGCCGGAGCCGGCGAACGGATCGAGGACGAGGCCGGGGCGCCAGTCGTCGTGGCCGCAATCGGAGAAACCGAGGGTCAGGTTTTCGGAGGTGGTTCGGATTGTCTGTCGGGTTGGTTGACCAGGCGTTGGGGTGTGACGTCCATTGCCATCAGCGAAGGGCTTCACCACATCCTCCATGATCCTTCTACTCGGCTCCCCACAGGTCCGGCATACCTTCACTGGGCTCATGGTGTTAAGCCACGGCTCGACGAATTCCGGCGGATAGGTCGCATAGTGGGCGCCCAGATAGCCGCCAGGTGACATGACGATCGTGTCTCCGGTGTCGAGCAGGCCCGCTTTAACCATACGTCGCAGCACAGTCGATCCGAGAGTCTCCGCTTTCTCGTCACGACCGTCGCCGAGCAAAGACTCAAGGGAGACACCGGCCTTGATCTTCTCCAAGACGAGGCGTAATTCGCTTTGAATGATGGAAGATACCGGGTCCCACCAGTCCAAAGGAGGGGACCCGGCAGGATGATTCACCCACTCATCGCCAGCCTCCGAATAACCATCCCGATTTCGTGATTGGTAGTCACCCGCGGCCTGTTTCACCGATAGAACTCTGCTCGCATTGGGATTCACGTTGGGCGTCCGCACCGCGTCCAAATCGAAGTAGCGATCTTTCGCCTTGCAGAACACCATCAACTCCGAAGTAGCCGGGCGGAACTTGTCCGAGTTGCCGGTGATGAACGTCTTACCGTTCCGACGGGCTAGCCAGAACCCGGTTTCGACTTGAGGACACCAGACCGTCCCGGTATACGCCTCTCGGCGGATACCGGTCCCTTCCCATTTGCGCATCGCGGTCCACCTCGAACGGGTGCCGATGGTGACCTGCCAGATGTTCATCGACGGTTGCCACGACTTAGACGCCCGAAAGCCCAGCCGGATCGCCAAGGTTTGCACCACGTCAGCGATGGCCTCTTCCTGCTGGTGGAACAGCATCCCCTCGGCGTTCTTCCGCCGATGCCCATCGCCGTCTATCAGAGCGTCGAACAACGCCTGCGCCTGGACTTCCGGCCAGATAGTGGCGTACATCATCGGCAGACGGTGATGGTGCAAGTTCAGCCATTCCGCCAGTTCCCCTTTGATAGTGAAGGTGACGATGTCCGAGTCGTTGTACGGGTGCCGATAAACCGATTCGGTGAAATCGGCGTAATCCGCTTCGAGCAGCCGGCGGATCTCGGCCACCTTCTCCGGGTTAGCGGTTTGGGACTGGACGATGCGGGATTGCCGATGGCGGGGTGAACCTTCGGCGACGTACCAGCCGAGCAGCGCCGCCCGGGTCACCGTCACCGCGGCTGGGCCGGGCACATCCTCGAACGGGGCGCACAGCAACGTGTCGCAACTGTTCGACAAGTCCTGTGCCAGTCGGACATGCACCCCGCCCTTCACCGTTCGGACCAAGCATCGGTGATACTCCGTCAACCATTGGGAGGTCGCCTTCTTATCAATCACCACCATCGGCTCGCCTTCCCGCTCATAGCGGGTGAAGGTGGCGGGTAGGAACCGAATCGAATCGGTCTTGAGGTCGTAGGAGGCGATCAAATCACCGTCAGCCAACTGGTCGTGCCGTTTCCACCCGTCCAGGGTGAGCGCCTCGGTCTGGTCGTCAACGCATAACGCTCCAACCGGCGGATTCGGCCGGACCCAGCGGATGACGTTGCGTAGCCGCCACGGGGCGGTTTGTCGTCCGGTGTGCGGGTTCCGGCCGTAGACCATTGCGAAGCGGAACGTTTCGGGGATGAGGGAAAGGGACTTGGCAAGCGGCCAGCCTGTGACCCGGCCGGCTCGGGATGAGCGGTAGTCGTTACCAACTCCATTCGCTAGCCGCTTCGTTGCTGAACCGGAGAACTTGGCCTGACCTTCCCGGAACCCGTCTTCGTTGTAGTCTCCGCCTGCTCCGCCACTCCCCGAATAGGTATCACCCAACTCGAAAATGAGGGAGCCGTGTGGGGCTAAGACACGGGTGCAGGCTTCAACAACATCTAACAGCCAGTCGACATATTCGCCCGGGGTGCTTTGCGAACCGCCTTCGAGCGCCTTGTCGGGGTGGTCGTCAGGCAGGTACGAGCGAAGCGCCAGAAACGGCGGTGAAGTGAGCACCAGATCGACCGACTTCTCTGGGAGCCGGTTCATCGTGGCCACGGCATCGCCTACGTAGTAGACAGCCTGAGTCATGCCCGGGCCTGGTCGAACAACTGCACCAAATCAGACATGCGGACGACGCAAAGCCCATCGGTAGACCCATCCACCTGGGCAACAGCGAGGAACGGCCGGGTATCACCGATGGCCTTGTCACGATCGGACTGGGCTTTCGTGTTCCGGTAGAACGTGTCGACCGTCTTAGCCATCCCGCCGGCTTTGACTTCGACTCGGACCGGGAGGCGCCAGTTCTCCTCGTTGGCGGTGGCCATCATCGACGGGCCCGCCGGAGTGGCGAACACCTTCTCCAACCCTCGACGGGCCTGCCGCTGCTTAGTCTTTCCTTTGGTGCGGTTCCTTCGACCTTTGCATGAATGACAGATACATTCCCGCACTACGACACCGGTTATCGGGCAGGCACGGTTCTCCTTCCCGGGTGAACGGGCAAGCTGTTCCGACTTCGGATATGGGATGCCGGACATCAGGGCTTCCTCGGAGGGTCAGGACACTTCGACAGTTCCCTATTCCAGAAATGGTCGAAAGCTTCCTGGGACCATTGCCCAAAGCGCTTCTTTTCAGTACGGCTGCCATGGGTTCCGACGTACCAGCAGCAAAGGAGGACATCGTCCCGATCTAGGTAGTCCCAACAGCGGATTGTCTCCTCAAGCCCACACTCCCAATAGGTGCCAGCCACCGTGTACGCGGGAAGTCGGGATTCGCCGATGGTCGCCTTACCGAACATCCGGGGAGGCCAAATAACGATCTTCTGGTCGCTCATCAGAACTCGGCTCCGGTGCGCGCGAATTCCGCTTCGGCCCGGGCACCGTTGGCGATCGTCTGTAAGGCGCTCAACTGGGCTCTACGGCTCCGCACCGCTTCCAAGGCTGCCTGTCTCATACCGTCGGCCAGGTGGGCGGCTTGACGTTGCTGGGAGGTCATCAGATCGGCGGAGGCTTTCCTATCCCCCACAGTGCCCGACGCTTTCAGAAACGCTTCGGCATGGACCATCCGGTAGGCGTCCTCATTCTTGGCGTATTCGATGGTTTGCCTTTTCAGGAATTCGAGGGCGTCATCGAGCAGCTTCGACAGGCGGAGCATCTCTTCGACCATCTCGGTCTGAGTCATGACTGCGACTCCGAGGCCCAAGCGAAGTTGTCTTGGGGATGCCAGACGATGGGCATCGTCGCATAGAGGGTTGGTGAGCTTCGCGCCCAAAGCTCAAGACGGTCGGCGTAGGTCAAGAGAGCCATCAAGGCGCGCCGACCTAACTCCACACTCATGGCGGGGTTCAGCCCAGGATTCATGCGAACGGCCTTGCCGGGTCGGCCGGGTCGTACTCCAACCGCGGCTCGTCAGCAGGTTCGGGCTGCTCGGGTTGAAAATGGTCGAGCATCTTCGGCAGCTCGTAATCATCCTGGGACCACAAATGGAGGCCCAGGCCGAGACGCATCCAGCACCGCTTGTAAGCGTCCGACGTGGCCTCTTTCAAGTTCTGCCCATCGGACTGCGCGGCGGCCCCTTCCGCGTCGCCAGCCTCCGCTATCGAAACGTCACCAGTCGGCAAATGGACCGTCAGCTTGGCGATGACACCGACCACAGCCTCACGAGCCGGGAACACTCGCTGAGAGGGCTTCTCCTTGTTTGTGGTGACCGCGTCAGTCCAACCTTTGACCACCTGGACAACCTCGAACGAATGGGGGCCGACGATTGCAAGGGCCCGCTGGTTGACGATGTCGTGCGGGACGTAGGAGCCGTGCTTGCCAGGTGCCGGCTGTTTGACGAAACGGGCCGGGAACGGCTGCCACAGACGGGCCACGATCTCTCTCACGTCCGGTCTCATCGCTTCTCCGCCAGATGACCCGTAACCGCCTCACACATCGAGCAATGCAGCAGCCGCGGGCGCCCCGTGAGATGGTTGGCCCGTTCCGCCTCAACTTTCCAGTCGGTAAACGTGGTGGTAGTCCCATCGTCCAAGCTGATCGGGTCGTCGGGCCAGTAGAAGTAGCCGACCTGGTTGAGCGACCAACACCATGTGCAACGTGCCCACAGTGGAAGACGGGGAAGCTCGGCAAGCCGCGACGAATCGGCCAGCAGCTCGACAGGTGAACCCACGATCTCCTCATACGTGGGATGATCCGGGGTGCCGATGATGAAGGTCACGACGCCCTCAAGACCGCGCCAACGATCGAGGCAACCAGGGCGATGATGGCGAAGGCGATCGAAACCCGAGACCAGAAGATGGCCTTGTCAGCGTGGTAGTGAGCCTTCTCTAGATCGCTCTCGAATTTCCGTCTCACGATGCCCTCGCTGAAGGTCTGGCAGGCCGGGCCGTCTTCCATTTAGGTTTAGGAGCTTCGATCGGCACCGAATAGGTTTCATCCATCGACACCAACCGGGCCACGTAGGCGTCGTAGACATGCAGCGACGACGGTGGCGGGTCATACGCTTCTCTGACCGCAGCGTCGGGGGTGGGTGCGTCAACGACTCGGAGGACTGTCCCGTCCCAGGGGTGGCCGTCTTTACGGCGAAGCACGACGATCCAAAGGTTCACTTGGAGACTCCGAAGACCTTGACGAATCCACGACCCTTCTCGCCGGAATGACCGATGCAAAACTTGCCATTGACGACAAACTTCACCGGGTCATCAAGCTCGACTATTCGTACCTTCCACGGTGGACCGGCCAAGCCCTGGCCGATGATGTCTTCGGCGTCCTCCATGAACCACCCGACATGTTCCAACCGCTCCTCTTCAGAGGTCCACGGGTTGAAGGTTGCTGCCAATGCTTCAGCCAACGTCGAATGCCGACCGTCATGGGTGTCAGCGCACTCCAAACCGGTCTCACCCCACGCCGCTGTGCAAGCGTCGCATTGACGTTCCAACGCCCCCTCGTAAGTGTCTTCCAGGTTCATCAGAACGGTGGCTCCTCAACAGTGAGACGGCGTTCATGTTCGGCGCAGTCATGTCGGGCGACCTTGCGAAGCAGCGACGCTGAAAGCTGATCGGGACCTGGATGGCGAGGGGACTCATCCCAGCCCGGGTCGTCTTCGCTGGCAGCCTCAGTGTGGCCGCAGGGGAGCCGGGCGCTGACATGTCCGTCGTCGGACCATGCGACGTCGAGGAAGCTCACCTGCCACTCCGGTTGAGAGAGACGGAGTTCATCCTCCGGGCCCTCTCAGTCCGGTCCGCCATTCGTCTCTATTCCACCAGACGCCGAATACGAACCCGAGGTTGACCCCGACCCACAGCCAGAGCCAGTTCATGCGTTGACCTCTCCGGTGTCAAGGGCCAACTGAGACGATGGGTCCTCGCGCCACGACGGCAAGCCTCGGCGTTGTCGGTTCGTCTCCTCTTGGTGGTGAACCGAGCAGAGGGTTTCGAGGTTGTCCTGATGGTTCCAACAGCCCGTGCCGTACCCCTTACCGCGCCGAGGGTCAATGTGGTTGACCTCTATTGCTCCACCTGTCGAACATCGAACACAGTGGCGGTTGTCGCGCTTACGCGCCGTCTCCCTCGCCCAACTCCACAAATGGTTCGCCCAGAACCAGTCGTTGCACTCCTGGCTGCACCACTTCCGTTGCCGCCCGATCAATGGCCTGGCGCACTCGACGCGGCTGCACACCCCGGTGGTGTCGGTGATGAGGGGGCATGTCACCCGCGGCATACCCATGCCCCGTAGCCCTGTGACAGCCAGATTTGGTAGGCGACCGCGGCGTTGGTCCACGGATCCGTGTAATCACCCGGCCACGTCTTCTGCCAAAAGCCCATCACCTGAAAAAGGCCTGTTGCTGAGGAGCGGGGGTTCTTCGCTGCGGGATTGCCGCCAGATTCGCAAGCCATGATTCGGAGCATCCGGTCGACATGCTCAGCGGGCCAGTAGTGGGCGACCATCGACCGCCACTGTTCGACCCCAATCGGTGCAGAATTAGTATTTGGAGGTGGGGCTATGACGAGACGGTTGGCAACCCGAACCTCAGGCTCAGGGTTGAAAAACCACTTGTGACGCGATCTCATGTCGCGCCATTCGTCCATTAATTTGACGTTGAGAGCGTCAACCGCCCGCGATGACCAGTCGGCCTGCCAGGTCTCCAGCTCGGTCACGGTGTGAGCGAACGGCATCGGACCCATAGTCAGAGCGGCGGTGAGAGCAAGGCTTGCCATCAGTCGACGTCCATCCCGAACGCTGCCGCGAACTCGACAAATGGGAGGCCCATCAAATCGTCAAGGTTCAGTCCGCGCTCTGCCGCCAGTTCTCTGACCCGACGCTCACCGGCTTCGGTGAGCTTGAATAGGAACTCCCCGTTCTCGTCGAGGCCGACCATTTCGACCGTGCCGTCTTCGACGTTCTGAGACAAAGCTCTCTCCATTGCAGCCTTATCCATCAGCGCCACCTGGCCTGGTTACTCAGCCGCTCATCCAGATACCTCTCGCGGCGCATCGAACGCACCTGAGCTAGAGCAATGTCAACCGCGAAGGCCAAAAGGCCGAGGACCCCGAGAGCGAGCACGGAGACGCCGAGGGCCTGCATTAGAATCGCCCCGATGCCGATGCGGTCTGGGGCGGGCCATCTTTCCTGAGCCTGCCGAGCATCCCTTCTAGGCGCTTCTGTAGCTCGGCCAGCTCTCGACGGGCTTGATCCCGCTCGGCTGTCGCACGTTCAACCGCGTCGTGCAGATACGCCAATGTCTCCGAGATTGCCTTCTCAAATTGGTTGGCCATTTCGCCGACCGGAGACAGCTCAACCACCTTCTCGTCGTCGTACACGTTTGCTCCTTAACCGATTCGGAATGAGTTGAAGGGAGTCCGGGCCGTTGGTGACATCCACGAAAGAGCCCAACGGCCCGGAAGGATTCCGCCCATACGTCGCATTTCCGGAAACGAACGGCGACGAACCAGTGCATAGGTTTCGGATGTGGGCGGAAAACTCCCCCCAACGGCGGTTGGGTACCGAGTGGCGTTTGCCTCACCGTCGGGGGAAAAGGTTTCAGGCTGGATGGCGCTGGTCGACAGCGGGGGAGTAGGGGCCGCCACGGTCGAACTCATCCAGCCTGAAAGTGCGGACCGGGGGTTGAAGAGAGAGTGCCAGCTCACCCGGTCCGGATGCTCGGCCCGAACCTCGCCCCGCACTTCCCCGAGCGGGTTACGAGACTCGGGCTCGAACTCGAAATCTTGAACGTCGTAGCCGTAGGTGGCGGTGAACGAGCTGAGAGGGTGGAATTCGCTCATTGACAGGTCACCGGATTGACAACGGGGGCTTGGCCTATCTCGACAATCATCGAAGAGACGCAGACTTCGGCTGCATTGCCGGAAGCACGCTCAACCATCATGAAGATGACCCCGACAACGATGAGGGCGACGACAGCCGTCCAGAACCAGGCGAGGGCGTTCTGACGTTGCACCTGGCGGGTGACAAGGGCCCGGTCTTCACGGGTGGGCCAAGTCATCAGGCCCTCGCTCTCATCAATGCGAGATATTCCTGGAGCCGTTGGAAGAGTTCGTTCTCCAACAGGGCGCCGGCCCTCATCGAAAGCCACTCCGAAACCAGCCGGGTCCGCACACTTTCCGACGGTTCGGTCGGGCAGCCCAGCAACGTCAGAATGGTGTGAACGTCCTGGGCTGAAACTTCGACTGTTGGCAGGGTGATGGTGGCCGTCACCCCTTCGATGAACTCACCTGATCGCAACAGAGCTTCGAACTGTGCGGCAACCTGACGTTCTTCGACTCGGCGCACCATGTCGATCGCCTTCACGTCCGGTCCTCGACTTCCACATCGAGCACCTGGGCGAGAGCGTCCGCCGTTTTGAAGGCTTTCGCTTTCGTCGTGTAGGTTTCTGAGGTGGCGAGTACCGCGCCGTTACCGGCCGACTTGAGAACCCACCAGAAGTAAGTGCCCTCAATTGCAGTCGTGCCCCCATAGAGGACAATCCGGTAGCTCATGCGACATCCCAAACGACGCAGAGCGGTTCACGGCAGGGGAACTGCAACGGGCTGGGAGTGGGCAGCACCGTGTAAAGAACCAGTTCGGCGAGGATGAATACGAGGACGGCGAGAAGGCTTTTCATCGCCCGGTCCCTACCGAAAGCGCGACCTGCCCTGATACTTCAGGGATGCCCACCAGGCGGTACAGCTCGACCCGGTTCTTGTGGTAATGCCGGGTGCATTTCTCCCGGGTGATCAGATAGCCGT
>CAZCSK010000056.1:0-10598 GCA_964501265.1 uncultured Actinomycetes bacterium
CCATCGTATGCCGGGACGCGGACCTCGACCTTGCGACTTCCGGCATCCTATGGGGCTCTTTCTTGAACGCGGGTCAAACCTGTTGCGCAGTCGAGCGCATCTACGTCGTGGACGAAGTGGCCGAAGAGTTCACCAAGACATTCGTAGAAAAACTCTCGAAGGTTCGACACGGCGGACCGAACTCCGAAATCGGCTCACTCACCGTAAAGCGTCAGCTCGACACAGTCGAGCGACAGGTGAACGACGCTATCGACAAAGGCGCTAACGTGCTCTGGGGAGGCCCGACCAAGCCCAATGGTCAAGATGGTTCAAGCGGTGCGCTTTGGTATTCGCCCACCGTTCTCGAAGGCACCTCTCCCAGCATGGCTCTAGCACAAGAGGAGATCTTCGGTCCGGTCGTACCGATCATTCGGGTGGTCGACGAAGAGGAGGCGGTCAGGCGCACCAATGAAGAAGGTTTCAACTTGACGTCCTCGGTGTGGTCGCGCAGCCGCGCCAAGGCAGAGGCTCTCGCTTCAAAGATTAGGGCCGGCACGGTCTCAATAAACGAGCATGCCGACACTCTCGCGTCACCTTGGACCCCATGGGGTGGTGTCGGCGAGTCCGGATACGGTCGCTTGAACGGTGTCGGAGGGCTTCGGGAGTTCACGGTGCCGGTTCACGTCGCACGTAACCTGACCCCGAGGCTCAAGAGGTTGTGGTGGTATCCCTACGACTATGCGACGGTCGAGGCGCTTCGAGGGATTGCCGCATTGGTCTCGTCGCAGAGTTTCTCCGGAAAACTAAAAGGCCTGGGGCAGTTGCTCGGCAACATCACAAAGGCGCTCCAAGCAAAGATCTAGGCTCGCTCAAGTTTTAAGAGCAGTCAGAGTCTTTTGCGAAGCAGTCTGGGCAGTAAATCGGTCATGCCGAGGATCGCAGCAATTGCTATAAGCGAGATGGCAACAAGGCGAAGCCCTGACATGCCCCCAGGATCGGGCGTCCGGGGGGCAATCTCGACACCCTCGGACGGCCTTGGGAGCGCCAAGGGGGGATCAGTAAACGACCGTTTGTCTATCGCGGCCGTTCCTTCGACGAAAACCCAGTCTTTGAAGGCGGCCGTGCGGGAGGCGAAAACTCTGTTGGAAAAAAACAGTGGCACCACCGGCACATCGGAAGATAGAAGCCTCAACCCCTCTTCTACCGCGGCTCGACGTGCGTTCACATCGGGCTCGGAAACGATCCTCCTCGCGATCCCATCAAAGGCATCGCTTTTATACCCCGAGTAATTGAGAGGCGCGATAGAAGGATCAGACGCAAATACCGCGCTCAAAAATGAGGGGTCGTAGGACGCCGCCGCCGGGATGCGTCCGATGGCCAGGGTGAATGTGGGTGGCGAACCGCGAGCGCCGACCGCCCTCAGATACTCGTCTTCGGACACTCTTTCGGGCGCAGCCTCGACACCCGCACGCTTGAGCGCCAGTTCGACTTGCCGAGCGGCTTCAAGTTGCACGAGATCATCGCCAGGCGTGAGTATTCGGAGGGGCGCCAAACCAAGGCTCGACAAATCCCCTCGGGCCGCTCCCTCGTTAAGATCGTTGACAATGTTCGCCTTTGCCCAGGCTGACTTCGGATACAAATAACCGTGATCGGCGTCGACTGCACGACCAATGGCACGTCTGATACGTGGGACATCCAACGACCGCGCGAATGCTTGCCTCGCCTCAACATGGTCGAAGGGGGGACTCGCAAGATTGAAAATCAAAGCGGTCCCGCCGTAACTCGGCCCCTCATCAAGCTTGACCCCCAACCCTCTCACCCGGTCGGCCACGTTTCTGGGGAACGGAATCGACACAATGTCCACTTCTCGGCGTTCGAACGCCCGGATCCTGTTCTCTGTCGTTTTGATGATCGGCGCCTCAATGGTCCTGACCGACGGCGGGCCCCGAAAGTATGTCTGGTTGGATTCAAAGCGATAGAAGTCATCGACGCGATGCTCCACTAAGCGGTAGGGCCCGCTCCCCAATGCAAGGCCATCGGGCACGAGCTGACCCTCGGGCAAGTTCTCCCAGAGATGGCGCGGGAGTATAGGCACGTCCGCAAGCGGCTGATCGTGGAATCCAGGGGAAGTAAACCTCAGACGGATTACCAGTGTCTTGGGGTCGGGAGTGGCGAGCCCCCCGACCGGACGCAGTTGGGGACCAAAGCGCGGATGAGCTTGCTCGACAAAGTACCGATACGTGAACGCCACGTCTTGCGAAGTGACGGGCTTGCCGTCGTGCCAGGTGGCCCCTTCGGCCAGGCGAATCGTCACGTCGAGTCCATCGGGACTCCTCTCGACGGAATCCGCTAGCCACGGCTGCGGAACACCGGCCCGGTCCCGCCACATCAGCGTGTCGTAAATCAAAGTCATCAACGGGTAGGCAATATCCGGGCTAAAAGGCGTGAGCTTGCCGGAATCGCGCGACACGGGGATTCGTACAACGGAGGTAGCCGAGGGCGACTGGCCGAACGCTGGGGCCGCTAGGGGTACGGCGAACATAGCGATGAGGACGCTGCCCAGCCACGTCTGCAACGTCTTGTTCACGCTAGCCATTCTCCACCACCTGCTATTGTTTTTAATCGAGTCGGTTTTGGAAGGGACACGCTCGAAATGAAAAAAAAACGCCCATTTGGTGGATCTAAGAAGTCCGAAGGTCACTCTGGGCTTTGGATATTTGTCATCGTTTTGCTTCTCTTGGGCTCCTATCTTTGGGCCCTCGATCTCGTGCGTCCCCACGTTGAAGGCAAGCAGCTCCGTCTCGACCAATTCGCCGCTCTGGTCGAAGAAGGCCGACTAAAGGACGCTCGTCTGCTCGATGTCGACGGATTCATCATCGGCCAATACGTCCGTCCCGACGGAAATTTTGCTCAATACAACGCCCCTTACTTGAAGAACCAGCTGGGATTTTGGACGACCATTCTCATTCAAAGCCGCGTACCAACAACTGTCGATCAGCAAAACGGTAAGCGCGTAGCGACGCTGGCAACCAGCTTGCTCCCTTTCATGATTCTTATATTAGTTTTCGTCTATTTGATCATGTCGTATCGTAGGGGCTCGGGGTTCTTTGCGGTTCGAAGCGGCGCGCGCAAGATCACAGCTGAAGAGACCGGCGTGACGTTTGCGGACGTGGCCGGCCATCAGCAGGCGATCACAGAGCTGAAAGAGGTTGTCGAATTTCTGAAGCATCCCGACCGGTTTCGCGGACTGGGGGCTCGAATCCCGAAGGGCATTTTGCTCTACGGCCCCCCAGGTTGCGGTAAGACGCTTCTCGCCAAGGCGCTTGCCAGCGAGGCCGGCGCATCGTTCTATTCGATCTCGGGCTCCGACTTCATCGAGATTTTCGTCGGCGTGGGCGCTGCTCGGGTACGGGACCTCTTCAAGGAAGCACGAGAGAACATACCGGCGATCGTCTTCATCGACGAACTGGATTCAATCGGACGCTCGCGCAGCGGCACGGATGTGGCCTCCCACGGAGAACAGGAGCAATCGGTCAACCAGATCCTTGCGGAGATGGACGGCTTTTCTCCATTCGACGGAATTGTTGTGGTTGGCGCCACCAACCGGCCCGATGTGCTCGACCCGGCACTGCTGCGTCCCGGCCGATTCGACCGAACGATCGGGCTCGAACGCCCCAGCGAGGAGGTGCGCCTCGCCATCCTCGAGGTTCACGCCGCCGGCAAGAAACTCGAAACCGGCGTTGACTTGAGGGCTCTGGCCAACAAGGCGATTGGACTCTCCGGCGCCGACTTAGCAAACGTGATGAACGAGGGAGCGCTGCTTGCTGCGCGCGCGAGCAAGCCCTCGATATCTCAGGCCGAACTCGAGCAGGCACTGCAACGGATTCTCGAGGAGCCAGAACGGCAGCGCCGCCTTTCACTGCGCGACAAGGGGATCGGCCGCCGCTCAACCTCCTCCGAGAGGGTGACTTTCGCCGATGTCGCCGGCGTTGACGATGCGCTCGAGGAACTCGCCGAAGTTACCGAGTACCTCGCCAACCCTGACCGCTTCGAGCACATGGGTGCCCGCGTGCCGAAGGGGATTCTTCTGGTGGGGCCTCCGGGATGCGGCAAGACGCTTCTAGCGCGGGCTGTCGCAGGCGAGGCAAACGCCGCCTTCTACTCTGTGGCCGCCACAGAGTTCGTCGAGATCTTCGTCGGTCAGGGAGCAAGCCGCGTGCGCAATCTATTTGCGGAAGCGCGCTCGGTCGCCCCGGCCATAATCTTCATTGACGAGATCGACGCGGTGGGGGGCCGCCGCGCCTCCATCAGTTACGACGGACACCGCGAGCGCGAGAACACCTTGAATCAATTGCTCGTTGAACTTGACGGCTTTGAAGCGAGAAGCGGGATTGTGGTCATTGCTGCGACCAACCGCGCGGACATGCTCGACGCCGCTCTCGTGCGGCCCGGACGCTTCGACCGGCAAGTGACGATTGAATTGCCAGACCGTGCCGGCCGCAAAGCGATACTCGAACTTCACGCCAAGGGGAAGCCGTTTGGCTTGCAGGTCGACCTCGACGCGATCGCCGGGCTCACGCGAGGGTTCAGCGGCGCGGATCTGGCCAACGTTGTCAATGAGGCTGCCCTTCTGGCGGCTCGGCGCAAGCAGTCCGAGATCACACCCGAAATCGCGGAGGAGGCCATCGACCGAGCAATCCTGGGAATCACGTCGCGCGGCCACAAGATGACCGACGAGGAGCGGCGGATCGTTGCGTACCACGAAGCTGGACACGCGATGGTGGGTCGAGCTCTGCCGGGAGCGTCGCCGCCCCACAAACTTTCACTTCTATCGCGTGGCCGTGCACTCGGGTTTGTGATGCACGCCAATGAACACGACAGTCTCGTGAGAACGCGCTCACAGATGATCGACGAGATCGCCGCCCTGCTGGGGGGCCGAGCCGCAGAGCAGATTGTGTTCGGTGACCCCTCGGGTGGCGCGGGAGATGATCTTGTCCGCTCGAGCGATCTGGCCCGCAGGATGGTGCGCGACTTGGGAATGAGCGAAGCCCTCGGCCCTCTTGCATTCCCCAGCATCGATAATGAACGCAGCGCGGC
This sequence comes from uncultured Actinomycetes bacterium, assembly GCA_964501265.1. Classification (GTDB taxonomy): domain Bacteria; phylum Actinomycetota; class CADDZG01; order JAHWKV01; family JAHWKV01; genus CAZCSK01. The sequence goes on from CAZCSK010000056.1 coordinate 5,077, forward strand.
TTACTCCGAGGACGTCTCGAAAACGATCGATGCTGAAGTTCGAAAGATCGTCGATGAGGCCTACGAGCGGGCGCTTGGAGTGCTTGGCGCTTCGAGGACGGACCTGAACAAAGTTGCCGAGACACTCATCCGCGAAGAAACCGTGTCGAGCGAGGAGCTAGAAAAGATTCTCGGGTGACCGCCCCCCGACACTGCGGGGATGATCGACAACTTATCGCCCTCGCTTACTTTCGTTTCCATTTGGTCGAGGTCGCGGATGCTGTCGGCATTGACAAACACGTTGACGTGTTCACGTAGTGCGCCATGTTCATCGAGAGTTCGGTCGCGTACTCCAACACAAGTCTCGGCAAGTGCCCCCAGGATCTGAGTGACCGAAGCCGCATCGCCCGGCAAATCTAACTCGACCGTCGCTCGGCCCTGAGAAAACTCTCGTAAGACCGACGGGATTTTGACCTCTATCAGCATCTCTGTCTATTTCGGGGGGTTCGCAGCTTCTGGCGCGCGTAGTTCCGTACTTAGGGGGGCTGCTACCCCCCCGAGCCCCCCGTTCAATACGGCGGCTTTAACGCTCATGACCGGAGGCAGGTGTCGGGCGAGTAAATTCCAAGAGTCGCCCTCGTTATTGGACGAATACACTTCGCCAGTCCTGGTCCCAAAATATATGCCCGCCGGATCCAGGGTGTCCGCGGCCATCCCATCTCGAAGGACCGTAACGTGTGCGTCGGTTTGTGGGAGGCCCTCGGTGAGTGCCTCCCATGACTTACCCGAGTTCTTAGTGCGATAGACACGGCACTTGCCTTCAGGCGTGCACCTATAGAAGTCGCCTTCAAGAGGCACGATGTAGGCCGTTTCAGGATCGTGCGGATGGACCACCATGGAAAACCCAAAGTCCGAAGGGACGCCATTGGCTATGTCGGTCCAACTCTTGGCGCCATCGTCGGTGCGGTATAGCCCCCAGTGGTTCTGAAGGAAAAGGGTATCGGGCCGCGCTGGATGCATCGCGATTTTGTGCACACATTGTCCAAACTCCGGGTACTTATCCGGAAGGAATTGCGCGCGGACCCCAACATTGCTGACAGTCCATGAGTCGCCGCGGTCCTCGCTTCGATACACACCACCGGTGGAGATCGCAATGAACATCCTGTCAGGATCTTCGGGATGAATCAGTATCGAATGCAGGCACAAGCCGCCGTTTCCTGGCTTCCATTGGGGACGGTGAGGATGGTCATACAACCCTTTCATCAAGTCGAAAGTTGCTCCGCCGTTTTCGGATCGAAAAAGCGAGGCCGGCTCGATACCGGCGTAGACAACATCCGGCTGGTCCGCGCCGGCAGGCTGCAATTGCCAAACGCGCTTGAGGCTCCAGTCGGCCCCTTCCGGAAACTTGACGTTACCCTCGGCAGGCTCATGCCAGGTTTCGCCGAGGTCATCGGAGTGGGATACGACTGATCCCCAATGCATGCTCGACATGCCAGTCAGGATCCGTCCGTTACGGCTGTCGAAGGCCACAGAATAGATTTCCCGCCCAGGCAAATGCGGACCAGTTAATTCAAATGATTTCCTCTTGGAATCGGATTGTGCAGTCCAAATGCCTTTGGTAGTGCCGATAAGCAGTAGAAGCCTGTCACTCATTGCTACCTCCCGAAGTTAGCCCCGATGATACCGACCTTCCCCCGGCGGAGTAAACTGGTTTCCTGAACGCTCAGGCTCGGAGGCTTTCGCCCCGGGACCGGAAAGGAGCAAGTATGGGATTTACCGTTCGAGACGTTGCGCGTCTCAAGGCTGAGAAGAAGCGGTTCGCTATGTTGACCGCTTACGACTACCCAACGGCACGGATACTCGATGAGGCCGGCATTCCAGTTTTGCTAGTCGGAGACTCACTGGCAAACGTGATGCTCGGCTACCCGAACACCCTCCCTGTAACGATGGACGAAATGCTTCATCACACCCGGGCAGTCGTCCGGGGAGCCACCAATGCCTTCATTGTCGGCGACATGCCTTTCGGCAGCTATCAAATCTCCGTGGAAGAGGGGATTCGAAATGCTGTGCGATTCTTGAAAGAAGGTGGCGCCCACGCAGTGAAACTCGAAGGAGCTCAGTTCGAATTGACGGAGGCGCTCGTTGAGATCGGAATTCCCGTGATGGCGCACCTGGGGCTCACCCCTCAGTCGGTGCATGCGATGGGAGGTTATCGAGTGCAAGCCAAGACCGAAGAGACAGCCGACCGGCTCTTTTCGGATGCCGAGGGTCTTCAGAAAGCTGGCGCGTTCAGCCTTGTGCTTGAGGGCATCCCGAATGCAGTTGCCAAACACGTCACCGAAACACTGGCTATCGCGACCATCGGCATAGGCGCTGGTCCGCATTGCGATGCGCAGGTGCTCGTGATCACGGACATGCTGGGCATGGGATCGGGCAACTATCCGAAGTTTGTCAAACCTTACGCGAATCTGCGCGAGACCATCACCGACGCGGTAACCAGGTATCGCGAAGAAGTGGAGGCCGGAACCTTCCCCGACGAAAAACACTCCTACTCGTAAGAATCAACCGACTCCCTGATTGCTTCCAGGGCAGAGGGGTTTTCGAGGGATGAAAGATCGCCCGGGTCTTCACCCAGGGCCGTTGCCCGGATAGCGCGTCGCAGGATCTTCGCGGATCTCGTGCGGGGCAACTCATCGACAAAGAGAATTTTCGAAGGACTGAACGCCTTTCCTATTTCTTCGTTGATTAGTGCTTTAAGTTCGGTCTCCAGCGAATCAGAATTTGCGTTTGGAATCAAGACACAGAAGCACCACACGGTCTCGCCCTTTAGGTCATCGGGCACACCAACAGCAGCCGCCTCGACCACGCTGGGGTGAGAAACAAGGACAGATTCGAATTCCACCGGCCCGATGCGCTTTCCCGCAATGTTCAAAGTATCGTCGCTACGGCCGTGAAGAAACCAGTGGCCGTCGACATCGATCGAGGCCCAGTCGCCATGACACCACATGCCGGGAAATCGAGACCAATAGGTCTCGATGTATCGATCGGGGTCGCCCCATATTCCGCGGGTCATTCCCGGCCAGGGCTGCCGGCAAACCAACTCCCCCACGTCGCCGCGCACAGGGTCGCCCGCAGCGTCGACGACGTCAACGTCCATTCCCAATGATGGCCCCTTAAGCGACAGCGGTTTGATATCGCTTATCGGATAAGGCGTTAGAAAACAGGCACCGACTTCGGTGCCACCCGAGAGATTGATTATGGGACGGAGGCCGCCACCGACTTTTTCGAAAAGCCACATGTAGGGCTCTAGGTTCCACGGCTCTCCGGTCGAGCCTAGGATGCGCAACTTCGACAGATCGTGCTTGTTGACGGGGCCGGTCCCAGCTGGCACAAGAGCGCGCACCAGAGTGGGCGAGATCCCAAGGATCGTGACCCCATGACGCTCGCACGTAGCCCAAACTCGATCCACCTCAGGAAAGTTGGGAGCACCCTCGTACAGCACTACCGTTCCCCCGTTGGCGAGACCGCCTACGGTCTGCCACTGGCCCATGATCCAACCCATATCCGTGACCCAATAGAGGATGTCGCCCTGACGCATATCCGTTTGGTAGGCGACCTCGGAGGCGATCTTGACGAGGAACCCGCCGTGCACATGGACCGAACCCTTAGGTCTGCCCGTGGTGCCCGAGGTGTAGGCGATCATCCAGACATCCTCGGATCCGGTACGTTCGCACGGCATCGATTCGGGCTGATCTTCCACCAGTTCGTGCCACCAAACGTCGTGCTTGTCGTGCCATTCGATTTCCCGGCCGAGCCTTTTGTAGATCACGGTCTTGGACACTTTGGCCATGTGGGCGGCCGCGTCGGCCTCCTCCTTCATCGCGACTTGCCGGCCGCGTCTTAGGAATCCGTCCGCCGCGATGAGCACTTTGGCCCCCGCATCTTTCAGGCGCGCAGCCACCGCGTTCGCCGCAAACCCCGAGAAGATCGGAAGATAAATCGCGCCGATCTTCGCCACTGCGAACATCGCCACCACCGCTTCGATCGACATCGGCATGTAGACGCCGACGGCCTCGCCGCGTTCGACTCCAAGTGATTTCAGTCCGCCGGCAAGCCTCGAAACTTCCGCGGAGAGCTGCGCGTAAGTGACAGACCGAGTCGCTCCATCCTCGCCCTCCCAGATAAGGGCGGTCTTTGTGGCGAGGGGGCCGGTGGCGTGGCGATCGACACAGTTGTGAGTGATGTTGATCTCTCCACCGGTGAACCAAGTGGTCCACTCGATGCCTTGATGGGAGTCGAAGACTTTGTCGTAGGGTCGGAACCACTCCAGCCCAAGATCTTTGTCCACGGCCGCCCAATACCAGCCGATGTCTTCGATGGACCTTTGGACCATTTCTTCGTAAGTGGCGATTCCATGCCGGTCCATGAGCCTTTTGATGTTGGAGCCCTCGATGTACTCGGCGGTTGGTCGCCAAACAACCTCGGTTGGCCCGCGGGAAACCTGGGATTGGTCTTTGGACACGAACCGATTATGACCCAACTAAACCGGCGGCCATGGATAGGGGCGCCCGGGTCCGGGGGCCGGGAATACCTTCGACTCCAGAAGGAGCTCGACCCGCGACATGAGCGCTGCGATCTCTTCGGGTTCCAGAAGAGGCGCCAGCGAATCCGCGAGTTGCCCGTCAAGCGCTTTTCGCACCGCCTCGACGCAAAGAAGGTCATCAGTTTCGATCTCGAGGCCGATGAAGTCCCACAGCACCGTTCTCAATTTAGGATCGGTATGAAAACTGACTCCGTGATCGACGACCCAGACGCTTCCCTCGGTGTCGGCGAAAACATGTCCAGCCTTGCGGTCAGCATTGTTGATCATCAGATCAAACAGGACGATTCGCCGGAACAGTGCCTCGCGGCTCTCGCACAGGTCGAAGGCAGTGACGGACGGGTCGTGGTCGATGAACAATTGGACGGCTCCCTCCCCAAGAGGCCCTTCGCGCAGGATCGTCGGTGGAACAAAATCCCATCCGGCGGAAGATGCAACCGAGTAGGCGGCGACTTCCCTTTGACACAACGTTCCGGCAGGAAAGTCCCACAAGGGAATCTCGCCGCGTCGCGGCTTGTAAACAACAAGGATCCCGTCCCCTGGGGGGCTCGGGGGGGTAGCAGCCCCCCTCCGTACGGACTCGTGCGCGCCAGAAGCTGCGAACCCCTCGGAATCAAGTGGGGGGCTCGGGGGGGTAGCAGCCCCCCTCCGTACGGACTCGTGCGCGCCAGAAGCTGCGAACCCCTCGAAGTCAACACGGGACTTCAGTTTCGCCAGCAGTGTGTAGTTCGACGCGTAAGGCAACATCCCAAGGATTTCAAGAGAACCCTCTTGCAATACTTGAGTTCCCGGCCTCACCCCTTGGCGGCGTGCCCGTTCGACGCCGAAACGGGGCAGGTGTGGCCGTCCTCCTTGACGTTGCCGCACATGGGACAGACCGGGCGGCCCTGAGCGGCGACCGTACGAGCTTGAATTCCAAGGGCAGCAAGTTGCCGATGCGTCA
>CAZCSK010000057.1:0-10495 GCA_964501265.1 uncultured Actinomycetes bacterium
CAGCAAGTCCAACGGTTCGCTGCGGATCCATCACAGCCTCGGTTGCCCATTCAGGCTCGACATTAAGTTCCCCGACTCCGTACCGATCGCTTCTGGTTTTGATGTGCTTCGACCTTTCGGATGTCCAGAAGAGTGACTCGATTCGGAGTCGTTCAAGCGGAATCCCGAAGTACTCGATCACCTGTTTATTGTAATACGATCGTCATACGAATGATAGACCTTTAGCTCGAGCCGCTGGGTGACTTGCACTCCTCTAAAAAATATATGCATAGCCGGTTGTTCAACTGAATAAATATTCGCCTCAGTAGGGCTTCTTCAGGTCAGGAAACATCGGAAAACGCTTGACGTTAGTCGTAGCCAGTTCCGCCCTAAGTCCGTTGGCGGCCGCAGCAAGAATGTAGTCGACGGTATCGACACCAGGGTGGGACTTGAGAAACTTGCCGGCAAGATTCCCGGCAGCGTCTGCCATCTCGATGTCGACGTCGACCCATTGAATTTGGCTGAGCAAAGCTCTCGTCGTTTTCTCTTCCTTCTGTCGCATACCGGCAAAAACCTCAGTGCGGACGATGGTTACGCTGCAAAGCTCATCTCCGCGCGTGACCGCTTCGGAAAGAAACTGAGTAGCTCCCTTGAACCCCCGAAGGTGGTCGATCAGTACGGTTGTGTCTAGAAGGATCTTCAAGAATTCTCGTGGAGCCGTGCGAGTCTTCCAGCTCGAAGCTTCTTTACATACTCAGACCCGGTTTCACGGCGACCCTTCCAAGCCCCCGATGTGCCTTTTAGGACATCTATAAGCGCGTCAACATCCGCGACCGGCGCCAGGTAAGTGCCGTCGATCGCTTCCCGAATAAGGTCGGACTTGGAGCGACCGGTCCTCTTGGCACGATCCGAAAGGGCTCGCTCTTCTTCATCAGTCAGGTAGATCTGCGTTCGATTCATGATGTATATATACATCGCCTCAGCCGAGGAGTCAAGAGGGAACCTCCACGTCCAAGTCAGCACGCGATTTGCACTCCCTTACAACTTGAACAAAATGAAGAATTCTTAGTCTGAGCAATTCTGTCAAACCCGCAATCATCGGGAAGTGTTTGACGTTGGTCGTGGCTAGGTCGCTTCGATTTCCTTAGCGGCGGCACCAAGAATGTAGTCAACAGTATCGACGCCAGGGTGGGACTTGACGTACTGTTGCCGGCATGAGTGATTTGTTCATCTTCAACGTTGGCGGCGATGACGCTGATGAAAGGCGGGCGCGCCAGGAGGCCGAACGCCTGCGGCTTCGCGCCCGTTACCAGCAGCATCTCGCCCAAACCGTCGGAATCGACGAACCTACTGCTGAGCGAGTCATGGCGGCGCTCTTTGATCCCATGGATCGAAAGGGCACTAGGTGTCCGTGCAGTTGTCATCCGTCTCTTTCGGAGCTTCATGACGACGGGTTCGGCTGCAACTGCACTTGGGACGAGGCTCGTCGTGCTAAAAAGATGCGATCTTGGACCGAGTTCTTGGATGGTCCCGAGACCGCAGCTCTGCGCGAGCATCATGCGGAGGAAGAAAAGTCGATCGCCGATTGGGTGGCCGGGCAACCAGACGTGCGAGCGGAGCGGACAACGCAATATGCGCCCGAACAATGGAAGGGAGCCGTCGACGGGCACTCCTTCTACTTCCGTGAACGCCATGGTTCCTGGCGGATCGAAGTGGACCTCGAACCCAGCGGACGTTTCGCCGACCGGTTGGTGGAGGTTCGGAAAGGCGGCGAGGTGGTGACCGAACTGACGCCGATAATGGAGGGACAGGTTATAGCCGAAGGAATCGATTCCCAGCTGGGCGAATCGGCAATTGCTCACATCGACTTCATCGTCCGTGCCATTCGCGACTACTTGTGGGTACGCCAGTGCGACCATTTGGGGGCGCTGTTTTTTTGTCCCAAGTGCGGAGAACGCATGGTTGGACCAAGCTAGCGCCTCCTAGAGCGGTAGGGAGTCGGGCCCCCGAAGGGACCCGATCCCATTGCTATCCGGGTCGGCTAGCCGACTTTTACGTTCGAGGCCTGCAGGCCCTTAGGCCCGGTGGTTGTTTCGAACTCGACGGCCTGTCCTTCTGAAAGCGACTTGAAGCCTTCGCCGATGATGGCGCTGTGGTGAACGAATACATCCTCGCCCCCATCTTGCTGGATGAAGCCGAAGCCTTTTTCGTCACTGAACCATTTAACTGTTCCACGCATAACTGATTTCCTCCCTTCCTTGCCGCTGTTAACGGCGTGATGTGCTGCAAGGTCGGACACCCAGATATGCAAAAACGCCGTGGGCTCTAGCTCCACGGCGCTCATATAAAAAAGGAAACCGATCTACAACCAATGTGAGTGTACCACTCAATCCCTACTTCCTTCAGGCGCCCACAGGTCGAAAGGGCGCGGATTTCTACTGCTTGCCCGCAACCCTTATCCTTCAACTACCAAAGATTCGCGGGAGGACCTATGAGCCTTGATGAGACACGAACCAAGAGTTTGGCAATCTGGGATGAGATGGCGGCGGGTTGGGATAAGCACTCCGCCTATCTCTGGGAGACGGGCCGACAGGTAGGCGAGTGGATGGTCGAAAAGATCGATCCCAAGCCGGGGCAGACGATCCTCGAACTCGCTGCAGGGCCAGGGGTGACCGGGTTCGTAGCGGCCAAACTCATAGGAGATAGGGGCAATCTAATCTCCACCGACTTCGCCCCACACATGGTAGAGGTCGCACAAAAGGTTGCTACGGGTCTTGGCGTGACGAACGCGGAGTTCCGAGTGATGGACGCTGAGAATATCGACCTTCCCGATGACTCGGTCGACGGCGTTCTGTGCCGCTGGGGGCTGATGCTGATGATGAGCCCTCTGGTTGCTCTCAAAGAGATTCGCCGCGTGCTCAAACCCGGCGGCAAGCTCGCTTTCTCAGTCTGGGGCTCTCCCAAAGACAATATGTGGGCCACCGTCGCCGGGATAGTTATGGTGAGTTTGGGGAAAATGGAGATGCCCGATCCCAATGCCACTGGAAGCATGTTCTCGATGGCGGAGAAGTCGACGATCGATCGAATGGTCGGCGACGCTGGATTCACGAAATGGGAAATCGAGCCCATCGTGGTCGCGTGGAAGTTCGCTGGTAAAGAGGAACACTGGTCGTTCCTAAACGACGTCGCCGGCGCGGTCTCGCTGCTTCTTCGCGAGATGGATGAGAACTCCCTGGTGGAGGTCCGGGAGGCCCTCCGAGGGCGACTCGCGGACTTTCGCGAAGGCGACGGATACGCAATTCCTGGCGTCGCGATCAACGTTGTCGCCGAATAGTGTGGCGGGCCTAACTACATCGGAGGAAAGGACAGGCATGAAACTCGAAGGAATCCACCACATCACCGCTATCACAGCAGATGCGCCTCGCAATGTGGAGTTCTATGCGGGGACGATGGGACTGCGTCTGGTCAAGAAAACCGTCAACCAGGATGACCCCACCGTTTATCACCTCTTCTATGCCGACGAGAACGGCAGCCCCGGATCCGACCTCACCTTCTTCGAGTACCCCGGAGCCGAGAAGGGTCGCGCTGGCGCCGGGATGGTTCACCGCATCGTTTTCAGGATCCCTTCGCAGGAGGCCCTATCGTTCTGGAAACAACGACTCTCATCGCAGGGCATTGATCCGCGCTCGGGCGACGATTACCTGAGATTCCACGACTTCGAAGAGCTGGAGTTGGAACTGCGGGTGGTCGATACCAACGACGCCCCCCTTCAAGCTGACCACCCTGAGATCCCCCCAGAGTTTGCAATCATTGGGTTCGACGGGGTCCGCGCTTACACTGCCGACGCCGATCGCAGCAAGGCTCTGCTTGCCGATACGTTGGGGTTCGAGCCGAAGTCGGTCACGGAATGGTCGGCCCGCGGTGACCTGCGAGGATCGTTCTATGCATACGACCCCCCGCCGTCGAAGGGCGGTCTCGGTGGTGCAGGGACGGTGCATCACGTCGCGTGGGCTTGCGCCATGGAGGAGCACGTGGCCTGGCGCGAGAGGGTCGCCGCATCTGGAATGAATGTCACGCCCGTCATCGACCGTTTCTACTTCAGATCCATCTATTTCCGGGAGCCTTCCGGGGTGCTCTTTGAGATCGCGACTATGGGGCCGGGGTTCACGGCCGACGAACCTCGAGAATCTCTGGGCCAAGCTCTGTCGCTGCCTCCAAAGTTCGAACCGCTCCGCACCCGGCTCGAGCAAGCTCTGACCCCACTTCCCAACCCTCGTGGCAACTGAAATTTCAACTTAATAGTGAGACTGATTCACACGTTCGTGCAGGGATCTGAGCCCCTTACTCTTCTGCTACTTCACGGAACCGGTGGTGACGAGAACGATCTCATTCCCCTCGGCCAATCACTGGCGCCCTTGGCCAATCTGCTGAGTCCGCGCGGAAATGTTCTCGAACAAGGCATGCCGCGATTCTTCAAACGGTTGGCACCAGGGATCTTTGACACCGAGGATCTAAAGGAGCGAACGCATGAGTTGGCCGAGTTCATCGAGCAAGCGGCTCTGACTTACGGCCTTGCAAAGAACCTGATCGTGGCGGTGGGATATTCCAACGGCGCAAACATCGCCGCGAGTCTGCTGCTGATGTATCCGGGCGCGCTTAGGGCCGCTGCGCTTCTGCACGCGATGGTCCCGTTCGAAGGCTCCGACCCAATCAGCCTCGATGGCCTGCCAGTGCTATTGACAGCTGGTGAGGATGACACGATGGTGCCCGCAGAAAGTACAGCGCACCTGGCGCAGATGCTCCGCGACGCGGGGGCCGCGGTTCGCATGGAATTGTTGCCGGGGGGCCATGCCCTCGCTCGGGACGAGATGCGGATTCTCGGCGAGTGGCTGCATACCCTTCCCTTCCTTGCGGCAACATAGAGTTGGAGTCATGTGTTACGGCCCCGGCGCCTCTCCCCCACTCCCACCCGTTTCGGGCGGCGCTCCAGCATCGGGAGAACACATCACACTCACTTCGGGGGACGGAACTGCATTCATAGCGTTTGCAGACACCGCGCCCGGGGACGGCCCCACGGGAATCGTCATACTTCCGGACGTTCGAGGCCTGCACCGGTTCTACGAGGAGTTAGCGCTTCGATTCGCAGACACCGGTATCCACGCGGTAGCGATCGACTACTTTGGACGAACTGTGGGAACTGAACCTCGCGGAGACGACTTCGAGTTCATGCCTCATGTTCAACAACTAATCCCGAAGAACGTTGCGGCCGACGCTCACGCCGCCATCGCACATTTGCGCAATGAGACCGCGGCGCAGAGCATCTTCACGATCGGCTTCTGCATGGGTGGGCGGGCTTCCTTCAACCAGGCACAGGAGGAGGGACTTGCCGGAGTCATCGGTTTCTACGGAAGGGTCGAACCTCGGGATCCAGCCGACAAGGAGGCCCCCGTCCTGCTCGCTAGGGAATACCGGTGCCCAGTCCTCGGCCTTTTCGGCGGCGCCGACAAGATGATCCCCGCGGCGGGGATCGAGAATTTCCGCGCCGCCCTCGACGCCGCGGGCGTTGACAATGAGCTCCACACTTACCCGGGCGCTCCTCACTCGTTCTTCGACCGCTCTTCCAGCGACTTCCGCGACGAATGTGACGACGCGTGGCGTCGCATCCTGGGCTTCATCAAAAGGTTCGGGTCGCTTTGAAATGAAATCTTGGGAACTAAAGTCGAGCGAGATGCTTCTGTCGATCATCCCGGAGCCGTCTTCGTCGTGCCTGTTACCGGGAAGGGGGAGATCGTGATGCTGTATCAGTATCGCCACCCGGTAAACGAATGGTGCTGGGAAGTGCCCGCGGGCGGGATGTACTCGGGCGCCACTGCAATCGATACCGCAAAGGCCGAGCTGAGCGAAGAGATTGGCGCCGATATCGCAGACCTGGAGGAGGTTGGGAACTTCTACCTCAGCAACGGGTCCAGCAACCAGAAGGGGCATGTGTACATAGCGTGGGGCGCCGAGCCCGGACGCACGCGACATGAAGACACAGAGATGATGGATGTGCGCGAAGTGCCTCTGGAGGAAGCGATGCGAATGGCGCGGAAAGGAGAGATCTCCGACGGCCCTTCGGCCCTCGCCCTCCTCATCTGCGAGTCGCTAATCAGGGCTCGGCTCAATCAGAGCCGTAGCGACTAGAAACATGCGAATCCAAAAGCGACTCAAGGCAGTCTCCGACGAGTTGGAACGCGTCAAGCAGGAGCTGCAAGTCGCGGGAGAGCAGCTTTCATTTCAAACTGACGTCGCGACCGACGCGGAGAATCTAAAGGTGGTCTCTGAGACGCCGCTGGCCGACCGGGACTTCAACGAGGCCCAGCGTGATCTCGAGAACATCCGAAAGCACTACGAGCGCCTGCGGCAGCGGATCGAGACCTTGAGAAAAGACCAGGACCTGCTCCTCGACGCCATGAGCGAGCGCCCCAGCTAGTGCGCACCATCAAGTTCCTGGCAGCGGGCTCAAGAACATTCCTAGATTTCTTCGCGAGCTCGCTTTACTTAGGCGTCTGCGGCGCCGATGATTCCAATGCCCGAGAGGCAGAAGGGTTTCGGCCCGGAAGTTTCTCGGGCACTTTCGCGCCTGGGGATGGTCGGCAATTATCACCGTCAGCCCTTTGATACGATCTTGGGACAGATGAAGAGTCCAAGGGGACCAAAGGTATCGCTTCGGGTTCTGTTTTTTGCGTTGATGACCGGGCTTGCGTGGGCGATTCCCACACAGTCGGCCTTCGCTTGCCACGCATTCAGTTTCGAGTCGGCAACCTACACGGTCACCGAAAACTCTCCCAATGTGGCGGTCGTGGTCACGAGGAAGACCGACCACCAGCCCACGGGGTACCCATCTTCCGTCAATGTATCAACGACCGATGAGTCCGCCGAGAGCGGCACAGATTACACGGCGTTCAATCAGGCGATCTCCTTTGGTCCGACCGAGGCCGCCAAACGCATTGAGATAACACTCAAGGACGACACGGCCTACGAAGGTTCCGAGACTTTTAGTGTGCGGCTCGCCCAGGCCGACAGCCCCACCGAATGCACACTCAATCATGGTGGCTTTGAGTTCGGCTCACCCGCAACCATTACGATCCAGGACAACGACCCCCAGAGTTCAAAGACCTCCCCCACACCCGCTTCGAAGCCCGTAGCGAGTCCCAAACCTGGCCCCGTCTCAAGCGCCCCCCCTGCAACAAAGAACCCTTCCCCCGTGGCCAGTCCAACGGACGAGGAGATTGGACCTAACATCTCAGGCGATGTGCCCAAACAGAAAGATAGCGGCTTACCCGTCAAAACGATTCTCATCATTGGGCTGATAGTCCTCGGAGTGGGAGGAGCGATCGGGCTCTACTACTACATGGGAACGAGAGACTAAGCGCTACCTGACAAACAGCTCCCGCACAAGAACTTCACCTGTTGTGACATCACTAAAAACTTCGTTAGCCGCGGAATCCAGCTTTTCTTTGTCCACCACATGAGCCTTGCCAACAAACGACACCGGTACGATCGGCATCTGCGCGCAGGCGATGTCTTCAAGGCTTTGGTACTCGACCTCAAGGTCTTCTTCCGTCTCGGCGCGCCGAGCCCTCTTTTCTAGCGCACGGTCAAACTCCTCGTTCGCGAAAAATGTGAGGTTGTTCTGGCCGATACTCCCTGAATGAAAGAGTGGCGCCAGATACCGATCAGCACTCAGGTATTGCGGCCCCCACCCAAGTCGGAACGGTCCGTCGAACCCTGGTGGCCGCACTCCCCTAGCCAGGTACTCTTCCCACTCCATCGCCTGGAGCTCGAACTTGATGCCGAACGCAGCCGACCATTGGGCAGCGACCGCCTCAACAATTCTGCGATTATCAAACTCATCGTTGAAGTAGAACTTGAGTACCGTCCCGGCCAAGGCAACCTTGGTCTTGGCCAGTGTCGCCTTAGCGGCATCGATGTCGCCCGCGACAGGCGCGTTCCTGCCGCAAGCGTGGATGCGGTGATAGCTTCCGAGCGCCGGCGGCAGGAAACCGGCGGCAGATGCCCCTAGGCCGGCGAAAACTGACTGAACTATCGCCTGCCGGTCGAGCGCCTGGCTGAAAGCTATCCTCACGTTCCGGTTGTTGAATGGCGCCAATGAAGTTGGCAGGCCGATGTAGTCGAGGTTTCCTGTCACTCCGTTAACTAAGTTCTGCCCACGGGCTTCCTCGATTCGGGACTGAGGGACGGGAGCAACGTCTACGTTTCCGGCGAGGTACTCACCGAATGCGGCCTCCTCGTTTGGAAAGATTCGAAACTCGATGGTGTCGGGATAACCCTTGCCTCCCCGAGAGAACCCAACGTTCCGGGAGTAGTAGCGGTCAAATCTTTCAAGTTTGATTGCCGGCATTCCGGGCGCCCAGGGCTCCACAAGACGGTAAGGACCTGTGCAGACGGGTTTCTTTGCGAAATTCTTCGGATCCTTCTCCACAACTTGCTTGGGTATTGGGGATGAGAGCGGGTGTCCAAGGATGCGAAGAAAGTCGGCTCGTTTCTCCTTGAGCCGGATCTCGAAGCTGTAGTTGTCGAGCACCCTTAGGCCCTGCAACGATAAAAGAAGTCTTTCGTCGACGTCCTCTTGCTCCTCGAGACTGGCGTCCCCATGGACTAACTCGTACCCCAAGACAGGCTCCAGCTGCGCCGCAACTGGGCTTCCGTAATCCTTGCGCGCGATCCTAGATAGCGCGAATACAACGTCTTCGGCGTTTACTTCCTCGCCGTTATGAAAGAAGACGTCCTTGCGAATCTTGACCGTCATTCTGAGGCCTTCGTCCGAGATGATCCAAGACTCAGCTATCGCCGCTCGCGCCTTCCCGTCGACCGGGTCGAACTGGATCAAGGGATCACAAATCGTGCGGATAACGAGATTGCCTGCACTCTCGAATACGTTGGCACTCGACGGCTCGATCGATGCAGGCTCCGTTATCCCTACGATCAAGTTGCCGCCGGATTTTGCGCCAGCCTTTGGTGAGCGGCCGACCGCCCCGGATTCCTGACGACATCCCGATGCGAGTAGAGCGACGGCGCAACCCAAGGCTAATAGCAGCCGAAAGCGTCGGGTCACTTTGTTAGCTTTGGAAGTTCGCTGATTGTCGCCTCGTTCAGTAACTTCACGGTCTGCCCAACACCGTCCATGCCGGTTAGCTGGTACTTCTCGTAAACCGAGAATCCGCCGTACTGGGTGGCAATTGCGTAGATGGCTTTCAGTCGAAGGTCTTTAGTTGGGCCGATGATCGTTCCGCCAGCAGGGTCCGGCGCCGCGACAGAAGAAGGCCCCCCGATCTCGACGAGCCACGTGTCGATCACCTCGCCGCAGGCATCCACCCGCCCATGCGCAAGAATGTCAGGCTCGGTCCCTTGATCCGCTCCGTCTGGGGTCTCAATCCCGACACGGCCTTGAATCGTCATCGAGACTCCGGTGGTCGGGTCGGTTCCGCTGCTCTTCCAGTTCAGGTTAGGTGATGCGGGAAACTCCAGGATCTTGATGCGGGGCTGGGGCTCGAAGAGTTCAATCGTTCCATTGGGGCGCCTCGTCTCGATTCTTTGGATGAACAAGCCGGCTTCCCCGGGAACGGGCGATTCGGGAGTCACATGGTAGGTCGTGGTGGTGAGGACGCCGGCCAGACCTTCCACCAGGTTGAACTCGTAGGCCGCATTTGCTTCAGTGCCAAGTTTCACAACATCTTTGATCGTGCGTGAAGACTGCGACGGAAGGATGCCGGCATTGGTTGTAGCGCCTTGTTTGTATTCGAACGTTCCTTTGTTGCGGTAAAGATAACTTGCGGGGGCGGGGGCGGCGAAGGCGCGGTTCCTGGCCTCGAGTTTTGGCGAGTCAAATGGGTGGGCGGTCGGGCACGGCCCAGGCGGCGCGGACGCTGATCCCGATCCCGTCGGGCGGGGGGCCGCTTGCACCGGCACTCTGATGTTAAGAGACGGCGTAGAGGGCCTCACCAGGGGGGAAGGCGTCGGCGCGGCTACCACGCCCTGCGCGCCCAGGACGACGTCAGTTGGGAATTCTTTAACGCCCACTTTGACTCGGGCCCTAGGCCCAGAGCAGGCACCTGCGACGATAAGCACCACGACTGCCAGCGCAAGCATCTTAGACCTTGCCCGTAACTTCATCGCTACTTCACGCCCCCGCGTCGTGGATCGTAGATCTTTGTGGAGGGCCTTTGGAAAACGAGGGTGGCTTCCTCGCCTCGCTGAAATGCCAGAATCGCTGGGAACAGTCGCTCGGCTTCTTCGAATTCCTTCTTCGCTACCAGCAACTCAAAGTAAGAGCCGTCATTCGGGAACCACATGTACATTCGCTGCTCACCTGAGGTCTGTACGTAGATCTGCTCGGCCCCTAGACGTCCCAACTCGAAGCGGCCGTTCCCAATGCTCTTGAGGACTCCCTCGCGCACCTCGCGCTGTGTCGCTTTGAACCTCGGCTTGAATGCGGCCACCTCGATGTACCCAA
>CAZCSK010000058.1:0-10462 GCA_964501265.1 uncultured Actinomycetes bacterium
ATCCCATCAAGGATTCGCCTTCCGGTTTCTGGATGAAGGCGCATGATGTCCCACTCCTTGTCTGTCAGCGGGCCGTCCTTTCCGAGGACCGCGTCGGGCACAGCCAACTTGCCCACGTCGTGAAGCAAGAAACCGTACTCGTATTGCGGATCTTGTGCATCGTCGGGTGCCATCAGATCCGTCATCATCAGTCCGTAGCGGGTAACTCGAACGATGTGGCCAGCCGTGTAGGCATCCTTAGCCTCCACGGCGGCCGCAAGTCCACTGACGGTAGCGAGGTAGGTTTGCTCCAATTCCGCGAGAGCATTCGCGAGTTGCTCCGCGCGCTCTTTCTCGGCGGCGAATGTAGCGCGGAGGTCTAAGGCGTAGGCCTCCATCTGGCGCTGACCCAAGTCGGAATCGGATAACCCTTCAGATGTGGCAATTAGAGCGGGAGGCGTCGTCGGGCAACTCGATGGCTGATGCCTCGCGTCGAGAAGAGAAGTCTCCGGGTCATCGTCAGCCCTCAGTGTACCCATTTCGACCGTCGTTTTCCAGAATTATGCGACGTACTGGCTTGCGTTGGACCCCCCCCCAAGAATCGGAGAACAAAATGAGAAGTACTGCCAGCGCTGAAGTAGTGAAGTAGACCTTGTTCTCATCTATCCCTCTCCTTCAACGCTCATTCAAGGATGACAGGCGAAGCTCGCGGGCGAATCCCCCGGACGGGTGAAAGATGCCCCCCCTCAATGGGGAGAGCACCTCAAGGCTAGCGGGGCTATGTCCGCTGGTTACTGGTCCCGTCAAGGGATCGTAGGACGAGCGAACCGTCATCGGCGGCCCCGCCTTAATTTGGGATCATTTCCCGCAGCCATACAACAAGTACGCCGCGGGCACGGAAAAAGTCGCGGGGACCGCACACCCGGCGTTCCGCTTTGCGGAGCCTTCGAGAGGCGCCCCCGCTCACCATGATGCCCACCCGCTTCGCATGCGGCTCCAAATCGCGATTGTCTTTCAAGGCGAGCTGCGCGACGAACCATTTCGCCTAAAGGGGATCAGAGTTTGGGTCTGGTGCCCGAATCATCCGGAGTAAAGTGGGCTCGCGTCCGGGATCGAGCTTGCCGAGGAACTCGCTTGAGTACCTCCCGTCGCGCGTAGATGCGTTCAACTTCCAGTATCGGAACTTGACCTGGTACTCGTTCTTGGCCCGCTCCGCCAACTCGCCCTTCCGCGAGTCGTCCCGATAGTAGAGACACAGGACGTGCTCTTGGTTGTTCCCGAGCAATTCGGCGTTGACCTTCGCGCGATGAAACCCGTGGTTCAGGATTTCGTTCCGCGCGATCTCGATGAGCCGGTCCTTATTATCCGAGAAGAACAGATACTTGCCGACGATGTCGTACGGTGGCTTTTCTCCCGTCGACAGGTGGATCCAGTATCCATCGAACTCCATTCCACAACCGTGACCACCGGCGTCGGAGGCGACCTCGCGCGTCGGGTCGGCTCCCTCGGTCGCGACGAAGCCAATGGTCCGATACGTTCGAAGCCGCTTCGCAAGCATCGCCTTGAGGACGGGCACGTCCGAGTCAGTGTAGTCGTAGACGATCGCTCTCTGTTTTCCGTCGTACGCCCGAAGGATCCTCCCTGTGTACTGGACGAGCTTGCCCTTGAACGCGACCGGGAACGTCAGGAAGAGCGTGTCGAGCTGCGGACAGTCGAATCCTTCTCCGATGTACTGGCCGGTTGCGAGAATGACGAAGTGCTCGTCGGGCGAGATTGTGGCTATCCGCTCCAGCAGTTCCTCGCGCTGCTTCTTGCGCATCCCTCCTTCAAGCACGATCGGCTCGACGTTCTCGGCGCGCAGAAGCTCTGCGAGCGTACGGACGTGCTCCTTCCACTGGCTGAGCACAAGGCAGCGGCGCCGATCCGAGAGAGCGCGAACGACGTCTCGGACAATCGATCGGCTTCTCTCGTTGTCGTCGACCAAAGCGCGGAACACATCCTGGATCGATAATTCCTCGGACCCTTTGAGGGCCAAGTTCGTGTGTCTGATATGAAGCTCGAGCTCAAGTTCGTCGACGCCAACGCCACCACGCTCCACCTCGTGTCGAATCGGACCGCACTGCATCGTGATGAGATCATCGAGCCCGTCCTTCCGATAGGGCGTCGCCGTGAGGCCGAGGATGAAACGAAGCGGCGCGCGCTTGACGCATGCCTCGAACGAGACCGCCGGCACGTGATGGCATTCATCGATCACCAGCAATCCGTAGCCGCCGAAGAGGGCGTCAAGATCCTTGACGGTACGAAGACTCTGGATCATGGCTACGTCGACCACACCTGTCCGCCGATCCTTCCCGCCACCCAAAGTCCCGATCTCCAGGGCGGGCATACCGAGTCCATCTGCGAGTTGGTTGCGCCACTGGTCCATCAGCGGCCCGCGATGAACGAGGATAAGGGTCGGCAAGCTCCGCTCCGCGATGAGCGCGCACGCCATAATGGTCTTCCCTGTGCCAGGGGGCGCGACAAGGACGCCTTGATCATGGGTGATCAGGTCAGCGACGGCCCGTTCCTGAATCGGGTCCAGCGTTCCCGTAAAGGTCAGTGTGTTCTGCGATGGAACCGAGCGCCTGTCAACGATCGAGAGCTTGCTACTAAACCTCCTCACGACATCTTTGAGCTCGTCGAGAACCCCGCGAGGCAAATGGATGTGCGTGAGATCCTCGTCATAGCAGCGGATGAACCGGGGAGTCTGGTACGTGGACAGTCGCAGTTTCTGTCGCTTGTAGAACTCCGGATTGTGCAGGGTGGCGAGGTGCTTGATCGCGGAGAGCAGTGCCGGGGGAAGACCCGATCGCTCGACGCTCAGCATCGCTCCGACGACGCACTCGATCTTCGTTGGCGCGCGCGATTGACCTTTGACAGGTCCGCCGCTAACAGCGGCCGACCGAGGCCCGACATCGATCATGCGAACAGAGTCCGCCAAGTCGTGAACTTCCGTCCGCGTTAGTCGGTAAACGCCGCTCAAGAACATCCACTGATCGGGCCACGGTTCCAGGGATGCCGGGTTGAGAAACTCCGTGTAGCCGGTTTCCCGACTTTGTCCTTGAAGCGGAAGCGCGATGAGGTTGCCGAAACTTCCCCTCGGGACGAAATCCTGACTCGGAAACAGGCGGTCGTAGCTTTCGAGATCTACCTCCGCGCGCTCAATCATTGTCTCTCGGAGCAACCCGGCCCCAAGCCTTCGAGCGACCGAAGCCCCAACCGGCTCGGAGAAAAACACCCACACGTGCGCGCCGTTACCGGAGCGGGAGCGCTCGATGTGGGCGGGGACGCTGTGGGTCCCGCACACCTTGAGGAAAGCAAGCGAATCAAGCGGCCATCCTTTGCCGTCAAAGTCGCATGCGAGGAACATGCAAGTGTCGTCTCTAAGGAGCGGGTAAATACCGATCGTTTGGCGACCGGAGAGATGCTCCTCGATCACATCGTCTGTGAGAGCGAGGTAGTTTTTCGAGGCCTTCTTCGAATCGCTCCAGCCTCCAGCGGTCGCGGGTGAGTATCCGACCTTCCCTGTACGCGCGCTCGTCCATCGAACCGCGTAGACATCGTCGCGCCCTCGGAAAAGTTCGCGCGTCAAGCGGACCCTTTCGTGGATCGGCGAAGAATCCTCCACCTTCGGCAGCGGCGCGCTCAACGGGAAGAGTGTGTATGGAACCGCCACCTCGGCAACGTCTGTAGGGTCAGACAATCCGAGGAGCGCGCGCAGCCGCTCGTTCTCTGCCCGAAGTCGCCCAGCTTCATCGAGCGCGGTATCGAGCTTCTTTGATAGCAATGTCGATTCTTCGACCTCGCCCAAGCCGTCGTCGTCCCTCATGCTGGGCTCCAAGCAAGCGTGCTTACTAGATGGACCAATTCCTCCGACCTCTCGTCATCATCCTCGTTCTACCGCATCCAGGAATTCCAGAACGATGCCATTCGCGTAGCGGCGGTGCTGTTCGAGTTGTGCCGCATCGCCGCCCAGCGTCCGTGCATACCCAACAGGGCCGGGCGATGTGAGTGCTTCGAAGAGCGAGCGGAGGGTATGAAACGACTCGACGATGAACGGATGCGCGTAGACCGTCGACGCCAGGACGACGTCAGCAAGCGCGACGGCTCCATGAGGTTCGTCCATGCCGTGCGGCCATGCGTCGCACAGCCACACGATGTCGTAGGCGTGCTTGGGCTTGTCTACGTCTTTAAGGGCCTGCGCCTTCAACGCGAGCAGCGTCGTGGGTCCCACGACTCTAAGCGCAATCGGTCCCCGATCACCGAGGTCTGCTAGGCTCTCGTTCAGTTCGACGTGAATGAAGTCCAGCGCCGCCAGCTCGACCCCCCGAACTTGAAGCGCCGCCAGCTCGCTTCCTCCGCCGACCTCGACCTTCCGACGGATGCGTGTCTGAATCTCATCATCTTCGGGGCACAGGATCTCAAGAACGACCTCAATCCCACCTTCTGACCCGAACCAGCGGAAAGAAGGCTCATAGGGCTGCCGCTGGGTGAAGCCACAATCCTTCACGGCCTTGACGAGCGAGACATACGCTTCCTCCTCGGCTGCAAAGACGCCGATCGCGAGATCGATGTCGGAGGTTCCGACGTGAGGAGCGACACCCGATACCGGTTCAGGAACGAGAAATGGCGGAACCAAGCCGCCGACCAGAACAACGCGATCACCCCAGGCGCGGCCGAGCTTCCAACGCAGCCGGTAGAGGGAGCGCCGGACCGCGAGCGTGAGGTCGGGGCTGTAGTTCATGTGATGGATTCCAGCAGCGCATCCGCGAGCTCGTCGAGCCGTGGACCGCTTCTTGTCACCGTTTCCACAAACGCGCGAGCTGGGGAGACGAGCGGGAGTCCGTCTTTCTGTTTGTGATGCGCGAACCAGAGCGGCTGACGCCCTCCCGCCATCCGGCGGACCGTCAGGTTGGCGACATCGTCATCAACGGAAGCTCCGAGCTTGGTGGCACTTTCCCACGCCCGATCGTCGACCCAGAGTTCAACTCGGGGAGATCGCGCAAGGGTCGGGCGCCAAAGCTGAGCCGCCGCTGGACCGCCAACCACCCATCGTCCACCGAGCTTCGAGCGCTTGACCTCAGCAAGAACGGCGTCGGGGTCACGAGCCGTGACGTAGACAGACACGCCGAGGGACCGAGTCATCGAAGGCATGTACTCGCGCGCCCACAACCGAAGAAGATCGCTTCTTTGGATGTCGAAGTATCGGGTGAATCGCGGACCGCGCGTGCGATCGACACTAAGGATCTGCTCCGCCTCCAGGCGCGCGAGGACCTTTTGGATCTGCGCAATTGAAGGACCGTCCCCAAGCGCTCCCGAGCAGATCACTTTCAGCTTCTCCAGCAGGGGGAGTTGTTCCTTTGTGTGCGCGATGAGGGCTTCGGCTACCAGCTCTGAGAGCCCCTGGAGCTTGGGACCTCGCCGGACCGCAGGCGGAAACACTATGGGACGCTCGACATCTACGAAGATTGACCCAAGACGAAGCCTCAGCAGGCCGGTGGACGTTCCCAAGGCCTTCACCCGTCGAGGAGAATCGCGGAGCGCAGCCGTAAGGCGGGGTCCCGCATCGATGAACAAGTTGAAAGCGTCTGCGGAAGCCTCGCGGACCGCGTCAGGGCCGCGACCGCGGATAACCTTGAGCGGTAGGCTCACAGCCTTGCCCGACCCGGCCCGAAGCGTGACCTCGCCATCCACAAGACGCAGAGCAATGTCCCTGGAGGAGAGCCCAAGAAATATTTCTCTTAATCGCTCTATTTCTCGCACACTGCGATATTAGGCCCTTTCCGATGATATAGCAAGGTTGGGCGCAGGATGGTGAGCAACGCACCTAGGCCCCATCGGTGTGTCGGCCCGTTGCGAACGAAACCATTGGGCGATCTAATCGTCCAGACTGAAGCAAACCCCAAAGCCATCTCAAGATGATGTGGCGCGGGCAAAAGAAAGGGAGACTCATGATGGACCCTCTGGTAACTACGACCCCTTGACCCAGCAGGTATGAGGGCGCTTCTAGATCTCGTGTTCGGCAGGCAGAGCGGTGAGTGCTCTAGTACGTATAAAGACGAGAACGCATGAAAGTCCGCGTACTTAAAAGACCGGTTTAGGTCGTTTCCTCAGCGCGAAAGCCCAGCTCGGAGGCGAGCGAGAAACCATAAATCTTCATAAGTGCGGAACCATACATTCTCGTTATTTACTTCGCGTACATCCGCTCAAGAATGTAGTTTTTCGTACTCGGTTCATAGGTACACGGTGAAAGTGCCTGGGTCGGAGGACGGATCGCTCATTTTCCACTTGTCGTTGGACCGCGCCTCCTGGTCAAGACAGCATCCCGCCTGTACCTCCTGCGGACAGACTACTCTCCCCCACCAAGCTCACGGCCTTTGCGCCCGCTGTTATGCGCGAGCCTATAGCCGTCGACGATAGGTAAGCGGGATCTTGGCACCTCGCGCCAACCTCGCGCCAACCTCGCGCCCTACTTTTCGCGTATCACCAATGAGACAACAGAAACAGTTGGAAATCGGCGTCCCTATCCATCGGAGTGCTAGATCGTCAATTCCACCTTCACCGTGCCCGGCTCATCGGCCTCTCCTAGGTTGTGTGGAATATCACGGCCGCTTGGGTGGGTCACCGTCAAACACGATCGCTCCGTCCGTCAGAACGACGACTCGGTCTATGAAATCCATCGACTCGATATCGTGCGTGGCCACCAGGTCAACAAAACAGCCGTAATCGAGCTTGTAGACGTCATAACGGATCCCAGGCTGATCGTGGGTCGATATTGCCCGCTTCAGTATGTGCAAGACACGCGCGTCATATAGAGCATTGATTAGTTCATCTCTCAGGTCGCTGCGCAACAGAAAGGCGCGCGCCCTACGCTCTCCGATTACTTCATCAATCACCCAGTGGAGGAGTTGGTGCGCGCGTTCGTTCGCACTCGCCGCCTTTTCCTTGTCGCGCTGATACCAGTTACGAGCCGCTACGCGCACATGTTGAACGGAAATTGGCTCAAGAGAAGCCCTCTGAGCAGCAAGGGAAAGAATGTTGATCGCGTCCGAGGCACGCCCTCACACGCTCGTACGAACTCCTCGGCCGCGCGCTTTTCAGTGAAAATCCTACTCATCACTTCGTCGTCAGATTTATCGGCTAGTTCGTCCGACCCGGACTCCCGAAGGATTGACTTGATGTGTCGAGAGATAAGCTTTTGATAGAAGTCTTTGGCCTTTCCGGATCGTTGTCAAAGACCATGAAATCATCGAGGTTAACGTCGGCCGACGCATCTGCGCCCAATTCGACGCCTATGTACTCCCCCGAGCTTGTCCCTGGCGCCCGTAACGACGTCCGTTGTTCGATCGCACCGATTTTGACGGTGGCATTTGGCACCGGTAATAGAGACCTTCGGATTAGGTCAGCCAAATAGGGCTGCAATTGAAGAGGGACGCTGCTCCACTCATCTAGCAGTACCCATAGCCGTTGGCCCTTTAGTAACCCCGTAAGACCTCGGAAGGCCTTTCCGGTCGTTCCGAAATTCAAGTAAAGCTTTTCTTCGCCTGCGTGCCGTTCGACCTTTGATGAGGACTCCCGCTGGGAGTCCTCAACCCCAGCTCCAATCTTCCCCGAAATGCCAGACTCTCCAACCCCAAGAGTGACGGTTGATGATCCCCTCTTCTCGGTTTCGGTCTCACTGCGAGCCTCTTTCTCGGTGTGACCTACAACCTTAACTTGGGTGATTGACTCGGCCGTGCGTCGAGAGCGGGGCCTGTTGTTGAGAGATTCAACCTCTCTGCACGCTTGACAAAGAACTCGAAGAGTGCGTCGTGAATTACGCTCAGAGTATCCACGAGTAGGCGAGTCGCCCTTTCCGAGAGCGGGACGGTCTCGTCGGCGTACATGCCCCCGCTCGAGCCAACATTGCGTAAGTCGATCATTGCGACGACGTCGCCAATGGACTCTCGCCTATCGGCCAAATAACTGAGAGCATGAGTCTTACCAGTTCCTCGGCGGCCGAATAGCACTTGGTGATCGAAGCTGCTCAGGAACGCAAAAAGAGGTCCGATGTCGACAAAGGTTTGAATGAGTGTGTCACGGTCGCTGGATTCGGCTCGTTTCGGCAACTTCAGTGCGGCTTCACTGAGTGATGTCATTTTGTCAGGCTAACTCCTAGGCGGCCTGGCGTCGGACGCCTCGTTGAGGAATCGACGTGCCGGATCACCAACGGCTTCCCGCGACTCATCGCGGCCCTCCCGCGCGCTATGCGGACCTCGGGGCGGGATGGAGCGGCACCCCCGCCCGGGCACGGCGAGCGGATACGCACGGGTTGTTTCCATAGCCACTAGCGTAGTCTCCGGGGACGACATTTCTTGAACTGCCAGATTCTTCCACTCGGTGAAGTGCGGCTCCGAAGAAAAGGCGGTTCATTCGATTCTACGCACGTGAGAACCGACAAGGACCCCCTGGACAAGGACCCCCTGGACAAGGACCCCCCGGACAAGGACCCCCCAACCTCGCGGAACTTTTCGGCAACCTCGCGCAGAAATTTGTCCAAAACGGACTATTTCACTTTTAGAAAACTTGGTCAAAAGGTGACACGTGCCGTCATCACGCAAAGTAGTTTTTTCGAAAAGTTTCCCAAAACATGGAATCAAAACGGCACTTTTCAGTCCTTGTATATGTGGAGGCTTTGCACGGTCCGCATTTCGGAAGATGGATACATCGCTCTCGAGATCGGACCGTGCAGGTCCCCAAGGCCAAAGGCCGTAGATGAGCTAAGGCAACACGACTTCACCAAGAGTCACGTCGCTGGCCCCGCTGCGATTGGCAAGGCTTTACAGGACCGAGGATTTGCTTGTCCTGCCGGGACTGCCCTGGGGCAGTCCCATGCCCGTGAGATGGGGTCTTGAAGGTAGGCAGTCATTTGCGATTTAGGCGAGGAGACGTTGTCGCTTGGCTCGAGACGAGAAGGCTCCAGGCCGTTCCCGAGGTTCTGCCTGTTCGGTGGCCAACTCACCATAGGCCTCCGGCAACCAACGTCTTGAGCGCATTTATCATCAGAAAGCCTCCATAAGAAAGCAAGAAGCCCATAACGAGTGTAATTATCGCCTTGCTACTGGTTCGAGTCATTTCTCTTCTCCCTTCCAAAATAGATATCGGAGGGGACCCCCATCCACGACAGAGCCATAAGCTCCAATCCTGGATTGGTGCGAATGAACTAGAGCCGATCTTTGATGACCATCTCTCTGAACCGGCCCGGGAATCCTGGAGTCTCTATGAAACCCGGGCCGGTTCAGATCGCCTACTAAAGGCATCGTGGAAAATCCCTGATTTCGCGACTTCGGGATCCCCCCAAGCATGGAGGCAAACATGCCTGAGATGAGTCTCGTCGAGAAGGTTCTCTCCCGAAGCGCCCTTTGGCATTGGTTCTTGTGATCCGACGAGTTGGGGGATCTAGGACTTAGCCTCCAGGCCGTCGCCGGAAGACGTCCGGACTACTTCAACTGTCCTGACCCGGCAAGCGCAGCAGGCCGGACCGCGCAGCGATCGCTACAGCCTCCAACTTGGAATGGGCACCCAGCTTCTCAAGGATCCTCTGGACGTGGTTTCTGACAGTGTTGGGGCTCAACACCAGCGCTTCGGCTATCGATTGATTCGATCGCCCCTCGGAA
Organism: uncultured Actinomycetes bacterium; assembly: GCA_964501265.1. Taxonomy (GTDB): domain Bacteria; phylum Actinomycetota; class CADDZG01; order JAHWKV01; family JAHWKV01; genus CAZCSK01. The sequence goes on from CAZCSK010000058.1 coordinate 9,675, forward strand.
AGCAGCCGTAGCACTTCCATCTCCCGCCGGCTTACCTTTAAGCCCGGCCCAGCCCTTCCAGAGGAGTGAATCTTGGGGAGAATTCGGGCAAGCATCGATGGAGAAATGACGGCCTCCCCCGCGTACGCCGTTCGCACCGCATCGAAGACCTCCTCGAGGTTTGCATTCTTGAGCAGGTATCCCGAGCAGCCCGCCTCGATAGCTTCCAGCACGATCGAGTCGTGGACCTCGGCGGTGAGCATCACGACCTTCGTCTCTGGACAGTCGGCTCTGATCTTCGCCGCGGCCTTGGTCCCCTCTCCGTCCGGGAGGCGAAAGTCCATAAGAACCACATCCGGGCAGCGGTTCCGAGATTCCTCTAGTGCCGCGGCTACCGTCCCCACGGTCCGGACCTCCCACGATCCCCGATCCCGAAGGGCGACAGCAAGGGCATCAGCGAACACCACATGGTCGTCCACGATGAGGACCGCGATCTCAGGTTCTCCTGTCATGCGCCTGACATTACACCCGGCAGAGGTCCCCAGGCTCGGATCAGGCTCCCCAGCCCGTTGGCCGCAGGACTTCGGTCTCGGAGCTTAGTGCAAACGAACCAACCGATCTTTGGAGTGGATACGTCTGGTGGGAGCCATTCTCGTCGCCGATAGCTTAAGAGCAAGTAGGGAGTCCCCGAAAGCGCCTCGCGATCCGGATCAAGAGGCACCAAGTCATGCAACAAGATAAAGAAAGGCACTTGAAATGCGCAAGATATATGCACTACTTCTGGCCGTCGGCGTTCTAGCGGCGGCTCC
>CAZCSK010000059.1:0-10407 GCA_964501265.1 uncultured Actinomycetes bacterium
CCCGTAAACACCGCGGTGCTGGTCACGGATAATCTTGCCGTTCTCGAGTTCGATCACTCTCTTGCGAGATTGGTCGACGATGGCGTGGTCGTGTGTGGCCATCATCACTGTGGTCCCTGTTTCGTTAAGCCGCTCGAGCAATCTCATAATGTCGCCGGAGGTCGCTGGGTCGAGGTTGCCGGTCGGCTCGTCGGCCAGAAGAATCCGAGGCCGATTCACCATCGCGCGGGCAATGCATACGCGCTGCTGCTCACCTCCGGACAATTCGTCCGGCTTGTTATCCAGTTTGTCGGCGAGGCCCACTAGCTCAAGAATTTCCGGAACACTTTCCTGGATCACGTGACGGGGCCTGCCTATGACCTCGAGCGCGAAAGCGACATTCTCCCGGACGGTCTTTGAAGGCAGCAACTTAAAATCCTGAAAGACACAGCCGATATTGCGACGCAAATACGGAACCCGCCACTTCGGCAATTGATTGATGTCTTTGCCCGCAACGTAAATGCGTCCCTCGGTGGGTTCCTCTTCCTTGAGAAGGAGTTTCATGAAGGTCGACTTGCCCGATCCCGAAGGACCGACGAGAAAGACGAACTCGTCCTTCTGAATGTCCGCGGACACGTCCCTGAGCGCGACGACAGAATCCTTATAGATCTTGGAGACACCCTCCAGACGAATCATGGCTTTATATAAGACCCTCCGGCCTGCAAGTTGGCGGAATTGCGCCGTCCGCACACGAGAAAATCTCCATCCGTACGCGCAATTCAACAAAAAATGAGCCCCTATGGGCTCATGTAAGGCACCAGTCTACCACTTAGGGTGGCACTACGGCGTCTTCGTGGATAATCTCGGGCATGTACCGCCTCCTCGTGGTTCCGTCCCGGATTTTCGTATCCGTGGCGTTGTCCCTGTGCCTGATCGTTGGCGCGTGCCGCTCCGACAATGCCTCAAAACCCAAATCCTTGGAGTCTCTCCCGACTACGTTCGCCTCACCGACCTCGGCGGCCCCGGAGCCTTCATCGAAATCTTCTACGATTCCCGCGGCGTCGTCTGGCGCCATTGTCATCACCCTCAAAGACCCCAATGGGGCCATGCCCGAAGGTATTCCTGTGCAAGTTGAGGGCGCGCTTGCCAGGCGCCTTATATCGGATAGCAGCGGCCAGGTTCGACTCGACGGTCCGCCTGGGAACTACCGCTTCAAGGTCGTGGTGGGATGCTTGGAGAAACTTCAGGTCCTATCGGGCGGCTCCGGGAATGGGGCAATCGTCGCGGGTATGACCGCCGCGGGCGACCTGAGCGTTGACTGGCGGCATCGGATAGCTCCCTCTCCGCCGGTCTTTGCCACGGAAAACGGGCCGTGGCGCATCGGACAAATGGTTGTCCTGAAATTTGGCGTCATCGACCGTTGCAACGAGGAGGACCGGGCCCCCGACGCGGTCTATCCCACTTACATTTTCAAGACCGGGCCGACGACAAAGCTGGTCGGAGATCCGACACTCAAAGCCGACGGCGACGGTTTCGGGTCGGTCGGCATCACTTGCACCTCCGAAGGTCCTCCCCAAGTGATCGTGGTCGACAGTAAGAATCGGCGAGATGTGCTGGATCTGGTTGCCAGTGCATCCTCCGGCCGCGATCCTTACAAGTGCGCCACCTAACGAAGAGGCCCTGCTGGACGTGATAGTAATTACCTGTGCCTGACCTAATCCAAATCGCTAAGCGCATCCGCACGCACATCGTGGAAGCGACAACCGAGGCCGCATCGGGCCACCCATCCAGTTCGCTGTCGGCGGTTGAGATCGGGGTCGTGCTGTTCTTCGGAGACGTACTGCGTTACAACCCAGGCGACCCTAAGTGGGAGGACAGAGATAGGTTTATCCTTTCTAAAGGACACGCGTCGCCGTTGCTCTACGCGCTGCTGGCCGAGGCGGGCTACTTTCCGGTCTCAGAACTTGCTAGCCTTCGCAAGTTTGGATCGCCTCTTGAGGGCCATCCCAACATGCGCCGCCTTCCTGGAGTGGAGGCCTCTACTGGTTCATTGGGACAAGGGCTGTCGGTCGGCATCGGCCATGCTCTGTCGGCCCGAATCGACTTCAAGGATTTTCGCGTTTATGTCCTAGTCGGTGACGGTGAGACGCAGGAGGGGCAAGTCTGGGAGGCGATGATGTTCGCGGGCCGCCATGATCTCGAAAACTTGACCCTTATCGTCGACCGCAACCGCTATCAGCAAACCGGCGCGGTCGATGAAATTCTTGGGCTCGATCCTTTTCCTGAGAAGATTGCGTCTTTCGGCTGGGAAGTGACGGAAATCGATGGCCACTCTCTTGAGGAGGTCGCTAAAGCATTCGATTGGGCGCGCGGGTACCACAAGAAACCTCAGGCGATAATCGCCAACACCTTAAAGGGGCGGGGAGTGTCATTCCTTGAGAAGGAGGGCAACTATCACGGCAAGCCGATACCAAAGGACAAGCTGCCGCAAGCCCTCGCCGACATCGAGAGGGGTCTGTAGATGACCCGGCCTCTGGGACCCGCAACCCGGGACGGATTTGGTGACGCCCTCGCCGAATTGGGCGCGCTGAATTCCACGATCGTGGTGGTCGATGGCGATGTTGCTGAATCCACCAGAACCAAGAAGTTTTTCGACAAATTTCCCGAGCGTGCATGGAACACAGGCATCGCCGAATCAAATCTCGTGGGAATCGGCGCAGGACTTGCGGCTAGTGGCAAGATCCCGGTGATCGCAAGTTTCGCCTGCTTTCTGATGTGCAATGCCTACGACCAAATCCGTATGAGTATCGCTTTCCCCGGACTCAACGCCAAACTCGTTGGAAGCCACGGCGGCATCTCGGCAGGTGAGGACGGGCCGTCGCAAATGGCCGTTGAGGACATAGCGCTGGCTTGCGCGCTTGGAGGATTCACCGTAATCGTGCCGGCCGACGCGTCGTCGACCCGCGCCTTGACACACGCCATGATTGAACACAGCGGCCCGGTATATATGCGCACAGGGCGGCCCGAGGCACCGGTGATCTACGAAACCGAACCCGTGGTTGAGCTGGGCAAGTCGATCACCGTATTCGAAGGCTCGGACCTGACGATCATTGCCAACGGACTCATGGTCGCCGAATCGCTAACCGCAGCCGAGGAACTCAGCAAGGAAGGAGTCTCGGTGCGAGTTATCGACATGCACACGGTCAAGCCGATCGACGAGGAGGCGATACTTAGGGCCGCGCACGAGACCAAGGGCATCGTCGTCGCCGAGGAGCACTTTGCGCATGGGGGCCTTGGGGCCGCGGTAGCGATGGTTGCTTCGCAATCAGCCCCGACGAAGATGTCTTTCGTCAACGTCGGAGACACATACTCGACCTCAGGCCTCCCTCATCAACTCTTCGAGGCCGCCGGAATCTCCTCCGCAGATGTCGTAAAGGCTTGCCGTTCACTAACCAGAGAGGGCTAGCAGACCCAAATCGGACAAATCGGGCTGGTAAATTCTGAGACACGCGCCCCCCTAGGGGCGGCGGCGGCGTAGTTCGGCCGCTATGAAGACGTCTATGTCGCCGTCTAGTACGGCTCCGGGGTTTCCTACCTCGACCTCGGTACGGCGGTCTTTGACTTGTTGGTAGGGGTGCAATACGTAGGAACGGATCTGTGAACCGAAGCCGATTTCCATTTGTTCTCCGCGTAGTTCCTCGAGTTCCTTCTTTCGCTCTTGATTGGCAAGGTCCGCGAGACGGGAGGCTAGAATCTTCATCGCGACCGCGCGGTTTTGCAGTTGCGATCGCTCGTTTTGGACGGCGACCACAATGTTCGTTGGTAGGTGCGTGATTCGAACGGCCGAGTCCGTAGTGTTGACCGACTGACCTCCCGGCCCGCCTGAGCGGTACACATCTATTCGCAGGTCGGACGGGTCGATCGGAACTTCGGCCTCGTCCTCTATAGCTGGGATGACATCGAGGCTGGCGAAGGATGTGTGACGGCGGTTGGAAGAGTCGAAAGGAGACATTCTCACCAGCCGATGTACGCCCTTTTCCGTTGAGAGCAGTCCGTAAGAAAACCGGCCCGTGATTGTAAATGTCGCCTGTTTGATGCCCGCTTCCTCGCCGGGTTGATGGTCCAAGATCTCGGCATGAAACCCCCGCCGCTCCGCCCACCGCAGGTACATCCGCAGAAGCATCGCAGCCCAGTCACAAGATTCGGTTCCCCCCTCGCCCGCGTGAAGGCTGGCGATCGCGTCGTGTTCGTCGTATTCCCCCGAAAGAAGAGTGCGTATCTCAAGTTCGCTCAATTGGCGTTCGAGTTCGTCGAGAGCGGCTAGGGCCTGGTCGTAGGACTCCTGGTCTTGCTCTTCGCGGGCAAGGTCGAAATAGGTCTGGGCTTCGTCGAGGCGCACGACGAGCCGCGAAAAAGTTTGAGCGTCGTCTTCGAAGCCCGCCAGTTCGGACATTGTCTTGGCGGCCTTTCGCTGATCGTCCCAGAACCCGGGCAGACCGATTAGTTCCTGAAGTTCGGCGGCCTTGCGCTCCTTATGGTCGAGGTCAAAGAAACTCCTTAAGGTCGGCGAGCTTGGCGTTGGTCACTTGAATCCTTGGGGAAAGGTCGTCGAACATCTACTCGGCCGCCCCGTGGCACTTCTTGTACTTACGTCCCGACCCGCAGGGGCAGGGGGCGTTGCGCGGGGTTTTATCGGCCCGAACCGGCTCCCCCGCGATTCCGGTCGGACCGCCAGCTTCCAGGCCCTCTGCTTGGCGGGCCGCGCCCATTGCCGATTCCTGCGAGCCTTCGATTTGACGCAGGGGTTGGCTCGACCGTGGCTCTTGGGCCAGCACTCGTTCCTCGGTGATTTCGACGTGAAACATGAGGCGGACGAACTCCTCCTTCATGGACGCCATCATTCCGGCGAACATGTCGAAACCTTCGCGTTGATATTCGGTGAGCGGGTCGCGCTGCCCATACCCTCGCAACTGGATACCGTCGTGTAGGTGGTCCATCTCGTAGAGATGCTCCTTCCACTTCCCAGTGATAATCGACAGGAGGATGTAGCGCTCCAGTTCCCGGAACCTGGACTCGCCGATTTCAGACTCACGGCGGTCGTAGGCATCGAGAGCCTCGTCCAACAATTTCTCGCGCAACTCAGCTGCCTGGGTCGTCTCCCTGTCCAAACTGGAGACCAATTTGGAGGGGAACAGCATCGTGATCGCGGACCTCAGCCCGTCCCAGTCCCAGTCTTCGGAATGGATATCGGCGGACGCGTAGGTCTGCAATGTGGAATCAATGACGTCTTCGACCATTTGAGTGGCACGCTCTTCAATGTCCTCGCCTTCCAGAAGACTGCGCCTTGCCCGATAGACCTCCTCACGCTGCCTGGACAGCACCTCGTCGTACTTCAACAAGTTCTTGCGAGTCTCAAAGTTTTGGGACTCCACTTGCGATTGGGCGCGCTCGATAGCCTTGCCCACCATCTTGACGTCGATAGGAAAGTCGTCGGGAAGTTTGAATCGATCCATGACTGCTGTGATCATTCCGGTCGCAAAAAAGCGCATGAGATCGTCCTCGAGGCTGAGGTAAAATCGGCTCTCACCCGGATCCCCCTGGCGGCCGGAACGGCCCCTCAACTGGTTGTCGATGCGGCGCGATTCGTGTCGCTCGGTACCCAGCACGTAGAGCCCACCTAACTCGACAACTTTTTCGTGCTCACCGTCGCACTCGACTTTCATGCGCTCAAAAAGCGGCTGATAGGCGGCCTCGTACGCCCGAGCATCCTCGGGGCTCATTAACTCAAGAAGGTATGCGTCGTTGTCCCAGTTCATCGCCGACATCTCCTGGCGAGCTAGGTACTCGGGGTTGCCTCCCAACAGAATGTCGACGCCTCGCCCGGCCATGTTGGTAGCAACAACGACCGCTCCGATGCGTCCGGCCTGCGCAACGATAAAGGCCTCTTTCTCATGGTTTTTCGCATTCAGCACGTGATGAGGGATCCCCCGGCGCTCCAGATAGCCCGCCAGCTTCTCGGATTTAGCGACGTCGACCGTTCCCACCAGACACGGCTGGCCCTTTGAATTGCGGTCAACAAGGTCGTCGGTGACCGACTTCCATTTCGCGTCCTCTGTTTTGTAAATGACGTCGACCTCGTCGACGCGAATCATCGGACGATTGGTAGGGATCTCATAGACATCGAGTTTGTAGACGTTGGCGAACTCCGCTGCCTGGGTCTTGGCGGTACCGGTCATCCCGGCGAGTTTGTCGTACATCTGAAAGTACTTCTGGATGGTGATGGTGGCCTCGGTGACGTTTTCCTCTTGAACTGTGACACCCTCTTTGGCCTCCACCGCCTGATGCAACCCGTCCGACCAACGACGGCCCGGCATCGTGCGCCCGGTAAATGGATCGACAATCAGGACCTCACGATCTTGCAGGATGTAATCGCGGTCGCGTTTGTACAGTTCCTTGGCCCGGAGCGCGTTCTCGAGATAGTGAACAAGATGAGCCTCGCGGGCGTCGTAGAGGTTGTCAATTCCAAGGACTTGTTCGACTCGCGCGATCCCTTCCTCGGTGACAGCAACCGTTCGCTTGGCTTCGTCGAGGTCGTAGTGCTCTTCGGGCCGAAGACGCGGCACGAGCCGCGAGAATTCCTTGTACCACTTGGAGGACTCATCCGCGGCCCCCGAGATGATCAACGGCGTCCTGGCCTCGTCGATCAATATCGAGTCGACCTCGTCGACGATCGCAAAGTGGTGACCGCTTTGGACCGTGTGCTCCAACTGCATCATGAGGTTGTCGCGCAGGTAGTCAAACCCGAATGCAGTGTTTGTGCCGTGAGTGATGTCGGCTCGATAGGCTGCCTGCTTGTCGGCCAGGTCGGTATCATTTTGGACAAGACCTACGGTCAGTCCCAAGAACCGATAGATCTGACCCATCCACTCGGCGTCGCGCTTAACAAGGTAAGGGTTCACGGTGACAATGTGGACACCTTTGCCTTCGAGCGCGTTTAGATACGCCGGCATCGTGGCGACCAAAGTCTTTCCCTCGCCTGTCTTCATTTCTGAAATAGCGCCCGAGTGCAGGACCGCCGCTCCGATCACCTGCACGTCAAAATGTCGCTGGCCGATGGTCCGCCGAGCGGCTTCCCGTACGCAAGCGAACGCTTCCGCTAAAAGGTCATCGAGGGTTTCGCCAGCCTCCAGACGCCCCTTGAACTCGGCCGTCTTGCCGCGAAGGTCGGAATCCGTCAAAACTTCTATCTGCGCTTCGAAGTCATTAACTCGGCGCGCCTGGTCGACGATCTTCTTGAACTTTTTTCCTTCGCCCATGCGGAGGATGCGATCAAATACGTTCATCGACTAATTATGGCCGGACTGCCTACTAATTTTCGGACGGGGGGGTTGTCAAGGTAGATCTATCATTTTCTCCCGTACACCGAACGCGACGGCCTCGCCTCTCGAATGAAGTTGCAACTTGCTCAAGATGTTCCTCACGTGATTCTTGACGGTGTTCTCAGAGATGACGAGCCTTCGGGCTATGTCTCGGTTTCCGAGTCCCTGAGCGGCCAGTTTCAACACGTCGATTTCTCGCTCGGTGAGTGTTGGGGCGGGTTTGCGGTCGACCTCCGCTTTGGCCGAAAGGGCGGTAAATTCCGTTAGCAGTTTCGTTGCCATCGAAGGAGTGATGAGCGAATTACCGGCGTTCACCGATCGGATTGCCGCGGCCACCTCTTCGATCGCAAGGTCCTTGAGCAGATAGCCAAGTGCCCCGGCCTTCAGGGCTTCGTATAGGTCGGCTTCCTCATCGGAAACCGTGAGCATCACTATCTTTGATTCGGGAAGGATCTGCCTGATAGCGGCCGTTGCTTCAAGGCCTGTTCGCTTAGGCATTCTCACATCCATCAAAATGACGTCAGGATTGGCCAACTTGGCCTTCTCCACGGCATCGGCGCCATCTCCCGACTCGGCCACCACTTCGATGTCTGCTTCGCTCTCCAAAACCATCTGCAGGCCGCGTCGAAACAGGGCGTGATCATCGACAATCATCACCTTGATCGCTTCAGGCACTTCTAATCCCTTCTTGAGATGTTGGCCGAGAGTTTACCTTCGTTCGAGCGTGGGCTGGTTTGCCCGACCGTTTCCTCTTGAACTCCTTCAGCCGCCGTTCCAACCTGGCCGCCGCGACGTCGATGCATATCTTGTGATCTTTGCCCGCCACCTTGGAGCGAAACACTGGCCCGCTGGTGGCGACTCTAACGTGGGCAACGTGAGCGGCCCCGCCCTTGCCTTCCTCGTACAGTTCCACGTCTACCGTTTCGACCGTAGAGAGGTATTTGCTTAGGAGTTCTAGTTTCTGTGTGGCGTAGTTACGCAGATCAGGCGACACCTCGGTGCGTCTTCCGTGAATTGTTATCTGCATGCTGCCATTGTCCCCTACGGGCCTGGGGTTTCGTCAAGTAGTGGCCTTCCGCCCGGCCGACCTGGTCTTTGACCCCACACTCGCCTGCTGAGAGATCTTCTCCCGGCCTTTTGGGCCGAGGCAGGACTTACACCTAAACCGCACCATGCTCAGCACCCCTAAGGCTGCCTTACGTGGGTCCTTTCGCCTGCGACTGGCGTGGACTTGGGACCATTCAGCCCCGCAACCACGGACCCGGACGGAAAGCCAATCCCAATTATATGAGGAGTAGGGGTTCTGCCCCGTCGCTGGTACGCCGTGGCCGTCGTCAAACGTTTACCACGTCCGGGAACAGTCGCTAATTACGCATTAGAATTACGATTATGGACACTAAAAGCGTCAACGAAGGAGGGTCAGACCTCGACGTGCCCGTCTGGCGGCGCGTCGCATTCACGATTCTGAGCGCGGCCTTGGGCTTGCTCATGGGCTTTTTTCTCTTCGGCCTGCCATTACTCATCCTTGGATGGTTCGACTCGGAAGACGGTGGCATCCACCGGTTCCATAGTCTGAGCTGGGGGGCCCTCATCGGCTTGCTCGCGGCTGTGCCTGCCCTGCTGCAGCTGCGCAGGCCAGAACGGAAGATCGCCGCTCTTCAGCAGATCGGTGTCGTTTTCATCGCGGTGATCCTGGGGTATGTGTTCTCTCGACAGTTCCAGTTGAGCGGATTCTTGGTGTTGGTCGGTATCTTCGCGGTATTTGCCTCTCTTCACCCTGCTCGCAACGAGTTCTTGCGCTTGGGTCGACCAATTCCTGCCCTCGTAGTCCTAGCCTTTGTGGCAGCTGTACCGTTCTTTATTTACGCCTTCGGTCAAGGGCAACTCCAGCAGACTGCGGGAGACCCACATGCGGCGAATGACCACTACCTCGATATGGTCCGAGTGGCTTCCGCCGTTCCGCTGGTGGCGCTTGTCGCCTCGCTTGGGGGTCCGGGCTTTCGGATCCCGGCATGGTGTGCTGGCCTCGCCGCGATCTTTCTTGGGGTAGCTTCCATCGTCCACCCCGATCAGGCTTCAAGCTTCGGGAGCAGTTGGGGTGTTGCCGCTTTGGCCGGCGGACTGCTTTTCATCTTTGTTGGTGAGAGGGAGGCTCGCCGTAGGGCGGCGGACCCGAGGGTTTAAGGGTTCTAGCGATGCAGATCGCCAGAACTCGTCCAGCTCCCGCCGCCTTGAGGGCGCGCGCCGCCTCGGAGACCGTTGACCCTGTTGTAAAAACATCGTCGACTAATGTGACCTTTGGCGGTGGTGGGAGGCAAGCTCTCAATGCTCCCTCCTGGTTACGCACCCGGGGACCCAAGGCCAATTCAACCTGAGGCGGCGTTGAGCGTACACGCTCGAGCAACGAGGCAACCCTCAACCCCGCTAAAGCGGCTACGGCCTCTGCAAGCACGCGGCCATGATCAAAGCCTCGCTCATGCAAACGACCGGGATCGGCCGGAACCCAGGTGATTGTGCCCACAAGTTCCAACCGGGCGGCCACAAGAAGGGCAAGCGGCCCGGAACGGGAAATCTCGCCGGAGTACTTGAACCGATGGATCGCCTCGCGCACGTGCCCGCCGAACGCGACTGCTTGCCGCGCCTCATCGAAATGAAATTCGCGGCCCCGGCATTCCTGGCAAGTCGGAACCGAGGCCGCAGAAGGGTGGCCACAACGTCGACATGTGCGGGGGCCGAGCTCGGGGACGCCATCCAGACACTCTCCACACAGTCCACCTCGAGCAAGTCTTCGACAAACCAGGCAGACCTGCGGATACATGAAATCGGCAAACCAGCGCATATTGACATGTTAGAGGCCCGCGCCGACAAGAATTGCCTGTTTATGTACCAGTTTCCCAGCTCGTGAGATAGAGGGCCTGCTCCGGCGTCAAGGCGTCGATGTCCACCTTTAACGATTCCAGTTTCAAGCGGGCCACTTCCTTGTCGATATCCTCCGGCACCGGATAAACCGCGGGTTCGAGTCCCCGATTCTTCACCAACCACTCCAGTG
>CAZCSK010000060.1:0-10257 GCA_964501265.1 uncultured Actinomycetes bacterium
GCTAGCAGGCTTGGCACAACGATATTGTTTCGACGAGCGATCCAGCGCAGCACCGCGTCTCGAGTGTCGAAGACCATCTGTGCGAGTCCTCCAGGGAAGGTGTAAAGAAGAAGCAGTCCTCCTGCGCCGCTTGCCACAGCTGAGGCGATTGGATTGCTGAGCCAGATCTGGATGGCCCCATAGAAAAGAGCGCCGATCAGCGGCCCCGAGACTGCCCCCAGACCCCCGATTATTGTCACCAGAAAAATCGTCACGCTCACCGACGGGTCGAAAGAACTCGCACTGACCGTATGCTGATGAAAGGCAAACAGCCCGCCAGCTAGGGCCGCAAGAAAGCCCGCCATGGCGAATGCGGCGAGTCTTGCCTTCACCAAATTGATCCCGAATGATTGCGCCGCATTCTCGTTGTCGCGGGCAGCGATCAGACCACGCCCCGTACGGCTCCGGCGCACACCGGTCACTGCGATGACAACCAAAGCAAGAATCATCAGAACGAAGTAATAGAAGGTTCGCTGGTCGTCGAGGTTCAGTCCCAGGAAGGCTGGCGTCTCTACCCTCTTGGGCAGAAACTTGCCAAGATATCGGGGGTTCAGAAGCAGGGCAGTAGCCGAGAGCGCGAATGCAAGGGTGCTGATCGCAAGATGCAGGCCCCGCATCTTGAGGGCGGGCAGACCAACCACTACAGCAACTATTCCCCCAGCGATGGCTCCCGCCACAAGCGCGATCAAAATCGGCACGTGGAGGATCGCAGCCACGTACCCACCGACGGCCGCGAATGCGAACTGACCCAGACTAATCTGCCCCGCCCAACCGGTGAGAATCAGAAGGGACAGACATACGATCGCGAAGATCAACACGCCGGTTCCCACGCTCGTATCACTAGGAGACATCAGCCAAGGAAACCCCAGCATCAAAACTGCGCCCACAATGGCGAGAGTCCTTATCCATCTTTTGACGGCGGCGAGTGGCCGAAGTTCCTTTGGGATGGGTCTGATCTCGCGCGCGGCGCGCCATTCACTGGCCTTTTCCAGCTCGGCCCTGGAGACTTCGTAGCGCTGCAGCAGAAGAATCCCGCCAATGATGAAGAGAATCCCGCCATCGAGAATCACGGAGGAGCCATAGACCCAAATAACACCTTGATCGAGAATGCCAAGTGCGACCGAAGCTAAGACCGCAACTGGGAGGCTGTACAACCTCGCAATAACGGCTGCGGCCAGGATCCTGACGGTCGTCGAAACGTTGAGCCCTCCCGCACTCCCCACTCCACTCCCCATCGCAGAAAGGATGGCGGCCAGTCCAGAGAGTAGACCGGCGATGATCCAAACCTTGGCAGTTACTCTGGCTACGTTCACTCCGAGAGTCTCCACTCGTGACGGATTGTCGGCGGCCGCACGTATTGCAATTCCGGTACTACTCATCCGAAAGTAGATAGCAAGCCCGGCGATTGCCCCCAGGCCGAGGACTACAGTGAGAATGTCCGAAGTGTGAAATGTCGCCGGATCGATCTTGAGCGTCCAGTCGAAACTGGGTTGCAGCGATGGAGTCCTTACGCCTGCCTCCAATTGCTCCTCGCTGAAAATTAGGTTCGTGCGACCGAGCCAGATTTGAATCGCGGTTAGAAATCGTCCAAGAAACAAAGTTGCAACGGTGAGGACGAGGCGCGGGGCGCTCGCAAAACGTCGAATCACTGTCTGGTAGATCACCCATCCGAGCAAAACCGCCAGACCGAGGGCCAGCACCAGGACAATGTAGTAATTGACCAAGATAGTTGTGCTGCTCGCGCTCTTGAAACATGGGGGACAGATTGCGGGAATCCAAGTGACGATGTGAGGGCGGTAGGTCGTGAAGACCGAGAAGAAAGTAGCAGCAACCAAACCTATCTGTACTTGCGCAAAGTTGATTATCCGATTGCTTCGATAGACAAGGATGATTGCCACAGCTTGGAGGGCGATTGTCATGCCACCCACAACCCCGAGCATCTGAACGCCCAGCGGAACGCTTTTGCCTTTGATCATCGGGAGGCCGAGCCAAACGAAGACTACGATCCCTACGAGTGCGACGACCTCACTGCGGTCCCGCAGAAACTTCAGGAGTTTGGCGATTTAGGGCATCCCTTTAATGGTCAAATTAGGCGGTAGTGAGAATTGGCTTCCTTTGCGTCCGAACGCACTGCGATTTTGGCCGGTGTGTTCAACCCTCGTCTCTGAAGAAAGAGTCCGGCCTTACGTTGAGCGTTGATCAGGTGGCGCCCGATGGTCAGTCCGGGGACCACCACCACGGCAAGAGGGATCATCGCCCAGGCGACGTTCGATCCGCCTGGCGAGATTACAAACTCCGGCGCACGAATCGCCAAGAAAAACGCGGGGAAGAGCGGGAGCGTCACATAAGCCGCCACCGACAGAGCCACTCCAAAACGTCCCCTCCAGCGCCCCATCCCCGACATTCTTGCCCCAACGGCGATTACTGCGACTGACACGAGCCCCCCCACGGGCCAAAGAAGGCTGGCGGCCCCATGGGCCCTTTGAGACACGATCAACACAGAGAGCACGGCAGGCGCTATCACTAAGGCGGACGTCCCGGCGATCACCATGAGCCAGCCCATGGCCTTGACCAGCCGGTCGCCTCGAGAGGGCTTAGGCATCAGGCGTGAAGTATAGACTCAGCCAATGCCCTTGGATGTTGGCCGACTCGAGGTTTTCGCCGAGGGGCTGGATCATCCCGAAGGGGTGACGGTCACGCGCAATGGAGAACTTTACGCGGGCGGAGAAGCGGGTCAGGTGTACCGTATCGACCCCGAGAGCGGCAAGTTCGACCAGGTTGCCTCAACCGGGGGCTTCCTTCTGGGCCTTTGCGCCGATTGGGAAGGATTCCTCTATTGCTGCGATGTAGGGCGCCGCGAGGTCGTGCGCGTCGACCCGAGGGATGGTGTCGTTGAGGTCTTTTCGAAAGGTACCGCCGAGCGCCCGATGGTGAATCCGAACTGGCCTCTCTTCGATTCGAGTGGCAACCTGTATGTAACCGACTCCGGCGGCTGGAAACAAGACAATGGCTGCATCTTCCGCATTGATCGACAGGGCGTCACGGAGGTCTGGAGCGCGGCTTCGACAAACTTTCCCAATGGGGCATGCCTTGGCGTCGAGGAAACAAGCCTTCTTGTGCTCGAATCCTGCACACCGGCGCTCGTGCGTCTGACGATAAACGACGACGGTACGGCAGGGACACGCGAAGAGATAGCGCGCCTGCCCGGAACGGTCCCGGACGGTGTATCGATAGACGAGAACGAGAATGCTTACATCTGCTGCTACCGGCCCGACCGGATCCTGCGTGTGGATCCACATGGAGGCGTCGAAGTTCTGGCAGATGATCCAGAAGGGACTGTGCTGTCCGCGCCAACAAACGGCGTTTGGCTCGGTCCCGATCTTAGGGTCTTCGTGACCGGCAACCTCGGGCGGTGGCATCTCACCAAATGCGATTGGGGGACGCGCGGTGTTGCTCTCAAATACCCGAGTCTCGGCAGATCGTGACGACCAAGCCGGGAGCAACTGCGATTGTGACGGGGGCCGCGAAGGGGATAGGCCGGGCGGTCGCAGAGGTCCTGGCAGCGGACGGCGTCAGAGTGGCAGTCGTCGATATCGACTCTGCCGAAGGACAACAGACCGTGGCGCAAATCAATGACGGAAACGGCGAATCGGTCTTCGTCGAAGCCGACGTGTCAACGTCGGTGGGCGCAGAGCTCGCGGCCGAACAGGCGAAGCAAGCACTTGGGCACATCAGCATTCTCATTAACAATGCCGGGATTCAACGATACGGAAACGTCGTCGAAATGCCCGAGGATGAATGGGACAAAGTATTGTCGACTAACTTGAAAAGCGTTTTTCTGATGTCAAAGTTCTGTGTCCCGCACATCCTCGAGCAGGGCTCCGGCGCAATCGTTAACGTTGCATCCGTCCAGGGATTGGCTGCGCAAAAAGGTGTGGCAGCCTATTCGGCCAGTAAGGGCGGAACGATCGCCTTGACCCGAGCGATGGCCGTCGATTTTGCTCCCCAAATCAGAGTTAACTGCGTTCTTCCCGGATCGGTCGACACACCCATGCTTCGCACAGCAGCGAATCTTTTTGCAGATGTTCCCGAAGATGCGGTTGAGAAATGGGGAAACATGCACCCTCTCGGACGGGTAGCCCAACCGGAAGAGATCGCTCGCGTGGTGGCATTTCTCGCAGGACCCGGCGCTTCATTCATGACGGGCGCCGCGATCCTGGTCGACGGCGGACTTCTCTCAGTTATTGGGGGCACTTAATGGACACTAAAAAGAAACCGGGTCCCGCTGGAAGCATTAGAGACATACGCGCGACCACAGTGACGGTTCCTCTCGAAGCTCCCCTCCGCCACGCAACCGGCGCTCATTGGGGCCGTTTCGTCCGAACCATTGTCGAGGTCGAAACTGACGAGGGCTTGGTGGGTCTGGGCGAAATGGGAGGAGGAGGGGAAGGTGCCGAGTCGGCCTTCGCGGGACTGAAGCCATACTTGCTCGGCCACGATCCATTTGATCTCGAGCCGCTTAAGTGGAAGATCATGAATCCAACCGCATCTCTTTACAACAACAGAACTCAGTTGCACGCGGCCATCGAGTTCGCATGCCTGGACCTCATGGGACAGTCGCTTTCGATGAGAGTGTGCGATCTTCTAGGGGGAGCCCTGCGCGAACGAGTTCCATTCGCTTCTTACCTCTTCTATCGTTATGCCCACGAAGAAACCGGAAAGGGCGGCGAGGAGACCGCTGACGACATGGTGAGCCACGCGCGCGACCTCGTCGCGAAGCATGGTTTTCGTACCCACAAGCTCAAGGGCGGCGTCTTTCCACCTGAGCACGACGTGGAAGTCCACCTAGCGCTGGCAAACGCTTTTCCCGACCACTCACTTCGGCTCGACCCAAACGCTGTTTGGTCGGTCGAGGAAAGTATCCGAGTCGCGCGCCAAATAGAACATACGAGAAACGACTACTTCGAAGACCCCACCTGGGGACTCGAAGGTATGCGACGCGTGCGCGAACGCATCTCCATTCCAACGGCCACTAACACCGTCGTTGTGAACTTCGAGCAGCTTGCGACCTGCATTCGCACCAACGCCGTTGACGTGATTCTGCTCGACACGACCTTTTGGGGAGGTCTACGTCAGGCCCTTAGGGCGGCTCAAGTGTGCGAGACGTTTCAGTGGGGAGTCTCGGTTCATTCAAGCGGAGAACTGGGGATTCAGTTGGCGACGATGCTTCACCTCGGGGCTCTTCTTCCAAACCTACGATTCGCCGCCGACGCTCACTACCACCATCTAACCGACGACGTGATCGCCGGAGGCCTAATGAAGTACGAGCAAGGAGAGATCGCGGTGCCGACCGGTTACGGCCTAGGAGTAACGCTCGACCGGGAGAAGGTCGGCATTTACAGCGATCTGTTCAAGCAGCTCGGAGGTTACCCTTACGATCGAGATCCCCAAAGACCCGACTGGTACGCGATTGTTCCTCAAGACAGGTATGCCGAGCCGCGGGAATGACCTGGAGTCGCATTTCGATTCGCGGCTGGGAGGTTTTGCGGCTGGAAGTCGGCGCGCTTGGAGTAGACATACTGCCGGGCAAGGGAGGCGACATCCTGGCCGTCCGGTGGATACCGCTGGACCTGAATGTTCTTTGGACGAGCCCATGGGGTGTTCGCCCGAAGGGCGCGCCTTCGACCGCAACCGATAGCCTCTCCAACTTCCTAGAAAACTATCCAGGTGGATGGCAGACAATCTTTCCCAACGGCGGCGACGCTTGCATCGATCAGGGGTTGGAATTGGGTTTCCACGGCGAAGCATGCCTGGTCCCCTGGGAATGGGAGATCGTCGGGGCCTGCGATGAAAACGTCTCGGTACTGCTTAAAACAAAGTTGGTCACCAGCCCTTTTGCCATGACCAAGTTGATAACGCTCACGCACGAATCTGTCGAGGTCCGCGAAACAGCCATAAACCTCTCGGAGGTCCCCCGCGACGCCATGTGGAGTCACCATCCAGCATTCGGCGCGCCGTTTCTTTCCGCGGGTTGTCGAATCGGTGTCGATGCGTCGACGTTCGTGGCGGACGACGAGCGGGATTTCCCAGCGGGGGATCTCGAACCTGGGTCTAGGTCTACGTGGCCCAAGGGACTGGGCCGAAGAGGCGAGGTCGTCGATCTGGAGCGCGTTCCTGACGAAGAAACCCCGCTAGACCGCTTTGGCTACTTGACCGGCTTTCGCCGGCCAAACGCTTGGATCGAGAACCACGAGTTAGGGCTCAGAGCTGAACTGGACTGGGATGCGCGCGTCTTTCCTCATGCCTGGTTCTGGTTGGAGGCACATGCAACCCAAGGGTATCCCTGGTACGGCAATGCTTACGTACTTGCCATCGAACCCGCCAGTAGCTTCCCCGGGCAAGGGCTCGCGAGCGTTAGGCGCAAGACGGGCAATCAATTGACGTTTGCACCGGGTGAGGAGAAGACCGCGACCGTAAGGATGAAGTTAACTAGTAAAGCGAGTTGATCAGCTGCACTCTTCTTTGAACGGGGCGTCTATCTTGGGCCAACTACCCAACCCAAACCTCTTGCCTCCCAGGACATAACAGACTCGCCCGGGTGTACTTGGGTCGATGGTTCCTGGCTGGGAGAGGCTGTACCAGAACATCACTCCGTCGGACATCATCGTGTGTCTGCCGCCTTCGAAGCCGACGCGCCCTTGATAGTAGGGTGCCTCCCCCGGACTGGGGTTTGGGAAACGAGTCTTCGCAAGACCCTGCGCTAACGTTGCTGGGGTGAGTTTGGGGCCTGCTGTTTGGATTGCCGATGCCAGAAGCAGAAGAGATGAATACCGCGCCCCCAGGTGGTAGTAGGAGCCATCGGCGGGCTCGTAATTCGCGTCCACCTCTTTTACGGCCCAGTACCAAGGCATTTCGAACTTTCGAAGGAACTTGTTCCGAAAGCTGACGCCTATTACGTTCGCTCCCTGATCTGGGTTAGACAGGTTGAAGGCGTTGTCCAAGTCTTGATCGATATAAGTCGAGACGAGCCACTCGGGATAGAAACCCTGGTTGGTCGCGCCGGTCATGAAGATGTTCCTAGTGTCGCCTAGTTCACACCAGCAGATAACCGACGTAACTTGCTGGCTGGAGAAGGTCACGATTGCCGTCTGACGGCTCGCTGTCGTGTCTTTCTGACTGTCTTCGACTACAACGGGTGTTGCCCCACAGCCCTTCATTGCATTGATCAGTAGGCTTACGTCGGGAACGGATCCGTCCTGTGTGCGCTGGTAGATCAAGCCGAACTTCCTGACCGCTCGAAGGCTTACTTCAGGGCCGCCGAATGCCGGCGACTTGCCGGCCAGGAGATTGCAAACGAACTCGCCGTAGTTGCGCAACATCAGGTCGACGGAAGGAAGGAAATGCCACTCGTAGGGCGCCTGCTCCCGGTAGTGATCCTCACCAGTCAAGCCGGGTCTGTGGGCAACACTCACGATTCCTCGGCGAGCAAGTTCGTCGTAGTAGTGATATTCGGCCCCCCAACGCGCCGGATATCCGATGGACGCGAAAGCCTTCTGCTCCTCATCGACGTACACCGCGTCTGCGAACATCTGAGGGGGGTCGGGAACGGCAGCAAACCCGCCCCTCGGAAGGTAGTCGGCTAAGAAAAGCTTGCGCCCGTAGAACTCGTAGCGGCTGTTGAAGTGAATCACCAGGTCGGCGATCGCGCGGTTGTCAATGAAGAAATTGTCGTTTGGATAAGCAATAGTGATTTCGTTTCGCGTTACGCCCTTCGAAGTTGACCCCCCATTGTTTCCATCGAAATAGGGAACACAAGGAGGCGATTGCGGGTCCTCGGTCTGTCGTCCCGAGATGCATTTTCTTACTCTCGGAACATCAATGGGGGGCGGTGGTGGCTGCTGGGCCTGCCCTAATTCGGACGTTGCTTCTCCCTCGATCCCCGAGCCACCTTCGCCAAACTCGCTTGACTGCTCATCGGGGGCCTGGCTGATCTGTTCGACCGCCTGCGGTGCGTATTCCGCGATCGATGGAGGTGGTGGCTGCCGAGTCGTGAATGCGAGCCCAACGATAAACACCATCATGAGCGAGGCTAGAGCTGTGTAGACAAACCCCGGAGTTCGTGGTCGGCGACCGACAAGCTCAGGCCCTGCCATCCTCAGGTTCATTGCAAGGAGATTATCTCACCTCAAGACTGCCTCTAGAGAAACCGATTTACCTGCGCACAAACGCTTTGATCGTCCCGCATTCGGTGCCATCGCTCCGGCCGATGGGAGCGATCGTGTAAGGCCCGGCCGCAGCCGGCACGATGAACGTCTCTGCGTAGTGCACGATGAAGGGCTGGAACTCAGCGTCCGGCGACTCCACTACGGCCTCCTCGCCCTCTACGAGATTGATTACGTTGACTCCATTGCCATCGGCATGCGGCGTCTGCTTGGTGAACCAGTGTCGCCTCGTCTCGATGAACTCCAGCTCGTGCAATCCGGTTCGCTCCTGGATCCACCCATCGCCTTCGTCCACTCGCTTGACCACGTTGATCAGTTCCCGCTTCACCCAGTCTGTGTCTCGGTCCCACTGGATGGAATTTGCACCGTGACTCAAGTGGATCGGCCTGGGCCGACCGTTCAAACCCAGCCGATCCCAGTCCCACAGTTTGAATGTGAATATGTAGGGAGTAGCGCTTATCTCAAGCACCATCGAGTTGATCCCCGAACAGTGGACGGTCCCCGCGGGAATCAAGAAGTGGTCGTGGCGCTTGGCCGGCCATCGGTTGACGTACTTCTCGGCCGGGAAGTCGTATCCGCCACGCGACGCTCGTTCAAGGTCGGCCAGCATCTGCGACGACTCGACTCCCTCACGGAGTCCCAAGAAGACACTCGCATCGGCGCCCGCGTCGAGAAGGTAATAAGACTCGTCTTGCGTGTACTGCATGCCGAATTGCTCCCTGATGTATTTCGTCATTGGATGCACTTGGAGCGAGAGGTTCCCGCCACCCATGGTGTCGAGAAAGTCGAAACGGATCGGGAACTCGGCTCCAAATCGTTCGACAACGAAATCTCCGAGCAAATCCAAGGGCTCGCGCAGAACAAGATTGATCGCCGGAGTTTCGAATTGAACGCCATCGAA
This sequence comes from uncultured Actinomycetes bacterium, assembly GCA_964501265.1. Lineage (GTDB taxonomy): Bacteria > Actinomycetota > CADDZG01 > JAHWKV01 > JAHWKV01 > CAZCSK01. Next base: position 9,163 of record CAZCSK010000060.1, read on the forward strand.
GTCGAGCAAGAGGGAGTTCTCCTCGGGGACGCAGTCGAAGCACCATCCGAAGTTGACGGCCGACCGATCGAGATCGCAAACCTCCTTCATCCAGTTGCCTCCCCAAGGTGCGGGATCGAACGTGGGTACGACTCGGAAGGGTCGGCGTGCGGTCTTCGAAAGCGCCTCGCGCATTACAGTTCCTTCGATCATCTTCGGGCTACTCGGCTGCGTGGTATCAAGCATGTAGTCGATCCGCTCGAAAAGATCCATTTTCAGTCGGTCGCATACACGCCAGTCAACGAAGAACGATCGCTTGTACTTAATGGTTGGGTCCTCGGACAAGAAAGTCTCTTTGTACTCAATTGGCGGGTCCTCGACGAGGTGACCAACGCCGAGGTTGTCGGCCTCGCCTCTGCGTTGACGGAGCTGTCCCTCCCAGCGGGGCATGTCGGCATAAACCAAAACATCGCCATCGGCGATCAATGAGGCCCCCGTGCCCACCACTAGCCACCGCCCCTCAGAGTCGTTCACAAGCGAACCAAAACGCTGAAGCGCATGAGGGTAAAAGTAGTCCTCGATTCGCAGACTCGTGAGGCGCCCGAAGACAGGGTCGTCCGTGACATCCGGATATACGATTGCATTGATCTCCGCTGGCGTTTTGAGGGCAGCTTCAGCGTAGACAATGCGATAGCCATCAAGCCTCTCGAGGATGGACTTCAGATCGTCCGAGTGCACACCGGTGTAAGACTCGACGACGATTACGCGGGCCTGAGTTTTTCGTATGGCACCGCATATTGCGTCCCAACCAACCAGACATTGATCACGAGTGCCCCCGTAAACGAAAGGCGTCTTGTCGTAATTCGACACACGACCGGGCACACGATGCATCGGTTGATGGGTCCGGCGACCTTCGATCATTTGGCGGAGTGAATTCGAGCGAGTCCGCTCAGGGCGGCGGAATCTCCGAGGGCCGCTACTGCGAGCGTTGTGCGGTAGGTGCCGAACAGTCTGGCATTTGTCATCTCTAGGGCGCCGGGAAGAATTGGGTTGTCTTTCGTCATCGGGCCTCCCCCAAGAACGATCACATCGGGGGTATGGGCATGAGCCAGCGCA
>CAZCSK010000061.1:0-10111 GCA_964501265.1 uncultured Actinomycetes bacterium
TTGCGCGCTTTTGCATCCCAGATGTGCTGAGCAGGTGCGTACGGTCCGCCGGAATATCACCGGTGGAAACCAGATAGAGGGCCTGTGATGCGCACCCGCATTCGGGATGGATGTGGAACTCGGCCTTTGGATACTCGGAGAGCTTTTGATCGATGTCGGCTGGGGCGATCCCAGCGTGAACGTGGCACTCCCCCATCCAGATGTGCATCTTGCGACCGGTGACCCGCTCGACGTGGGCCCCAAGGAACATGTCGGGTAAGAAGAGGATCTCCTTGTCGGCGGGAATCGACGAAACGATCTTCGCGGCGTTCGAGGACGTGCAGCAGTAATCGCTTTCCGCCTTGACCGCTGCGGTGGTGTTCACATACGAAACCACCACGGCGCCGGGGTGTTCGGCCTTCCATGCCAGCAAATCTTCTGCGGTGATGCTCGCTGCCAGCGAACAGCCAGCTTCCAGGTCAGGGATGAGGACCGTCTTGTCGTAGGAAAGGACCTTCGCAGTCTCGGCCATGAAATGGACACCACAGAAAACGATCACATCGGCGCTGGTTTGCGCCGCGGCCCGCGACAACTCCAGCGAATCGCCGACGATGTCGGCTGCGTCCTGGATCCAGGGAACCTGATAGTTGTGGGCGAGGATGACGGCATTGCGCTCCTCAGTAAGGGAGCGCACCTGGCTCCTCCACTCCTCAAACGAGGTCCTGACCAGATCCTTCTCTATGGTGACCATAGTCAATTGTAGACCGTGCTAACCCGCAACGTTCTGACGATCCCCTCCGCTTAAAGGGACTTATCCTTTGACGACGGACGTTTCGGGCGCAGCAAATGAGCCCATCGAGGTCGCGGGCGTCTCAGCCTTGGAATGGTCGATCCATAGTCCGCGGCTCTTCTCGTAGAGCTCCGCTGTCGGCCGCCTGCGGGTAGCGCTTTGCCGTCCTCGAGCTAGTTTTACCCGTTTGGTTCGCCTTGACACGGCTGGGCGCTGCCCTGGATGCCTTCATCTCCCGGACGGGCTGCCCAGTCCTCCGCCCGGTATCGCAAACCGTCTTCAACGAGCCTCCAGCACCCCAGGCCCGTCCCGCCCGGGGCCTCGCCGGCGGGGTCCCACCATGCGAATCCGTAGTCCTTGACGAACGAGTGATTACCGGGCCCGAAGTAGGCGCTTTGGGTAAACGGGTCCAAGCTTCGCTTTGGAGGAAGCGCCCGCAGACCTCTATCGGAGCTCTCCGGCGTGAGTCGAGGCCCTGCGGCTTGGATGGCGGTGAAGAGCAGCAACAGCTCGTGATAACCATCTACCCCGGAATAGATCGTCTCGGAAGGGGTACACCCAGGACATCCCTCCTGAAAAGCCTGCCTGTGAGGCTGCTCGCTCCGAGCGCCGTACCGGCGGTCGGGGAGGAGCCCAAACATGTTTTTCATCTGCGATGCAGGCTCTATTTGCGAGGTCCTTATGTGGCGCGTGTGCTCCCATGCGAACCATTCCGGATGGTATCCGGCGATCTCAGCGTTATTCGGCCCCCCGTTTAAGCCTGTCATAATAGTGGTTACACCCTCATCGCGAAACTTCGCCATGTCTCCCGCAACGACTATCTCGCCCGCTTCGCTTCCACATCGTTCTTTTACTCCATGGACGACGAGCCGCACGCCTTCTCTTTGCGGGTCCGCCGGGCGGTTGTACAACAACCCAAACTTCCGAACCTTCGTACTGAGTGCGATGTCGCCTGCAAAGCGAGCTCGCCTCCCGGCAAGCCGCGCGCACGAAGCAGCGACAACGTTCGCTGCCCAGTTTTCGAGGTCAGCGGGGTAACTCACGATGTACGGGGCGTGCCGCTGCGCGACCGACCGCGACCCACCCCACAAGCTCACCATGATCTCCAAACGCGCCGCCTCGGTGGCGAATTGTTCCGTGAGCTCCGACGATCTCCCGCTGAAGGCATAGAAGGGGTCGACGACCTCTTGAAGTCTCTGTGGTACGTTCCTGGCCGCGTTCACGTTCCCAGAAAAGCAGCTAACGCCGTTAGTAGGACTACCGACTACCTTGAAGAGCTTCACTCGGCGACCGTATGTCTGGTAACGGTCGTTGAAGTAGCTCAACCATGCTTTCCGCGGGTCATTCGGATCGGATTCCGCAGTGTCGTAGTCAATAGCGTCGAACGATCCGTCGCTGTTGCACCAGTCCAACACCGCCACTCGAACCTCATCCCGAGTAACGCCGCGGGAGGTGGCGCCGAAGTTGTCGCCTTCGAAGTACGCGACGCACGCCGGCGACATCGGGTCCTCGGTCTGGCGTCGCGGGTTGCCGACACACCGCTTGAGCTTGGGTTTCTTCTGTCCTGGGGCGCCGAGGGAATCGGAACCTGCGCCGGGCCCCGACCCTTCCCCTGTGCCAGATCCAAAGCCGAGTTCGCCGCTTTGCGCTTGGGAGAGATCGGAGAGCTGGCTCTCGCCTACTCCTTTACCTGGGACCGGGGCGTACTCGGCCAAGGTCACGGATTCTGATTGAGGGACGTTTAGGGCGCTAGGAAGAAGAAACGCGAGGGCGGCTGCTACCGCCACCAGGGAGAGGGCCGGGTAGCGGCGGAACAGCAGCTTGCCTGAATGGGAGATTGCCCCTTTTGCTTGCGAGGCTGACAGTTGCTTTGAACCGCCCTGTCTTCTTCCTGATCGGGTTTGGGTTTGGGTGGGGCTCTCGGCCCCGGAGAATCGGGAGGCGATCGACGCGGGGTCTCCGAACTGAGAGATGGCCGCCTTCTGAGCTTCGAGGGGATCGATCCCCTCTTGCATCTGGTTCTCAACTGCCCGCTGGAGATGGTCCTTCACCTCGGCCAAGATCCTTCGGCGCTGCATCGGTCCCACCTCAAGATGGGTAGAAAGCTGCTGGAGATAACGACGAAGTATCCACTTTGGTGTCATCGGGATTCGAGCACCGCACTCATCGCTGCCGCGAACCTCTTCCAGTCGTTGTGCTGCTCTCCTAAGGCGGTGCGACCTTTGTCGGTCAGGCTATAGACCCGGCACCGCCTTCCTTGAGGTCGCTCCCACTTGCTCTTTAAAAGCCCTTCTGACTCCAGGCGATGAAGGGCCGGGTAGACCGTGCCGTCGGCCAGATCGAGGGCGCCTCGGCTCTTTCTTTTGAGCTCCTCGATGATCGCGTAGCCGTGGGAGGGGCGCGACCTGACCGCCGCGAGCAGTAGGAGGTCAAGATGGCCCTTGAGGGCCTCGCCCTTCATGACTGGTTAATCTACCCCTAGTGAGGCGAGGGGTCAAGGGCTTCACATCTACCTTGCGGCACAGTTCGCTGGGACGACTGGTATTAAATGGCCCCATGACACCAATCCCGCAAATCGATCGCTCCCAGCTCGAAGAGATAGCACGGCGCGCCTTGGCCGAGGACCTCGGGGACGCAGGCGACATCACGTCCAACGGCATCGTTAGGATCGATCAACCCGGGCGGGCGCGTATTTTAGCCAAGTCTTCAGGTGTTCTGGCCGGTTTGCCGGCGGCCGAGGCTGTATTTCACTTCATCGATAAGAACGTCCAGATCGATTGGAAGCTCGCCGACGGCGCTCGACTCGAGCCGGACTCTGAGATCGCCCTTCTGTCGGGGAGAGCCAGAGCCCTTTTGGCGGGCGAGCGAGTCGCCCTTAATTTCCTCCAGCATCTCAGCGGCGTTGCCACGTTGACCTCGCAATTCGTCGAAGCATGTTCGCCTCACGGGGTTCGCGTCCTTTGTACTAGAAAAACTATTCCCGGGCTCCGGGCCCTCCAGCGCTATGCCGTTGTGCTCGGCGGCGGACATCTGCATCGGGCCGGACTGTTCGACAAGATTCTGATCAAAAACAATCACAAGAAACTTGCGGGGGGGGTTGTTGAAGCATTCAGGCGGGCCAAAGCAAATCCGAATGCCGAAGTAGAAGTCGAAGTGGAATCCCTCGAAGAGCTAGAGGACGCGATGGTGGCGGGGGCCAACCATGTTCTCCTCGACAACGCAGATCTGCTCACCATCAAAGAGGCCGTCAAGATGACGCGCGGCAAGGCGTTTCTGGAAATATCCGGAGGAATGACCTTGAAAACGGTCTCGTCGATCGCCAAGCTGAAGCCCGACGCGATCTCCGCCGGTGTGTTGACCCACTCCGCAGGGGTTGTGGATATAGCCATGCACGTCCTGGGGCCCGCAGGGGCCGCGCCCGCGTAGATGGAGGACTGGGTCGAGGGGTTGCAGCAACTCGCCGCGGCGAGTCTGCGCCCGTTGGACGGAAAACTCGCCGCCGCCGGGCTCGGCAGCGACGTCGAGGTCATCACCGACCGCTGGGGCGTTCCCCATATATATGCCTCGAGCCTCGACGACCTCTACTTCGCCCAGGGCTATATTCACGCTTGCGAGCGGCTCTGGCAGATCGATTTCACGCGCCGCTTGGCGCAGGGTCGACTCTCGGAGATTCTCGGCGAAGGTGTGCTCCCTATCGATAGATTCTTTCGAACGCTGGGCCTCGGGCGTACGGCGAAGTCCTGGATGGATAGTCTCGACGACGACACCGTTCGTATCGCCGGCCCGTACTCCGAGGGGTTCATTGCGGGTGCGGCGTCGCTCCCCGCCCCAATCGAGTATCAAATCCTCTCCCTGGAACCGGAATTGAAGTTGAATTCGGGCGACGTCACGAACAACGTCCTGTCAATCGCGCTGTTGATGGCGTTCGCTCTTTCACCAAACTGGGATTTCGAGCTGCTCCGACTGTGGCTCACGCGCGCACTTGGCCCTGATCGTGCCCGCGAACTCTCACCGTTCGTTCAGGCCGAGTCGTCCTTCTCGGATTCGTCGAAGGTCTACGCGAACCTCGTTGCAAATTTGACGGCTGCCGCGGGGGCCGCCGGAAAGATCCCCGGAGTGGGATCTAACAACTGGGTCGTGTCCGGAGCGAAGTCGGTGACGGGAAAACCCCTTCTTGCGAACGATCCTCATTTGAAGATTCAAATGCCGGGCATTTGGATGGAGATGCACCTTTGCTGCCCCGAGTTGGACGTTGCCGGCGCGACGCTGCCGGGGACTCCCGGAGTGATCCTCGGGCACAACCGGCGGATCGCGTGGGGGTTCACCAACACGCAGGCGGATGTAGCCGATCTTTATTTGGAGAAATTATCTGAAGACGGGTTGTCCTACGAATACGAGGGACAAATGGTTCCTCTAGAGATCATCAATGAGCCGATTAAGGTTCGATATGAACCGGAGCCTCGCGCTCACCAGGTGCGAGCGACCCGTCACGGCCCCCTGCTCACCTCGACACTTTTTGGGACGATCAATCCCGAGGCTCGCGAGAACATCGGCGATGCCCTGGCCTTTAGATGGGTGCACTACGACTTAGTAGCTTCACTTCGATCAACGGAGGGACTCAACAAGGCCTCTAACTGGGACGAGTTCCGCGCCGCCGCAGGTCTATGGACCTCCCCCGGCCAGAACATGATCTACGCCGACGTCGATGGCAACATCGGTTACCAGTTCACTGGCTCCGTCCCCGTTCGTTCGGGCCATGCGGGCGATGTCCCCGCCCCGGGTTGGACGGGGAAACACGAGTGGACGGGGATGGTTCCCTTTGATGAACTGCCGAATGATTACAATCCCGCAGCTGGCTTCGTTGCGACCGCCAACAACCGTGTGATCGATTCCGACTATCCCCACCACCTGACCAACGACTGGGAACCGCCATATCGAATCCGAAGAATCGTCGACTTGCTCACTGAGAAAGAAACACTTTCCATCGAAGACTTCAAGCGCATCCAGAACGACTCTTACTCGGGCATTGCAGAGGAGTTGCTCCCGTTCTTCCTCGACATAGCGCCGTCAGCGAACGCTGCTGGCGTTTTCTCGCTGGTCCAGGGTTGGGACCGTCACATGCAGGCGGACTCCGCGGGTGCGGCCATCTTCGCGGTGTGGGTCAGCAAGGTCGCAGAAGCACTGTTCTCCAAGCATCTGGGCGACGAACTTTTCCCCTCTTATTTTGGAACGCGGGCGTGGACGACGCTGTGGGGCTTTGATGTAATCCGTTCGATCTTGTCAGGGCCCGACGCGTGGTGGCTCGGCGGGGACGGTTCGCACGACTCGGCCGCTCGCGACAAGCTGATTGGCTCCTGCCTTGATGAGGCCGTTGCCGACCTGACGACACGGCTTGGCCCCGATCCCGCGGCGTGGCGCTGGGGGCAGCTTCACCGAGTTGTCTTTCGTCATCCACTGGCCCTTGCGATGCCTCCGCTCGACGAGCTGATGTCGGCGGGCCCGTACGAAGTTGCGGGCGGTGACGACACGATCAACCGAGGTGTATTCAACCCCGGAGAGGACTACATGGATTCAGCCACCGCAAGTTACCGTCAGATTATCGATCTTGCCGACTTTGACCGATCGCTGTCGGTCATCACGTCGGGCAATTCCGGGAACCCCTCGAGCCCGCATTACCGAGACCAATCCGAACTGTGGGCCAAAGGTGAGTATCATCCAATGCCGTTTTCCCGCGCAGCGGTAGAGAAAGCTGCCTCGGGACGGCTGATTTTAGAGGGACCACAGGGCTCATATAGTCACGACAATCCACAAGATGACTAGCTAGAAATAGCCATGCTTTTCGAGCGTTCTCGGACCGATAAACGTTCTGTACGTGTTCAAACTATACAAAGGGGACTCCGTGAAGCGCGTTTTACGTATCAGCCTCGCGCTGATCATCGTGGCGATGATGACCTCGGTCGCCGTTGTCGTCTCCGCTCTCATCCTTCCGGCCGGGTTCTCCCAGGCAGCGCCACCAGGCACATTCTCGGCGTCATCCGAGGGCCTGTCCTTCACTTTCGGAATGCCGGGGGTTGCCGGACAATCTGGGGTAGCTGGCGGGGTTGCCGCAGTACAGGCCACATCTCAGCCCCTGGCCAAGGCGAAGGGTGCCGGGACATGCACGGACACGCCGGGCACGGGCCAGAACCTTATTGACTTCATGAACGCCACGCTCTGCAACGTAAACAACACCGAGGAAGCGGAGGCGACGGCGTCCGGTCAGGAGGTTAGCCCTCTACCCAACCCGGAGAAGTGCACCGCTCCGATCCCCCCGACGGCTGCGGGGGTCACCATCGGTGCGGCCTGCGGGAACGCTCACGTGATGATTGTGGGCTCCGATCCCTTCACGGAAGGGCTGGGGAAGTTCGCGGGGATGGATGTCGACATAGTCCCCCTCGTGCCCGGCAAGGAAATGGTAGCCATCATTGGCAGGACTTTGTCTTCCTCCTTCTCGCAGAACAACCTGGTCAAGGCCCGAACCGACGTTGACCCCGGGAAAATAGGGTTCGTGACAGACCCTCTCGCCCCCAACGATCCAGGCACCGGGCTGATCGTCATCGAATTCTCCGATGCCCTCGCTGAAGTTACCTGGGACGGAGTAGCGGCGTCGGCCTCACCCGATTCCAAGGCGGCCATCGTCACGGTTAAGTTCCGGCCCACTCACCTCTCGCCGTTTACCGAGACGCCTTTGGTCCCCGGCCAGGAGCTCACCGTCGGTGCCCCGCCGGTCGAGACGACCATCAAAGCTGGAGTCAAGAAGACGAGCGTCAACAATGAGCCGCTCAAAGGGACTTCCTCCGCCGAGGCAACGGCCTTCGATGTTCATGCTCTAAAAGGCGTCAGTGGGGGGATCGTTCTCAGTCTCTCCAGGGCCAAAGCGACCGTGCTGGGCGAGCGTCCTGCCCCTGCCCCTGCCCCTGCCCCTGCCCCTGCCCCGCCGCCCCCCGAGCCGCTTGCGAACACCGGTCCGGTTTCAGGGCTTCGTACCGCTGGACTGCTTGCCCTGCTTGCGGCCGCGGTGTTAGCGGCTATGGGAGCAGGAAAGACCCGTCGGATCCCGCTCAACGAGGTCTAGGTTCCGGTCGGTTAAAGTACCCCGCAAATGGATGTCAATGGTCGCGCTCTGCAGCCACCGGCTGTGTTGGTCAAACATCTCGTAAAAGTCTTTCCCGGCCCTGACAAGGGCGATTTGCGAGCAGTCGACGATGTTTCCTTTGAGATCGCCCAGGGTGAGGTTTTCGGATTGCTCGGCCCCAACGGTGCTGGTAAGACCACGACACTTGAGATCATCGAAGGAATCCAGCGCGCCACCTCTGGAGAGGTCCGCGTCATGGGGTACGACGTCGTAACTGCGGGCAAAGACATCAAACCCCTCATCGGCGTGCAGCTGCAAGCCAGCGCCTTTTTCGAACGCCTGCCTTTGGATGAGCTTCTTGTGCTCTACGGCGCCTTCTACGGAGTGCAGGCCGATGCCGAGGCCCTCCTTGAGTCGGTAGGCCTTCTCGAGAAACGCAAGTCGCTTTTGTCAAAACTGTCGGGGGGCCAGGCTCGCCGCTTCTCGATAGCTGCCTGCATGGTCAGTGACCCGCAAATCGTTTTTCTCGACGAGCCGACATCGGGGTTGGATCCGCAAGCGCGGCGTTCGATCTGGGATCAGGTTAACGAGATGCGCGCTGGAGGCAAGACCGTGGTCCTCACGACGCATTACATGGACGAGGCGCAGGCGCTATGCGATCGCATCGGCATCATTGACCATGGGCAGATAAAGGCTCTCGACACCCCTTTGAACCTGATCCAGGCGCTCGACTCGGCTTATCACATCCGTTTCACTGCTACGGGTCCGGTGCCAACTGAGAAGTTAAAGTCTTTGCAAGGCGCAGCGCGAATCACATCCTCATCCAATGGAGATGTCACTCGCTACGATCTGGAGGTCGCAAACCCCGGTCTCATCCTCGATGACTTCACAAAAGTGATGGGCTCGGATCTGGAGCACGCTAGCGATCTTCGGATTGAGCCCTCAACTCTTGAAGACGTATTTCTTTCCCTCACCGGAAGGGAACTGCGCGACTGATGTTCACCAAACTCTACGTCGCGCACATGAAGGGCCTATTCAAAGCGCGCGGTCAACTCGCTCTGACTTTGCTCATGCCTGTCCTGATGGCGGTCTTTTTCGGCTTCTCGATCAAGGTGGGCGACAGAAAACCCGACCTGGGAGTGGTTCTTCTTGTCCCCACTGCGGCTTCCGAGGCGTTCGTCGAGGCGATGGAACAAAGTCGTCTTTTCAAACTCACCCGCCTTAGCGCGAACGCCGACCTTCCCGAAGCGCTTGGGCGAGACCGGCTGGAAGCGGCGCTAATCGTCCCCGACCTCTCCTCGGGTGAATCACTCAAGCTGCTTTTCGACGAGAAACGGCCAGAACGACTGCAATCGACGCCTGCGAAATTATCCGCTTTCGTTCAGTCGTACAATCTTTCCCTCGCAAACGCAAAACAGGAAATCAACTTTGAGATTTCGGGACTGCACGGCCCCCTCCAAGCCACTTACAACTACCTATTGCCCGGGATCATCGTCTTTGGAGTGGTGATGAGTTCGATGGCGGCCGGAACATCGCAGGTCGCGGGTCTGCGTCAGAAGGGGGTCTTTAAGCGACTTATGGTTACGCCTCTGTCGGCCCGGTCTTTCTTCCTGGCCGACATGGTTTCTCGGGCAACCATCGTTGTGATACAAGTCGCCCTGGTACTTGCTGTGGGGATCATCGGGTACGACGCCGAGCGCGGGTGGGATCTTGCCTGGATTCCGTTACTGGCCGTACTGGGCACCCTGGTCTTTTTCAGTATTGGCTATTTCCTTGCGGCGGTGACCGATAATCCGGAGACTTCCGCCGGAGTTGCGTCGACCGTAAGCTTGATTCTTGTCATCGCCAGCGGCGCTCTGCCGACGAACTTTTTTCCTGCGGCCGTGGACCGGGCCCTGAAGTACCTGCCGGTTACCCCTATGGTCAACGCCATGCGAGGAGTGGTAGTCGACAAAACGGGGCCGTTCTCGGCGGCCCCCATTGACACAAGTGTCCTCATAGCCTGGTTTGTGATCACCCTAGTTCTGGCCATCGTCTTCTTCAAGTTCAAGGAGCCAGCCCGAAAAACCTAGCAGAGGTCGGCTCCATCGAGTTGTTAGGCGGGGAGCTACGTGGCGAGCTCAGTCCTCAACGCACCGCTTTCTTCACGAGCGCCCCGATCTTTGCCTCTTCTGCGGCGGTCAACTCCTTCAGCGCGAAGGAGGTCGGCCACATGGCGCCTTCGTCGA
>CAZCSK010000062.1:0-7212 GCA_964501265.1 uncultured Actinomycetes bacterium
GGTCCGACTGTTTATCGCCACGCGCACATCGGTAACCTTCGGACCTACATAACGGCCGACGTACTTCGTCGCGTTCTGCAATTTGATGGATTCGAGATACGCCAAGCCTTGAACATTACCGACGTCGGACATATGACCGACGACTCGGGCGAGTCCGGCGAAGACAAGATGCTCCTTGCCGTTGCCGATGAAGGACTCTCGCCCGCCGAGATAGCCGACAAATACACGCAATTTTTTATGGAGCACAGTGCGGCGTTGAATATCCTTCCGGCATCGATCTATCCGAAGGCGAGCGACCACATCGAAGAGATGCTTGCCATCATCGTCAAGTTGATTGAGATCGGACACGCTTACGAGGTCGATGGAACCGTCTATTTCGATGTGGACTCCTTCCCGGCCTACGGTCGGCTGTCGCAGAACACGCGTGAGCACTTGCGTCAGGGAGCGCGAACAGCAACGGTCGACCCTGCAAAGCGAAATTCATACGACTTCACACTGTGGCGCACTGCGGGTGCGGCCCGCCTCATGAAATGGACCAGCCCCTGGGGCGAGGGATACCCCGGCTGGCACATCGAGTGCTCGGCGATGAGTTTGAAACATCTGGGAGAGCGCTTTGACATTCACACCGGGGGGTCGGACAACATCTTTCCTCATCACGAAGATGAGATCGCGCAATCCGAGAGCTTCCTAGGCCACGAGGTCGTCGGTTATTGGTTGCACGGTCATCATCTTCTGTCCGATGGCCACAAGATGGCGAAGTCAGCGAAAAACTACTACGTACTCGATGACATTTTGGAGCACGGTCTGGAGCCGCTTGCATTTAGGTACCTCGTTATGCAGGCGCGATACCGATCGCAGATGAATTTCACTTGGCCCGCACTGGAGGCGGCGCAGCGCGGCCTGCAACGGATGCGCCGAAAGGCGCAGGAGTGGGGGCCGGCGAGTTCCATCGAATCCGAGGACGCGCTTTCAATCGACGAAGAGTTTCGACGCGCGATGTTGACCGATCTAGACACACCCGCGGCCTTGAAGGTGGTATCGAAACTCGAGTCTAGGGGCCTTCAGCCTGGCGAATCCGCGGGCTTGATCGCCTCATGGGATCGGATCCTTGGGCTCGGCCTTCTTCTTCAGGCACCCGCACCCGACCTTCCGGCCGGTGCGGCGAATCTCATCGATCAGCGCGAGCGTGCCCGCGCGGCGAAGGACTTTTTGTCAGCAGACCGTTTGCGCGTCGAGCTTGGCGCCGTGGGGGTTCGTGTTGCCGACACGCCGGAAGGCCAGACGTGGACGGTGGACCAGCCCAAGGCAGCCCGCTAAGACAAGCATGTCGGTGCCACAGTCCCGCGTTCTGGAGCGCGTAGGCGAAGGCTTCGTCGAGCGACATCGCGCGCCGAGGGCGCCACGCTCCGTTGATCAAGACTTTGGCTTGGCCCCGGCGGGCAATTCCCGGCCGATGTATCGGGAGCGCACCCGGCCCCCTTCGCGCCAGTAGGCGTACCAGTAGGGTCCGTGAGGGCACTTCGTGCAGCCCGGGCGCCCACAACTGATTTTCTCCAGCCGGTAGCCGACTTTGCCAACCTTCGCCCCGGGGTCAGGGTCGTCAGGCGGATCTCCTTGCTGAACAAGCAGGCCCTTAACCAAAATGCCGAGACGCCGAAGGTCGTATTGATCGAGCGAGCGGATTTGCCGTATTAGATCCCGGTCGAGCGCCATGTTGCAATCTTACCCTTGGTGTTACCTAAGACGCTTCAGGCCTCCGGGATGGTCGCCTGGAAAGGAACGAGGATTTCAGGCTGTACCTCGGAAACCGGGTCAGGCTGGCTCGGGTAGGCGGGGATCGCAGGTAGTCCAGCAGGGGACTTCAACTCTCCCGATGCGCCCTCTCCAACCTCTGGCTCGGCGTAAATGACCGGCTCGGGCGTCGCACGCCGGTCCTCCCATCCCCAGCCTTTGGGCGGCGAACAGCGCTCGGCGTGCACCGAGCAAAGGTCGTAGGTGGCAGGGTCGTGCCGAGGACGGAGGTCCTCCAGCCACGCGCGGCTGTTCTGGTAATCGAAGCTCAACGTCGCGACAGCCGGCCAGCCGCACCCTGCTCGTGAGCATGTCCGAAAGCCCGGGCCAGCAAAAACTTCTCCCATGGCCTTGAAGATAAGTTACCTGGGTGTGGTTTTCAAGGAATGCCCGGCCTTATTCGTCTTACGCAGCGCAGTTGTTACCTAAGACACTTTTGTAGTTCCCGCCTGTGAGCCGCAGAAACACAGCCATGTCGTTTTGTTCCGAGAAGACAAAAAGACGCCCAAATGGGCGCCTAAGAAAGTGTTCCGCAGTAGCTTTCGGGTTGCCCCTACTCACTTCTGCGGAACCCTTTAATCGTACATCAGGCCCTCCACTAGAAGCAAGAAAAATCTGCCAGAGTGGGAAAATTTCTCATCAACCTGACCTGCTCAGGGGGCGCGCGTCTCAATTTCTGCCAGGCCCCTAACTTTCGGGGGCGCGTCTCTCAATTTCTGCCAGGCCCAGGCTCATGTTGGTTCAAAATTGGTAAATTCTGAGACACGCGTCCCCCCGCGGCGCGGCCCTCGGGGGGTATGCGGCATGATGGGATCATGCGACTCGTCACTTTCGAGACCACCACTGAGCGCGGCCCCGTTTTGCGGTTGGGTGCCCTCGCCCCGGTTGGTGGGGTGGAGACGGTAGTTGATCTTCAGCTGGCTTGCTTGGCACATCTCACGGCCTCCAGAGGGTCGACGGAGGCATCTCGGATAGCCGAGACCAACGTGCCCTCCGTGATGGAGAGATTTATCGCCGGAGGGGCGGAGAGCCTGGCCGCGGCGGCATCTGCCCTCGATTTCGCTCGAGAGATGACGCCCGATCAAACCGCAGGGCCGGCCGGCAGGACCATTGCTCATTCACCGGGCGCCGTGCGCTTGCTCCCGCCACTTGCCCCCAATTCGCTGCGTGACTTCGTTGCTTTTGAGGACCACGCTCGCGCCGGAGCCACCAGGCGCGGGGAGGATCTTCAGCCCACTTGGTTCGAGCGACCCATCTACTACAAGGGCAACCACCGCAGTTTGCTCGGTCCTGGCGAGCCCCTCCGCCGGCCCGCATTCACCAAAGAACTCGATTTCGAATTGGAAGTCGCTTGCATTGTGGCGGCAGACATCATCGACGCCTCCGATGAAGCCGCTGCGGCGGCGATCTTCGGCTACACGATCATGAACGACTGGAGTGCACGTGATATCCAGCGCGCCGAAATGGCCTCGCGCCTCGGCCCCGCAAAGTCGAAGGACTTTGCAACGTCGATCGGCCCGTGCATCCTGACCGCCGACGAAGCTGGCCCCAACCCTGCGTTCAAAATGACGGCCCGTGTCAACGACAAAGTCTTATGTGAAGCGAACCTCGCAAAAGCTCACTGGACTTTCCCCAAGATGATCTCATTCGTCTCGCAGGGCGAACTCGTTCACGCAACCGACCTCTACGGGTCAGGGACGCCCTTTGGCGGATGCATGCTGGACCATGACGGCCCATACCTGGAGCCGGGCGATGTGGTTGAGCTCGAAGTCGAGGGTCTTGGCGTATTGCGAAGCGAAGTTGTTGCGTGAAACGCCTGACAAAAGTGGCGTTAGCGTTCCTGATGACAGGTCTGTTTCTATTCGACGCGTCGCCTGGCTGGGCGTGCTCGTGGGTCCCTTCAACAAAGCACGAGCAAGCAGGTCGAGCCGACATTGTCTTCACAGGCAAGGTCTTGGAAGTTCGCGGCCGCATTGGCTTCAATGAGAGGACGGCGCAGACGCTGCTTATCGAGACCACTTTCCCGCGGTTTGGGGAGGCCGTATTTCAGGTAGAGACCGCCCTTAAGGGGTATCCACGGCGACGACAGGTCGTTGCCGGTTTCGGCCTTGGGGCCTCTTGCGGGGTCGAATTCCAATCCGGAAGGACCTATACGGTTTTTGCACGAAGTTGGAACGGTTACCTGGAAACGTCCGCTTCTTCCGGAACAGTCGAGGGCCAGATCGATGCAACGGATTACGGACTTCCGCCAGAGCAAGCGAGCGCATTCCTTTTGCCCCATGTCGTTCCCGGCGTTGGCGATAATCAGCCCAGCGGCAAATCGAGGTGGATCTTGCTGGCGCTCGTGGTCATCTCAGCCATAACCGTTGTCGTTTTGATCCGCTATTTGATAAGGGCCGGACGCAGGTTGCCCTTCTTCAGATAAGTCCCATGCCTCTGGCCCAGGAGTAGTCGTAGGACTCGTCGCGCACGGCCATCGCTTCGGGCGTCAACTCCAGCGGCTCCTCTGCCTCGACCATGATTGCGACCTCGTCGGTGCGCGTCTTGGACTTGGATGCGTCGATCGCCGCCGGCTGGGGGCCGTGGTGAATCCCCTGCGGATGTAGTGTCAGTTTGCCCGTTCCGATCCCCGGCCTGCTGAAGAACTCGCCCGAGTGATAAAAAAGCACCTCGTCGTTGTCGATGTTTGCGTGGTAGAAGGGTACGCGCAGCACTTCGGGGTCCTCTTCCAGTGGGCGCGGCGCGAACGTGCAGACGGCGAAACCGTCGTTGGCCCATGTGGCGTGCGCCGACGGTGGCATGTGGTAGCGCGGCGACATCACCGGCCGGTAGTCCCGCACGTTTAATCGCATCGGGCAAAGATCCCCCTGCCACCCAACGACATCGAGCGGATGCCACTTGAAGAAAAGTGAAGTGTAAATATCGTCTCGCTTGACACGCACCTCGTAATCGCCGGCCTCATCGTAGGGGCGCGGCTCCGGCGTGACCAAAACACCAGGGTCGAACTGCGCGTGCTTTCCCATCAGGCCCCGATCGGGAATCGAAAACTCGCCGGATCCTTCGATGATAAAGAAGAAATTGTCATCGGTGCTCGGGACCATGCGATGCGTTGTGCCCTTCGGAACGATGAGGTAGTCCCCCGCTTCGAAATCGAGCGGCCCATAATCCGTTTCCATCACTCCAGTGCCCCGGTGCACGAAATAGCAAGCATCGCCGTCGGCGTCGCGCAGAAAATACGGCATGGGCTCAGCACGACGCGACACATAGATTCGGCACTTGTCGTTGTGAAGAACCTTCAACCATGTTCCGGCGGCGTCCGTTAGGTCGGTGGGCTTCACAGTATTCAAGTCGAGCGCATGTGGACGCAGCGGGCCGTCGATGCGTACCCAGGCGGTCGGTGGGTGGGTGCGATACAGGTGCGAGGCGCGACCCGCGAAAGCCTCCCGCCCATGCTCGTCCTCGTAGAGACCCTCGGGGATCCCGACGTGCGCCTGCTTGGTGACTCGGCCCTTTGATTGCGGAAACATCGTCCCTCCTTTTGGATTCCCATCATTTAATCGCGCTGAGCGCGACTCAGTGATGAGAGATTCTCTTCAAACAGGGATGCTACCGCCTCCAGCCTGGGCCCCGGCAGATAATGAGATCTAGATGACTCATTGGAAATACGTTGCTTGGGCGCTGGCGGCATTTGTTGCGGTATCGGCGTCAGCGGCGTCCAGACCCGACGACCCGGAACCTGCAAGCAGACACTCGCCGGGGCCGGGCAAAGTCCTTGTGATCGGCATTCCCGGAGTTACCTGGGAAGACATCGAGAACTCCGGTTCGCGTGAGTTACTGGCCCTCGCCTCAAAGGGGGCCCGCGCTAACGTGTCAGTCCGCGTGACCAATCAACCGGCAGAGGGGTATGCCACTTTAGGCGCCGGCCAGCGAGTCCAGACAGACCCGTCCGCGGGATGGGCCTTCGATGCACTCGAAAAGGTCGAGAACGGTTCCGCCGCCCAGATGTATCGGCGCCGGACCGATGAGATTCCTCGAGGCCTTGTAGTCATTCCCACGATCGATCGGTTGATCTACCGCAACTCCGGTCGCGCCTTCGACGCCACTCCCGGACTGCTCGGTGAGGCGATAAGAAAATTAGGTGGCCGGACCGCGGTGATCGGCAACGCCGACCCCACGCTGGGGCCCCTTCCCGCCGTCCTGCCGAACACCGCACAGATGTTGTCGGACGAACCGCCCGAAACGCGCATTCACCGCGAAGCGGCCCTCATGGCGATGCGCCGCGATGGAACCGTGGCGATCGGGTCAGTCAGTCGCGACGTACTCGAGGCCGAACCGACCGCGCCTTACGGCGTCGCGACATCCGTCACCAAGGTGGTAGCGAAGTTCCGAACAGCATGGGCCCTGGCTGAACTCGTCGTCGTGGAAACGGGAGACACCTCGCGGGCCGACGCTTATACTCTCGGCCTTCCTGAACAAGAGCGCATTCAGATGCGGGCGGCGGGGCTCAGGCGGGCCGGTCGTCTTGTCGCTGCTCTCGAAAGAGAAGTTGACCTTGAGTCGACTCTAGTCGTAGTCATCGCTCCGACGACTCCGGGTGGACCGCAATTGAGGGGCCAGTTGCGGCCGGTGATCCTGTCCGGTCCGGGAATTCCCCGCATGCTTCTTACGTCCACCTCAACGCGCAGACCTGGGCTCATATGGATGCCCGACCTGACCGCTGAAATTGCGATATTTCTCGGCCTTGACGAGACAAGGTTCGGCGCGGGGCGGCCCGTGTCTTTTGCTGCGCCCACAAGCCCGACACTCGCCGAGGCCAACCGACGGGCGGTCGTACACGACCAATTGCGAACGCCGATCTCCGCAGTGATTATCGTGATGCAGCTCGTCATGTACATCGTCGCTCTGCTGCGGTTACGAAAGGGGCCGCTGCGGGGGTGGATGATCTTCCTACTTCTCGCCGCGCTTGCCTTTCCTCTCGGTTCTTTCATGTCGCGGGCCTGGATCTGGCGCGCGGGAACGTTTGTCGCCGCGGCCGGCGTCGTCGCAGCAACGTTACTGCTTGCGATGATTGCGTCGAGGGCAGGCCGACGCACGCCTCTAGGAGGAGCAAACCTTATCGTTGCTGCCACGCTTGTGTTCTTTGTTCTCGACATGATTGCCGGCGCGCCGATGCAGATAGATTCGATCTTCGGATACACCTCGGTTGCGGCCGGGAGGTTCTACGGACTCGGCAACCTCGGGTTCGCTCTGATGGCGGCTTCTGG
This sequence comes from uncultured Actinomycetes bacterium, assembly GCA_964501265.1. Lineage (GTDB taxonomy): Bacteria > Actinomycetota > CADDZG01 > JAHWKV01 > JAHWKV01 > CAZCSK01. Next base: position 7,056 of record CAZCSK010000062.1, read on the forward strand.
CCTGCTGGCTGCCGGAGCAATAGCGGGGGGGGCCGGGGGGGTAGCAGCTGCCCAGACGTATGACTCAGGGGCGCCAGAAGCTGCGAACCCCCCGAATCAACCGGGGGCCGGGGGGGTAGCAGCTGCCCAGACGTATGACTCAGGGGCGCCAGAAGCT
>CAZCSK010000062.1:7312-10109 GCA_964501265.1 uncultured Actinomycetes bacterium
GCGAACCCCCCGAATCAACCGGGGGCCGGGGGGCGCGCCCGCTTCGCGGCACTTGTTGTGCTGGGGGTCACGATCGTTGCGGTCGGACATCCGCGGCTCGGGAACGATGTTGGCGGAACCTTGACTCTGATTCCTGCGGCGATCGTCTTTGCGACCAGCATTTTCGTCAAAGGCCGGTTCCCAAGGAAGGTGATTCCCGCCGCGGCCGCCGCCGCGCTAGGTACGGTTTTGATATTCGGCTTGATCGACCTGGCCAGACCTGTGGGACAGCGGTCACACCTGGGAGACTTTCTCGCCAATTTGGCGGAAGACCCAATGAGTGCTTGGCTCATCGTAAAGCGCAAAATCGGTCTCGCGGCGGGAATCGCAACCGGAACTTACTGGGGCCTCGCTGTTCCGGGAGCGCTCATCGCGAGTTACCTGCTCTACCGAATGGCCGGATCAAGGATTCAATCTCTCGTAGAAAGCCGCGGCTTGGGTGCAGGACTTCGTGGACTTATCGTGGCGGGTATCGTCGGCTCTCTGGTCAACGATTCGGGTGTAGCTATTGCGGGAATGATGCTCGCGCTGGCGACTCCGTGGCTGATTCTTGCCGCCTCACGATTGCGGCCGCACGATACCTAAACGGTCGCCTCACTGCGGCTGCGGCGGAGGGGTCTGCGTGGGCGCAGGTTGGCTAGGCGCAGGTTGGCTCGGCGCAGGTTGGCCGGGCACCTGTGTTCCGTCGGACTCCGCGGTAGGCTCGGGAGTGGCTGGCGCCGCGCGACCCAAGGGCCGGAACGGCCCGGACTGAACGATCAACACCGGCGTTCCGACGTCGACCAATCCGAACAGTTCTTCGACGTCCTTGATATGCATTCGAATGCATCCGTGCGATGCGTTGTAACCGATCGAATAACCGGCGTATGTTCCGTGGATGCGAATCCCGCCAACGCTCAGATCCAGCGCTCGCGTGCCCAAGGGGTTTCCAGGCCCCGGGCCGATGCGGGCAGGCAAGCTTGCGCCCCAGCCTCCCGGATACTTGGCGGGGTTCACCCAGGTCGGACGGAACCGCTTGTTGACGATCTTGAACTGACCTCTGGGTGTGGGGTAACGGGAGGTCCCTGTCGCAACACCGTAGACCTTGACAAGTTCTAAGCCGCGGTAGTGATACAGCTTGTTCTCGCCGGTTTTCACCACAATAACGTCCTTGAAGTCGGATGCGCTCGTAGCCGGACGGGTGACGTTTCCGGCGAGATCTATCGAAGCGCCGCCCGACATAACCGTTGTTCGCAGTTCCTGAAATGCCTTGGCGGCATCGAGTCTGAATCCGCTTTCTCCTCCGCTGATCTTAAGCTCGCCCGCGACCAGAGCCAGCGACGCGTCCGTAGGTGCGCGGTCGACCATGGACGCAAGTTCTTCGATGTAGGCGCCTAGTCTTTTCTCATCGATAAAAGTTTCGACTCGTAGATCTGAAAGACCTTCGACCTGCGTCGTCCTATACCAGATCCTGCGTGCCGGATTGAGGCCCCCGTGAAACCGGACGGCCTCGTCGAAAACCTTCAACGCATTGGTCGATGCCCCCAGTTGCGCGGGAGTAGTGCGAAATGGCTGTCCTCCGGCCTCGACGAGCACCGGCCTGCTAAGCGGCTGGACGAACTCCTCGTGCAAGCGCCTGCGGGCTTCATCGAAATCAAGACCCGCAAGCGCGACTCCACCAATCGAAACCCCCGGGAGTACCACCTCACGGGTTCGCGAGTCGTAGTTCAACGCCGCCCCCGCGCCACCTACTCCTGCCAGCATGAAGCACGCTGCTATACCTGCAATCCAGGGCAGCATCCGATATTGTCGATTCGGCAGAATGTTGTCAGTCATCGTCTTAAAGGTTGCTCAATTGTGAACCAAATTCGGTCCAATCGAAAGATCTCCCCAATATACGCTCTCGGCTCGCCTGAATGCACCCTTTAACTCAACCCGACTTCGAGTCGCTAGTAACAGATGCCCTGGACGGGCTTCCAGCCGCCCTGGCGGAGCGGATGTCCAATGTTGAAGTGACCATTGAGGATGTTCCGGGGGGCGAGGCAGGCGAATTCAGCGTCGACGGCGAAAATCTGCTGGGCCTCTATCACGGCATTCCGCTGACCGATCGGTCTGAAGCGTATTCAGGGGTCCTGCCAGACCGGATCACTTTGTACAAGAACAATCTCGAACGCAGGGCCACGACGAAAGACGAACTGCGAGAAGCAGTGCGCCGCACCGTCATCCACGAAGTCGCTCACCACTTTGGAATCGACGACGATCGGCTAGAAGAGCTGGGCTGGGACTAATTCCCGCCGGAAGACGTTTTTCCGCCGGAAGGCGACTTCATAGTCGAGCTGTCCGGCGCACCAGGCTCGGGTCGATCGAGGAGATGGTAGCGCAGCCCGACAACGCCATCGCGGTTACCAACTCATCGCGGAGCATTTCAAGAATCCGTTGCACACCATCGGCCCCACCGACTGCAAGACCCCAGACCGCAGGCCTACCGACAAGCACGGCTTTCGCTCCCAGCGCAATTGCTTTCAGTACATCGGTTCCGAAGCGGATTCCGCTGTCCATCAGGACTTCGCAGCGCCCGCCGACGACCTCGGCCACTCCAGGCAACGCGTCGATCGTGGCAGGGGCCCCATCGAGTTGACGTCCACCGTGATTTGAGACAACGATTCCGTCGACGCCTCTTTCAACCGCGCGCAAGGCGTCGTCTGGGCGAAGAATCCCCTTGATCAGGATCTTCAATGACGTGATCGAACGGAGCCACTCGATGTCGTTCCATTGCAAC
>CAZCSK010000063.1:0-9663 GCA_964501265.1 uncultured Actinomycetes bacterium
TCCAGCATCTTGCCGGCCTCTTCCTCGTCAACATTGGCGGCAAAGCAGAGTTCGGATATTAGTATCTGCTTGGCTTTGGTAAGCATCCGCTTCTCGCCAGCGGAAAGGCCCTTCTCCGCATCTCGCCGAGCAAGATTTCGCACAACTTCCGCCACTTGATAGATGTCCCCGGACCGCAGCTTCTCGACATGAGTCTTGAATCGCCGGCTCCAGTTCGATGGCATCCGGCATTCCTTGGCTCTTAGTACCTTGTAGACCTTCTGCAGCTCGTCCTTGCAGATGACGTCGCGAAGTCCAATTTCCTCGCTGTTTGCGGTTGGAACCATCAGCGTGAGATCCCCGAATGCGAGGCGCAGAATGTAGTACTGCTTCGACTCGCCTTGAAATTCTTTCTGCTCAAGCCCCTTGATGATTGCGGCGCCGTGATGCGGATAGATGACCTTGTCACCTACGCGAAACGTAGTGGCTGCGGCTGCGGGCAAACTGACCTCCTTGTAAAGGTAAGGGCCCGGGGGCCGTGGCTGAACATTGATTCACCCGCGAGGTCCTTCAAGAACCTGACGGGTGAGTTCAACCATTGTAACAGGGATTTGCTCACGGTCCAAATCGAACCAAAGCGGGCGCCTCCAGAGGCGGCTCCGCGACGAATGGCGTCTTCGTTGCCTTGAAAAACTTCCAGAAGAGCGCGGTCGAAAGAACGTACATCGCGGCCATGCCGACGAATGGCGTGGAGTAGTCGCCGGAGGTCAACAAACGCGACGATATAAAAGCTCCCAGCGCGGTCATGCCTGCGTACGCGGCTGCGTCAAGTCCCGCGAGTGTGGCTCTCTCTCGCAAGCTGAGGATCTCCATGTTGAACGCCGACTCGATCGGCGACGACATGTTGAAAACCGAGGTCCGCAAAATCCAGGCCCCCATCACCACAGGCATCGCCCAACCTGATTCGCGCTGCGACATCGCCATCGCCAAAACCAGAACGAAGGGAACTGCCGCAAGACGAGTAATGCACACCACGCTCACCTTCGACATTCGAGCCACAAGTAACGGAGCAAGAAGTGCGCTCAAAGCGAAAGCCAACTGACCACCGGCAAAGGTGGAACCGATATGGCCCTCGTGAGCATGCAACCCATGAGAAAAGAAGACATTCGCGAGCGGAAGAACCAACCCGCCCCCGAGCGCGAGCAGTAGCTCAGGTGCAACTAGCTTCGCCATAAGGGCAGGGTTCTCGACACTTGCGAAAAACCCGCGTCGTTGGCGCTCGGCTTGGGGCTTGTCATCGGCCGAACCCTCCCGACGCAGCATGAGGGCTGGGATCAACGAGAGGAACCAGAGCCCAAGCCCTACGAACGTCGCATATCGGTAGGCAGTTAACTTTCCCACTCGCGCAGCCAGAAGCAGGGGGAGGAACCCGGCGAGCAGGCTTCCCACCATAGCTGATGCGGTGCGGAGACTGTCGGAGATCGAGAAGAGATGAATCCGTTCGGCCGGCTTTGAATTCTCATGCATGAATGGCGGCTCGCTCACATGATGCAAAGAGGAGAAGAACGCCCCGACGACTGCGGTGGTCAGCAAGACGCTTCGATCGAGCGTAAGGATATTGATCACGCCCAGAGTGGCGCCCAAACCATCTCCAAGGATGAAGGAGGCCTTCCTTCCGATCCGGTCGGAGACCACGCCAGCGGGAACGCTCAGGAAGGCGCCAGCTACTCCCGCAACAATCAATCGCAGACCGACGAACTTCACATCGAACCCAATTGCAAGTAAGTAGAGGTTGAACAGCACCATCCAGGAACCGTGGATCATGTCCATTCCGATGACATCCAGCACGTAGAGCCGGGCGTTGCGACTGAACATCCGCATCGCCTCGATGTATCCGACTCCCGGTGCCGGTTCAGTGATCGGCGTGCTCATCAATTGACAAAGATAAAGGTTAGCGGTGTCAAAAGGAAATCAGCGGCGGATGGCTTGGGAGTGGTCAAGCGATCGAGCCATCTCGGTCGTGGCCGAGGAGTGTCAGGGCTTGGCCTATGTGCTTCACACCTATCGATTCGAAGCCTTCGACCTGCGCAGACACGGGCAACACGATCTTTGTGAACCCTAGCCGCGTCAGTTCCTTGACGCGCGGGCCCATCGCGGGGACCGCCCTGATTTCGCCACCCAGCCCAAGTTCGCCGATTACACCGACTTGGGGGGGAAGAAATTTGTTGAGCGCTGCTCCTGCTATCGCGAGCGCGAGCGCAAGATCGATCCCCGGCTCGGCTGCACGCAATCCGCCAGCAACGGATGCGTACACATCGAAACTTCGCAGCAGAACTCCTCCTCTTGCTTCCAACACTGCGAGGGCCAGTCCCAATCGGGACGCCTCGAGCCCCTGCGCCACGCGCCTAGGATGCATAGCATCGGTGCCATTGACCAGCGCTTGGACCTCCAACGCCACCGGCCTGCGCCCTTCGATGACGCAACCGACCGCGGACCCGGCAACCCCCTCGCGTCGGTCTGCCAAGAAAAGGGCAGAGGGATCAGCGATTTCACTTAAGCCGGTCGGGCCCATCTCGAAAACTCCAAGCTCGTCGGTGGGGCCGAAACGGTTCTTTACCCCTCTTATCGTTCGCAGCGCATGGCCACGATCGCCCTCGAATGTGACGACAACATCCACCAAGTGCTCGAGTGTCCGGGGGCCTGCCACCCCACCATCTTTAGTCACGTGGCCAACCAGAACGACCGCACAATTGGACGCTCTAGCGGCCCGCGTTAGCGTGGCAGCGCAGGACCGCACCTGCGTGACGGATCCCGCATCGCCGGTTGCAGTCGAGTCGCGGAGCGCTTGCACTGAATCGACGATGGCAACGTCAACACCCGCGAGCATCGCAGCGATCAGATCGACTGCCGTCGTTGTAGTCGCCTCTGCCTTCTTAGGCCCACCCAGGCGGGCGGCACGAGCAGCGACTTGCTCCAGCGACTCCTCACCGCAGATCAGAAGCACACGCCGCCCTCGGTCCTCCAGTCCGCAAGCCGTCTGGAGCATCAGTGTCGACTTGCCGACGCCGGGTTCGCCCGCGACGAGAACCACCGACCCCTTCACAAGTCCCCCGCCGAGGACGCGGTCGAACTCAACTAGGCCAGTCGACAAGCGTTCGCTGCCGAAACTTTCTACTCTCTCCAGCCGAGTGGGCTTGGGCACAGTGATTTGAGCAGGTTCAACGAAGGAATTCCAGGCCTCGCACGTGGGGCATCGGCCTAGCTCCTGAAGCGTGCGATGACCGCATTCGGTGCAAACCAACTCAGTTGTCGTCATGACCCCACTATAGAGATGGGGTCTGACAGAAAAAAATCAGGACCACCGATAGCGATGCCCCGGTGGTCCTGATTGAGTTTTGCTCGGTACTAGCTGAGCGAGATCGCTACTTCCTCGAGCAGGTCCATCGCGTCCTGCATGCCTGCCTCCATGCCGGAGTTGATGATCATGTCGCGGTCTTCCTGACTCTCAAGCTCGATGAGCGTGGTGGCTGTCGTGCGCCCGTCCTTCTCCGATAGCGTCATCGTATTTACTGACGGCCTCTCGTCCCCGTCGGGAATGCCCTCATACACTTCCGTGTAAACGATCCTCTCGTTCGGGACGATCTCCCGGTACTCGCCGTGGAACCCGACCTCGAACCCATCGCCAGTCACCATGACGTAGCGCCACTTGCCACCGACTCGCAGGTCGACCTCGGCCAGGGTGACATCACCTCGTTTCGCGTTCCACCAGCGCTTGATCAGTTCTGGCGTGGTCAACGCCTTGTAGACCAGGTGCTTGGGTGCATCAAACTCCCGCGTAATCAAAATCTGCGTATCCGTTGGGAGCGTCAAAACTGCCGTTCCGCTACTTTTCCCTGCCACCATCTCCCTTTCCTTTTCCTTGAGTTCCTCCAACACTTCGTCCAGCGCCTTGTAACGTTCGTCCCACGACCGCTGGTAGTTCTTGACCCAGTCGTGGATGGGCTTGAGCGACCGGCCATTCAACCGGTACATCCGCTGCCTCCCTTCTTCTCGTACCTCCACCAGGCCCACCTCCCGAAGAACTCGGAGGTGCTTGGACACTTGTGGTTGAGCCAACCCGAGCAGCTTGACAAGGTCGTTCACGGGGCTCTCCCCGCCGGCCAGGACGTCCAAAATCTGCCGCCGCCGGGGCTCCGCCACGGCGTTAAACGCATCCGCTGTCGTCGCTGCTCGTGCCATGAGGACATTATATGCCTATATAAGAATATGTCAAGAAACGTTCGAAAGAGTTTGTGACGAGTCGCATCTCCGAGGGGAAATCCATTGACACCAATATTTCTCAAAAAACTTTTCTTGGGGAGGCCCAAACCGGGTCTTTTTGTCGTACCCCATCTCTACAATTTGGAGCATGGGAACGTCAGTTTTTAGTGAGGCGCCGAGCGGTGAAGTGGCCGATGCCATTCAGCAGATGAATGCCGCCAGGTCGGCTTTGCACGCTTCGATCTTCGAGGCCATCGTCGCTTATGACCGGCGGAGGCTTTGGAAAGAAGAGGGAGCAAGCTGTATGGCGGCTTGGCTCGCCACCTGGATCGGGATCCCCCAACCACCTCGCACAGGAATGGGTGAGAGTGGCACACGCCTTGGACAAGCTGCCTTATGTCGCGGCTGCTTACAAACTGGGTCACCTTTGCTGGGGCCATGTCCGCCTTCTTACCCGTCACGCAACTTATGAGACGCAAGAGGAATGGGTCGATAAGGCCTTGGGGATGACCGTTGATCAGCTACAAGACGCTATCCGTAGCGACCAACGACCAACCGCGGCCAGTGCGCAGGAGGCTTACAGCAAACGGTTTCTGAACTTTCGTTGGGACGATGAGGCCTCGTTGTTGCACTTGAAGGGGTGTTTGGCCGACTCAGATGGTGCGATTGTGAAAAAAGCATTGGAGCGCCTGGCTGAAAAAGCGCCGGTCAACCCTGAGACCGGGATGTTTGATCCATTCGAGCAACGCTGCGCCGATGCGCTGGTGCAGATCGCCTCTGGCGACCTTGGCGCCGACTCCGATCCAGACCGAGCGACCGTGGTGGTACATGTGGACGTTGCGCTTCTGGCTTCCGATGATGCTGAAGGGATGGCCAGGCTGGAGGACGGCCCAGCGATTGCTGCCGAGACCGCTCGCAGGCTGGCCTGTGATCCCTACATGGAGACGCTCGTTGTTGGACCAGACGGCAAGCCACTTGGAATTGGTCGGAAAAGCCGTCAGATCCCGGCGTGGCTACGCCGCCAGCTTCGCAGGCGTGATCGGTGCTGCCGCTTTCCGGGGTGCAACCGCAGTCGATGGCTACATGCTCATCACATAGAGCCCTGAGCTAAAGGGGGCCGGACCGACAAGAACAATCTCATTCTGCTCTGCACGTACCATCATCGGTTGGTTCATGAAGGTAAATGGTCGATCCGAGGAAGTCCCGATGGTGAGATAACTTTCGTTGATCCAATTGGCCGAGGGCTAGGCTGGGCGCCACCTCCTGCGCTTCGACCGGATATAAGGGCACGGCTGCCTATTCCGATCTGAAAATACTCTCCAGCGCTTCGAGTGTGATTTCGGGATCTGTATGCAAGACGCCGACCATCCCAACGGCCTCGGCCCCCGCGATGTTGGACTTCAAATCGTCGACGAAAACGCACTCTTCCGGTTCCAGGCCAAGCTGGGAGGCAGTCATCCGATAGATCTCCGCCTGAGGCTTGCGATAACCAACGTCGCCCGACAGAACGACCGTATCGAAAAGGAAATCGAAGGTCTCTCGGGGATAACCTTCGCCTCCCCAGGAGTTGGACAGAAGAGCCGTCTTGATTCCTGACGCGCGATAGCTGCCCACCGCCATCACCATCGAGGGCTCGGGCCGCACCATGAAGAACAGTTGATCTTTGAAACCAATCTCCTCGAAAGGGGAGGTGCCGTCCTCAATGAGGGAGCCATGGAGGTACCGGCTGAAGTCATCGCCAGACATCCTGCCCGTCTCGATCAAATGCACGGGATGATCCGCTTCTCCACCTCCTATGCCATCCGCGTCCGCACGAAGGGCGCCCCACAATCGTCCCGGTGCGATCCCGTTCTCGTTGCAGAATGCATTGAAGGATTCCACGATCGAGGTCGTCAACACGCCCCCGAAGTCCACGATCAATCCCTTCATGTTGACTTCGGGGGGTTCGCAGCTTCTGGCGTGCCCGGGTCATATCCATGGGTGGCTGCTACCCCCCCGAGCCCCCCGGACCCCCCGGCTCCTTGCGCGATGTCAAGGGCGCGGCGGGCGAGGGCTGGAATACCTTCGCCAAGCCGAGCGAAGAAGGGGTCGTCTGTGGTTACCAGTAGATGACGACCGTAGGAGCCTTCCAACAAACACGCCAGCTTCCAGACTGCTGCCACAACGTACCAACGCAAGTCCCCAACGCTGCGGCCGCTGAGGCTGCTATATAGATCGATCAGTTCGGCCCTCGTCATGAAACCGGGCGCCTGAGTCACCCTGGGCAGGTCTCCTTCGAATGCTTCTTGCGGGTCGTCGGCCTGCCTCCAGAACGACACGAGCCAACCAAGGTCCGCGAGCGGGTCCCCCAGGGTTGCCATCTCCCAATCGAAGATCGACACCAGGCGCGCGGGGGCGCCGGGAGCAAACATGACGTTGTCGAGTTTGTAGTCGCCGTGAACGACGACGGGATCCCCTGATGGGGGAATCGAAGACGCTAGCCACTCCCGCACCTCCCACATCCGAGGTACCGGCCGCTGGGCGGCTGTGATCGATGTCGCCAGTTCCAACTGGCCGCTCCACCTACGAATCTGCCTCTCCAAATAGCCGGCGGGTTTTCCGAATCCTTCGAGGCCCACTTCTAGAAAATCGACCGCATGCAATTCGACGAGGGCACGGACCAACTCCTCCCCGATAAGCTGGCGATTCGCTGGATCGTCGACGGGGTCCGGTACCGCATCGCGAATCACCGCGCCTTCGACGCGTTCCATCACGTAAAAGGGCGCCCCGATCACCGCTGCATCCTCGCAGGCAAGGACCACTCTGGGAGCGCGCACCGAGGTCGCCGCCAGCGCCGACAAAACTCGGTGCTCGCGCAGCACGTCGTGCGCGGTCGGCAGATAAACGGCGGCCGGGGGGCGGCGAAGCACCCATCGATACTCTCCGCGGCTTATGAAGAATGTTTCATTCGAGTGTCCAGCGATGTGACGGCTTACGTCGAAGGGACCATCGCCCTCAAGTCGGTCTTTAAGGTAATCGTGCAGTTTGTCGGGATCGACCAGTTGCTGAGCGATTTGAGTCTCGGTCAAGCCAGATCCCCGGTGGCCCTGCGGGTCGATCCGTCTTTGCGCGCCGTCCGGAGCAGCCGCGTCGCAATCGACATTCGGTGCACTTCCGACGCACCGTCGTAAATACGGGCAGCCCGCGCGTCGCGGTAATAGCGCTCGAGCGGCAAGTCCGACGAATACCCAAGTGCTCCATGGATTTGCAGCGCGCGGTCGACGATGTCGCCGAGAGCTTCGGAGATGAATACTTTCGCCATCGCCACTTCCTGACGGTGATCCAAGTTGTTCTCGATCAAGTAGGCGGCATGGAGCACCATCAGCCGCGACGCGTACAGTTGGATCGCAGAATCGGCGAGCATCCACTGAATGGCCTGTTTGTCGCCAAGAGGCGTGCCGAATGCCTCGCGTTCGTTGGCGCGCACCGCGGCCAAATCGAGAGACTGCTGCGCGACGCCAATCCATCTCATTGCATGCGCAAGGCGCGCTGGGCCTAGGCGAGTCTGCGCCATGGCGTAGCCGGCCCCAACGCCGCCGAGGACCGCGTCGCCGGTGACAACACAGTCAGTGATCAAGACTTCGCAATGGCCCCCCGGACCGTCGGTGCCCATAGTAGGAATCTGCCGGATGATTTTCCATCCGGAATTGTCGCCATCGACTAAGAAGAGCGTGTATCCGGCGTACGCAGGTTGCGCTTCAGGATCTGTTTGGGCAACGACTATCGAGAAGGCAGCACCGTCGGCGCCTGTGATGAACCACTTCTCGCCGTTCAGCACCCAGCCGTTGCCATCGCGCACCGCTTGCGTCCGAATTCCTAATGGGTCTGATCCCGCCGCTTTCTCAGTCATGGCGAAACACGAACGGGTCTTGCCCTCGGCGAGGGGCTTTAGATACTTGTCAAGCTGGGCGCTAGTCCCGGCATGAAGAAGAAGATGCATGTTGCCCTCGTCGGGAGCCATGCAATTGAGCGCGAGAGATGCGAGCCCGCTAACGCCGCACTCCTGCGAGACGAGAGCCATCCCCAGCGGTCCAAGCCCCAGACCGTCGTACTTTGCGGGCAGGTGCGGGTTGTAAAGGCCGGCCTTGCGGGCCGCGGTCCGAAGGTCCTCGACGACTTTTGAGAACACGGCCTCGTCGTGGTGCAGTCCAAGAGACGTTTCGGCGGGAAGGACTTCTTCCGCAACGAAGTCGCGCACCCGCAAGCGGATGCTATCCAGTTCCTCGGGAATCTTGAAATCGATCACGCCTGTATACCTCGGCGTCTTTAGGTTTCGGCCTTGGTTCCCGCCAACTCCGGCTCGGGGGTGGCTTTGGCCTCACCGGTAACCGTGAAGTTGATCTTGTTCTTGGAAGAGTCGTCGGGGTCTTCTGCGGCGTCGACCAGGATGTGCTGCCCGGCCGAGTACTCCTTCCAAAGGATCTTCTCCGACAGCGGATCGTCGATCAGCCGTTGGATCGCTCGCCGTAGAGGCCTGGCCCCCAATGTCGAGTCGTAACCTTCCTTGGCCAAGTGGTCCTTCGCCGCGTCCGTAAGCTCGATGGTCAGGTCGAGCGACTTCAATTGCTCCTCGATGCGCTTGAGCATCATGTCGACGATCAACCGCACGTTTTCGGTCGACAGTTCTCTGAAAACAATAACGTCGTCGATTCGGTTCAAGAATTCCGGACGAAAGTTGTGCTTCAACTCCTGCGTGACCTTGTCTTTCATCTGCTCGTAAGTTACGTCGCCTGTGTCTGATGCGAACCCGAGCGCTGCCTTGCGAAGATTCTGTGTGCCCAGGTTCGAAGTCATGATGATGACGGTGTTCTTGAAGTCCACCGTGTGGCCCTGGGCATCGGTAAGCCTTCCGTCCTCGAGAATCTGCAGCAAGGTGTTGAACACATCGTTGTGCGCCTTCTCGATCTCGTCGAAGAGCACCACGCTGAAGGGACGGCGGCGCACCGCTTCGGTCAACTGGCCACCCTCTTCGTAGCCGACGTATCCCGGCGGCGACCCAATGAGCCGCGAGACGGTGTGCTTCTCCATGTACTCCGACATGTCCAACTGAATGAGTGCGCTCTCATCGCCGAAGAGAAACTCGGCCAGAGTCTTCGACAATTCGGACTTGCCGACCCCCGAGGGTCCAAGGAATATGAAGGAGCCCGAGGGCCGCTTTGGATCCTTGAGGCCGGCGCGGGTACGGCGGATCGCTTGCGACACGGCGTGCACTGCATCGTTTTGATTGACGATGCGCTTATGCAGTTCGTCCTCCATCCGGATGAGCTTGGCGGTTTCCTCTTCGGTCAGTTTGTAGACGGGGATCCCGGTCCACATCGCCAGCACTTCGGCGATCTCTTCCTCTCCGACTTCGGCCAGCACCTGACCTTCTTCGCCCTGCCAAGC
>CAZCSK010000064.1:0-9550 GCA_964501265.1 uncultured Actinomycetes bacterium
ATTCGGGGCGCATCACGCGGGCACCTCCCCGCCAGTAACGATCTCGATTGGGCGCGGCGCACCCATCGTCGTCGACCTGAAGAGATTGATCGCAAAGATCAACTGGCCAATTGCAAGAACTGCTGCCCCGAGAGCCGCCCCACTCTGAAAGGGGGCCATGCTCGTAGCGACGATCGCAAATCGTTCACCGAATGCCACTGGAGATTCCAAGACGACTCCGGCGTTGGTCAAGACCGCGGAAACGAGCCCAGAACCCCATACACTCACCGCAAGAAGGAGCGTTCCCAATGTCGTGAGCCAGAAATGCGCGGTCACCATCGGCCTGCTCGACCAGTTGTGACCCATCAGACGCGGGAAGGCAAACACAACTAGCCCCGCGGTCCAGAGGCCGAGCGCTCCGAAGATGAACACCCAGACTCCAGATGTCACAATCTCAGTTGTCCCAAGAAATCTTGCGACCGAGCGAAAGCTCAAGAGGATCTGCTGGCCGATTCCCAAGACAAAAAACAAGGTCCCGCCGACCAGATACAGCACCGACGGATTGCTCGTTAGGCGGCTCCAGGACCCGCGCAGGGTGCCGAAGACATTTATGGCTGTAGTGAGGGCCGGTATCAAAAGGCCAATGGACGCCGCGGTGCTAAGAGTTTGCAGCCAGTCCTGGGAGGGGCCGAAGACCTGGCGCGACTGTCCCGCCAGAGGCCCGAGAAATGCAAGCGCCCAAAAACCCACCATCGCCAGGCGGTGCGAAAAAAGCGGGGCTTCCGTCGCCTTGGGAAGGAGGTAGTACAGGGCCCCTAAACCAGCAGAGGCGAACCACACCAGAAGCGTTGCGTTGATCGAAAATAGGCTGGCGATCGAGCCAGCCACGCCGCCCAGTTCAGGCAGATTACCTAACGCGATCGCAATCGGCGCCCAGATGACGGCCCCGCAGAAATGCCAAACCGAAACATAAAGTGTGGGCTCGGTTCGCTTGGCGGCGGTGCGCAAGACATTGGCTGCAATCAGCAGAAGGGCAACGACGAGAGCGACGTCGAGATAACGGGGCAGCTCGGAAAACTCTGGACCGGTCGTTCCAACCACCAGGGTGATGAGAACACCTAAGGCCACGACCAAGTTCAGGAGCAACGCGGCCATGATCCCTGAAGTCTCGGATCGCATCCGCACGCCCGTCACGCGCGGCAACACGTAGAAGATAGCCGCGGTGCCACCAAGGCCGAGCCAACCATATTGAAGGGTTATCGATGCGACCGCGCGGAGCCGTCCGTAAGAAAGCATTCGGGTGGTAAGAAGACCAGGCTCGACAAGCTTGGCCGAAGCCAGGGCAAATGAGACGACGCCGACAACCAGCCAAACGACCGCCGTATAAAGGGACGCGCGCGCGGCACCGTCCGGGGATCTATTGGACATCGAGCTCATCAGTCACGAGCGGAACTCTACAAGATGTGGGGTGGGATAATGCCCTCCATGACACCCAGATTGCGATTCGCAGTGGCTGCAGGAATCGTCGTGGCGGCTATAGGGGGTCTCATCTTTTTCTCCCTCTCGGGCGCTACTGCCTATTACAAGACTCCGGCTGAGCTAAACGCCGAAGGGCCCTCCTCCGGTGAGCGGGTCCGCGTCGCGGGAAAAGTGGTCGCCGGATCGGTCACTCGTCAGGGGGCCGACACCGATTTCGCCGTGACCGACGGCAAGGCCACCGTAAATGTGACTACGCGCGACATCTTGCCCGACACTTTCGGCGCGGGAGTAGAAGTGGTCGCAGAGGGTGCAATGACTGAGCAAGGCGTCTTCTCCGCCTCCACAGTGCTGGCCAAGTGCCCTTCGAAGTTCAAAGCCAAAGTCTAGACAAGATCGTGGATGCAGCCCTCGCCGGGAAACTGATCCTGATCGCCGCGCTCGGCACTGCCCTTTGGGCTGCGGGCTTCTCGATCGTTGGACACCACCGCCGCGACGCGAGGTTAGTGGCATCGGGACGGCGCGCCCTCGTGGGAAGTGCGACGTTGATAGGTGCCGCAACAATCCTGTTGTTGCTCGCTCTTGCTGCGCGCGATTTCTCTTTGAACTATGTCGCCAACTACACGAGTCTGTCGACGCCGCGGATCTTCGCATTCACGGCGTTGTGGGCCGGCATGGAAGGGTCGCTTCTTTTTTGGACACTTCTGACCGCGCTTTATGCCGCAGGTTCTGTAATGAACTCACGCTCACAGGGCGATCTCGTCGCAATTGCGACGGCAGTACTTGCGGGCATTGAAGTGTTCCTGATTGGGGTCCTCGTCTTCGGCGCAAACCCTTTCGATGCCGCATCGCCTGTTCTGACAGACGGCGCGGGGCTCAACCCTCTACTCCAGTCGCCATTCATGGCGATTCATCCGGTGATGCTCTACCTGGGGCTCACAGGCTTTGCCGTGCCGTTTGCGTTTGCCGCTTCGTCGTTGGTTGCAGGAAGGACCGACTCCGGCTGGTTCACCACGACGCGTCGTTCCACTGTAATGGCCTGGTCGTTTCTAACAATCGGCATCATCCTGGGGGGGGCGTGGGCATACCTTGAACTGGGGTGGGGCGGTTACTGGGCTTGGGATCCCGTCGAGAATTCGAGCCTTCTGCCGTGGTTGACCGCGACCGCGTTCCTTCACTCTGTGATAATCCAAGAACGCCGCGGGATGCTGAAAATTTGGAACTTTGGTCTGATCCTTGCGACCTATTGCCTCGCAATCTTCGGGACCTTCCTCACACGTTCCGGTTTACTCTTGTCGGTCCACACATTCAGCGAGTCGCCCGTCGGCAAGGCCTTCCTGCCGTTTCTTGGCATCCTTCTGGTTTCCGCCTTTGGAGTTTTGGGTTGGCGGTTCGAGCGGCTGCGCGCAGAACGTCATCTAGATTCTCTGGCATCGCGAGAAGCGATGTTCCTATTCAACAACCTCTTCTTCGTCGCCATCGCATTCACGGTGCTTTGGGGAACCCTCTATCCGGTTTTCGTCGAGGCGATCTCGGGCAAAAGGATTTCGGTCGGTCCTCCCTTCTTTAATACCGTGGTCACTCCTCTCGGTCTGGCCCTCCTTGGACTTGCGGGTATCGGCCCGCTCATTGCGTGGCGAAGAGCGGCACCTTCGAGCCTTCGGCGGCAGTTCGCCGTGCCCCTTACTGCCGGTACTGCAACGATTGCCGCGCTCTGGGCGGCGGGCATTCGATCGACCGGCGCAATGCTCGCAATCGCGTTAGGCGCCTTCGTCGTCGTGGGAACCATCGGCGAATTCCTAAGCGGCGCGCGCGCTCATCGGGGACCAGGCCCATTCGGCCTGATGCGAGGACTCGCGCAAACCGTTGGGCGAAACCGCCGGAGGTACGGCGGCTACATCGTTCACCTTGGAGTTGTCTTGATCTTCTTGGGCTTGGCAGGCAACGCCTTTAAGCAGAGCTGGTCTGGCGAGCTTGCGCCAGGATCGAGTTTTCAAATTGGACGCTACGAGATCGAGTACGCATCATCCCGGGTCTTCGCGACCAAGGAGAAGATGGTGAACATGGCGGTCATGACGGTGTCGTCGAATGGTCGCAGCCTCGCAACGCTTTCTCCGCAAAGAAACTTTCATTTCGCCCAGCGTCAGCCGCAGTCCGAGATTGGCCTTAGAACTTCACTCTCCGATGACCTTTATCTGGTGCTCACGCAGATGGACTCTTCGCGCAAAGTTACTTTGAGGGCTTTCGTCAATCCACTGGTGATTTGGATTTGGATCGGAGGGTCGGTTATGGCGGCTGGGATGCTTGTCATCTTGTCGGGTGAGCGCCCTGTCGGAGGCCGCCGCTTCGGGCCACCGCGGTGGGCGCGGGGACGCACTCGGTCGGAGCCCATCCCTGCGGGCCACCGCGGTCAGTTCCCTTCGCAGACTCAGGCCCTACCGTCTCATGTGGCCCGCCGGGAGACCTCCGACCTCCCCGCTTCCTCGGTCGAGAAATGAAGAGGATCCTTTTCGTCGCAATACTGCTCGTGGCCGTGTCGGCAGTCGCGTTTCAGGGGCGGCAGGATCCGAATGCGGTGCCTACGGCTAGCGAGGTGTCTAGGAGGGTTATGTCGCCGTTTTGTCCGGGCGTCACTTTGCATGAATGCACGTCGAGTCAGGCTGTCGCGCTCCGCTCGAATATCGAGACTCGGATTGCTGGTGGGACTACAAATGCCGAGATTGATCGGTGGCTTACGGATAACTACGGCGGCGCTGTTCTCGCTCGGCCTAGGAGTCCGTGGGTCTGGGCCCCTCCCGCGGTAGGCGTCTTGATCGCATTGGCTCTCGTGACCCAAAGGGTTAGGGGCTCCCGGGATGCGGCACCTGAGGTTGCCGAAATCAGTGACTCCGATCAGGCTCGGTTGGACGACGACTTTCGTAAGTTCGCGGAAGGGCAAGTTTGATGATCGAAGTGATCTTTGCAATCGGGCTTGTTTTGGTCATCGTGGTTTGGATGGGGCTCCCGCTCGCACGCGCCAAACTACCGGCAACATCGTCCAATGGACATCATGCCGACGCGCTGATCGAATCGAAGGAAGGCATCTACAGGTCGATACTGGATCTGGAATTCGATCACCAGATGGCCAAAATTTCCGATGACGATTACACGGCGATGCGCCGCGAGGCCGAAGCTTCAGCGATAAAGATCCTGGTGGAACTGGATTCGGGCGCTCAAGTGGAGGACGAACTTGAGCAAGAGATCGCCGCCGCGCGAGAGCGGTTAAGACGCCAATGATGGGCCTGGCATTGGCACTTAGCTTTGTTGCCGCGCTTCTTGGAGCGGCACACGTCGAAGCTCAGGTGCCGGCACCGCCATACAGGGCGCCGCTAAAGATCTCGGGACGCGTGGTGATGGGAACGATGAGCGTTGCCTTGCCACCCGGTCTGTCCGTTACTGTCGTTGGCTTAGACGGCGACCGCGAGACCTATCGCAAGCAGGTGTCGCCTTCCGCCGACGGGATCTGGATAGCGGACGGATTCACCCCCGTCACGCAACGATTCGTAGTAGCAGCCGTTCACAAGGACGTGACGTACACCAGAGTGTTCGAGAAGATTGAATCGCTAGACTCGGCCCCCGACCTCGTCATTTACGAGCCGACGAATGACGTATCAGTCGTGTCGGTCTTATCGGACACAACGACCGTCGTGCAGGGCAAGGAAGGCGGCACCCTCGAAGTGCTGCAGTTGCTGCGGATGGCCAACTCCTCCGATCGGACTTTCGTCGGGACAGCATTGTCGTCGTCCTCCCCTCCCGTGGCCGTAGTGCGATTGCCCGTTCCGCAGGGTGCGTTTGACGTTTTGCCGACAGGTGACATGAATCGCGCGGGGCTTGCGAAGACCGAGGAGGGCATAGCCGCGACGGCCCCGCTTCTGCCGGGCGAGTCGACGATCTCTTACGTGTACCGCGTCCGGGCGCCTCGCACCGGCTGGCAACTGCGGCGAGAGGTTTTTTATCCCACCGCGAAGACCGACATCTTGATTGGGCCCGCCCTGGAGCTCCGAGCCGGGCCCGGGTTCTCGTTCGCCGAATCCAAGGAGTTGGGCGGCAAGACCTACCGTCGCTACCGCGGGGAAAAGCTTCTGCCGGGAGCGGTCCTCGGAGTCGACATTGGTTACGCGAACACGACGGGGGGCGGATTGTGGTTTGGGCTGGCCGGGATCATCGCCACTCTCATCGCAGTCGTAATGGCGGGGGCTGTGATCAGGCGGCGCAGGAACAAGCGCCCTGAGGACAAAACCGAAACGCGCGCCTCGGTGGTGGAGCAGGTCGCTCTTCTGGACATCGAGCACGAAGCGGGCGCCATCTCCGACGAGGAACATCAGCGATTGCGCGAAGACATAAAGAGCAAGTTGACTTGATCCGCGCCAACGCTATTTCTAAAAGGTTCGGAGCGAGCTGGGGGCTTCGGCCCCTGAACCTCGAGGTCGCGACCGGAGAGACTGTGGCGTTGATCGGGCCCAACGGCTCGGGAAAAACCACCTTGCTGAAACTCATCGCGGGGATCTTGCGGCCAACCGCAGGATCGATCCTCATCGAAGAAACGGTCCCCCGCGCGATCAAGGGCCGGATCGGATACCTCGGACATGATCAATTCCTCTACCCATTCCTCACTTCGATCGAGAACCTGCGCTTCTGGTGCACTTTGTACGACACGCCCGCTTCCCGCGCAATCGACGTCCTTGAGCAAGTGGACATGACCCATCGGAAGGATGCTCTCGCGCACGGCCTTTCGCGCGGTGAGGCCCAACGGCTTGCATTGGCCCGCGCCGTTATCCACGATCCCGATTACCTGCTGCTAGATGAACCCTTTACCGGTCTAGACGAAGCCGGCGCTGAGATTGTTGCCGGGATCATTCCCCGCCCCGGCCGCACCGTTGTGATGGCCTCGCACGATCTGGGGCGCGCGCGGGCTCTCGCGACGACCGTGTTCGAGATGACCCCGTCCTAGGATGGCGCACCTGGTAAATCCTGTGAGTCGCGCCCCCAGGATGGTGCGGAAGGCGCTCGCGATCGCGGTCAAAGATCTTCGCTCCGAGGCGCGAGGCAAAGAGATTGCACCGGCGATGGTGCTGTTTGCTCTCGCCTTGGTGTTTATCTCTACTTTCGCGGTGCCACCCGGTTCGGGTCGGGCGCCGGCGCCTCCGCCGGTCGCAGGTGCAGTGGCGGTGCGCGAAGTGGCGGGAGTTTTGTTGTGGCTTGCGGTCTTGTTCGCTGCGATAACCGGCTTCGGGCGAAGCGCATCGGCCGAGAACGACGGATCGCGCATGGATGCCCTGGGGCTCGCGCCCGTCGACCCCATGGCGCTCTTCGCCGGTAAGGCGGCCGCCAACTTGGGCTTTCTTGCAATTCTGCAAGTATTCCTGGTACCCGTGTGGTTATTATTTTTCGACCTCCCCCCGCGAGCGCTGTTTCCGGAGATCCTCGCCGTCTTGGCGGCAGCAGACATCGGATTGGCCGCCGTGGGGACTCTTTTCGGCGCAGCATCTCAGTACGCAAGGAGCCGACACCTCATCATGCCGTTGCTAGCCTTCCCGATTCTGTTGCCGCTTGTTCTTGCGGCCGCACGCCTTACGTCGACTCTAGCCCTCGGCGGTCGATTCGGAAATGAGATTCGGTGGTTCGTGCTGCTGATAGTCTTCGATGTGGTGTTTGTGACTCTCGGCGCGGTCCTCTTCCAATTCGTAGTTGAAGAATGAAACGGGATCCTTTTAATTCGTTACTCGTCATCGTCGGCGCGGGAGTAACTGCGGGCATGGGAGCGATTTTCTTGTGGGTGCCTACCGATGACTTTCAGGGAATCGTTCAGCGGATCTTCTACGTTCACGTTCCGTCGGCCTGGGTGGCCTACCTCGCGTTTTCGGTTGTGCTTGTGGGATCGATCGCGTATCTAAGGACCTCCAACCCACGATGGGATTGGCTGGCGCACTCGAGCGCCGAGGTCGGAGTAGTTTTCACCGCGGTGACACTTGTAACGGGAATGCTTTGGGGCCGCCCGGTGTGGGGAGCCTATTGGGTATGGGACCCCCGCCTGACGCTAACTTTCGTCCTATTCTTGATCTATCTCGGATACCTTGTGTTTCGTTGGATGGCAACCGACGCGGGGCGCGGTGCGCGGGTATCTGCCGTTATAGGGATAACGGGCTTCGCAACGGTGCCTCTGGTGCATTTCTCAGTCGATTGGTGGAGAGGCCAGCATCCGGGGCGCACGGTCTTCAAGCCCGAGTCGAGCCCCGACCTTCCCCCGCAAATGCTCATCACTATGTTATTCATGCTTGCAATGTTCACCCTCTTGTATGCGCTCTTCCTTGCCCTTCGTGTGCGGCTTGCCCGTCTGGACGCAGCTGTGATGGAGATGGAGACCGCTTAGTGGACAATCTCGGCTTTCTGGGAATTGCTTACGCATTGGTGTGGATCGGATTCGTGCTTTATCTATTCTCGATTGCCCGCCGTCTTCGCAGGCTGGAAGAGCGGCTCAAGAGGGGCAAGGGAGACTAACTTCGTATGGTTATAATTCGGCGCAATGTTGCCCGTGGACAAGGATCGTAATTGAGCAAGAAACCGGAACACGAGATGACCTGGACCAAGGCCGTCATGGTGGCCCTGGTCATCTCGGCCATGTTGCTGATCACTCTGGGATTCATACCGTCGATCTTCCGGTACGAGTGGGGCAAGCGGTCCGACACCATCGCCACTTTCATCCAAGACACGACGGGATACGAATTGAAGGATCGCTATACGCTCGTTCGTATCCACGACATCGTCTCGATGGGTTACCAGACCAACGTTTTCGCCGTCGCTGTGATCGCCACTTACAAGATCATGGAAAAGCGCCGCCGCCGGCTGGGCCTTCGGGGCTCAGAGGCCGTTAAGGGATACATGCCGGGCAAATAATGGAATACGGGGATTACTTCAGCGAAGTAAACAAGATCGAAAAACCTCGCCTTCGAACCGATTACCTCGCGTCGGACGTCGAGGCGACGTGGCTCAAGTCGGTTCACAAGCCGCCGCGCTACATCGGGCTCATCCCGGAACTCTGCATCCTGTGCGAAGGGTGCGTCGACGTCTGCCCGTGGTACTGCATTTTCATGCTGGACCCGGCTATCGTGTCAGAGGCTGGCTCCGACGAGGTCGCGCGCGACATGAAGCCCAAGGACATATTGTTCGTGATCGACGACGACGCTTGCACTCGTTGCCTGTTGTGCATCGAGAGGTGCCCGACCGGCGCTCTGACCATCGGCAGGCTCGAGGGTGGCAAGGGAGCTCGGGCAATGGGCAAAGTAGCAGCGGAACAAGGGGAATAGGTAATGGCAAAAGCTGCACCTGATAAACCGGGGGGGTTCCCCAACCCGATGAAATTGCTAACGGGACTTTGGGACAAGGTCCGCGATGGCCAGGTCTGGAAGTCGATCTTCCGGCCAGGCTCGGTGTTTCAAAAGGGATACCAGGATTCCCCCCGAAACCGCGCCTACGTGGTTATGAACTCGGTTCTTTATCACCTTCATCCGGTGAAGGTGAAACGTCACGGCATCAAACTCTCTTACACACTTTGTTTGGGTGGGCTTTCGTTCTTTCTCTTCATCTTCTTGACGATCACAGGAATATTTCTGATGTTCTTTTATCGGCCATCTACCGAGGTCGTGTACGCCGACATGTCCGCGCTGCACACGTCCGTCGCATTTGGGCTTTTGGTGCGCAACCTTCACCGGTGGAGCGCCCATCTGATGGTGGTGACCGTGTTCCTTCATATGGCCCGCGTCTTCTACACCGGCTCGTACAAACCTCCGCGGGAGTTCAACTGGATCATCGGGGTCACCTTGTTGTTGGTGACGCTGTTGCTCGCTTTCACCGGCTACCTGTTGCCGTGGGATCAGTTGGCAATTTGGGCAGTAACGGTGGGAACGCAGATGGCCTACGAATCACCAGTGGTCGGTAAGGAAGTTTCCTTTGTTCTGCTGGGCGGAGTTCAGATTGGTTCGGCAACTCTGATCCGTTGGTACACGTTGCACGTTCTGGCGCTTCCTTTCGTCATACTTCTCCAGATGTCGGTCCACTT
>CAZCSK010000065.1:0-9208 GCA_964501265.1 uncultured Actinomycetes bacterium
ATATTCAGGATCGACCACTATCTCGGCAAAGAGACGGTTCAAAACGTTTTGGTCTTTCGGTTCGCCAACGGAATGTTCGAGCCGATCTGGAACCGCCTTTATGTCGCCGCTGTGCAGATAGATGTGGCTGAGTCCCTTGGAGTTGAGGGCCGCGAGTCCTTCTACGAGGGGGCAGGGGCGATCCGAGACATCGTTCAAAATCACATGATGCAGCTGCTGGCGACGCTCACCATGGAGCCCCCGAGCAAATTCGACGCCGAGTCAATTCGCAATGAAAAGGTGAAACTTCTTCGAGCAGTCCGCCCCGTCGATCCATCTTTGGTGGTGAGGGGTCAATACACAACCGGCAAGGTCGAGGGTGAGCGGGCCCAAGGGTATCGCGATGAGAAGGGAGTCAGTCCGGATTCAAGCACGGAGACGTTTGCAGCGATGCAGTTGAACATAGACAACTGGAGATGGTCTGGTGTGCCCTTTTACCTGCGCACCGGCAAACGACTTCCCCAGCGGGCTACGACGATCACGGTGATATTTGGCGACGCGCCGCACATGTTGTTCGAAGAATCAGGCCTCGACATGCCTGAGCCGAACCATCTAACTATCCGGATTCAGCCCGACGAGGGCATCACATTGACATTTGACGCGAAGGTTCCCGGGCCGGAGATGAAAGTGCGCCCTGTAGACATGAATTTCGACTATGACGAATCGTTCAGGGTCGCCCCCCAGGAGTCGTACGCGAGATTGATTCACGACGCCATGCAGGGTGACGCGACTCTCTTTGCCAGGTCCGACGAAATTGAGAGAGCATGGGAAATTCTCGATCCTGTCCTTGTCCCTTCAGAGCCGGAACTCTATGCATCAGGGACCTGGGGGCCTGCCGGGGCTGACAGGCTTGTGCGCCCGGGCAGGTGGTATCTATCTTGACGAGTCGCGAGTTGGTGATCGTCGACGATACTGAGGAGCTCGCCCGGCGGGCGTCTTCGATCTTCATCGAGTTGGCGCCGCGCGGGGTGGCTCTTGCAGGAGGCGAGACCCCGCGCCGGACCTATGAGATTCTCGCCCAAAGCGAATTTCGTTGGGACGCGACTCAACTCTTTCTCACAGACGAGCGATACTTGCCGCTCGACCACGCCAGTTCAAACTACAAAATGGTGAACGAAACCCTGGCCGCAAACGTGTCGGCGGTGCTCCATCACGTCGACACGTCTCTTGCGCCAGAGGAGGCCTCCGCGCAATACGACCAGATAGTGCGCGAGAAGCAGCCTTTCGATTTTGTCTTCCTTGGTCTCGGAGCCGACGGGCATACAGCTTCGATATTCCCGGGGACTCCGGCGTCCCCCCCTGGCCTTCTGGCCGACGCCGCCTTCTCGCGAGCAACGGGCCTTTGGAGAATCACATTGACGCTCGAAGCACTGAACGCCGCGCAGGACGTTATTTTTATCGTCGCGGGGAAGTCGAAGGCGGAAGCTCTTGTGAGGCTGATGCGCGACGACAGCATTCCCGCAGCGGCTGTGTCGCCGAAAGGATCGGTAACAGTGCTCGCCGACCGAGCGGCCGCGGGATCCTAGCGGCCGTGTTGATTTCGGGGGTTCGCAGCTTCTGGCGTGCCCAACGCATTACCTGTGGGCAGCTGCTACCCCCCGCGCCCCCGTCTACTTAGGGTGACGCGGTCGCCGGCAGCGAGGCCTGCGGTTGTCAGGGCCCCGGCGTTTGCCTCAACGGCGCCAATGAAGGGGCCCGAAGACTCGTAGAGCGGGCATGGGTCCCGATCGCAAGGCAGCATCGTTTTTACGTCGACGACAAACCAGTTCCGGTCCCAAAAAGCGATGTCCAGCGGGATCAATGTGTTCTTCATGAAAAATCCCGAGGCAGTTTCGCTTTCGAACAAGAACGCCATGCCCCTCCCTTGGCGAAGTGCCGGTCTATTCATGAGACCGAGAGCGCGGTCGGCAGGCGTCTCGGCTACCTCGACGACGAGATCAAGAATCTCTTGCCCTTGGCGCGATACCCGAAGATCGGCCGTTACTGCTGCGTGGGCTGTTGCCGAGGGACTCGTCGGGGCACCCGAGGGAACGGTGGTTCCGCTGCACGAGGCCAGCAACAGCGCAAACCAGCAGAGACAATATCTCACCCTCAAGTTCAAATCCTCACTCGACGCGTTTAGCCTGTCTATCCTTACTCAAATGACAAAAACATCCAGTATCGATCGTTACCTAACGCCAGCGGAGCGGCTCATCCAGATTAGCCGTAAACATCCGATCGTTGTGGCGGGCCCCTTTTTTGTTTGGGGGCTCGTAGTGGCCGCCGCAGCAACGGCAGGTGCAATGATTTCACCGGCAAGCGGCAATGCCCTGGATGACCTCATTGCCGGCGGAATCGCTGTGATATTCACGGCATACGTCGGGCTTGCGGTTTGGAAGTGGAGAGCGGCTAAGTACGTTCTAACCAACCAACGAATTTTGTTCATCGAAGGCATCCTTTCGATCAAGGTAACGGCTATCTCTTTAGCCAAGGTCACCGATACGACCTTTTCACGACCGCTTTTAGGAAGGATCCTCGGTTACGGAAGCTTGATGCTCGATTCATCTGGCGAAAATCCCGGCCTGTCGACGATGGATCATTTGCCGGGAGCCGACGAGTTCTACCGGCGCATCTCATCTCTGCTTGTCGAACGGACTTCGGGATTCGTGGAAACCCCACATCCGGGCAACGATGACACACATGAATTGCCAGTGGTGAAGCGGTGAAGCGGCGCATCGGTGTGATGGGTGGAACCTTCGACCCCATCCATTACGGTCACCTTGTATGCGCCGCAGAGGCCCGACATCAGTTTGATTTGGATGAAGTCATCTTCATACCTGCAGGTCATCCCTGGCAAAAGCAGGGCACAACGGATGCCGAAGATCGATACATGTTCGTGACGTTGGCAACGGCCGAGGACGCGCATTTTTCCGTCTCGCGTATTGAGATAGACCGGCCGGGACCCACCTATACGCTCGATACCTTGCGAATTCTGAATGATTTCTATGAAGAGGGGGCCGAACTGTTTTTCATAACGGGAGCGGATGCCGTGCTCGACATTTTGACCTGGAAAGATCCGGAGACGGTCTTATCGCGGGCCCATTTCATTGCTGCGACAAGGCCCGGTTTCGATCTGACCAAGTTGGGCAGTTCACAATTTGGTGGCCGAGTCAGTCCGATGCACATACCCGCACTCGCAATTTCCTCGACCGATATTCGCTTGCGTGTGCGGGAGGGGCGCCCCATCCGCTATCTCCTGCCGCCCCAGGTCGCCGATTACATCATCTCGAACGGAATCTACATGGCCTCCGTCGGATCTTCGAGGTAGCCCCGGGATGAGCCAAGATTTCGGATATTCACCCCGGGGGCCAGGTGCCCGTATCCAAAGGGAACGTCAACAAAGGCGCGCAAAGCGACGAAAGCTGCTGACCTTTGCTTTGCTCGTTCTCCTCATTGCGGGGGCAGGCGCGGTCGTTGCGGCGTTCGTTGGCGACTTCAAGATCATTGGGGGCCGGCCGGAATCTAAGGCCGGGGCGAAGGCTCCCAAGAGTTCTCGAGGAACATGGTTGTTGATCGCGACAGTCGAAGCAGACACGTCGGGGTCGGCGGACTGGCTTTCGGTTGTGTCCTGGGATCGGCGGTCGAACACCGGCCTCATGATGTACGTCCCGCGCTCGCTTTATACCGAGATTCCCGGTCACGGTCTTGAGACGATCGATAAAGCGTTGGCCCTAGGGTCAGATCCTTTGTTGATCACCTCGACCTCGAATCTTCTGGGCATCCGCTTCGACAAGTACCTGAGAGTGTCGGACCAAGGAATACGTGCTCTTTTCGAAAAGTTGGGAGGCGTTACTGTCGACGTCGATCACAAACTAACGCAAACCGAGCCCGGTGGGAAGGTGATCGTCGAGTTTGCCGAGGGCCGTCAGCGCATGGACGGCAAGCGCGTTTCGGAATTTCTTTCGTTTGTCAACGAATCGGGCGACGAGGTCGCGCGGGGAGCGCGCCACGCTTTGCTTTGGCGAACGGTCTTTGGCCTGGAACCGGGGAAGGTCACCGAGGCATTCAAGACATCGAAGGACATATTCATTACGGACGCCACTGCGGACGAAATCGGCGGATTGTTCTCCGCATTCGCGTCGGCGGGCAAAACCTCCATCACTTTCGAAACGCTTCCGGTGCGCTCGACGGGGGTGGACAGAGGCGTTCAGTTCTACGCCCCTGAACGCGAGGCAATCGCCAAACTCGTAGACGATCATTTGTCCGGATCGCGCCTCACAGGTTCAGGCTCGACCGGCCGCCGAGTTGAGATTCTCAATGGAAATGGCAGACCTGGCATCGGCCAGCAAGTGTCCGAGCAGCTGGTTCCTAAAGGGTTTCGAATCGTCTTGAATCAAAATGCCAAGAGCTTTGACTTTGCGGTCACTCAAATAGTCGTTTACTCTGACTCCAGGCGAGCTTTGGCTGTTGGAAAAGAGATTAAGGAACTGATCGGGGTGGGAGAGGTAATAGTGTCACATCAAAAGCAAACCCTGGTCGACGTGACGATTGTGGTCGGCAAAGACTACTTGGATAAGGCGGGTTGATAGCTGGTTAAGGAAGATTCTGTGAGCACGGCGCTCGCCGTTGCGCGGGCGGCCTCGTCCAAGAAGGCCGCCGACGTTGTGATTTTGGATGTTGCGGAGTTGATCGGCATCACTGACATGTTTGTGATCTGCTCGGGCAACAACGAGCGGCAAGTTTCGACCATTGTCGACGAGATCACGAAGACGCTTCGGGAATCCGGCGTAAAGGCTTATTCGATGGAAGGCCGAACCGAGATGACTTGGGTTCTGATCGATTATCTGGACATCGTCGTGCACGTTTTTCGAACCGAGGAGCGAGAGTTCTACGATCTGGAGCGGCTATGGAAGGATGCTCCGAGGATTCCATTTGACGATAAGGAGGAACTCGCCGCCCAGGGCGCTTAGGTCCTGCGAGGTGTCTCATGTCACGAGGAGGTCGCCGCCGGCGCGGTCGGCACAGAGGGCCCAAGACAGCGTCTTCGCGCGCCTCTGTGGCAGTTCAGGAACAGGCCGGCAGTCAACCACAGCAGCGTTCACGTCGGCGCCGCGGCGGGCGAGGTCGCGGTGCTCGTGAAGAATCGGTGCTGGAATCGATGTCGTCGCGGCCGCGCCATCTGCAGACCCTTCCACCGGACGGCCTTGTCTTGGATGAGTTGATCTCGGACCTGAAGTCTGAGTACGGTGTACCGGCCACTCCGCAGGCGTATCGGCTCATCATCAAGTTGCCTGCGGAAGATCAGCCGGACTCCGATGCATCGGCGGCCGATCAATCCGAGGTACAGACGGAGGGACCAGCGGCGCCCGAGGGACCTAGGGTCCCCGAGGGACCTGCCCGGCGTCGCAGGCGGCGGCGGGGCCGCCGAGGCCTAAGCCGAGAAGCTCCGGCCGGTGACGTTCCGGGCGCGGAGGCACCTGCGGCCCATGACGATTCTGCAGGTGCCTCTGGTAGCAGCCTCTAGGGCTTGTCCGTTCCGGCGCTCAGAGTCGTGATCGGGCGGCATTGCAGTAGCCAGAGGCGATCGTCTGCGATGGCCCATTCGTAGTCCACCGGCCATCCGAGGATTCTCTCCAGTTCGATACCCATTCGGGCGATTTCGAGACTCTGCTCGTCGGTCAGTGAGGGCCCCAGCCGCATGTTGTTCGGCACAGGTACCTCTTGGGTTCCTCCTTCGGACGGGACAGTCATTACTTCTTTGTCCGAGAGCTCCCTTCGAATGATTTCGGGCCCCATTTTGCTAATGACGAAGGTGTCGGGTGTCACGGTGCCGTCCACGATGCTCGGCCCCAGGCCCCAGGCGGCATTGATCAGGATTTCATCCTTGTTTGCGGTAACCGGGTTGGCAGTAAATGCAACTCCGGCAGTGTCGGCTTCGATCATCTCTTGGACCAGAACGGCCATTTCGCTTCGTGGGTCCAGATTGCGCTCTCTGCGGTACGCAGCGGGGGCGTCAAGTCCTGCCGACCGCCAGCATGCGAGCACGACACTATGCACGTCAGCGATCTGTCTTACGTTGAGGAAGGTCTCATGCATTCCGGCGAAGGACGCAATCGAACCATCTTCGTCGGCTCCTGACGAGCGGACCGCGACCGGGAAAGAGACTTGGCCCAGGGCGCGATCGATCTCGGCTTCGACGATTTCGGGCAAGAGTGCAGATCCTTCCTGTTGCCAGATCTGGAAGGCCTCCGTTGTCACGGCGAAGCCCGCGGGTACTGGGAAGTCAGCGGCCAGCATGCCGAGACGCGCGGCCTTGCCCCCGACGAGAGGAAACGAATGCCCATCCTCTGTTCCTAAGGCGACGGTGATCATCGTTGTATCGTAGTCCGGCTTGTGACCGCAAAATCTTTTGTGAGGAGATCAGTGAAATGGCTGAAAAGAAGTTTCAGCTGAAGAACAAGGCGGACGAGACGCTAGCCTGGCACCACGAAGGGATGCACACACCTACGGCCCTGACACCCCTGGCCGGCGACTATATGGCGCTTGTGCTCGAAGGGATCAACGCCCGCCATGAGGTCTGGGAGATCCCAGAGCGCCTGAGGGTTCAAGTCGTCAATGGTTTTCTCTACGTTGCCGCAGAGGACACGAACATCCCGCGGGCCGAGATAGCGGAGAAATTTCGACAGGTAACTCGAGCCAGGGCTCCCGACGGCAGAAGTTTTTGGGAGAACGAAGTCCTACCAACTTTGGTCGACGCGTACGCGCGCATCGAGTCAGTCGACGCCGCAATGCCATCCTTGAGTGACCTATCGGTGCACTGGGAGGAGGTGTGGCGGCTAGTTCCGCAGCTCTACAATCTGCATTTCCAGGTGACCGCGATCGCCTACCGCGCGCTGGAAGACCTTGCCGACGCTTACGAGGCTGTCGTCCAGAACGCGCACCCAGGAGAGGCACTGAAACTGGTGCAGGGGCTTACAAAGGAGCTTCAAAGAACCCAGCGCGACATATACGGGCTCGCGGAGCGGGCTCGTGAGGTTCCCGGCTTGGAAGACCTGATTCTCACAAGGCCCGCGGGGGCCCTTACTCGGATTGACGCGATCGATGGGGTCGGGGCATTCAGGGAAACGTTCGATCAGTTCTTGAGGACCCATGGCCATCTGGGGCAGGCCTATGACGATCTGCGGCAGCCCTCCTGGACTGAGGATCCTCGCCTTTTAATCGCAGAGCTCGCCACGCGGCTGGGCGCAGGCAACCCCGATCCGAGCGTAAGACTCGATCAGCAGTTGACCGAGGCGAAGCGGACCGAAGAATCGCTTCTGGAGGTTCTTGAGGATAGGCCCGACGAACTTGCCTCGCTAAAGGACAAGATCGCTCTCGCCCGTGAAGTCGGTCCGCTGACCGAGGACCACAACTATTGGATCGATAGGATGCTCCACAGCAAGATGCGCGCGTTTGTCTTGCGCGTAGGAGCGAGAATGTCGCGGGAACAGATCCTCGCCGAACCAGACGATATCTTTTTTCTCCGCTTCGACGAAGTTCCCGACGTCCTCATGGATAAGAGTGATGTTGCGGAAATAGTCGAAGAACGCCGCGCTGCGCTCGAGCTCGCTGCCACCCTAATCCCGCCCGACAGGCTGGGGGCCGAGCCGAAAGAAGCGGAAATGCCCAACCGTTTTGGTGGAGACCCGACAGAGTCTGACGACCCCTCGATGGTAAAGGGGTCGGCGGCATCCGCGGGAAAGGCGACCGGGCCCGCCAGGGTCGTCTTGTCCACCGCTGACTTCGCTAAGGTCGGAGGGGGCGACATCCTAGTGTGCCCGTCATCGAATCCTTCTTACGTCCCGCTGTTCGGTGTCATCGCAGGGCTGGTCACCGACACCGGAGGCGTGACATCGCATGCGGCCGTTGTGGCTCGGGAATTTGGCGTTCCGGCCGTGGTGGGAACGCGCAATGCCACAAAGTCGTTCGCTGATGGCGATCTCATCGAGGTAGACGGTTTCAAGGGAGAGGTTCGGAAAGTTTGACCGAAAAAGCGGCCCTCTTTGGTCTGGCCGGGGGGTCGATCCTCATTCCATTGAACTCGACCATGCTCGCGGTAGCGATCCCAAGCATCATGGACGAGTTCGGAGTGCAAGCCGCATCGGCGTCGGTTCTGGTGAGCGCTTACTTGGCTGCGGTCGCCATCGTGATTCCCGTAAGCGGCGACCTCGGAGACAGGTTTGGGCACCGCAAGATGTTTTTGTTGGGCGTGATTGCATTTTGTCTCACATCTGCGCTAGGCGCCCTGGCGTGGACCTTCCCGGTGTTGGTAGCAGCGCGCATCCTGCAAGGAATCAGTGGGGCCGTGATTACACCAAACTCGGTCGCACTCGTGCGCGCGATCGCACCTGAGGGGCAGCGAGGGAGAACATTCGGCACCTTTGGCATGCTGATCTCGATAAGTGCCGCCGCTGGTCCCTTCATCGGCGGTTTGTTCGTCAGCGGATTTGGATGGCGCTCGCAATTTCTCTTGGCCCTGCCCATCGGTGCCCTCGCGATTACGACGGTTCGCAAGCGCCTGGTTGAATCAAAGATTCAACCGCCAGTTCCGCCGATGGACGTCGTAGGGCTGGCAGCGCTTGCGATATTTTTAGGTGGGCTCGTAATTGGCCTGCAGCGCCTCGGAGATGGCTCCGTCGGGATTTGGCTGATCGTAGTGGGCTTCTTGTTCCTGGGGTTATTCGTTGTAAGAGAGGCGCAGGCGGTGCACCCCGCACTTCCTTTGTCGCTGCTGCGGCACAAGGGATTTGCGAGTGCGGTCGCTAGTATTTTCGGCGCCACCCTTATCCTGCATGCAATCTTCTTTCTCATACCGATCTTCATCCAAAATCTGCTGTTCGAGTCGGCCTCGAAGACGGGGATTGTACTTCTGGGGCTCACGGCGGTCGCAGCATTGGTTGGACCTTTCGCGGGCGGGCTGTCGGACCGAGTGGGGCGCCGTTTGCCTGTGGTTGCCGGAAGCCTGTTCAGTGCGGCCGGGATGGGCCTGATGGCAGTTCTGGCTCAGAGCGCAACGCTCTTACTGATCGCATCTTGCCTTGCCCTCGTGGGCCTGGGAGTCGGGATGAGCGAGTCGGCCAGGCAGACAGCCGCTCTCGAGTCGGCCGACGCATCACGCTCCGGCATGGCGGCGGGAACCTATTACGCCGCG
>CAZCSK010000066.1:0-9204 GCA_964501265.1 uncultured Actinomycetes bacterium
GCTTTGCGCAGACGAAACTTTGTCCTTCGGGTGATTACCTCGATTTGATGATCGATGTAGTACTTCAAGAAGGCTCGAAGCGGCAGAGTTCTAGGCACTCCATCGACGAGCGCGAGCATGTTCATGCCGAAGGAGTCCTGCAGCTGCGTGTACTTGTAAAGATTGTTGAGCACGACCTGAGGAATGGCGTCGGCTTTGAGTTCCACGACAATGCGTACACCTTTGCGGTTGCTCTCATTGCGGGCGTCCCACACGCCCGTGATCTTCTTGTCTTTGACGAGTTCGGCAACCTTTTCGATCAGCCGGTCTCCGGACGCCATATAGGGAAGTTGGGTGATCACCAGCCGGTGGCCCCGCTTGGTCTCTTCGACGTCCACCTTGCCTCTCACTTTGACGCTTCCCCGGCCAGTCTCATAAGCGTCTCGGATGCCCGACAACCCAAGGATGGTGCCTCCCATCGGGAAGTCAGGGCCTTTGATGATCTTCATCAATTCCTCCGTGGCGACTTCCGGGTCATCGATCATTGCGACCACGCCGTCTATGACTTCGCCCAGGTTGTGCGGAGGAATGTTCGTTGCCATGCCGACCGCGATGCCAATAGAGCCGTTAACCAGCAAGTTGGGAAAGCGGGCGGGCAACACCAGCGGCTCATCGTACTCATCGGAGTAGTTGCGCACCATATCGACGGTCTCCTCATCGATGTCGCGCAGCAGCTCCATAGCCAGCGGCGCCAGGCGGCACTCGGTGTAGCGGTCGGCGGCTGGCGGGTCGCCGTCGACTGACCCGAAGTTGCCTTGCCCGTCGATCAGGGGATGGCGCATGGTGAAGTCCTGAGCCATGCGGGCGAGGGAGTCGTAAATGGCAGTGGGACCGTGAGGGTGGTACTTACCCATTACCTCACCGACCACCCTTGCGCATTTCTTGTAGGGGGTTCCGGGGCGTGCCCCTAGATCGAGCATTCCCCAGAAGGTTCTGCGGTGCACGGGCTTTAAACCGTCCCTCACGTCCGGTAGAGCGCGCTGCGTTATCACACTCATCGCGTAATTGAGGAAGGACGACTGCAGCTCCTGCTCGATGTCTACGATCTGCACGTTGCCCTCATCGAGCGATTGCTGACGCGGCGGTACGTCGGATGCGTCAGGGCCTTCCGGTGGGATCTCGTCTTCGGCCATGTCTTAGACGTCCAGTGTTGCGTAGGTGGCGTTTTTCGTAATGAACTCCCGGCGGCTCTCGACGTTCTCGCCCATGAGGGTAGAGAAGACTTCATCAGCCATCGCGGCGTCATATAGCCGGACCTGCTTGAGCACGCGGGTCTCGGGATTCATGGTGGTATCCCACAGGTCTTCCGCAAACATCTCGCCCAGTCCTTTGAAGCGGTTGGGTACAATCTTTTTGTTGGGGTGATCCCGCAAGAACTGGTCTCGCTCCTCGTCGGTAAACACATAGTGCTTCTTGCCGTCCATCGTCAGTTTGTAGAGCGGGGGCTGAGTTATGTAGATGTAGCCCGCATCGATGAGTGCCTGCATGTGCCGGAACAAGAAAGTAAGAAGCAGCGTGGTGATGTGCTGCCCGTCCACATCCGCGTCCGCCAGAAGGCAAATCTTGTGATAGCGAGCCTTCTCGAGGTTGAACTCCTCGCCGACGCCGGTGCCGATGGCGGTGATCAGCGCCTGCACCTCCCGGTTCTCCAGGATCTTGTGAAGCCGGGCTTTCTCGACGTTTAGGATCTTGCCTCGGATCGGCAAAATCGCCTGAAACTCACGATCGCGCCCGGCCTTCGCGCTGCCACCCGCGCTGTCGCCCTCGACCACGAAAAGTTCTGACGCCGCGGGATCGCGCGACGAGCAATCTGCCAGCTTGCCCGGTAGCCCGCCGCCTTCGAATGCGGACTTTCGTGCGATGTCGCGTGCTTTTCGCGCCGCTAGCCGGGCCCTTGACGCCTGTTGGGCCTTGGCCACGATGCGTTTTGCTTCTGGTGGGTTCTCCTCGAACCACTCCCCCAGCTTCTCGTTGACGGCTATCTCGACAAACGAACGCATCTCGGTGTTGCCGAGCTTGGTCTTGGTTTGCCCCTCGAACTGAGGTTCGCGCAATTTCACGGAGATGATCGCGACCATGCCCTCGCGAATGTCGTTGCCCTCGAGCGGCGGCTCTTTCTCTTTGATGAGGTTCTTAGCCCTCATGTATCGGTTCACGACGTTGGTGAGCGCCTTTTTGAAGCCCTCCTCGTGCATGCCGCCTTCGTGCGTGTTGATGGTGTTTGCAAAAGAGTGGAGCGACTCAGTAAACCCGGTATTCCACGCAAGGCCGACCTCAACTTCGCGGCCTTCAGCTGACTTCACGAAATGGATCGTCTTGTTGATCCGCTCCTTGCCTGAAGACAGGGCCTTTACGAAGTCGGCGAGGCCCCCTACGGCCTTGTAGACGTCAGACTTGCCGTCGCGCTCATCTTTGAAGCGGATCTCCACACCGGTCAGGTAACTCAGCTCGCGGAGCCTACGTGCGATCGTGTCGTAATCGAATTCGATCGTCTCCGTGAAAATGTCCGGGTCGGGCCAGAAAGTGACGGCCGTGCCGGTCTTTGATGGATCCTTCAGCGCTTGAACTTTCTTCAACGGCTGGGTGGTTTTACCCCGTGCGAACTTCGCCATATGCAGGGCGCCGTCCCGGGCTACCTCCACCTGAAGTTCTTTGGAAAGAGCGTTCACCACCGAGACACCTACGCCGTGCAGGCCTCCCGAAACCTGGTAGCCCTTCCCCCCGAACTTTCCACCCGCGTGCAACTCGGTCAGTACGACTTCTACCGCCGGACGCCGCTCGCCCTTGGGGCGGTCGATGGGAATGCCGGCGCCGTTGTCTTTGACCGTCACTGAATTGTCCTTGTGGATGGTCACATCGATCCGGTCGCACCGGCCGGCAAGGGCTTCGTCGACGGCGTTGTCGACGACTTCCGACACCAAGTGGTGGAGCCCCCGCGACCCTTTGTCGCCGATGTACATACTCGGGCGAAGACGCACGCCCTCCAGCCCCTTAAGGACGGTGATGTCCTCGCCTGTATAGGCCGTCGCAGACTTCTTCTTGGGCGGTATAACTGCCGTCGCGGGGCTCTTGGGGTTCGCTGCCGCTACGGTCTTCGCGCCGTTCTCCGACACGCGCGGATTGGCGTCTTGGGAGCCAGGCGCGTCGTCACTGGCGGGCGCGAACATCTTAGGTTTTTTACTCACAATAATTGCCTGTCTTTGCCTGCAAAAAAGAGGGTTTTGGGAACGTTTCACCGGCCTCGCCGGTAGATGAAAAGTATACCATGCTAGACGCCCCTTCGCCGGCGCATTTTGGCTGCTAGAAGGGCCTTTTTCACCGCTCCGGAAAGCCGTTCGTCATGGATGGTTGAGACCATTTCCTCGGCCTGCTGGACCACTTTTGCGGACGGCTTTTCGGGGGCCCCTTCGGGCGGCTTTACCGCAGGAGCGGTAGGCCCCCAGTCCGACCTTATCTCTGCCCCTTTGGCGGGGTTGACCCAGACCTTGATTTCCTTCACCAACGGCGCGCCCAACTCCGCATTGACGCGCCTTATCACCTCTGGCGCCAAGTAGCGAAACTCAGCTGCCCATATCGCCGAATCGGTCTTGATCCGCAATAGGCCGTCCTTCAACGAAACGGGCCGGGAACGTCCGGCGACATCGGCCCCGACGATCTCTGCCCATTTCGAAAACAGCCGAGCAGACTGCATGGGCGCGGCCACACCCAAGCCCGACATCACCTTAGGCAGAAGGCCTTTTAGCCTCTCGGGATCAGGCATCCACAAGGCTCCCAGCGCTCACAAGAATTGTTCGGCCGCCCTTTAGCGGGAGGCCGTCCACAGACGTTGTCGTCGCAATTGTTTGGCCGGCCTCGGTAACGAGTTCCGCTAAGCACGCGCGCCGGCGCTCGTCCAGCTCGGAAAACACATCGTCTAACAGGAGAATCGGGGTCTCGCCCTTCACCTCGGTAAGCACGTCTCGCTCCGCAAGCCGCAGCGACAGCGCCAGGGTGCGCTGTTCGCCCTGCGAAGCGAAGATTCTCGCGTCGGTATCTCCCAACGTCACTTTCAGGTCGTCGCGATGCGGACCGGTCGTTGTAATGCCTCGATCGAGGTCCTTTCCTAAAGATCCTTCGAATGAAGCGGTGAGATCTCCTTCAATTCCCGCCGGGCTGTCGGGGCTACCCCAAGTAGCTTCGTAGGAGAGCTCGGGGGTAGGCCCCGCGCTTGCCAGTTCTACGTAGCGAGCGGCGGCGGGAGGGCGAAGAGAATCGAGGGCCGATATGCGGCTACGCACCACTGCGGCTGCGGCAACCACTAGCTGCTCGGTCCAAACGTCGAGATGGCGCTTTGCCCTTGGGTTGACCGCGGCCGCCCTCAGAACGCCGTTTCGCTGCTTGAGTACACGCTCAAATTCCTGGCGATCGGCGCCCGCGCCTGGGCGCAACCTCGCCGCGGCCTGGTCTAAGAACCGCCGCCTCTCATCGGGTCCGGCTTTCACAAGGGCCAAATCCTCCGGCGAGAAAAGTACTGAGGCGAGGATCCCCGCGGCGTCGCTTCCTCTTTCCACTGCCGCGCGGTTGACTAGGACCCGAAGCCGGCCCTCGCGGCGGATCTCCGCATCCAGGCGCACTTCGCGGCGCTGCGCCGTGCCCATTCCTCTCACGATCGCTTGGTCTTGGCCGTGCCTGACTAAGGGGGCCAGACTCGAGACCCTATGTGAACCTAAGGCGGATAAAAGGTGGATCGCCTCCAGAAGATTGGTTTTTCCCTGACCGTTTGCGCCGGCGACAATATTGAGTCCGCCGTCGAACGCAGCAGTGGTGTGTTCGTAGTTACGGAAGTTCAGTAATTCTAAAGTTTGAACTTCCACATCTACTTCATCTCCCTATTCTTTTAACTTGGAAGCCGGACCGGCATCACAACATAGGTGAAGTCGTCGACGCCGTCGCCCTTGATCACTGCGGGTTTGGCGGGGTCGATTACCTCAATTGTTGCCTTCTCGCCCTCCGCGGCCTCCAGACCTTCAGCTAGGAAGCGGGGGTTGAAAGCAATAATTGTTGGAGTTCCTGAATACTCGGCCCCCTCCACAACCTCTGCCGCCTCGGCTACGCCCGACTCCGTTGCCGTTAGTTGAACCTCATCGGCTAGATGAATTTTGATTGGTGTATTTGCTTGAGCAACCAAACTAACCCGAGTAACTGCCGCTAAAAATGACTCTCTCTCTACTATGAGTTTGTTCTCGTAACCCTGTGGCACCAAACGTTCCCAGTTCGGAAATTCGCCGTCTATAAGCCGTGTTACTAGCTGCAAACCGCCCGCTTTAAAGGCGGCTTGAGTTTCTCCCAACCAAATCTCTGCCTCGTTGTTTGTGTTTGCTAATTGCCTACTAAACTCCGCAAGTGCGCGACCAGGAATAATAGCCTTTGCGGTGTTGGGTCCCTCTTTTACAACCAATTGCTTGGCCGCCACCCGATAGCTATCTGTAGCAGCAAGCTTTAGCGCCCCAGATTCGACCTCCCACAAAACGCCTGTTAAAACCGGTCTCGCTTCGTCAGTTGACGCCGCCCTAATCACTTGTTTTAACGCCCTAGCGAGGTCTTCCGCCCCAACCCGGCATATTTCTCCGCCCGTGGGCTCGGGCACTTGAGGAAAGTCGGCTGTTGGAAAACTATTTATTGAAAACTCACTCCGTCCAGCTTCAACGCGGACCTCGGCGCCGCTGCCGGATATCACTACCTTGCCGCTTTCTAGGCTTCTTAGAATATCGTTCATTAACCGGCCCGGGACAACAACCGACCCCTCTTCCTCCACGCCGACCTCACTTGTTACGCGCGCGAACATCTCAAGATCTGTCGCGGCGAATTCGACTTTATCCTTGTGGGCGGTAATCCGCACTCCCCCCAAAACAGGAAGGGTGGCCCTCGGCGAAACTACCCTAAGGATTCCTTGCATTGTCTCGAGAAGAGTTTCTTTGTCACCTTGGATTCTCATTTACCTTAACCTCCTTCGTAAAACATCTTAGTGGTGGGGTATGACAAAAATTAGGGTTATCGACAACAGTTTTGTTTCGCGTTTCATATATTTAAATATTTGAGTAGTAGTAGTAAGTCAGTTGAAGGTGGGCATAAAGCATGAAACCGCAGACCACACACCAAAAGGGTTGTGGAATACTCCCGTAGATTTGGTGGGCGTGAAGAGGACAAAGATTTCGCGACGCTAATAAAGAAAAATTACTCACAACTTCTTGGCCTTTGTGCGGATACGAGTTGTAAGTTCCTGAATTTGGTTGTAGGTGGAGCGTCGCTCGGCCATCAACGCCCGAATTTTACTGTTGGCGTGCATGACGGTCGAGTGATCTCGCCCCCCAAACCGCAAACCAATCCGGGGCAGCGATAAATCGGTTAGTTCTCGGCACAAATACATTGCGATATGCCGGGCGTGGACGAGGTTTCTGTCGCGCTTCAAGGACAAAACCTCGTCCACCTCTAGGTCAAAATAACGTGATATTTCAGAAATAATAAGTTCGGGGGAAATCATTCCCGGCCCACTGTCGGGATAAAGGTCCCGTAGGACAGTCTCAGCAAGCGCTACAGAAACCTGACTGCGATCGAGGCTAGCGAAGGCAACAACCCGGATCAAAGCGCCCTCAAGCTCCCGAATATTGGACTCTATCCGGGATGCAATAAAAGTAAGGACGTCGGCGGGTAAATGGCCAACACCATCAAAATCCGCTTTTCGACGAAGGATGGCTATTCGCGTTTCGAGGTCGGGTGGTTGAACGTCGGTAATCAATCCCCACTCAAAACGGGAGCGAACACGCTCGTCGAGACCAAGTTGTTTGGGTGGACGGTCAGAGGTGAGTACGATCTGTTTAGCCGCGTCGTACAAAGTATTAAACGTGTGGAAAAACTCCTCAAGGGTAGCTTCCTTACCCTCGAGGAACTGGACATCGTCAACTAACAACACATCACTCTCACGATAACGGCGCTTAAAACCAGCGATCCTACCGGGGTCACCAACTGAAACAATAAAGTCGTTGGTGAATTGTTCACTTGAGACGTAACGAACCACCGACCCAGGTTGAGTTTGGACTACATAGTGTCCAATAGCATGCAACAGATGCGTTTTGCCAAGGCCCACGCCGCCGTAGATGAACAAAGGGTTGTAGGCACGACCCGGAGCCTCAGCAACCGCCAGCGCAGCTGCGTGCGCGAAACGGTTGGAAGCGCCGATGACGTACGTGTCGAATGCGTAACGGGCGTTCAAAAAGGCAGGTTCCGACCGATTTAGGGCTACGACCGGCTGCGAGGCGGGTGTCGGTGAGTCAATGTCTTCGGCAGCGACATCGAGCCGGACCTGCAGATCGTGGCCAGCGGCAGTGGAGACTGCTCCTGAGATCAAAGGCAGGTAGCGGGGCTCGATCCAATCCTTCGCAAAGCGGCTGGGCACTTCAAGCACCAATTCGCCAGACTCAACTTCCACGGCCCTAATGGGCTCGAACCACGAGCGGAAGACGGGAAGCGCCAATTTTGCCTGGATAGCGCGGGCGGCCTCGTCCCAGATTTCGAGGGCGCTTTTGGGACGTTCGTCGCTCATTGGGCCATCCATTGGGGACGGACGGGAAAATGATAGGAGTTATCCACAAAGGTGGGCTTGATCCGGGCTCGAACATCGGGGGATGGTGGGCAATTCCGAGCCGCAATCGACTTCCCTACCTGGGCAAACAGCCCTTTTCCACAACGGATTCCACAGATGTGGACAATCTTTGTCTTCAAGCCGGCCTCCTGTATTCGTAGGAATCACTAAGGGACCAGGTCCCGCGGAGATGCTCCGAGGGAAGGGGAGACCAAGTCACCCGGCCTCGCAACTAGAAGGGAAATGGGGCCAGGGCTCGCAGAGTATAGCCGGGTAGTGACTTGCCTGGAAACCCGGACAACCAGATTTGGCAAAATAGGCCTGCGACCTGCGGTTTTGCATCGGCCAAGGGCGCGAAGATTGCATGGAAGAAAGGGAAGCTATACTCTCTAGTCAGCGGACTTAACGCTTCACCAACTTGTGTGCTGATGTGCTAGGAGAATCAATTGAAAAGAACCTTCCAGCCGAATACGCGCCATCAAAAAAAGACCCACGGGTTTCGCATCCGAATGCGGACGCGAGGGGGAAGGGCGATCCTTGCCCGAAGGCGCCAGAAGGGCCGAGTAAGACTGAGCCACTAGTGGCGGGCGCGAAAAAAGCGGCAATAGAGCGAACGTTTCGCGTTGGTCGCAAGTTGACCTCCCGACATCTGGTGGTGTGGGTGTGCCCGGCGTCAGAAGAGTCGCATTGTGAAACGCTTGCGGTCGTAGTGTCCCGCCGAAAGCATGGGGGGGCGGTGAGCAGAAACCGGGTCCGCCGGCGGGTTGCTGAGGCAGTCAGGATGGCCGGGGGAACGGGAGGATTCGATAGCGTCTGGCTTCCGAGTCCGGCAGTGAGGGATCTTTCAGCGGACGCTTTGCGTGGAGAATTATGCCAAATTCTGGAAAATATGACGAAATGAGCAAACCGGTGTCTAATTCGGCCAAGATCTTGATCGGGCTCATAGCAATTTATCGCGTTGTGTTGTCTCCATTCCTGGGCGGTCGATGTCGCTTTCACCCGAGCTGTTCCGTCTACACATCGGAGGCTATCGCTCTGCACGGTGCCCGAAAGGGCCTCTGGCTAGGCTTGCGGAGAGTTCTACGTTGTCACCCATTTCATCCAGGCGGATTCGATCCGGTGCCCAGTCGACACCGGGGGACCGAAGGGGTACCAGCGGCCAAAATGTGTGACTTGAACGCGCTAGAAGCCGTAAGCCCCCGGAACGGGACATTGGTAGGGCTAGGGGACAATGTTTAGAGCGCTCGTAGTGGGCATGGGGCGGATGCTGAGCATGTTCTTCGACCTAATTCCAAGCTATGGCGTTGCCATAATCTTTCTGACGATCACCGTGCGGGTGGCCATGCTCCCCCTTGCCGTGAAGGCCGCGAAGATGATGCAGGCCAATCGCCCCAAGCAGGAGCGCCTGCGAAAGCTGCAGCCCGAGATCAAAAAGCTTAAGGAAAAGCACGGGGCCGACAGGGCAAAATTGTACGAAGAACAGCAGAAGCTAATGAAGGAGCACGACGTAAACCTCCTATCCTCCTTCTCGGGGTGTCTGCCTCAAT
>CAZCSK010000067.1:0-9088 GCA_964501265.1 uncultured Actinomycetes bacterium
TGCGCGCGCCAGAAGCTGCGAACCCCCCGAAATCAACCGGGGGCGAGTCGCTCAATGTTGCTACCGCAGCTGCGATCATTGCTTTCGAAGTTGCACGTCAACGGCGAGGCAATTGAGTGGACGATATCCTCTCGCAGCTTCGCGACGCGGTAGTGGTCCTCGACGGATCGAACAAAGTTGTGCACTGGCTTGGGGCGGCTGAACAAATTTTTGGCTGGCCCACGGCCGAGATAACCGGGCAGGACATTGATGATTTCTTCGCTCCTGAGGATGGTAACGGCAACAGGGCATGCATTGGCCCCGCCGAAGCGAGTCACAAGCTTAGGAGCGTAAAAGGGACTCCTGAACACGAGGTGCTCGTTACCGCGAAGGACGGATCTCGAATCTGGGCGGGAGTGACTTCCAACTTTGATCGCGATGCCAAGGGTCGTATCATCCGTACGTTCGCCGTGCTTAGAGACATAACGAGGCG
Organism: uncultured Actinomycetes bacterium; assembly: GCA_964501265.1. GTDB lineage: Bacteria > Actinomycetota > CADDZG01 > JAHWKV01 > JAHWKV01 > CAZCSK01. Next base: position 473 of record CAZCSK010000067.1, read on the forward strand.
TAAGAACATCGATCTCACGAAATCGGACGTAATTTCCGCGGTCTCGCACGAGTTGCGATCGCCGCTCAGCTCTATAAAGGGGTTCACATCGACTTTGCTCAATAGGTGGGATGTGCTCGATGATGCGACGAAGAAACACTTGCTGGAGACGATTAATTCCGATTCAGACCGAGTCACAAGAATGATCAACGAATTGCTTGACGTGAGCAGACTCGAATCCGGCAGGTTGGAGCTTAGAAGACAGCGCATCCAGGTGGAGGTGATCATTCAAAAAGTTGTTGACAGGTTTCTTCCGCGTCTTGAGACGCATTCCCTGACCCTCGACACGAACGGCTCGTCGCCGAAATTGCTCGCAGACCCCGACAAGGTTGAGCAGGTGATTACCAATCTTATAGAGAATGCCCTGAAGTACACGCCTGGGGGGCGGGTGCAGATCACGACAGCGTCATCCTCTTCGCTTGTTAAGGTGTCGGTGACGGACGAGGGTGAGGCGATTCCGCTAGATCAACGCAAACGGATCTTCGACAAGTTTTTTAGGTCAGAACGTCCCGGAAACCCGTCCGGTACGGGCCTGGGTCTCTTCATTTCCAGGGGCCTCATCGAGGCCCATGGGGGCGACATCTGGGTTGAGGAATCCTCGGGAGGCGGTTCCAAGTTCATCTTCACGTTGCCGGTTGCCGTTAAGCTCTAGTGCATCCGTGCCTAGCCCAGGAAATGTCATGAACTCAAATGATGCGATCACGCAATTAAACGACATACGGAGTCGTGGCGCGCCGGAAATCGCAGCCGCCCCGGACGCCATCGCGCTGGAGAAATTGAAGATCGAGTTTCTGGGACGAAAGAGTCTCATGTCACAAATTGGTAAGTCTTTGGGCGCTATGACAGATGAAGAGCGCCGATCAGTGGGCAAGCTCTCCAACGAGATAAGAGATGAAATCCAAGCTGCGCTTGAGATAAGAAAGGCCTCTCATGCGGCTGAAGGGCGCGATCGGGACTCCCACTTCGAGCGCCTCGACGTCACCTTACCCGGACGCATGCCCGCTGCCGGCCGGATTCATCCGCTCACCGAGGTAATGGAGGAGGTTCTCGATGCGTTCATCGGTTTGGGATTCAACGTGGTGGAGGGCCCCATCGTGGAGACGGACTACTACAATTTTGAGGCGCTAAATATTCCGGCGGACCATGCGGCTCGCTCGATGCATGACACGCTGTATGTGAATTCGGACTCCGACGAGACCCTCTTAGTCAGAACCCACACCTCCCCGATGCAGATCCGAATTATGGAGTCGACACCGCCGCCGATCTTTGTCGTCATTCCCGGGATGGTGGGGCGCAACGAAGAGATTGGTCCCAACAATCTGGCGATATTTCATCAGGTTGAGGGCCTTGCCGTCGACGAGGGGATCACCTTCGCCGACCTCAAGGGCACCCTCGAGAAGTTCGCACAAGCGATGTTTGGCGCCCACCTTCGAGTCCGGTTGCATCCGAGTTACTTTCCCTTCACCGAACCTTCGGCGGAGGTGTATGTGTCCTGTTTCAACTGTGATGGCAGCGGGTGCAGTGTTTGCAAACAAGAAGGTTGGATCGAGATCCTGGGCGCCGGGATGGTGCACCCTAACGTCTTTCGTATGTCGGGTTACGACCCGGAACGCTATACCGGATTTGCATTCGGAATAGGTATCGAGAGGATTGCCAAGCTGCGATACGAGGTGGCCGATCTACGGACGTTCTTTGAGAATGACATACGTTTTCTGGAGTCGAACTAGATGCGGGTCCCATTGTCTTGGCTGAAGGAATTTGTCGATCTCGAATTGGATCCGGTTCTGATCGCCGACCGCCTGACTGCGGCCGGCATGAAGGTCGAGAAGATCGAGCGGCAAGGCGCGGACATAAGTGGAGTTGTCGTTGGGGAAGTGGTGGCTGTGCTTCCCCATCCGGGGGCCGACCGTCTCGTGCTTGTGGATGTTCGGCTCGACTCGGGGGAGCGGCGCGTGGTTTGCGGGGCAAAGAACTTTGCGAAGGGCGACAAAGTTCCCGTGGCACTTCCAGGCGCGAGCGTCGTGGGTCATCCGCACTTTGAGGCTCGCAAGATCCGGGGGGAGTTGTCCGACGGCATGCTTTGCTCGGCTGCCGAACTCGGTCTAGGTGACGACCATTCTGGCATTCTGATTTTGCCTCGAGAAGCGGCTCTCGGGGCTGACGTGCGCGGGGTGGTTGGTCTCGACGAAACCGTCTTCGAGCTGGAAATCAATCCAAACCGACCCGACGCGATGAGCCTCATCGGGATCGCGCGCGAAGCGGCCGCATGCTTTGGCGGCACGGTTCGATTGCCTTCCCCAACCTTGCGGACAGGTTCCCAATCCGTGGAATCGTTGGTGTCGATCGAAGTCGAAGATCGGCAAGGATGTCCGCGCTATCTCGGCCGTGTGATTACGGGTGTGGTGTTCGGGTCCTCGCCCGATTGGGCGCAACGGCGTCTTAGGGCCGCGGGGATACGGCCGATCTCTGCCGTCGTCGATGCAACCAACTACGCCCTGCTCGTGACCGGCCATCCACTCCACGCTTTCGACCTCGACCGGCTGACCGATCGCAAGATCGTGGTCCGCCGTGCGGGCGACGGCGAGAAGATCGTGACCATCGACGGCGACACGCGATCTCTGGACCCCGACGACCTGGTGATCGCCGACGCGGCCGCGCCAGTGGCGATTGCCGGCGTGATGGGGGGCCGCGAAAGCGAGGTCTCGGAAACAACGACTCGCGTGGTCCTGGAGTCGGCCTACTTTGATCCCCGGTCGATCTATCGGACCTCGCGCAGGCATGGCCTCCGGTCGGAGGCCTCCAGCCGCTTCGAAAGAGGAGTCGATCCCAACGGAGCGAGTTTTGCCGCCGACTTGGCATGTTCGCTGATACTCGAATGGGCCGGAGGTGAAGTGGCTTCCGGCGTGATCGATGTGTATCCAACCGTCATCTCCAACTCACCCGTGACGCTTCGGCCAGACCGTGCGCGGGCCGTGCTCGGAGTGTCGTTCACCAACGACGAGATGTTTGAGGCACTAAGTCGATTGGGGCTGTCGCCCGGAAATAAGGGCGCTCTAATAGAAGTGGCACCGCCTACCTCTCGTAATGACTTGAAGGCGGAGGAAGATCTAATCGAGGAAGTGGCGAGAGTCCTTGGTTATGACCGTATCCCGCGCACCTTGCCAACGGGACGCAGCAGGGCAGGCAGTATGGCTCCGTCGGAGAGACTTGTAAGGAGAGTCCGGCGAACGCTGACGGGCGCAGGACTGCACGAAGCGTGGAGTTCGGGGCTCATTGGGCCCCAAGACCTGGAGTTCGCCGGTAACCCGCCAGTTGTTTCTCTCTCGAACCCCCTCAACCAGGATCAGTCCTTGCTGCGCCCGTCGCTTCTCCCGGGTCTTACCGCGGCAGTCGTCCGAAACTTCGCTCGCCGCAATCTCGATGTTCGACTATTCGAGGTGGGTCGTTGCTTCAGTCCGTCGAATAACCTCTTGCCCGACGAGCCCCTGCTGCTCGGCATCGCTTTGGGAGGAGTGACAGTCCAGCGATGGGACGCGCCGGCGAGGGAACTCGATTTGTTCGACGTCAAGGGAGTAGCGGAGATTCTTCTGAGGTCGCTTCGGATTAACGCGACCTTTGATGAGATCGATCAGCCGCCTTTCCACACGTTGCGCGCTGCGGCAGTGCAGGTCGACTCGGAGCAGGTTGGCATCATCGGCGAGTTAAGACCGGAGATCATCGAAAAGCTCGATGCGCCCTATCGCATCGTGCTAGGTGAATTCGATCTTGGCCGGCTGATAAAGATGCATGGGTCCGGAGAATCCGCCCCCGAGGTTGGCAAGTATCCCGCCGTCTTGATCGACATCGCGGTTTCGGTGCCCGAGGCTACGCGCGCAGGAGATGTTACCGCGACGGCAACGTCCGCCGCTGGGGAGAATCTCGAAAGTATCCGCCTGATGGACGTCTATCGAGGAAAGCAGGTGGGAGCGGGACAGAAGAGTCTCGCCTTTGCCTTGAGTTTTCGACGACTCGACAGAACCCTCACCGAAAAGGAAGCCTTGAGCGCTCGCGATGCGATCTTCGAAGCTTTGGTCCAGGTCCACGGCGCTACGCCGAGATAATGGAGTTTCCACCCGAACGAAAGTCGGTCACGTTTCCCGATGGGACGGTTGTTTGGGGAGCGCCCCTCTTCGAACGCGATCCCGGCGACCGGGTTCCGGACTTCGGGTTGTACATGTACGGCGGCTGGAATCCCAAGTGGCCCCACGATTTTATTGATTGGCCCGATCTCGATGTCCCCTCAAACGATGAGGATGCAGCGGCCAAGATCACGGGAGCCTTCGAACGAGCTCAAGGTGGCCAAGAAGTTGAGGTCGGTTGTCGCTTCGGCCTCGGACGAACGGGAACTGTAATCGCATGCATGGGGATGCTTGCCGGGATACCGTCCACCGATGTTGTCTCCTGGACCAAAACCAACTACAGAAAGTTCGCTGTCGAGACTCTTGAGCAGCAGCAGTGGATCCGGAAGTTTGAGGCGCTGACGCGCTAACGAGTGTCACCGGAGGGATGGGTTTATTGACCATCCGCCACCGTTTCGACTGCGATCACCCAAAAAGGCACTTGGCACAAACGCCGGCCATCTGAGTGAAGTTCGAAAAAGTAGGCTCCCGGCCCCGGAACATTTGCCGACACCCGGAAATGAATCAATGCACCCGAGGTGCGCGTTCTGTCGATCGGATGGCGGGCAAACTCGATTTGTCCGCTGCCCTCGATACCGATCGGTCGTGCGTCGGCGTCCACAATTGTGAAGGTCACCGGCTTTTGCTGTCCTATTTCGTGAGGCTCGCCAACCAGGCGAACAACGAAGGACATCGGACCTATAGTCCACGGCAGGGGAGCGTTCACCGCGACATTCCAAATATCCGTGCCTCCTCGCAGAACGTAGAAGAGGCCGTCGCGGGCATCTGCCGCATCGGCGATAAATGAGTACTCAACCCGCATGATTTACACACTCTAAACGCGTAACTTGGTGGAACCGCGTTTAGGCGTAAAGAGAGATTGCCTCCCCAACCCCTCCTTGCATGATTATCCATTGTACTGTATAAGTATGTAGTCTCCTGCCTGGAGACTGTCTTCAATACCGGGATCAAGGATCATCTTCTATGGGTATAGGTGTAGTCGTACTCGGCGCATCCGGCTTTGCCGGAGGCGAACTGCTCCGCCTGTTGGCGGGGCATTCCGGCATGGAGCTGGTCGGGGCTGCTGCCTCTCGGCAAACCGGTCGTGAGCTCCGCGACTTCTATCCGGCATTGGCCCTCGCCGAGAACCTGGAGTTTGTTTCGGTCGACGAGGCACTCAAGATTGACGCCGATCTTGTTTTTTCCTCCCTTCCGTTCGGTCGAAGCGCGGAGCTGTTCGGCGGTAAGGAGGGAGCAAAGGTCGTTGATATCTCCGCCGACTTTCGCCTAGAGGACAGTGCGCTTTACGAAGAGTGGTACGGACAGACGCATCCTGCTCCTGCGGACCTCCCCCGGTGGGTCTACGGCCTTACAGAGTTCCATCGTGACGAAATTCCGTCGGCCGCTCGGGTCGCGAACCCAGGTTGTTATCCAACTGCTGTGCTGCTCGCGCTCGTGCCTCTAATGAAGAACGGTCTTATCGAAAGAGCCGGAATTCATATCGATGCGATGTCGGGCGTTTCGGGGGCGGGCAGGGCAAGCGCCGAAGGCTTCGACTATTCGTCGGCCAATGAAAATGTTCGCCCCTACGCTGTTGTCGGCCATAAACACATTCCTGAGATCGAACAAGAGCTTGGTCGGGTGATTGGTTCAGAAATCAAGGTTGGCTTCGTACCTCATCTGGCGCCGATGACGAGGGGCATTCTAGCTACTTGTTCGGCCGTCGCAGGGCCCGGGGTCGATCAAGCGCATTTGCTCGATGCGTATCAGGCGTCCTACACGAACGAACCATTTCTCCGAGTGCTCCAAGATGACCATCTTCCCGAAACCAAACGTCTCAGCGGCACCAACTTTGCGGAAGTGACGGCCAGGTTCGATAAAAGGACCGGCCGGGTCATTGCCTTTTGCGCGATAGACAACCTCGGGAAGGGCGCCGCGGGGCAAGCTCTGCAGAACGCCAACTTGATGTTCGGGTTCGAGGAGACCGAGGGTCTCGAAGCTTTGGCGTTGGTGCCGTGAATCTCATTCCCACCGAAGGGGGAGTTTGCGCGGCGCGCGGCTTTGTGTCCGCCGGTGTCAAGGCCGGAATCAAGAAGTCCGGATCGTTGGACCTGGCCCTGATCCTTTCGCAAACGGAGGCAGCCTGCGCCGGGGTCTTTACGACGAACACGGCAGCGGCTGGCCCAGTGATCGTATCGCGCGAGCGCGCAAAGTCGGGAAAGGCGCGCGGCGTGGTGGTCAACTCCGGATGCGCAAATGCGATGACGGGGGAGCGCGGGGTCCAAGACGCCATTCAGATGGCCTCGGTTGCGGCGCAAGCGGCAGGTGTCGATAAGGAACGGATGCTCGTCTGCTCCACCGGCCACATTGGGATGCATCTACCGATGGACAAGCTGGCCAGGGGAATCGCTGAAGCTGCCGCCTCCTTAGGTCCATCCGATAAAGATGCGATGAGAGCGATCATGACTACCGATACCCGCCCGAAAAGGGCGGCGATGGCCCATCGAGACGGCTGGACGATCGGCGGTATAACCAAGGGGGCGGGGATGATCGCCCCGAGGATGGCTACGACACTTGGGTTCATTACTACCGATGCTGTGGTTGAGGCGTCCGCCCTCCAAGACGCGCTATCGCAGGCAGCCGACGTTACTTACAACGCCATCACCATCGACGGCGACACGAGCACGAATGACACTCTGCTTGCCTTTGCGAACGGCGCATCGGGGGTGCATCCCGACGCCCGCTCATTCGCCCAGGCTCTGCTTGCCGTGTGCAAATCCCTAGCGGAACAGATCGTCGCAGACGGGGAAGGTTCGACCAAGTTAGTGCGCGTCAGGGTCCGCGGGGCTGCGGATTCCGCTCATGCTTTCAGTGCTGCTCGCACAGTCGCCGAATCTTTGTTGGTAAAGACAATGGTCTATGGTGGCGACCCCAACTGGGGGAGAGTTGCGGCTGCCCTTGGCCGTTCCAGCGCTACCGTGAACTTCGCCAAACTTTCAATTTCGATAGGGGGCGCCGTCGTGCTGAACGAAGGAATTCCCGCGCCCGAGACCATCGTCGCGCAGGCGCGTACGGCAATGCAGTCAGACGAGATAGCCATCGTGTGCGATCTTTTTGTTGGATCTGCCTCCGCTGAAATGCTAACCACCGACCTCACACCGCGCTACGTCGAACTGAACGCGGAGTACGAAACGTGAGAGACGCGCAATCCAAGGCTGCCGTTCTGATCGAAGCCCTTCCGTACATCCGGCGTTGGTCGGGCAAGACGGTCGTGGTCAAAGTGGGCGGAGAGGTCCTGGACGACGATCGGAGCCTCGACTCGTTCGCGACCGACATCACGCTCTTAAGGTTTGTGGGGATGAATCCCATCGTCGTGCATGGCGGCGGCAAGCAGATCTCCGAGGCCATGCGAAGTTTCGGCAAGGAGCCATCCTTTGTCGGAGGACATCGCGTAACCGATGCCGAGACCGTCGGTATCGTGAGGATGGTGCTCATGGGTCAAGTAAACAAGACTTTGGTGGCTGCGATGAACGGCCATGGGGGTCGCGCCGCTGGTATCTCCGGAGAAGACGGAGCATTGCTGACTGCTCGCAAAGTGCTGGGGCCTGGGGCCCAGGACTTAGGTTTCGTGGGAGAGGTTGAATCGGTGAACTCGTCAATTCTCGAAACTCTGGTGGCCTCGGAGTTCATTCCCGTGGTTGCCCCTTTCGGATCGGGGCCCGGCGGCGCGTACAACATCAACGCCGATCTCGCCGCGGGCGCGATTGCGGGAGCGCTGGGAGCCGAGAAGGTGGTGTTTCTCACTAACGTGGAGGGTCTCTATCACGATCTAGGCGACGAAGACAGTCTGATCTCGGAGACGTCGGTTGATCAGCTGAAAAAGCTGCTGACCTCAGAAAGCCTGTCGGCCGGGATGATTCCCAAGATCCAAAGCGCGGTAGCTGCGATTGAGGCTGGCGTAAAGCAGGCCCACATACTCGATGGCCGCGTTCAGCACGCTTTGCTGGTGGAGATTTTCACGGACGAAGGCGCCGGGACTATGGTGTTGCCATGACGGTCGCGCCGAACTTGACTAGAGAACTGGCGGATCGGTTTGTGATGCCGACTTACAAGCGCTTGCCGGTGACCTTCGTCCGCGGTGAGGGCACGCGTCTCTTCGATGAGGCCGGGAAGGAATATATCGACCTCGTGGCTGGCATCGCCGTGGTGGCAATCGGACACTCACATCCCGCTGTGACGCAAGCCGTTGGCGATCAGGCGGGTCGGCTGATGCACACCTCCAACCTCTATTACACCGAGCCCATGGCGCTGCTTGCCGAGAAACTCACGAGTCTTCTTGGTTGGGATGACGGCCGTGTGTTTTTCGCCAATTCGGGGGCCGAGGCCAACGAGTGCGCAATCAAACTCGTGCGCAAGTGGG
>CAZCSK010000068.1:0-8818 GCA_964501265.1 uncultured Actinomycetes bacterium
CGGACTCACCGTCGGGGTGCGCCATTTTCTGGTACGCGGTCGGCGCAACAAGAATAGGAAACGCGATCTCGGTCCCGCAGACCGTCACCGACGTGTCCACCTCGGAAACATCTACAAGCACGCGGGGCCAGATCTCATAGTTGCGGAATGACGTGCGATTGCTTAGAAGCGTCTGCTCCTCGTTAGCACCCGAGCGGAAGTAATCGAATGCCGCAAGCGGAAGGGTTCGGCGGGCGGCCTCCTCGTAATCGTCAATGGTGAGAAGCGGCTTGCTCATCTATGGAATCGTTTCATAACTACTCAAGCGGGTGGCCAGGCAATCCGGCAAAGTCGGCGTATGGCGGGCCGAGCGCAAGCCACCCTTCGACGGCCACCTTCCCCACCAAAGCATCGATTAGTGCCGTCCCGGCGCCGCCTTCGAGAAAGCCAGTGAGGTCGACGGTCGAGCGCCTACCTGCGGCGATCTTGAGCGCCCCCAGTTCCGTGGGAAAGTTCTCGGTCGCTTCACGGTAAATGCCAATTCGAACCACGGCACCTGTGCTTCCGGGGTTAGAAATCGCAAGAAGCGCCGAGCCTCCAGCCAAAGAACCGACCCCTACTGCCCACCTAGCCGAGGGTTCGCGGACTGCAAAAACGGATTCGTAGCCGCCGCCCGCCTCCGTCACGGCAACGGTCTCCCGCTCGGCCACAATCGGAACCGCATTGGCGGACGTGATCTTCACTCCGTACTTGGAACCTCGCGGCAGGTGGTCCGAGATCTTCACACGCAGTTGTGTTCCGCCCTTCAAAGCGATTTCTCCAAGGCCCGGCGGCGCGGACTGTTCACCCTCCAACTGAAACACCAACTGCACGAGGGCTTCGCTCGACTCGGGGTTTACGAGAGCAATGAACTCCTCGCCGTCGCCAGGAACTTCGCCACCGGCAATGATCCAGCCTACCGACGGCGATCTTGCGCCAACTGCTAAGGACAATCCCTTGACTCCCGAACGGGTCGCCACTTGAGAAAAGCGCGAGACAACCACTCGACCCTGCGTCGCCGTGACATCCAGTCCAAACGATGGAGTCTCGGCAAAGAAGTCCGCCAAAGACACGTCCACCTGCGTGCGTGCCCCCACGACCAGGTCCTTCAGGCGCGCCGGGACGACATCCTTGTCTTCAGTCAGGAATCGAACCTTGATAACCGCTTCCTCCTCGAATGGGTTCGACACCAGCAAGTGGTGGTTTTCTCCTCTGGCTGTGCTACCGGTGGCAAAGAGCCATCGGTTGGAGGGCTGGACCGAGCATGTCGACGTCGCCGCTCCCTTTCCTGGAACCAACGTGGCAAGGTCGGTAAAGGTCGATGCGCCGAAGGCCTCGGTTAACCCGGCAGCGTCCTTCACCCCAAACTTGAGCACTGAAATTGGCGCGCGCCGGTGTGAGCCAAGAACTCCCTCTTCGAATGCTGATGCGGAGGCACTGCCCACAGCAAGGCGTCGCAGGCGCACCGGTACGTCTCCAAGATTCGTCGTCGACATCACGGGGTCGAACCCTTCGCCTCCGGGGCCGGGACAGTACCAAGCTGTTGAGATGAATCTTCCGGTGGACACCCCGCGCTCGCCGGTGCCGCGCCCGGGAATTAAACGATCGGCAAACACAAATGCACCGGCACAAATCACAAAAATGAGGGCGAACGCAATCTCGGATCGCTTCAAGAGACTGCCCCCTTGATCTCGGTGCTGCCTGTCCTCGACGACGCAAATCCTACGAGAAGTACAAACGCCTGGATAAACAACCATCCAATTCTGATGTAACGGCGCGCAAACCAAATTCGTAATTGCCCTTTTGCCTGCTTGGGCAAATCAAAACGATTGGCCCACCCGAATGCTTTCCCATGGTCAAGCGCGACATCGCCAATACGCGCGCGCCAGGCATTGTTGAAGTTTTCCGCCAGCAAGACTTGGTCGTTGTGGGGGCCGGCCACTTCCGTTCGAAATGACGTTTGCGACCGGGCGGGAATTGCCTTACCCCCCGACCAATTGACAAGCAGCAGCGCGGGGTCATCACCTTCGCTCACTGCAACCGGTTTCGTCAAACCGTCGGGCGCGAGCCCGGCCCTGGGGAGCCACTGCAAGTTTCGGTAGATGGCGATCGAACCCTGCTGCTGTTCGAGCGCGATGTCGCGCTGGCGGCCGAGGGCGACGCTTAGGAGTTCGTCGCGCGGATCAATGATTATGAAACGGACGCTGGCGGGGGCAAGAAGATGTCCGGCGAGATGGAGCCTGCGGCCGACCAGGGCGGTGACGGCTTCGTCGAGGCGGCGCTCCCCCTCAGATGGCGAAGGCTCAAACGCGTCGAGCATGGAAAGTCCTCGGGGGCCCGTCAGCAAATACGAAACATCGTCCATTCGACGCGAACCTGAGCGGATCGGATCTACCCACTGATCTCCGAGCCACAAAACTCGGAAGTCGCCTGCCTCGCGCGCCGTGGCAGTGAGATACGAGGATATGGACGCCGCGCCTTCACCGGTCCCCGCTGCAAACGTTGCCCTTGGGCGCGTCCATCCGGCGAGGCCGGGGATCCATGATCCAAAAAATCCGGCCATCATCAGAAGCGCGGCCGCAGGTGTGGCGATGTGTCTCCAGCCCAGGGCGTAACGAGGCAACTCGTCGCGAAGGGCGGAGACGAAGTGTCCGCTCATCAGGGCAAGGATCAAAAGGGGAACTACGATCCAAATGGCCGGAGAGGCGACCGGAGGGGGAATCAGCGCCTTGGCAGCCAACCCTCCAATCAGAGCAAAGGCGATCCAGGCTGTACCAAGGAGCCTGGATTCCTTGCGGGCCGACGGCCCCGCCAGGATCAACGCGCCCGCAGCGGCCGCCAACACGACGGCGCTTGCAAGCCGCCCATCGATGTCCATCAAGAACATGTGCTCAAAAGACAACTTCGACCAAAGCGGACTGAAAGAACCGTCGCGGCCCGCGAACAGCGGCCCGAGGATGGACGCTCGGGGGCGCAATGCTTCGAACGACCACGGAATTAGGAAAACTAGGGTCACCGGCAAAGATGCCAGTAGCAACCCGATCCGGCGCATCGATTCGCGTCGGTCCCACGCCCGTGTGAGATGGTTGAGCCCCAAGATCACCCAGAGCATCGCAAGCGCCAAAAACGCGCTCGGGGCGAGCGCCACAACGAGTGCCCCGATGAGCCCGAGCCGCGCAACATCGCGACCGATCGACTGACCCCCCAGCGGTGTTGCGGGACGGTCTCCTTCTTCGCCAGGGACGGGGCCGAGCATCCGCAATGCGATCTCCAATAGAAAGGGAAGCCCAGCAAAGAGGGCGAGAGCGGCGAGATCTCCTGTGGATACGATCAGGTGAGTGGCCGGACCGAGTGAATAGATCGCGGTTGCGGCAAGGCGAGCGGATATCGACTGCGTGCGCCGAGCCATGAATCGGTTAACTCCAACGAGGCCAATCAGCACAAGAGCAACGAGGAGGATCTTCTGCGCGCCGAGAGCATTTCCCAAACTCAGCACCCCCGTGAACCACAGGATCACGAAAGCAGGGGGCGCCGCCGATTCGGTGCCGAGCCGAATATCTCGCCAGGCCACGAAATAGTCGGTCAAGAAACGACGCGTCGATTCGGGAAACGGCCAGAGAGATCCGGCGGCAACGGCATCGCCGAACAAGACTCCTCGCATGGCAAATACAAGAACAAGAGCGAGCACCAACGCCACGATCGTTTGGGGCTTCCTAATCCCGATGCCTAGGGTCTCTTTGAGGGCGGACGGAGAAAGTCGCTTGAGAGTGCGGGCGCCGAAGGCTAGGGTGCCGTGTTCCCAGTCGCGCGCTCTTCGCTCCAGAAAGACTCTCGCCCGATGCGTATCGCGGGTCATAAAACGCCGCACCCTTCGGTCGGGCACTGATCTGCGCTTCTGCACCGCCCGGCGCCGGGCGAGGACCTGAGGAACGGATTTCAAGAACGAGTAGAGCGCCCGCGGATAGGCGGACAACTCTCTAAACCTTCGAAAGAAAATCAGCAATCCGATCTCCGCAAACATCACGCCGCCGTAAAGAGTCAGGACGATAAACAGCCGGTAAAATGCGACGTTCTTCATGATCGTGCGAAGCCGGTTGCGCCGCGTAAAGAAGCGGATGGATTCGATTCCTCTAACGGGTCTATTTCCGTGGGCGAGAGCTACCGCGTGACGAAAGCGCGCCGCCGGCTGCACGGAAACTTTGAAGCCCGAAAGGCGCGCCCTGGTGCAAAGGTCGAGGTCTTCGCCAAAGGCAAAGTAATCGGCATCGAAGAGTCCGCATCGCTCGACGAGCAGGCGTGAGACCAGCATGCACGCGTTGCTGACATAGAGCACCTCTTTGGGCGAATCATGCTGGCCCTGATCGATCTCGCCCTCTTCAAGACCTGCATAAGGGAATCCAAACTGATCGGCCTGCATTCCGACTTCCACTAAGGTCTCGGGATGGTGCCAGTTCAGACCCTTTCCTCCAACTACTCCCGACGCTGTCTGGACCGAATGTGTAGCGAGATGCTCTACGGCATCAGGGAAAAGGGCAGTGTCGTCGTGAATGAAGAGAAAGTAATCGGCATCGGGGGCCTTGCCGGAAACCTCGAGAGCGTGATTAGCCGCAGCGCCGAAGCCAACGTTGTTATCAATGCGGACGAAATCTGCGTCGGGAAGAATCTGAGCAACGATCTCTTCGACCGATGAGTCCGACCCGCTGTCGACCACCACGACTTCCATCGGCAGGCTCTGGGCCCGGAGCGATTTGAGGCACTCCCCTAGCCATTCGCGTCCGTTATGCGTGACGACGACCGCTAGGACGCGTGCTGAAACCTCTGTTTTCATGTCGTCATGGTAGCCGTCCCGGTCGCAGGCACTCCCTACGGGCCACCGCGTGGCTGCTATGCGCAGGCCTCTGGGTTGGCGGCCTCATGTGGCCCTCCGGGAGTACCTCCAACCTCCTCCTGGTCCTCAAGTCTCCTAGCGCTTTTTGGCGCGCCCGGCAGAAACTGGTTTCGATGGGCGTTTGGAGACCGACTTGGCGGTTGACGACTTTCGTCGCGGTGCCGGTGGTGTAGCGGGGGTCACAGCTTCAGGTGTGGTCTGGATAGCAGATGCATCGTCGGGCGGAACCTGCGTTTCATCGACAGTCAGTAGTGGTGGTTCCGGTAGCAGGGGAGGTTCTGCGTCCGCGATTATTTTGCCGCGCTTTACGAGTTTTCGGTAGCGCTCGGCGTCTCGCCTCTCATGCTTTCTCGACTTCGATTCACGTAAGGCATCAACCATCCGCTTGCGGTCCGGTTTCTCTAACCCGTCGGTGATCTGCGCGACGATGTCGGCCACAACGCCTTCACGAAGCTGTTCGAGGGAAAGTTCTCGGTGGGCTACATGAGCGACCAGAGCTTGCCGCAACTCCTCGATCTGCACATTGGTCTTTCCAATTCGCGAGTTGGTACGTCTTATCCCCTCGACAAACTCCTGCAACTCATGCTCGTATGGCTCCAGGAGCCCCGCGAGAACCTGAGTCATTTCGTTTTGATGCTGAGCAAGTTTGTCCGATAGACGGGTCGTTGCCCGCTGCAGTACCTCCTTCATGTCGGTGCGCGAGGCCTGCAGGGACGAGGACTGTTCCGCAGTGGTAGCGGCGAGGCCCTGTGTCACTTCATCTCGCGTCGATTCGAGCTGCGCGGTTATTGCAGTGAGAACGCGTTGTATCACTGCGTCGCGTGTCGATTCGAGTTGCGCCGTCGTGGCATCGCCGACACGCTGGATCACTTCGTCACGCGCCAGAGCGAGTTGCGCGGATGAAGTCTCCACCAAGGAGTCAAGCCGATGGACAACTTCAGACTTGATTTCCTTTTGCAGCGCACTTCCACTTCCGTAGATCGATTCGCTAAGCCCCGACAGGCCTTGACTAAAGGTAGCGGAAAGTTCGCCGAGTCTTTCTTGTAGCGCCCGCTGCACCTCGGCCGCGGGTTTCCATGGATCGGCCACCGCAAAGGCCGTCTCCAAATCCTTGACTTGCTGGTTAAGCGACTCCAGCTGAGGGAGAAGATCGCCGACGGCCTCGTCCGCCGGCTTGCGGTGAGAGAGTTCGTCGAGCCTCTCAACCAGAGAGTTCAAGGTGAGTTCAGTTCCGACTCCCGAGAGCCTGGTCTCGATTGCGTCGACCACAGCGCGGTCGCGCTGGTCGATGAGTTCACGGATTGACTGAAGTTCCTTGCGCGCGGACGACAAGGCTGTAGTCGCCGCTGTGACTGCGTCGGTCATGAGTTGCTTTTCGCGTGCCTGGTCCTCGAGGGCCGAAGCCACAAGATCGTCAATACGCGTCGAGAAATCCTCGGCGCGGTGGACGTCGATGTCGTTGACCATTTGGCTCAATGTTAAATCGAATACGGCCCGCGAGGCCGGTTTTCGGCCAACAGGGAAGGCGCCTGGGAGTCTGATAGCGTCGCGGCACAATGGCGACAATTGAAGTCGAGGCTCTCCGCAAGCGTTATTGGGGTTTCCGTGGTGGAACGACGGCGCTCGACGGACTCGATCTGTCTGTGCCCGAGGGAGGGGTCTTTGGATTCCTGGGGCCGAACGGCTCCGGCAAGACAACGACGATCCGGTGCCTTCTGGGCCTGGTGCGTCCCACTTCCGGAACCATGCAACTTCTCGGAATCGATCCTTCGAAGAATCTGGCAAAAGTTGTTCGCCGAGTCGGGGCAATGGTCGAGACCCCCGCATTCTTTCCGCGCTTCTCAGGCAAGCGCAACCTCGAGTATCTCGCCAGAATTCACGGGCTTGGCAAACGAGAAGTACTCGCCTCTCTGACCCGAGTCGGACTTGCCGACCGCCAGCGCGATCTCGTCCGTGACTATTCCCTGGGTATGAAACAGCGGCTAGGACTGGCGGCTGTCTTGATGCGTGATCCGGAACTGTTGATACTGGACGAACCGGCCAACGGGCTGGATCCGGCAGGCATCACCGAGGTCCGCTCGCTTCTGAAAAGTCTGGCCGATGAAGGCCGGACAATCTTTGTGTCGAGTCACATCTTGAGTGAGATCCAGGGGGTGTGCGACCGAGTTGCCATTTTGAGTCGAGGCAAATGCGTGGCCGCCGGTGAGGTAAACGAAGTTCTAGCGATGGGTCGCTCCGCGGCAATGGCGGTGTCGGTAAAATTCCCCAAGAAGGCGCTATCGATCTTGAAGAAGGCGGGGCTCGAGGCAACCCTGGACTTTGGCACCATCAAAGTTCGAATCCCGGCCAATCAGGCAAGTCTTATTACCAGGGCGCTCGCCGAACAAGACCTCTACTTGGACGAATTGCGTCCGGTCGAGGTGAGCCTGGAGGAGGTCTTCTTGGAATTGACCGCCGACCCGGAACCATGAGACGACTGCTGGGCGTTGAGTTCCGACGGGTATTTGCCCGAGACGTTACACGTTTGCTGGGAATCATCGCCGTCGCCGGATCAGTCTTCGCGGGCATCGGGGCATTCGTTTCCACCGGCGCCTTACCAGAAGCGCAAGAAGCCGAATTCAATCAATCGATCCTGCGCGCAAGAGCCCTCCTACCCGATCGGATTCATAAATGCGCAACTGAGAGAATCCCTCTCACCCCCAACCTGCTCCCTCTTGACCCCCAAAACCCCCGCTTCAATGCGGAGATCAACCGGATCAATCGCATCCAACAGGAGAGAATCGGGAAATTTTCCGAGCCCCAGCCTCGGCCCCAATGCCGCGCACAACTATCCAGGTCCAGCCTAAACAGCACCAATCAAAAGGGTGATCGCAGGTTTCACCTTCTCTCGTTGCCGAGTGCCTTCGAGGCGCTCATACTTCCCTCAGCGATCTTCGCTCTAGTCATCGGTGCGACGATAATCGGGGCTGAATGGGGGGCGGGAACGATTCCCTCTCTCTTGACTTGGGAACCGCGGCGTATGCGTGTACTCGCTGCGAAGATTTTGGCAGTTCTTGCCGCTTGCGCGTCGGTCTTTCTCATCTTTGCGCTTTTAGTCACCGCCTTCACCTCGCCCGCCTTCTTCTTCCGCGGAAGTGCCGTTGGAGTCGATGAGATCTGGCGAAAAGACATGATGTCGGTAGTCCTGCGCGGAATGTACCTTCCTGCCCTGAGCGGCCTCTTCGGCTTCACGTTCGCGATGCTGATAAGGAACACGGCAGCGGCGCTCGGCGCGGCCTTCGGATATTTGCTCATCGCAGAGGGCTTGATCCGCGCCACAGGCAGCCTGTCCGCCTGGCTGGTGTCCAACAATGCCGCAGTTGTATTGGTTGGCTACTCGCCTTTCAAGAACTTTTTTTCGGCCGAACCCCCGGTAAGTCTGGCCCTCGCAGAACGTTCAAGTGTGGAGGCCGGGCTGATTCTCGGCGTCTACTTACTCGTACTCGCGTCCATCTCGGCTTTTCTATTTCACCGCCGCGACGTCCATTAGCGGCACCGTCTCTAAGATGTCGTAAATTGTGTTGCGCCGGGCCCAGGGCCGGCCGATTCCCTCCGCCAATCCCTTCATTTCTTCCGGTGTGACTTCCTGACCGTGGGCGGCTCCCGCCGAGCGCGAGATGATCTCGTTCATTAACGTTCCGCCCAGATCGTTGCAGCCGGTCTCAAGAGCCATCTGCGCTCCGCGCGTACCGAGTTTCACCCACGAGGCCTGAATGTTTGTGATCCACGGATGAAGCGCCAGCCGCGCTACCGCGTGCATCTTGAGCGACTCTTCGAAGGTTGGGCCCTTGCGCGCCTTGCCCTTTAGAAAGATAGGTGCGGCCATGTGGACGAACGGCAAAGGAACGAACTCCGTGAATCCCCCAGTGTCCT
>CAZCSK010000069.1:0-8611 GCA_964501265.1 uncultured Actinomycetes bacterium
AGCTGCGAACCCCCCGAAATCAAGTGGGGGGTTCGGGGGGGTAGCAGCCCCCTTAGGTACAGAACTGCGCGCGCCAGAAGCTGCGAACCCCCCGAAATCAAATGGGGTCAGCGGCTCCAGTCGACGTTAGATACGCCAGCCATCGCCCGAACCGCATCAGCTACCTCCTGTGCCCCTGTCCGAGGGGGAAGGCGCAACGACAAAGTGACGTTGCGGGTGTCCTCATCGGTGGTTTCCATCGACACTGAGTCAATCCGGCATTTGCGCTCATGCAGCATCTCCGTGACTTCGTGGAGCTGAAACTCACCTCCCGCGTCGATCACAAACTCGACCCTGCCTGGCTTTAGTCTGCGAAGCAACTTGCGTTCTACTCGCTTCAGTCCAAAGAGAGCTACCACCGCCACGACTGTTGTGGCGATCGCGCCTTCCCAGAAACCCAGGGCGACAGCCGTTCCAATGGCTGCGGTGACCCACAGTCCCGAGGCGGTCGTTAGCCCTCGTACTGTCATGCCCTGGCGGATGATCGCTCCGGCCCCCAGAAATCCGATTCCAGTAACAACCTGCGCAGCAACCCGAGTTGGATCAACGGCGACGGTTGAATCGCCGCCAACGATCCCGAAGGCGCCCGTGAGAGTAAAGAGCGCAGCGCCCAGCGAAACAAGGATGTGAGTTCGAAGTCCGGCTGCCTTATCCGAAAGCTCGCGGTCTAGTCCCACCAGGCCCCCGAGCGCGCCCGCCACCAGAACCCGCAGGATCAGTTCCTGAATCGGTAGCGGTTCCACAGGTCTCCTCTCAATCGGCGGCTTTGATCGGAGCATATGCGAGCAGCAGGTGGCGCTCCCCTTCATCGTCAAATACGACCGTCACCTCCGCCTTTTCCCCGAAACCCGAAAGCGCAGTAATCATCCCTCGACCCCAGCGATCGTGAGAAACTTTTTGACCGATTTGCCACCCGGCCGACGCCCGCTGCAGATCTGGATATCGGGGGCCCCGTGACATCGCGCGCTTGGCCGGCCTGTCTCCAACCACTCGAATCAATTTATCGGGAATTTCCTTCACGAACCGAGAGACTGGATTGTAATTGGCTCCGCCCCAAAGCGACCTGTTCCAAGCGTGAGTCAGGAAAAGGCGCCCCTGGGCCCGCGTGATGCCTACATACGCCAGCCGTCGCTCCTCCTCCAACTCCCCCGGCTCCGTGAGGGAACGCAAATGCGGCAAAACTCCCTCTTCCATCCCGGTCATGAACACGACCGGAAACTCGAGACCCTTGGCGTTGTGCAAGGTCATAAGCGTTACCGAAGCCTCTTCCTCGTCGTACTCATCTTGTTCACTCACAAGTGAGATCTGCGAGAGAAAGTCTTCTAGTTGCCCTTCCGGATACTGCTCCTGGTACTCGCCCGCGACGCCGGCAAATTCTTTCAGGTTCTCAACGCGGCCCAACGCTTCAATGGATCTTTCGGACTCGATCTCGGCCATATATCCGCTGCGATCCCAGGAGACCTCAACCAATGCCCGCAGCGGCACCTCCTTTGCCTTGAAAGCTTGCAGTTCCGCGATGATGCGCAGAAAATCCTGGATGCCACTGAGAGCCCGGCGCGACAGTGTCTCGATTTCATCGGCCGACTCCATGGCTTCATACAAAGAGATCCCTCTCAGCTCGGAGAAAGTGGCCAATCGCTCTATCGTGCGATCCCCCAGACCCCTGCGCGGCGTGTTTATGGCCCTTCGAAGACTGATGGCGTCGGCGGGATTGTCAAGCAGTCGGAGGTACGCCACAATGTCCTTGATTTCCTTACGCTCGTAGAAGCGCAGACCTCCAACTATGCGGTATGGGATCCCGTATCGCGTAAAGATGTCCTCGATGACGCGGGACTGAGCGTGGGTTCGATAGAAGACTGCAATGTCTTTGAACTTGAGTGAATGGCGGTCTCTCAGTTCCTGAGTTTGCTTCGCAATAAAGGATGCTTCGTCGTGCTCGTTTTCGGCATGGTAGCGAACGATCGGCTCGCCTAGTCCAGCGTCGGTCCAAAGGTTCTTTGGTTTGCGTGCCCGATTATTTTCGATCAGTGCGTTCGCAGCGGACAGGATGTTCTGGCTCGAGCGGTAGTTCTGCTCCAGCGTTATGACTTTCGCTCCGGCAAAAGCCTCCTCGAACCGCCCCAGATTGCGGTAATCGGCTCCCCTGAATCCGTAGACAGACTGGTCCATGTCGCCGACCACCATGACGTTGCCCGCCGGGGCGCCTAGTAGCCGCACCAACTCGAACTGCGCCCCGTTGGTGTCTTGGAACTCATCGACGAGGATGTGCTCCCAGCGCATCCGGTAAGCCTCGCGGACTTCGGGAAACTCGCGCATGATGCGTACCGTGAGATTGATGATGTCGTCGAAGTCCAGAGCATTGGCCTCGGTCAAACGCTTCTGATAGATCGCGTATACACCGGCGATCTTGCGCTCTATCCATGTGGTTGCGGTTTGCTCAAATGCCGCGGGCCCGATCAGATCGTCCTTTGCCCTGCTAATCGTGTGCAAGACGCTGGAGGGCTTGATGCGCTTGGGATCGATCTCGGTTTCTTTCATGATGATCGATATGAGCCGCTGGCTGTCCTGGGCGTCGTAGATCGTAAAGGCGCGCTTATAGCCCAGCCGCTGGATCTCGGAACGCAGAACTCGGACGCACATGGAATGGAAAGTGCCGATCCACATCTTGCGAGCGACGGGTCCGACCATGCCCGCCACACGATCCTTGACCTCATCGGCCGCCTTGTTCGTGAAGGTGATTGCGAGGACGGAAAATGGCGACACGTCCAGTTCGCTAACTAGATGGGCGATACGTCGGGTCAGCACGGCAGTCTTGCCGCTGCCGGCCCCGGCAACCACTAGAACCGGGCCCTCGGAATGCAGGACCGCCTCGCGCTGCGGTGGGTTCAGGCCGGCCAGAACATCCTGCGACTCAGGCGGTGTTTGGTCTGCCTCCAGATGATCGATACTCACGAGAGCCATTATCGCCGTAGGATGACGCGACGTCGCGGAAACATGTAACCGAGAGAAAGGAAAGACAATGATTCTAGGGTTCGACAAAAAAGGATCGGGGGACGTCTTGGTCCTAGTACATGGTTTTCCTGTTGACAGGCGTTTGTGGCAGGCCCAACTCGACGGGCTCTCAGATATCCGGCAAGTCGTTGCCGTTGACCTGCGGGGCAGAGGAAAAAGCCCCGCGTCGCCTGATGGCCTGATGGACGACTACGCCGACGATGTGGCCGAAACAATCAAGTCCCTCGGGGTAGACAAAGCCGACGTCGCAGGACAATCGATGGGAGGCTACGTCTTGTTCGCCCTGTGGCGCAGACACCCCGAACTCATTCGATCGCTGATATTGATCGACACCAAGGCGGGCGAGGATCCGCCCGAGGCGAAGGAGGGGCGCGATGCAGCAGCGGCTCTGGCTAATGAAAAGGGAACCGCTGCGCTGATCGACGGGCTGTTCGCGAAGATCTTCGCGCCTGGTGTCTCGGAGAACGTAAAGGATGCGGCTCGGCCGATGTTCGAGGAAAGTCCCTCCGCCACGACGGTCATGGATGCCATGGCGATGAAGGACCGACCCGATTCGACCGAACTCCTGCAGTCCATAACCGTCCCAACGCTCGTTCTCCACGGCGAAGAGGATCAACTGATGCCGTTGGACGGGGCTCAGGAGATGGCCGCCAAGATTATCGGTTCAAAGTTCGTTTCGATCCCTAAGGCCGGCCATTTCGCGCCGATGGAAAACCCCGATGCCATCAACGAAGCGATCGAGGACTTCCTGACCCACCGATAGTGACTGGCCGATGAACTACCGCGGGCGGTATTGAGCTGCCTCGCCATCCGCGTAGGGGCGACCGCTCGTTAGTGCTGCCTCTCCGAGTAACTCCACGCTGAAAGGGACGCGGCAAAACTCGAGCGTCAAACTCTCTTTGTCCGATGTGAGAATGGCGTATTCGGCGATTGGATATACGTAGAACGCCTCTCTTGGAAGCATGCGGTTATATGAAACGCCGACACTTCCGGGATTTAGGAACAGCGAGTCGCCCACTTCCCCGACCCATTGCAAATGGACATGCCCTCCTGCAAGCACGTTTGCTTGTACATCCCCGACGGCCTGTTGGATCTCTTCGGCCGGCATGTCGGGAAGGATCACTTCGTCAAATGATGCCGGCGACCCGTGAAATGCAAGCAAGCTCTTTCCGCCCTCCAAAGCCACATCATGCGTGGGCAGGAAGGACTCAATGTAGGAAATGCCCTCATCCCCCAGCTGAGCCCTCGACCAATCGCCAACTTCCTGCATTCGGTCGGAAACTTTCTCCGAAGACTCTGCCTCGACGCGTCCCGTTAGCAACCAGGAATCTGCGTTGCCCATGATGACGGGACAGTTCAGGGCCTTGAGCCGCTCGGCCACTTCCGCCGGCTGACATCCCCCTTGAAGCGCGTCGCCCAAGCAGACGCGGGAGTCCACTCCATGGCGATCCATGTCCTCGCACGCGGCATCGAGTGCAACGCAGTTGCCATGTATGTCCGAAAAGATCCCTATCCGCATCAGGCCGCGCGCGCCACCCTAAAAACCGATCCTCCGAGTGACGCCACATAAAGTTCTCCGGCGGAGTCCTCGCCAAAAGAAGCCAGATCGGAAACTACGGGTAGGTCAAATGTCGTGTGCTCAACCGCCGCACCGCCGCGTACTCTAAAGCCTTTGATCTTGCCTTCGCAGAAATCCGCGTAGATGTAGAAACCACGAAGGGATTTGACTTCCCCTCGGTACACGTGACCACCCGTCACTGCGCAGGCCGGGCCCCCCAAAGCCAAGGTGTGTATCGGTCGCACGAGTCGCGACTCGTCGATGCGATCGTCGGTGAACAATTGATCCCCTTCGTACTTGCGCCAGCCGAAGTTGGCGCCGGGCTGGGCCGCCGGAGGCACGTAGTCGATCTCCTCCACTCGATTCTGTCCCACATCGCCAACATATAGATCGCGAGTTGCAGGATCGAACGCAAACCTCCATGGATTTCTGAGGCCGTAGGCCCAGATCTCCGGCCGCGCGCCGGAGCGACCGATGAACGGATTGTCGGAAGGAATTCCGTAAGCATTGCCCGATGAAGGATGCCTGGGGTCGATGCGAACCAACTTTCCCAACAACTCGCTTAGGTTCTGGGCCCGGTTTCCGGGATCGCCTCCGCTACCGCCATCTCCAAGTCCAAAAATTAACATGCCCGAAGGGTCGAAAAGGATGAGCCCGCCATTGTGATTTGGAAACGGCTGCTTGACGAAAAGAATCTGCCGTCGCGACCTGGCTTCGAGCCGGTTGGGGTCGGACGAAACGCGATATTCATCAAGTCGGCTGTCGCCCGTTCGGTCGGTGTAACTTACGTACGCGAGGCCACTCGTCGCGTAGTCAGGCGAAAATGCCATTGAGAAAAGTCCTCGCTCTCCACCCGAGGACACGCTGCTGACTATGTCGAGGAAAGGGGCTGGCAGAGCTTTGCCTTCAACCAGAACCTTGATCCTGCCTTCTTGCTCAACAACGAAAAGACGGGGGTCGCTCACGGGGGCCGTCACGAAGATTGGCTTATTGAAACGTCCGACTTCAACCAAAGTAGGCCGATCATTGGGTGACGGCTCGGGCGAGGGTGGAGGAATGACGGACGAGGTCGGCGCGCTGGGTGCCCTAGTCGCGTTGGGTTTCGAGGGTGCCTGTGCCCGGCAACCACCGAGCACCAGCAAAAGGACTGGCCCCCAGCTCAGGGCGCGTCTGGTTATTCCCACTCGATCGTGGCGGGGGGCTTCGAGGAGATGTCGTATGTCACTCGGTTGATGCCGGGAACTTCAGCAACGATCCGGTTGGCAATTGTTTCCAGCAATTTGTAATCAAGCCTTGCCCAATCGGCGGTCATCGCATCTTCCGACGTGACGGCTCGCACGACGACGGGATGTCCGTAGGTGCGGTCATCGCCCATGACGCCGACCGAACGCACCGGCAGCAACACGGCAAAACTCTGCCAAATCTCTTTGTAAAGCCCCGCTTTGGTGATCTCATCTACGACGATAGCGTCGGCGGCTCTTACCAACTCAAGTCTCTCCAACGTAACTTCGCCAATGATCCTCACGGCGAGCCCGGGGCCGGGGAACGGCTGACGCCAAACGATCTCCTCCGGCAGACCCAGCTCCTCACCCACGCGCCTGGCTTCGTCCTTGAAAAGATCTCGCAAAGGCTCGACCAACTCGAAGTTCATGTCGTCGGGCAGGCCCCCAACGTTGTGATGAGTCTTGATGACGGAAGAGGCCTTGCTGCCCCCGCTCTCGATCACATCGGGATAGAGCGTCCCCTGCACTAGGAAACGCGCCGGTCCGCGATCGATGTCTGCCGCTATCTCTTCAAAAACGCGGATGAACTCGGTGCCGATGACCTTGCGCTTTTGTTCAGGATCGGTGACGCCGATAAGTTTGGCGAGGAAGCGGTCCCCCGACTTTGAGTGGATCAAATCAATATTCAGATTGCGTCTGAATGTTTCGACGACCTGATCGGACTCCCCTGCCCGCATCATTCCGTTATCGACAAAGATGCACGTCAGTTGGTCGCCTACGGCTTTGTGCACCAACGCCGCCGCGACCGCCGAGTCAACTCCGCCCGATAACCCACACACAATTCTCATCCCTCCGACCTGGGCCCGGACCGCATCAACAACAGTCTCGATTACCCCGGAGGCGGTCCAGGAGGGCCGACAATCGCAAGCGGTATAAAGAAAGTTCTTGAGGATGTCGACGCCTAGCTGCGTGTGGCCCACTTCCGGGTGGAACTGCACCCCAAAGAGGCCCCGTTCGATGTCCTCCATGGCGGCGATGGGTGAGGCGGAGGTCTTGGCCAAGCATCGGAATCCCTCCGGGGCAACCGTCACGGCGTCGTTGTGGCTCATCCAGACGCTCTGTTCGTTGGGCAATCCATCCATGAGAATCCCGCCGGTTCCGATAAGAGAGGTGCGGCCAAATTCGCCCGCCGCGCCCTTGGCGACCGCACCCCCCAGGGCTCGGGCCATGAGCTGATGCCCGTAACAAATGCCGAGGATCGGAACACCCAATTCAAAAATAGCGGGATCTACAAGCGGCGCGCCCGGCTCGTGAACGCTTTTCGGACCACCCGAGAGAATGATTCCCTTGGGCCGCTTTTGGCGGACTTCCTCAGCGGTAATGTCGTCAGGAACAATCTCGGAGAAAACGCGGCAATCACGGACGCGCCGTGCAATGAGCTGCGCATACTGGGCCCCGAAGTCAACGACGAGTACTCGGTCGAAGTCTTCGTCGATGCTCATTCCTATGTGAGCCCTTGCTGCCGCTGCAGAAACTTGCCCTCGGTTTTGATCGAAGGAGCAATGACGATTTCAGCCTTCTGGAAATCCTTCAAGGTTTCGGCCCCGCAAACAGCCATTGAGTTCCTAAGAGCGCCGAACAGATTCATTGTGCCGTCGTTGACGCTTGTCGGGCCGAGAAGAATCTCTTCAGTTGTTCCAAGGGGCGAAGACGCGACGCGCACTCCCCGTGGAAGCGCCGAGTGGAAAGTGGCCATTCCCCAATGAAAGCCGCGGCCCGGGGCCTCGGTGGATCTTGCGAGCGGCGAGCCGATCATGACCGCGTCCGCCCCGCAGGCGATTGCTTTGGCGATATCTCCTCCGGTGCGCATCCCTCCGTCCGCGATCACCTGGACGTAGCGGCCGGTCTCGTCTAGATGGCGCATGCGGGCGGCGGCTGCGTCCGCAATTGCAGTGGCCTGAGGAACCCCGATACCCAGAACCTGTCTTGACGTGCAAGCCGCTCCGGGGCCGACGCCGACCAGAACACCGATGGCGCCCGTCCGCATCAAATGGAGAGCGGCCTGGTAGGAGGCACATCCGCCTACGATCACCGGCAGGTCGAAAGTTGCGATAAAGGCTTTGAGGTTCAACGGCTCCGTGCGCGACGACAGGTGCTCCGCGGAAACGACTGTCCCCTGGATCACGAGGATGTCGAGTTCAGCTTCCAGGACGATCTTGGCGTACTCCTCGACGCGCTGCGGTGTGAGGCTTGCCGCCACCGTGACTCCGGTCTGCTTGATTTCAGCGATACACTTCGAAATTAGTTCTTCGCGAATGGGGGCCTGATAAATCTCCTGCATCCGTGCGGTCGCATGGGCCTGCGGCAGGGAAGCGATCTCTTCGAGCATCGCATCAGCCTCTTCGTAGCGCGTATGCAGGCCCTCGAGGTTCAAGACGCCAAGGCCCCCCAAGCGCCCGATCAGCGCGGCAGTCGTTGGGGAAACGACTGCGTCCATTGCGGCAGCGAGCACAGGAAGAGTGAATTGGTAGGCGTCGATCTCCCACGAGATGTCGACATCGTCGGGATCGCGTGTGCGCCGCGATGGAACGATTGCTATGTCATCGAAGCCGTAGGCGTGCCTTGCGACCTTTCCGATGCCAATCTCAGCGTCCAAAACGGGCAGTCCTTTGATTTCAAGGGTGAACCGTTATTTATATCAGTTTCCTGTCATTAGTCCTCGAAGTTGAAGGCCGAAGATAAAGAATCCGGCGATGGCGAAGGCTGCCCACTCCAAACC
>CAZCSK010000070.1:0-8340 GCA_964501265.1 uncultured Actinomycetes bacterium
GCCATCTCTACTGCTTTCTGAATGGAAAGCCAAAGGCATCGAGAAGCGCCCGGCCTTCTTCGTTGGTCTTGGCCGTGGTTACGACCGTTATGTCCATCCCCCTGACCTTATCGATTTTGTCGTAATCGACCTCTGGGAAGACAGTTTGGTCGGTGATTCCAAATGTGTAGTTCCCCCGCCCGTCGAAACCCTTTGCGGACAAACCTCTGAAGTCTCTGATCCTTGGGATCGCAAGCGTGACGAGCCTGTCGAAGAACTCCCAAGCGCGGTTGCCCCTGAGCGTCACCTTAGCGCCTATCGATTGGCCCTCGCGCAGCTTGAATGCAGCGATCGACTTTTTCGCCTTTGTGATGGCAGGCTTTTGGCCAGTTATCACTTTCAAATCGGCTACCGCATTCTCCAGAGCCTTGGAGTCCTTCAGAACGTCACCGACACCCATATTTATGACGATCTTTGTAATACGCGGCACGGCCATGACGTTGAGGCCCAATTGCTCCGCGAGCGCGGGTCGGACTTCGGAATCGAACTTGGCCTTCATTCTGGGTTGCGCTGCGGGTGTCATCTATATCTCCGCTTCACACTTTGTACAGACCCTGATCTTCGTTCCATCAGCATCGATACGCGACCCTGTTCGGGTAGGCCCATCAGTCGGGCAAACCAGCGCAACGTTGGCAAGGTTTACAGGCAATTCCTTCGTCACGATACCTCCCTCTTGCCCGGCGCGGCCCCGCGCAGGACGGACCTTCTCATGACGCTTCACGCGGTTAATCCCTTCGACCAACACTCGACCCACGCTAGGAAGCACGGCAATTACGCGCCCGTCCTTGCCCGCATCCTTGCCAGTCATAACCCGCACCCGATCGCCTTTTCTGATAGCAGGCATCAAAGCACCTCCGGCGCTAGCGAAACAATCTTCATGAAATCCTTGTCTCGGAGTTCCCGCGCGACGGGCCCGAATACTCGGGTTCCGCGGGGGTTCTTCTTCTCGTCCAGCAAGACCACGGCGTTGTCATCGAAGCGAATGTAACTTCCGTCGGGACGTCGTTTTTCCTTTGCAGTCCTAACCACGACCGCCTTCACCACTTCGCCGGCCTTGACCTGCTGATTTGGCAAAGCATCCTTTACGGTCCCGACGACGATGTCTCCAACCCTCGCGTAGCGGCGACGCGAACCGCCGAGGACCTTAATAACAAGGACCTCCCGAGCGCCGGAATTGTCTGCCACTTTGACTCTTGTTTCCGACTGAATCATTGAGCACGTTCCATGATCTCGACCACTCTCCAACGCTTTGTTTTCGACAGCGGACGGGTTTCGGCCACACGGACCTTGTCGCCGACTTTTGCCTCGTTTGCCTCGTCATGCGCGTGCAACTTCGAGTTTCGCTTGTAGATCTTGCCGTACAAACGGTGCCGCACTGTACGCTCGATTGAGACAACAACAGTCTTGTCCATCTTGTCCCCAACTACGAAGCCGGTGCGCGTTTTGCGCTGCGTGCGCTCAGGCATCGTCGTCACCTGCCTCCGCCTCGTTATGTAGATTCTCTGCCTCTACCGTTTCAGCGTTCTCCTCCGTTGCGGGCGCCGTTCGGCGCCACTTTCGCTTGGCCTCGGGGGCTTCCGCTTCGGCTTCACTTACTTCAACCTCGATCCCAAGTTCGCGCTCGCGGCGAATAGTCTCAAGTCGAGCGATCTCGCGCTTGACTTGGCCCAACTGGTTAAAATTGTCCAGTTGACCCGTCGCGCTTTGGAACCTGAGGTTGAAATACTCCTCTTTGGCTTCGTCCATTTTGATCTTCAATTCCTCCATGGGCAGCTCGCGCACCTCGTTGGCTTTCACCCTTCCACCCCTTCTCGCTTCACAAACCGACACTTGATTGGCAACTTGTGGCCCGCAAGGCGCATGGCCTCTTTTGCGACGGGCTCGGGAACGCCAGTCAACTCAAACATCACGCGCCCAGGCTTCACAACGGCAACCCAGCCCTCCGGGTTGCCCTTGCCTGAACCCATACGAGTCTCGGCAGGCTTCTTTGTGACGGGCTTGTCGGGAAAGATGTTGATCCAAACTCGCCCGCCTCGACGAACATGCCGGGTGATCGCGACACGAGCCGACTCGATCTGGCGATTCGTTATCCAACCGGCCTCGAGCGCCTGGAGACCAAAATCCCCGAAGTGCACGACAGTGCCCCCTTTGGCAAGCCCGCGACGACGGCCTCGGTGCTGCTTGCGATGCTTGGTTCGCTTGGGCAGCAACATTACGAACCACCTTCTGCTGCGTCTTCGGCCGACGTCAACGGTTTGTCGTCCGCCGGAGTTGTCGGGGCCGGAGTTGTCGGGGCCGGAGTTGTCGGGGCCGGAGTTGTCGGGGCCGGAGTTGTCGGGGCCGGAGGAGGTTTGGGCCGTGAATCGCGTACCGGCACAACTTCACCTTTGTAGACCCAGACTTTCACCCCGATCGCCCCCGCTGTGGTGCGGGCTTCGGAGAAGCCGTAGTCGATGTCTGCCCGCAAAGTGTGGAGCGGCACCTTGCCCTCGTGATAACTCTCGCGCCTTGACATTTCGGCGCCACCCAGCCGTCCGGAAACCTGCACCTTGACACCCTGCACTCCCGCCCTTACCGCAGTCGAAATCGTCTTACGCATCGCACGACGAAAGTGAACCCGGGAGGCTAACTGCTCGGCGATAGCTTGCGAAAGCAACTGAGCGTCAGAGTCAGGAGAAGTTACCTCGATGATGTCGAAAGTCACCTGAACATTCACGTTTTTGCCGGTCTGAGCCTTCGCGGCTACGCCTTCCATCTTTGAGATCGCTTCGCGAATCTCTTCAGCTTGCGCGCCTCGCCGGCCGATCACAATTCCAGGGCGCGCAGTGTGGCAATAAATCCGAAGCCGCTCCCTCGTCCGTTCGATCTCTATGCTGCTGATGGCAGCGTGGGGCAGAAGTTCGCGCAGATATCTGCGAATCTTCGCATCTTGTTCTATGTAGTCACGGTACTGAGTTGCGTCGGCGAACCAACGCGACTTCCAGTCGGTGATTATGCCGAGTCGAAACCCGTACGGATGAACCTTCTGTCCCATTAGCCTCTTCCTCTTGAACGCGGAGTCGCCTGCTCGGCCCTTTCGAGCACCAAGTCGATATGGCAAGTGCGCTTACGAATTAGGAAACCGCGGCCCTGGGCTCGCTCCCGCAGCCTCTTGATCTTAAACGCTTCGTCGGCAGTTGCATTTTTGACGAACAACTCTTCCTGGGGGATCTGAAAGTTGTGTTCGGCGTTGGCGATGGCCGCCTCCAGTACCTTGGAGACCTCGCGGCTCGCCACCTTTGGTGTGAAAGCGAGTATGCGGCGTGCTTCGTCCACCGGTTTACCCTTGATGAGCGCCGTCACTTCACGGACTTTGAAGGGGCTGATGCGAATAAATTTCGACCCAGCCTTCACCGTCCGTATCAAATCGCCCTGCCGTTTAGCCATTATTTAAGCCTCGAACTTTTTTCGGTGTGATGTCCGTGGGTACGAAAGATTCGTGTCGGGGCAAACTCACCAAGTTTGTGACCCACCATCGATTCGGTCACATAGACGGGAACGTGCTTTCGTCCATCGTGAACGGCAATGGTGTGCCCGACCATGTCAGGGATCAACGTCGATCGCCGTGACCAAGTCTTGATGACGCGCTTTTCTCCCTTACGGTTGAGATCATCGACTTTCTTCAGCAGATGGTCGTCGATAAACGGACCTTTCTTCAGTGATCTAGGCATTACTTACCTCTCTTGCTTCCACGGCGTCTCACAATGGCGCCAGCCGAATATTTCTTCTTGTCTCTCGTCCGTCCTTCTTTCTTGCCCCAAGGCGAAGTCGGATGACGGCCCCCCGACGACTTACCCTCGCCGCCGCCCATCGGATGATCGACCGGGTTCATAACAACGCCGCGCACCGTCGGTCGGCGTCCCCTCCACCGATTGCGCCCTGCCTTGCCGATCTGAAGCAGTTCGTACTCAGCGTTGCCAACTTCTCCGATGGTGGCGCGGCAATCCATGGGAACTTGCCGTACTTCTCCGGAGGGAAGCCGCAGTGTGGCACTCAGACCCTCCTTTGCAACAAGTTGGACCGATGAACCCGCGGAGCGAGCCATTTTGCCACCGCCTCCCGGCTTCAGCTCAACGTTGTGAACTACAGTTCCAACGGGGATGTTCCGTAGAGGGAGGGCATTGCCTATGCGCACCTCCACATCGGGACCGCTCATGAGCCGGTCTCCCACGCCCACGCGGTTGGGAGCAATGATGTAGCGCTTTTCGCCGTCAACGTAATGGAGCAGGGCGATTCGAGCATTACGGTTCGGGTCGTATTCAATCTCAGCCACCCGAGCGGGTATCCCGTCCTTCTCACGACGGAAGTCGACGATTCGGTATCGCTGTTTGTGGCCTCCACCCTGATGGCGCGTGGTAATCCGACCGTACGAGTTCCGCCCGGCCTTGCGGGGCTTGGGGGCAAGGAGGCTTCGCTCGGGGCGCGAACGGGTGACTTCGGAAAAATCCGAGTGGGACATTCCCCTTCTGCCCGGGGTCGTTGGCTTAGATTTTCGGATTCCCATTTATCTAGTCTCAAACAATTCGATCTTGTCGCCCTCAGCGAGCTTTACGATGGCACGCTTGGACTTGGCTCTGGACCCATCGCCGAAGCGAGGATGCCTCTTTGTCTTGCCCTTTCGGTTAATAGTGTTGACGGACGTGACGGTCACTCCCCAGATTCTCTCGACGGCGTCTTTTATCTCGGTCTTGCGGGCACGTGGATCGACGATGAACGTGTAGGCGCCCGTGTCGATGAGGGCGTACGACTTCTCGCTCACGACCGGGCGGATGATCACATCCCTAGGCGACGACGGCATCGGTTTCACCGCCTATCTTCGGGGGGTTGGCAACTTCTGGCGCGAGGGCTTCGAGCGCGGCCTTGGTCAAAATTACTGTTTCGGCCGCAAGCACCGTGTAAGGCGTTGCATGCGTGACGGTCAACACAAGGGGCAAATTGCGAAATGACTTCCAGGCGTTGACGTGGGACTTGCCTTCTTCGTACGCGCAAACGATGAGGGTCTTGCCTTGCGCTCCCCAGGTC
Source organism: uncultured Actinomycetes bacterium (assembly GCA_964501265.1). GTDB lineage: Bacteria > Actinomycetota > CADDZG01 > JAHWKV01 > JAHWKV01 > CAZCSK01. The sequence goes on from CAZCSK010000070.1 coordinate 5,101, forward strand.
TCCAGCAGTTCGACGGCTTTACTTGTTTGCGGTTCTTCAAAAACCGGCGTGTCGACTACCAGAACCTTGCCCTCGCGCGCTCGATCTGTAAGCGCGGAGCGGAGCGCGAGGCTCTTTACTTTCTTGTTGGTTCGAAGACTGAAGTCGCGGGGCCTGGGCCCACCGACCACGCCGCCGCCCTTCCATTGAGGCGCACGCCTGGACCCTTGGCGCGCCCGGCCGGTCCCCTTCTGGCGCCAAGGCTTGGCTCCTCCGCCTCTCATTTCGGCGCGCGTCTTGGTCGACGCGGTGCCCGACCTCGCGGCCGCCAGTTGCCCTCGTACGGCCTCATGAATCACTGGCACGTTGACCTGTACGTCGAACACCTCGGGGAAAAGTTCCAATTCGGACTTCTTGCCGTCGGTTGTCATGTATGGCGCCTTCATTTCGGGTTCCTAATGGTCGATCGAACCATTACCAGGCCCCCATTCGGCCCGGGCACGGCCCCGCGCACGAGAAGCAGATTTCGTTCCGAATCGGCTTCGATCACTTCTAGGCCGAGAACAGTGACCCGCTCATGGCCCATGTGGCCGGCCATTTTCATCCCGCGAAACACTCGGGACGGAGTAGCGCACGCGCCGATGGACCCGGGCGAGCGATGCTTGCGATCGGTGCCGTGGCTGGCCGACTTGCCGTGAAAACCATGACGCTTCATGACGCCTGCGAAGCCCTTGCCCTTGGAGGTGCCAACTACATCGGCACGATCGCCCTTGGCAAATATGTCGGCCCTGATCTCCTGCCCGACTTCAAAGGTGCTCACATCCGCGAGCCTGAACTCCACAAGGTGCCTGAATGGACCCAACCCTGCGGTCTTCAGGTGGCCAAGTTCCGGCTTGCTGATGCGGCTTTGCTTTGCTTCCCCGAACGCGAGCTGAACTGCGCTATAACCATCGCGCTCTTGAGTCTTTATTTGCGCGACTCGGCAAGGCCCGGCCTGAATGACCGTGACCGGAATGACCCTCAACTTTGCATCGAAGACTTGCGTCATACCGACCTTCGTCCCGACGATTCCCTTGATGATTGCGGCCATCGTTAGAGCTTCAACTCGATGTCTACCCCGGCCGGAAGGTCGAGGCGCTGAAGTGAATCGATAGTTCGAGGAGTCGGATCCAAAATGTCGATCAAACGCTTGTGGGTGCGCATCTCAAAGTGCTCGCGCGAGTCCTTGTCCTTGAAAGGCGAGCGGATCACGGCAAACTTCTCGATGCGGGTCGGCAGAGGAACCGGACCGTGAACGCTGGCCCCGGTCTTCAGCACGGTGTCGACGATCTTGCGAGCGGTCTGGTCGATCACCTCGTGGTCGTAGGCCCGAAGGCGAATGCGAATCGTTGTTCCCTTGGCCATCTACTCGCCTCTGACTTTCTTTACGATCTCTTCCGCGATTGAATGCGGAACCGGTTGGTAGGCAAGGAAGTGCATGGTGAATGTTGCGCGGCCCTGGGTGTTGCTTCTGAGGTCCGTGGCGTAGCCGAACATTTGCGACAAAGGCACCTGAGCTCGAATGATCTGAGCATTGCCGCGGTTGTCCATCTTCTCGATGTGTCCGCGCCGGCTCGAGAGGTCGCCCATGACCTCACCCATAAAGTCTTCCGGAGTCACAGCCTCGACATCCATGACCGGTTCCAGCAGGACCGGCGCGGCCTTGCGCACGGCCTCCTTCAAAGCGATGGAGCCGGTGATCTTAAAAGCCATCTCAGATGAGTCGACGTCGTGGTACGAACCGTCCGTCAAGGTCACGCGCAGATCGACGAGCGGATATCCCGCGAGGACTCCGGACGCCATCGCCTCTTGGATACCTTCGTCGACGGCCGGAATGTACTCCGTGGGGATGGAGCCACCTTTGATCTTGTTGACGAATTCGTAACCGCCGCCTGGGCCCGTGGGCTCCAGCTTGATTTCGACATGGCCGAATTGACCCTTGCCCCCGGTCTGCTTGATGTACTTCGTGACGTGGCGGTCGACAGTCTTGGTGATCGTCTCGCGATAGGCCACCTGAGGCTTCCCCACGTTGGCGTCGACACTAAATTCGCGGCGCATTCGATCTACCAGAACATCGAGATGCAACTCGCCCATGCCGGAGATGATCGTTTGTCCCGTCTCGTTGTCCGAGCGGATGATAAACGTCGGGTCTTCCTCGGAAAGACGCTGCAAGGCGGTCCCGAGTTTGTCCTGGTCGACCTTGGTCTTGGGTTCGATCGCCATCGAAATAACCGGTTGCGCAAAAGTGGGTGACTCAAGGCGGATCGGGTGGTCGGGATCGGCGAGGGTGTCGCCGGTGAAAGTGTGCTTGAGCCCCACTACCGCCACGATGTCGCCGGTCATAGTGACTTCAATGTCTTCACGGTGATTCGCATGCATGCGAAGCAAGCGACCAGCCCTTTCCTTGCGGTCCCTGCTCGTGTTTATCAACGGCCCGCCCGCCTTAAAAGTGCCCGAATAGACACGCATATAGGTGATTCGTCCGACATGTTGGTCGGACATAATCTTGAAGGCGAGGGCAGCGAACGGTTCGGTGTCATCGGCCGTGCGCGTCTGTTCCTCGCCCGAACGCGGATGTTCCCCTGTTACTGCGGGAACATCAAGCGGTGATGGGAGGTAATCGATGATCGCGTCGAGCATCGGCTGCACGCCTTTGTTTTTGAACGCTGAGCCGCAGAGGACGGGGACGGCCTCACCGGCGAGAGTTGCCCTGCGCAGCGCAATGCGTAGGTGCTCGGCCGTTGGGTCTCCGCCGTGGACATAAGCATCCATGACTTCCTCGTCGAACTCTGCGAGGGCCTCGTAGAGTTCGTGCCGCCAGTGCGTGGCCTCTTCCATGAGATCGTCAGGGATATCCCGGTCTTCCCACTCTTCCCCCCTATTCGTCTTCGGGGGGTTCGCAGCTTCTGGCACGCGCGAGTCCGTACCTGGGGGGGCTGCTACCCCCCCGACCCCCCCGCCGTCGGAAGCCCAGTAGCGACCCTTCATTTCGATGAGATCGATCACCCCGTGAAAATCTGACTCCACGCCCCAGGGAATTTGGATCACAAGTGGATGCGCGCCGAGGCGATCGCGAATCATGTTGACCGTCATGAAAAAGTCGGCCCCCATCCTGTCCATCTTGTTCACAAAACAGATGCGAGGAACGTTGTAGCGATCCGCCTGGCGCCAAACCGTCTCGGTCTGCGGCTCGACTCCGGCTACGGCGTCGAAAACTGCAAT
>CAZCSK010000071.1:0-8308 GCA_964501265.1 uncultured Actinomycetes bacterium
GCGGCCATCCGCTGTGGATCTCCGAAGGCGATCGCACTCTCTATCACGCGGCCGCCGTCATGGCTTCGAATTATCTCGTCGTCCTTGCCGCGCTTGTTCAAGAGACCGGACTTGAAGTCGGACCATATCTCCCGTTGATGCGGGGCACTCTTTCCAATGTCGAATCGTTGGGGCCTGCTCTTGCCCTGACGGGTCCTGTGGCGCGAGGGGACGCCGGAACGGTTTCTCGTCACCTTGCTGCATTGCCGCCAACTGTTCGGCCCGCTTACTGCACGCTTGCCCTCGATGCATTGCGTACTGTCCGGGCCGCGGGCGGGATCGAAGAAAACGCCGCGGCCGCCATCGAGAAGATCCTAAGAAAATGAACGTTGTCGAATCGATCGAGCAACTCCGTAAGGTACTCGACGGCGCCAGCTCGATAGGTCTTGTTCCAACGATGGGGTACCTCCACGAAGGCCATATGTCGTTGGTGGAGGCAGCGGCCCCAAACCAAACAACTGTCATGTCGATCTTCGTGAATCCGCTTCAGTTCACGTCGTCGGAAGATCTTGCGAAATATCCGCGCGACCTCGATCGTGACCTGGCAATGGCTTCCAACGCTGGCGTCGACGTGGTCTTTGCTCCCTCGGCGGAAGAGATATTTCCGAGCGAACACGCAACCGAAGTGGATGTCGGACGAATAGGCGAGCTATCGGAGGGGGTGCATCGGCCGGGCCACTTCAACGGGGTGGCAACTGTCGTAGCCAAGCTCTTCAACATCGTCCGGCCCGATCGCGCCTACTTCGGCAAGAAGGACGCTCAGCAACTCGCCGTCATTCGCCAAATGGCGAAAGACCTGGATATGGTTGTAGAGATTGTCGCCTGCCCGACGATCAGGGAAGCCGACGGACTGGCAATGGCGAGTCGAAACGTACATCTCAGTGCCGAGGAACGTCGGGCGGCGTCGGTGCTTTCCAGAGCCCTTTTTGCGGGGCGCGATTCGGTGGAGTTGGGCGAGAGAAGCGCCGCGGCAGTCGCTGAAATCGTTGAACGGATCATGAGGCAGGAGCCTTTGGCGCGCCTGCAGTATGTGGAGGTGGTCGATCCCGTGACTTTCTTGTCGCTACACGAGATCGCTGGGCACGCTACTATTGTTCTTGCCGCATTCGTCGGGTCGACGAGGTTGATAGACAATGTGGATGTAGATGTCGGGACCGGGCAACCGGCCTGAACTGGAGGAGTAAATGAAGCGGACCATGATGCACGGGAAAATTCACCGTGCCACCGTCACGGACGGTAACGTCGACTACGTCGGAAGTATCACGTTGGACGCGGACCTCATCGATGCCGCAGGGATACTGGAGTTCGAAAAAGTTCACGTTGTCGACGTCGACAACGGGGCGAGACTCGAAACCTACGTGCTCAAAGGTGATCGTGGCTCGGGTGATGTCATCCTGAACGGCGCCGCCGCCCGCCTGATCAAAAAGGGCGACAGAGTGATCGTCATCGCTTACGGCGAAATGGATGAAGCCGAAGCTCGCTCACTCAAGCCCCGGATCGTGCTAGTTGATGAGAGCAACCGTCCTGTCACCGCACACGCGGTAAATGCTTTTAGCCGTTGATGTTGGCAACAGCCAGACCCACATCGGAGTTTTCTCCGGAGAAAAACTGACCGCCGATTGGCGGATGTCCACCGATAGCCGCCGTACTTCCGACGAGCTGGCCCTCGCATTCCAGCAACTTCTCGCCTTCCAGGATCTCTCCTTCTCGCGCCAGGTCACCGGTGTTGCCATCTCGAGTGTTGTCCCAACGCTCACAGGCGCGCTCCGGGACATGGTAGAGAGATATTTTCACTTCGAACCCCTCGTGGTGGAGGCGGGAATAAGAACGGGTATGGCTGTGCTGACCGACAATCCTAAAGAGGTTGGCGCCGACAGGATTGTCAACGCTGTGGCGGCTCATTCGATGGTCGGTGGCTCGGTGATCGTCATCGATTTCGGCACTGCCACCACCTTCGACGCGGTAAGCGCTAATGGGGAACTGCTCGGGTGCTCGATTGCTCCGGGAATCGAGATTGCTGCCAATGCCCTTTATGGGGCGGCGGCGCAGATCCAGAAAATCGAGCTACATCCTCAGGAATCTGTGATCGGCAAATCGACGGCCTCGTCCGTTCGTGCGGGGATCGTCTTGGGAACTGCGTCTATGGTGGACGGCATGGTGGCAAGGATGCAGAAGGAACTCGGCGGCGGGGGGTTCGGGGGGGTAGCAGCTTCCCTACGTACGGAACCGCGCGCGCCAGAAGCTGCGAATCCCCTGAAGAAGAGCGGGGGGTTCGGGGGGGTAGTAGCCGCCCGGAGGTATGACCAGCACGCGCCAGAAGCTGCGAACCCCCCGAGATCAGACAGGGCGGATGTGGTCGCGACCGGCGGGCTCGCTCCGCTGATCTTGGAGCATTGCGACACGCAAGTGATCCATGAGCCCTACCTCACCCTCATGGGTTTGCGTATCCTGTACGAACGCAATGTCCGAGACTCCTAAAGATCCGAGCGACCACCGCCAAGCGCGGCTAGCCAAACTCGATGCCCTTGCAGCATCGGGAGTCGAGGCGTACAAACTTGGATTCGAGCGCACGCATGAAATTGGCAAGATCGTGGAAGCTCATAAGGATCTGCCCCCCGAGAGCGAAACCCAAGAAAAAGTGCGCATTGCCGGACGGCTATTGACGCTGCGGCGTCACGGCAAGTTAGCCTTCGCGGATCTAAGGGACCAAAGCGGACAGATGCAGCTCTTCATCCGCGCAGAAAATCTCGAATCCGATTTCGAAGCATTCAACGAACTTGATCTGGGCGATTGGGTGGGGGCATGGGGCAGGGTGGTCACCACTCGCAAGGGCGAACTGTCAGTTCTGATAGACGGCTTCGAACTGCTTTCAAAGAGTCTGCTTCCTCTTCCAGAAAAGTTTCACGGCCTAAAGGATGTGGAGACGAGATACCGACAACGGCATTTGGACCTCATCGCAAATCCCGAGGCGATGCAATTGCTCAACGCTCGCTCCGCCACGGTCGCGGCGATCAGATCCTTTTTCGGGGGCCGCGGCTATGTCGAGGTGGAGACGCCGATTCTTCAGCCGCTTCCCGGTGGCGCCTTGGCCAAGCCGTTCAAGACCTTTCACGAGACTCTGGGTATCGATCTCTACCTGCGTATTGCGCCCGAACTCTATTTGAAGCGCCTGGTCGTGGGCGGAGTTGAAAAGGTCTTTGAAGTCAACCGCAACTTTCGAAACGAAGGCGTTAGTTTCAAAGATAACCCCGAGTTCACAATGCTCGAGGCCTACGAAGCTTTTGGCGACTACAACTCGATGGCAGCGCTCTTGGAGGACATGGCATTCGAAGTCGCTATGCAGGTAATGGGTTCTGCCGATGTACTCCACGGCGATTCCGCGATCAGCTTGAAGCCACCGTTTCGAAGGGCCCGACTCATCGATCTCGTTGAAGAAGCGGGGGCGGCGACCGGCGGCGACTTGACGCAAGAGTGTGAGCGCCTAGAGATCGCGTTTGACCCCAAATGGCCGTGGGGCAAGCTGCTGCTCGAGATTTACGAGAAGATGGTGGAACCTAACCTGATGCAGCCCACCTTCGTGATGGACTATCCCTTGGACTGCTCGCCACTCGCGCGAAGGCACCGCAGCGATCCACGTTTCACTGAGCATCTCGACCTTGTCATCGCGGGAATGGAAGTCGGTGTTGCTTACTCGGAGTTGACTGATCCGATCGAACAAAGAAGGAGATTCGAGGATCAGGCTCTCGCCCGTGAGGGCGGCGACGATGAGGCGCACAGCGTTGACGAGGATTTCTTGCGCGCGCTGGAATACGGCATGCCGCCGACCGGCGGTATCGGCTTTGGAATAGACCGGTTCGTCATGGTGTTGACGGGCAAAACTTCGATCCGAGAGGTCATCTTGTTTCCATCAATGAGGCCCGAAGTCACGTAGCGTGGATCCCCTGAGGGCGGCATCCGAATCGTTGAGCAAGGGACAACCGGTGGCCCTGGTAACAGTTACGTCGGTTTCGGGTTCAGCGCCTTCACGTCGCGGTATGCGCCTTGTCGTGACGCAGGATCAAAAGGTGTACGGTTCTTTGGGTTGCGACGGGTTCGACCGGGCAGCAGCCCATGATGGAATGCAGTCGATCAGCAATCGCAAGGATTTTACGACCACTTATCGATGGGAGGAGGACTCACTCATCTTGGTTGAGGTTAGGACCTATTACCCTGGGGAGGCCCTGCCAGGCGGCAGTTTGGACATTCCCGAGTTGCTAGTTGTCGGCTCGGGTCCGGTGGCTCGTTCGCTGGTGATTTTGGGCGAGGCCATGGGATATCACGTTCGCGTTGCAGCCGGGCCGGCAAGCCCCAGCGTCGGAGAGTTCGACGGCGCCGATGAGGTGATAGTGACGCCGACCGCGGAAGATGTTGAAGCGTTGCGGCCAGGTGCAAATACTTACGTGGTCATCTGTGGGCACGATGATGAATTCTCTTTTCCCGTCCTTCATGCGCTGATGAAATCCGAAGTTCCGTACCTCGGGATGATGGGCAGCAGTCGCCACACCGGCCATCTGCTAAAGGAACTCATGAGCACCGGTTTTAGCGAATCCCAAGTGGCCCGCGTCCATTCTCCGGTGGGATTGCCGATCGGATCCGAAACTCCGGAAGAGATCGCCCTTAGCATTTTGGCCCAGATCGTTGCGGTGCGAAGGGCAGCGGGCCGCAACCTTGCGCCGTCTTAGCCGCTTAACCCCCGTCCTGACGGCCTGCGCCCTCCTGGCGGCCTGCTCTGCCGGCTCCACCCCCGCCTCCCCCGGGGGCGCGACACCCCGACACCCCGACACCGCTGCGGGTTCTAGCTGGATAGTAGCCCATGCCGGCAACGACACTGGCGGGCTTGCCGGTATGCAGTTAGCGGCGGAGCAACTCTCTGCCGGTAAGGGGCTGCTCGGAAGACGCGTAAAAGTCGACCGAATTGGGCTCGACGCTCCGAGCCTTGCCGGATTGACCGACGATCCCGACGTGCTGGGCGCGGTCGCCTTTGACGGCGCGGCCGCGGCCGTGCAAGGGGCTGCGCACGCTTTGGAGGCTTCTGAGTTTCCCGTCTTCGTTAACGCCGATGTCTATGACGCTGGAGATCTGCGGTCGCCGATCTTTCAGGTAACGGCGCCGCATTCGTGGCAAGCCTTCAGACTCGCCCGTTATTTCGGCCCCGGCGACCGCAACTACTCGAAGGTTGCAATCTTGCGAGAACCCGGGCCAGGCTCAGACGTGGCAGCCCGAGTTCTGAGCGAGGCGGTGGAACTGCGAAACCTCAAGTTCGTCGATGTAGCCGCTGGAGTCGACGAGGGCATCTTGCAACTCGCCGGTACTAAGCCTGACGTCGTCGTGCTTGAGGGCTCGGGCGATTTTCTGCAACTTGCCTTGAGCAGATTTGCGGAAGAAGGCCGGCGGTACCAGGGTCGTCAGAAGATTCATTCCGGGTGGAGGCCGCAGATTGCCGGTTTCGAATCTCTCCTCAGCCTTGCAAGGTCCTCGACTACGGTCCCAGGAACCGTAGCTGCGGGCGACTACTCCCGTCCGGATGCCGTTCCTGACGGGTCTTGGCCGGTGTCGATCTTTCGAAAGGCCTTTCAGAAAAGTTTTAACCGCGGGCCCACGGCCGCGGAGGCCGACGCGTATGACGTAGTGATGATTCTGGCGGAGGCGCTCCGTCGATCGACGCCGGCCGCTGCCGTCGAACACCCACGACTTCTGGAAGAGCTCGAGAAGTTTGACCGCGTCCGCTTCGCTCGGCTACCGGTATCGTTGGGGCCGTCCGATCACGTTGTCGCTGAGCGCGACGTTCTCGGACTCTGGGCGGTAGGTAGTGACGGCAAGTGGACTCATCTGATGAGGGCATTCACTTCAGATCTGGAGCGCACCAACGTCCTAGAAGACGACTGGCCCGTCTTCTTCGACGGAACGACCCCGGGCGGCGAGGCTCCCTTCTACTATTCCGCCAAATCGGGCATAACCACACGTAAGGACGACGATCTGAACTGACATATGTAGCATGTTCTTGGCAGAAAGGATCTGGAGATGTTTGAGCGCTTCACCGACACGGCCCGCAGAGTCATCATCCTGGCTCAAGACGAAGCCCGTCTCATGAATCACGCGCACATCGGCACCGAGCACCTAATTCTCGGATTGATTTCCGAAGAAACGGGTGTGGCCGCCAGGGCTCTTGAATCATTGGGGATCTCACTCGAATCGGTAAGAAGTCGAGTGGAGGAGCAAATCGGCGCAGGTGCCACTTCGCCAACGGGCTACATTCCGTTCACTCCTCGGGCCAAGAAGGTTATGGAGCTATCGCTGCGAGAAGCGCTCCAGCTTGGCCATAACTACATCGGCACCGAGCACATCCTCCTCGGGCTCAACCGCGAAGGCGAAGGAGTCGCTTCGCAAGTTCTACAAATGCTGGGTGCCGACCCCTCAAGCATTCGCGAGCAAGTTCTTCGAATGCTCCCGCCTAAGGATCTCAGTCAGGGCGACCCAAAGGGTGTCAAGCGTTCCCTCGTGCGCGACCAGGTGCGTCAATTGCTCTCGAGTTTGGTGGAGACCGATGCTGCCCCCAGTGGGGACGATGATCTAAGGGGCGCCGAACTTGAGCGCGTGAGGGTTCAAGTGGTTCAGTTGCTCTCGACTTTGATTCCTCCCCGGCCTGCCCCTCCTGAGGAGGATGACCCGAATTGAGGCCAATCGGAGGCCAAGCGAGCCCCTGCCGATAGATGTTAGGCCGGCCTAACTTGTTTTCACGTGCGACCTATAATGGATGCACGTAGACGAAGTTCTTGAAAGGATGCAGTAGCGATGTTTGAGCGCTTCACCGACAGGGCTCGCAGGGTCATCATCTTGGCTCAGGACGAGGCGCGTCTTTTGAATCACACCTATATCGGCACCGAGCACCTGCTTCTTGGACTGATCTCTGAGGGGGAGGGCGTGGCCGCCAAGGCTCTTGAATCGTTGGGAGTCTCACTCGAATCGGTGAGAAGCCAAGTCGAGGAGCAAATCGGCGCCGGTTCCACGTCGCCCACTGGTTACATTCCATTCACCCCGCGAGCCAAGAAAGTTTTGGAACTATCGCTGCGAGAAGCGCTTCAGTTGGGCCACAACTACATCGGCACCGAACACATCCTCCTCGGGCTCATCCGCGAAGGTGAAGGCGTCGCAGCGCAGGTTCTGCAGAAGCTAGGCGCCGACTTGTCGCGCGTTCGTCAGCAGGTCATTCAATTGCTTTCAGGTTTTGGCGGTGCTCAAGAAAGAGGAGGCCCCGCCGAAGGCGCCACCCCTGGGGGCTCTCCGATCCTCGATCAATTCGGGCGCAATCTGACGGTGCTTGCCGCCGACAACAAGCTCGACCCCGTGATTGGACGCGAGAAAGAGATCGAACGGGTCATGCAGGTGCTATCGCGCCGCACGAAGAACAACCCCGTCCTGATCGGCGAACCCGGCGTCGGCAAGACCGCGATCGTCGAGGGGCTGGCGAACCGCATCGTACGCAACGAGGTTCCCGAAACGATCCGCAACAAGCAGATCTACACGTTGGATCTGGGGGCTTTGGTCGCCGGCTCTCGATATCGCGGCGACTTCGAAGAGCGCCTCAAGAAAGTGCTGAAGGAAATTCGCACGCGCGGCGACATCATCCTTTTTATAGATGAGCTACATACGCTTGTGGGGGCCGGCGCGGCCGAGGGGGCCATCGACGCCGCGTCGATCTTGAAGCCGATGCTCGCCCGCGGCGAACTCCAGACCATCGGTGCGACGACTCTCGAGGAGTACCGCAAGCATCTGGAGAAAGACGCGGCGCTCGAGCGGAGGTTCCAGCCGATTGTCGTCCCCGAACCCACCGTCGCGCACACCATCGAAATCTTGAAGGGCCTACGTGATCGTTACGAAGCCCACCACAGAATTCAAATCACAGACCAAGCGCTCGTTGCTGCGGCGAATCTGGCCGACCGCTACATTTCAGACAGGTTCTTGCCCGACAAGGCCATCGATCTGATCGACGAGGCCGGCTCGAGGCTGCATCTGAAGCGTCAAACGGCGCCCGCCGATGTTCGTGAGATCGACGAGGAGATCGCCAAGGTCCGAAAATCCAAGGATGAAGCCGTCGAGGGCCAAGATTACGAAAAAGCCCACGAGTTCCGTGAGCGAGAAAAGCAACTTTTGATTGATCGCGAGGTCAAGCAGGTAGCTTGGCAGGGCGAAGAAGGTCAGGTGCTGGCCGAAGTCGGAGAGGAAGAGATCG
>CAZCSK010000072.1:0-8032 GCA_964501265.1 uncultured Actinomycetes bacterium
AGGCAATCCACGAAAAGAAAACTACTGGGACGGGACCGGCCGTTCCATACTCCTTGATATGGAACGGTGGAAACGAATTCGGAAGGAAGCTGAATGAGTGCTGATGGGCCTCCAGGTCTAAGCCACATTCTTGAAACTGTTCTTTACACCCGGACCGATACTCAGGAGAAAACGTCTCGCTTCTACAACGAAGTTCTTGGTATGTCTGAGCGAGGATATCGAGTGGGTTCAGGCAAGCTTCTAATCTTCAACGCCGACAAGAGTACAGTTCAGTCGAGCCCCCCTGCTCATGGCACTACAGGACGCGGACACACATGCTTCGTATCAACACCGGGAGACTACGATCGTTGGAAGGATTGGTTACGCGAAGCTGGCGTGGACATCATCGAAGAGATCGTTTGGGAGAATGCGTACCGGGGGAATTCCTTCTACTTCCATGATCCCGCCGGCAACGTTATTGAAATAGCCGATCGAGACATCTGGCCTCAACATCCTCGCGGTGAATGACGCTTCAAGCTGCATAACCACCGCATGCGGAAATCCGTTATGCCGATGAGCGAAGGTCGATAGAATGGATGTGATGAGTAGGCCTAAAGACCTTAGCGAACTAGTATTGGTTGACCCAAACGTGGTCAGCGGAACCCCCGTGTTCAAGGGCACGCGCGTTCCCATCCAAGCTCTTCTCGATCACCTGGAGGCCGGAGATCCCCTTGAGAGGTTCCTAGACGGCTTTCCCTCCGTATCACGGGAGCAGGCAGTCCGTTTCATTGAACTCGCAGGTCAGGCAGCGCTGAAAGAGCTTGCGCATCCTACTTGACGAGTCCGTCCATCGTGGAGTCAAGGGCTTGTTGGTCGGTCAAGACGTCACCACGGTAAAGGAGCGTGGTTGGTCCTCAATCCAAAACGGAGAGCTCCTTCGACGTGCAAGCCTAGAGTTCGACGTGCTCATGACAGCCGACCAGGGAATCCCGCATCAGCAGAACCTTGCCAAATTCGACATCGCAGTCATAGTTCTCGCTGCAAGCTCAAATCGGTTGGAAGCGTACGAGCCGCTGGCCGAGCAACTGCGCGAAGCGGTTGACAATGCGATCGCGGGAAAGGCCACCGTTGTCAGGGCATAACAACACGCGAATGCAACGGACGCCGGGCGCTACGCTGGCCAGCGCCGCTGATTCGCAGAACCGTTGATATGGAACGGCCGGCCAGGCTGAGAACTGAAATGTTGGGCGTGGCACAATGGAGCGATGGCTGACCTAGAACGAATCGAAGGCGAGGTTCGCTCCCTCTCTGGGGAGGAGCTCTCGCAATTCCGCGTTTGGTTTGAGGAGTATGACTGGAACGCGTGGGACCGCCAGCTCGAGAACGATGTCGCCGAGGGGAAGCTGGATTCTCTTGCTGACACAGCATTGAGCGATCATGAAGCCGGGCGCACGAAGCCCATTTGAAGCACCTCGCCTCCCGCGCCTTCTGGGCGCATTACCATTCGTTACCGGAGGAAACCAGAAAGCTGGCCGATGAGGCATTCGGAAGGCTCAAGATGGATTCGCGCTATCCGTCACTCCACTTCAAGAAGGTGGGCAGATTCTGGTCGGCACGAGTCGGAACAACATGCCGAGCTTTGGCCGTGGAGACTGGAGATGATCTCGTCTGGTTCTGGATCGGCAAGCATGCCGAATACGAAAGGCTAATCAAGTGAAAGCGGTAGAACAAGCCTTTGCACCGACCGCATGCGGCGGGTGAACGGCAAAACCGTTGATATGGCGGATTGACTAGAGGCGGACACCTCTGGCGCAGGATATTGAATGTTGATTAGACGGGCCCTACCCGAGGAAGCCGAGAATCTTGCTGAGTTGCACGTGCGGACCTGGCAAGAAGCTTACGAAGACCTTCTGCCCCCAGATTACTTACGCTCTCTCACCCCGTCTCAGCGACTGCCCATGTGGCGTCAACTGTTGGATTCACCTGATCGAGTCGCAATCTTCGCCGCCGACATTGAAAACAAAATGGTCGGATTTTCGTGCGGAGGCGTTTCCAACGATCAGGATGCAGAAGTAACAACCGGCGAGCTATGGAGCATCTATCTCCTGCGCGAGCACTGGAACAAAGGCATTGGCAAGGAACTCCACGACGTCTTACTCAGCGAACTACACACGCGAGGATTTGAAGAGGCCACGCTCTGGGTAATGGAATCAAACGACCGGACAAGGCGATGGTACGTAAGGCAGGGGTGGGCCCTAGATGGTTCTCGAAAGACAGACGAACTGTGGAGTGCGAAGATTTCAGAGGTCCGATACAGGAGGGGCATTGAGTAAGAGCATGCCCGCAACCGAAGGGGGAGCCCTAACGTGTCACTCGAGACGGTGCGCGCGGCTGGCATTGATTGCCTCAATGCCATGACCGCCTTGTTGCAGCGAGTGCGGCTGGCGGATGCTATCGCGGGCATTTGGGAGGCCGCCGACGTGCAGTGGTGGTGGCGCCGCCCGCGGTCGTCCGACAGCCTGGAGCAGACGTTCTGGGTTGACGATGACGGCCCGGTGGGCGCTGTCCTCTTCACTGAGTGGGGCGACATTTGGCAACTCGATCTGATTCTGGTTCCGGATCGCGTGTCCACGCTGCTTCGCAGTGCGTGGGAGGAGGCTCTCGCGCACGTATCGCAGTTTGGGCTCCCGAGGGTGCAGGTCCTGGCGCGCGACGATGATCAGGTGATGCTGCAGTTGCTCGCCGAGGCCGGCTTCACGGCCGTTGACGAGTCTGCGGGGGCGACTTGGATGGCGGCAGATGAACGGCCCGAGTCGACGGCTCTGCCAGGCGGCTATCGATTCACTGATCGAACTCGCGGATCGCAAAAGCACCATTGGTTGGATTTGCGGAACGGTCCGGACGTTGAAGCGCGGCTGGCGCAGGGTTCGCTCTACGACCCTGAACTCGACATGGCTGTAGAAACGCTCGACGGGCAGATAGCGGCCTATGCCTTGTTTTGGTTCGATCCGGTGACGTCGGTCGGCATGATCGAGCCGATGAGAACGGACGATGCTCACCAGCGCCGAGGACTTGCTCGCGCTCTTATAGGGCAAGGGCTTGAAAGGCTCGCTGCTCGAGGTGCCAAACGGCTGAAGGTTGGGTACTCGACTGAGGCGGCGCGTGCGCTGTACGTCCACGCCGGCTTCGAGCCGACCGATTCACACCATGCGTATCGTCAACGATTCTAGTTTCTCGTAACTGTCGTTCCCGCGCGACCGGCCACCGCATCGATCAGATCGTCAAGTGCCGCAATAACCGCTTTCTCTCCGCCTGCTTCGACGAAGCGGCAAGCAGCTTCGACCTTGGGGCCCATTGAGCCCTCTTCAAAGCGCCCGACCTGCCTAAGATCATCGGAACTGATCGTCCGCAGAATCTTGGCCTGCTCAGTTCCGAAGTCCGAGTAAACACCGTCGACGTCGGTGAGGATCACGAGCATCCCCGCGCCCACGGCCCTGGCGATGAGGCCCGCGGTGAGGTCTTTGTCCACTACGGCCTCGACTCCATGCAACCCATCAGGACCTTCAACAACGGGAACTCCCCCGCCGCCCCCGGCGACCACCAGAATGCCTGCGTTCATCAAGCCGGCAATCGCAGCCGCTTCTACCACTCTTAGAGGATTGGGCGAGGGGACTAGCTTATGGTCAGGGCCTATCGGCTTCGAAGGACGGCCGAAGGCCGGATCCGATGCATCCACTACAACTTCAGTGACGACAGTAGCGGCCGACATCGTCAACCCCGCTTTGGCGAGCGCGTTGTTAAGGCACTGCTGAATCATGTAGCCCATTCCGCCTTGTGTGTCTGCGACGCAAATATCGAGCGAGAGCCAGGGCGCGATGTCGCGGCTGTGCTCGACTCTGCGCACAACGTTGCCGACTTGGGGGCCGTTCCCGTGCGTGATCACGATCCGATCCCATCCGTCCTGCACAAGGGTGGCGACCCGCTGCGCTGTGGCACGGACATGGCGAAATTGGTTCTCGATCGTGTCGGCTTCACCTTCGGGCGATATCGCGTTGCCGCCCAGAGCAATCACAAGCGGATTCATCGCACTATCATCAGCAATGTGTTCCCCAGATCTCTCGGCTCGGTACTTCTGATTATCGGAGGTGTATTCGTCTTCCAAGGGTTCAGCCTGATCGATACCGGATCAGCCATGGACGGCAATGCATTTTGGGGCTACTTGGGTTTGATTCTGATCGCCGCCGGTTTGGTGGTGATCCTAATTCGCCGGGGTAAGCCGCAGGCCTAAGGACCCTGGATGGCGATCGCTTCGATTTCAAATATTGCTCCTTTGGGAAGTTCTTTCACCGCGACGGTGCTGCGGGCAGGCGGCTCGCCAACAAAGACCTTGCCGTAGAGCTCGTTCATTGCTGCGAAATCATCCATTGAGGTAAGGAAGACAGTGGTCTTGACCACGTTGGCCAGGGATAGGCCAGCCTCCTTCAGCACGGCCTGCAGATTGTTGAGCCCGCGCGACACCTGCTGCTCCAGCCCTTCCGCAAGTTCTCCTGTCGTCGGGTCAAGGCCTACCTGGCCCGAGCAAAAGACAAAGCCTCCCGTGGCGATTGCCTGCGAGTAGGGCCCTATCGCTTTGGGGGCCTCCTCGGTGGAAACAACTTCTCTTTTCATGACAGTTCCTTTCCGCAAACTCCGCAATGCTTGAATCCTTGGGGCAGACCTTCTGTCCCGCAGGAGGAGCATTTGAGCACTTCCGGCCCCCACAACTGGGCGCCGGTCCCAGCCGCCGCACGGCGGCGGACTTCATCGTAATCGGGAAGCCTCTTCTCACGAAATGCACGGACGCCCTCGTATGTCTCGTAAGACTGAGTGTGAACGGTCAGCCAGTCCCGCGCATGAGGCACGGTCATGGCGGCCGACAGTTCCCTCCAGAAGTTTGTCTGCACCTTGGTGTATCGCATCACCTCGGGCAACTTGTCGTGCAGCTTGGCGGCCATCCTAGTCACGGCAGCGTCGAGGTCCGCCCGGGGAACAACTTCGTTGACGAGTCCCCACTCAAGGGCCTTGGCGGCGGGAATCTCCTCGTTCAGCCACAACATCTCTCTTGCTCTGCGATCCCCGACGATTATCGGGAGCCATTGAGTAGCCCCGCCTGCCGCCACTGAGCCGCGGGATGCCCCGATCTGCCTGATCGAGATGTCGTCAGCCGCGATTCC
This sequence comes from uncultured Actinomycetes bacterium, assembly GCA_964501265.1. Lineage (GTDB taxonomy): Bacteria > Actinomycetota > CADDZG01 > JAHWKV01 > JAHWKV01 > CAZCSK01. The sequence continues at coordinate 5,193 of CAZCSK010000072.1, forward strand.
TAAGTCGCAGGCGATGTTGATCTCGTTGCCGCCGCCCACAACCATCCCATTCAGGCGTGCGATCGTGGGCTTTCCTACGTTGCGGAGGGCGGCGTGCATCTGCTCGAAGGCGCCAAACCATTTCCAGTAGTCGTTCGGGCGTGCAAGGAGCGACTGCTCCCACTCGCTCAGGTCTGCCCCGGTACAAAATGCCCTCTCTCCAGCCCCTGTGAGCACAATGACGGCAACTTCGTCGTCCCACGAAGCGTTGGTTGTCGCGGCGACTATCTCCGTCAGAGTTTGAAAATCGAGCGCATTGTGCTTTTCAGGTCTGTTGATCGTGATCGTGACGGTGTATCCGTCCTTTATATAGAGGACCTTGCCCAAGCCCATCTCTTCCTGCGTCTTGACTCGAAACTCGACCACCCAAACCCTCCCCGTTCGCTATTGCTCCCTATTGTCGCCTAAAGTCGCCTACCAGTTTTTGCCAAATGAGCGTAAATAGCCGCCTTTTACGCCTAGCCCGTGCTAGCGTTAATTCATCGCACACGCAATGTTAGGCATGAATTGGCCGGAGACGGCAATGAGGAAAGGAGTGGCACGTGGGTCAGGAGTACGAAGGGTACTGCGTAAAGTGCCGTGAGAAACGTAAGTTCGACGGCGAGGTAAAGGATCTCCCCAACGGGCGCAAAGCGGCCCAAGGTCCATGCCCCGTCTGCACGACGAAAGTTACACGTATGCTAGGCAAAACGGCTTAAAGAATCTGCAACACGGCGAGGGGGCCTTCGGGCCCCTTTTCTTTTGCCCTTAGTTGAGCGTCCGGTCTTTCCTCACGCCTGCGGGCTGTCAGCTCCAAACAAGTCCAGGCAGTCTTCAAGTCCTTCAATGGTCACCTCCGGACGCTCGGTCGACTCCCAGCGTTCTCGAGTGAGGCGGAAACGGACGGAGTTCACGACGCCGTCCCCTCTCGCAGCAAGCCTGCGTGCTACCCCATTGCGTTCGTAACCCAGGCTCGTCGAAACTCCGATAGATGCCTCGTTCTCCTCCCACGCCTCGCTTTCCGCGACCTCTGCACCAAGCCCGGCGAAGGCGAAGTGAAGCATCGCCGCCCGCATTTCTTTCCCCAATCCTTGACCCTGACGGCTCTGCGTCAGCCACGATCCGCTAGAGACCGAACGCAGCTTCGAAAAGTTCTTGGCTCCCACGTCCTGGGCGCCGATCGGCAAGCCTGCGGAGAACACAACGAGTCCCAGCCTCCAATTGTCCCTGGTCCATTCGGCGCGCCCTTTCCAAATCCACTGAGCCGTATTGCGATCCATCTCGGGGGATTTAGCATCGGTCCACGGGCTAGAGAACGGCATCCATGAAGGATCGTGGATACCGGCCCTGATTGCCTCGATGACGCCGGGAATGTCCTCGTCGGTAGGCAGCCTGAGCTCCAGGTGAGGGCTAACTATTTTCAGGTCGAGAAGCGGCCAGTAATCCATCCAGCAAACAATAACCTTGGTGCCGCCTCAGGCGCCTCCCCGTAACTCTTTGGCCAGATCCCTAAAGCGCTGGACCCTAGGGTCGCCTTCGCTGAGTAGATGTACCAACCACTTGTCGACCTCTTCAACGTCCAGATCGTTCACCGCAACCAGCATCTGCTCGATATCGAGCCAGTCTTTGGCTCGGTTGAAAGCTGCCTTTGCGACCAAGAGATGCTCCGGGGCAAGGATCGGAATAGTCCCTGTTCCAAACGGCACCGTGTGAACAGCCATTCGCATTGCCTCATGGACCTCGTCGTAGGAGAAAAAGAGATCGATCGGTGTTGAACCCCACAATGCCCGAACTTGCCCGTCGCGCACTGCATCTGTTGCCTTAGGAACCCTGTCAGCGCCAGCACGCCGCAGAACCGAAGCGACAGATTCATAACGCTGCGTTGAAACGAATACGTTGACGTCGATGTCCACCGTAGCGCGAGGAGTTGCGTAATAGGCAAGCGCTAGTGCGCCCCCAAATGCATGCGGGATCTTCGCCCGCGATAGGGCGTTGTCGATTCGCTCAATCTTCGCAGCGAGACCAAGAGGGGCCATTATTGGCGCAGTAGCGATGCAGACAGACCGGGAAATCGCAGTGGCCCGCTCCGATGGTTTGGAAGGCGGTCGCCAAGATCAAGCAGATCGATGAGAGCAGCACCACGCTCGTCTAGGGACGCTCCGAGCCACCCGCTCACGGAGTCGTCGACTGAGCGAACCGATACGTCGCCCAGTTTCAACTGATCCAGCAGGAGCCGGCAGAGACCGGGCCGAATCACGTCTCCTTTAATGAGACTGCCAAGCAGCGCCACGGCGTGCGCTTCACCCGGGGAACGTTCGAATTCGACTCCGGCTCGACGGGCAGAGCGGATGAGCCGATCGGTGTCCATCGGGGTTTTAGCCTTCCGTGCTGCCCGTTCGATAACCAGCGGCGTCAGGAGTTTGAACGTAGCGAGTGTTCTTGCACGAGGGCCGGCATCTGAGGAGTAGGACTGTCGGACCTCCCAACGGCCACCCGGCCGGCGTACGACGTAAGCCATAGTGGGTAGATTCTACCACTATATCGACGGGAAGCTCCGCCGGTAGCTGAGAAACGGGATCAATTCTCTTCACCACGGCACATAACAAGGGAGCCGCAAGGGTGTCTATAGAAAAGGGGCCCCTTGCGGGGCCCCTTTCTTGCAGTCGGCCTGTAGGCCGGGTTCTGTCCATCCGGTCGAAACCGGACTGTGCGGCCATCTATCTGGGGCCGACGTTCCCGCCGACCTCTAGCAACCTACCCGGGGTTTGAAGCGGGCAGCTCCATAGTCCCTGTTCGGTCTTGCTCCGGGTGGGGTTTACCTA
>CAZCSK010000073.1:0-7864 GCA_964501265.1 uncultured Actinomycetes bacterium
ACGCAAAATCTGAATCAAAGCGGGGGGCTTTGGCGGTTCCGATGTTGTCGTAGATTCGAAGCTTGCCTTCTCCAAACTGACCCACTAGGAGCTTGGGCTTGCCGCTTGCGTCGAAATCTGCGAGTAAGGGGGCGGCATGTCCGACTTCAACATCAATTGGTTTTCCACCCGTCTTAATTACAACTGGGGGGGCAAGCTTGGGAGCCTTCGCAACCGCAGCGCCGTTCTTGCTAACTGCGCCGTTCTTGCTAACTGCGCCGTTCTTGCTAACTGCGCCGTTCTTGCTAACTGCGCCGTTCTTGCTCACGGCCCGTGAGGACAGCTTCTTTCCTGCTGCTCCGTTTCGCGCCGGGTCGAGCTTGCGCCCTTTGGTAGTCGTCCTTGTTGCGCTCATCCCGCTACTCCTTCCGACCGTTGGGTCTCTAACGCTTCCTAAAGCTTACCCTCATGACGCCTTGCACTTTACCGATCTTCCACTCACCGGCAGGTCACTGTTTTCGAGTAAACTATCGCATACGCGTCCTTTGCCGGAATAATTCTGTTCGTGATAGGCGCAATTACATTGGTCGTCGTGCCGCCAGCTCCGCCCTCGGTTTCCGAGCTCGCACCGCAGGCCGGTCGTTGGCACAAGGAGTCTGGCTTGGCTAATAAACCCCATCTGATGATAAGCATCACCGACGTCATCGAGATGAGTCGAATCCTACAAACGTACTCCTCGGAGGACCGCGTCGCAGTGTTCTCGCCCGATGGGACCAAGTTCGCAGCCGTGGTCTGGCGCGGGGAGATTCCTCGAAACAAGAACATCTACTCACTTCTAGTATTTGACGCCACCCGAAAGGTGCGGCAGAATCCCGACCCGATCATTTCGATCGACTTCGATGAGGATCCCGACGACCAAAAAGCGAGTCCGTTCTCCAAGCTGAGGTTTCTTCCCGATAATCGCACTCTCGCATTCATAGGTAGGTTGGACGAGAAGGTTCCGCAGGTCTATGCGCTTGATTCTGAAAGTGGCGAGACTCGGAAGCTCACCGATCATAAGACGCGGGTGCGAAGTTTTGGCCTCCGAAAGGATGCGAGCCTGGCCATCTTTTCCGCCGACGGTCCGGAAGACTCCTGGCTACGCGAACGTTTGGACCGAGAGGGACTCTCGATCTCGGAGGCGGTGCCGAGTGAGTCCGCACTCTTTGGCCGGGCAACGGGACTAGCAGCCGGCTTCTGGGCTCGTCCTGACCGGCAGTGGTTCCAAGTGTCGAGTCATGATTCGAAGTCCGCGCTCATTCATGAAGCTAGCTCCGGCATTCAGATTTCGAGCCTCTCGGTCGCCCCATCTGGAGAGTACGCACTCATCTGGCCGTTCGAAAATGAGGACCATTTCGAAGCCTACTCTTGGACCCACTACGCGGACAAGAACCCTTACTACAGGTCACTGGCGGCGCCCTTCGGCTTGGTTGATCTCACCTCAGGTGTGACAAGGCCCTTGCTGAAAAGCCCTCACGTAGTCTTGGCTCGCAACGTCGGGCCGGCCGTTTGGCTCCCCGACAGTAGATCGGTTGTCGTCAGCAGTCTGTTGCCTTTGGACATGCCAGGGGCAGAACGTTCGCAGCCGCAGCTGGTCGAGGTCGAGATCGATGCAGGTAGGGTGACTTCGTTAGGAGTCGGAGAGGAGTGGAGCACGATCGGATGGGACCCTACCCACAACGCACTCCTTCTTCAGAGTGGAACAGGCATCTCGCGGCGCGACGGCCCTCTTGCCAGGCTCCCAAGGCTCCAGGAAGGATGGGGCGTGCTTTCGGAGATGGGAAAGGCAGAGGGACTAAATGGCCGATATCCGATTGCTACCAACGGCAGTCTGGTGGTCGGTGTCACCGATGACCTTGTAACACCTCCCGACATCGCAACCTATGACTTGGATTCCCGTGAGATTAGCGTTGTCACCGATCTGAACCCGAAGCTTCGTGACCGGCGTTACGGCGAGGTCGAAAAGATCTTCTGGGAAGGGCCCGCAGAGAAGCAGTCATTCGGCTACCTGATACGGCCGATCGACTACGACCAGGGAACACGCTACCCTCTGGCGCTGCTGCTTAAGGACGAAGCCCATGATCCCGACGACGACTCTTTTCTCATCGACGGCCAGGCGCAACTGAGCGGCTACGCCATCCAGACCCTCTCTAGCTGCGGGATTATGGTGCTGTTCACACCGTTTCCGCCCTGGTTGCGGGAAGTCGTGGAAACACACGAGGAGTCTGCCTACATGGTAAGACACGTTGAGGCCGCGATCGCCCACCTCGACTCGCTCGGACGTATCGACGCGAACCGTGTGGCGCTGTCCGGCTGGAGCAGGGCCGCCTATCACACCAACAAAGTCATTATGCTTTCCGATCATCCCTTCGCTGCCGCAACTCAGATCGACGGAGGGATGCTTGAATATGTCGAGGACATGCGACCCTTCACGCATGACGAGCTTCAACGAATCACCACTCCGCTTCTCATCGAACTCCATGGGAAGCCGAGTAGCCTGGGCCTCGTTGCTAACTTCTTCGACCAATTGGAGGCCCTAAACAAACCGGTAGAGCTCTTTTGGTATCCCATGGCGTCTCACTCGACGAAGACGCCCGCTCACCGATGGACTTCCCTTTCTTCCCACGTCGATTGGTTCCGATTCTGGCTACAGGATTACGAAGATCCTGACCCGACCAAGGTATCTCGTTACCGCCGGTGGCGAGAATTGAGAGAGAAGTCTCGGCGGCATTGAGGACGGACTGCAGGGCCCCGAGCCAAAAGAACCGAAATCAATAGATCGGTCCTTGGCACAAAGCGTTTGGGGTCCTTAAGTCCAACTCAGCCTGAGCCCACTCACCGGACCTAAAACAACTACTCTGGATGGCGAGCCGGTAACACTCCTGGCCGCCTCCGGGCTCCTGCCCGTGGTTGCGACCACCCGGGGCAGGTGACTGATCCAGCCGATGCCGCTATTCGACCGGTCCTCGCGCAGACATAGGATTGAGCCACGTCGGGAGCATCTCGGACCAAACAATCAAAGACCGTCACCCTCATATATGGGGGAATCTCGGCGGTCTTGCTGATTGTCATCGCAGCCTTGGCGCTGGTGTTCGTTCCGCCGTCACCCCCGAGCGTTGCCGAGTTTGCTCCCCAAGCCCAGGACACGATCGAAGAAGCCCCCAACCAGCAATCCAGCCGGTTCGGAGGTGGCGCAGGGGGAGCCTGCGCATTGGGGCAGGTATGCGACGACGAAGCCTCTTCGCAGCTTCCCCCGACCAAGCGAACTGTGATCGACAAAGCAAGAGTCCGCCGTTGCGTCGGCGACCCACCACGTCAGATCGAAGACCCTCAGTCGCCACCTTGTGTGCAGTTCTTCGAGGGTGACAACGGGGGGGCTACCTGGAAAGGGGTAGCCAGAGACGAGATCCGCGTGGCGTTTCCGAACGCGTGTCCAGTCACCGATTGCGCTGTGATAAGGGAGTTGATGGTCAGTTTTCTCAACAAACGATTCCAATTCTACGGGAGAACTTTGAGGTTGATCCCGTTTGCCGTTGGAGGGGGGTACGAGCGAGCCGAAGTTCAGAGGAGCTTGGCTGTCCGGGCTGACGAGGAGCTGAAGGTGTTCGGCTCACTGCCTTATCACAACACCATCAGTGCCGATGGGCCCTACTTTGATGAACTCGCCCGCCGGCAACTCGTCGGTGTCAGCAGCTATTACTCGGTTCGCACGGAGCGAGACGATTACTCCCCGAGGCAACCCTTCCAGTGGAACTTCCACCCTGCCCTCGATGAGATTCAAGTCGACCTGGCAGAATGGGTGTGCAAGTGGCTAGTCGGGAGAAACGCCGACTACGCCACGGCCGACTTGAACACGAAACAGCGAAGGTTTGGGTTGCTGACAGAGCGCGAGTCGTCGGGCACCCCTACGACTTCCTTTCTCCGGGACGGGCTCACTCGCTGCTCGACTGATCTCAAGGTTGCAGAGTTCGGACCAAATTCCGATCCGATTCAGGAACGTGGCATTATGGCGGATTTTCAAACGTCAGGCGTAACCACACTAGCTTGCTTTTGCCAGTCGTACGGCCGCGCGATGAACGCGGCACAGTCCCTAGGGGGGTTCCATCCTGAGTGGCTGCTGTCTGCCGGCGAAACTCAACAGAACGAGCAGGAGCCCAAGGGTGGGGCTTGGCCGACAGAGCAGCGAATTAGAATGTTCGGCCTGAACCTCCGCAATCCTTGGAATCCGTTGGGGGATTCACCCTGGTGGTGGGCCGTTCGAGAGGCTGATCCTTCCTACGAACCGGGCCGAGTCAGTGGGGTTAGCGGCTCTTCGCTAGTTTTTGTTCGGCCGATGTACGAGGCGCTTCTTCTTCTTGCTTCAGGAATACAGATGGCTGGTCCGCACCTGACTCCCTACACTTTCCAAAAAGGCGTAGTGGAGGCCGTCTTCCCCAACCCCGGCGCTGGTGAGCCTCCCCTCTACCAGGCAAAAGTCGACTTCGACTCCAACGACCATACGATGGTGGACGACACAGGTCTGCTCTGGTGGAGCGACAGTGCCCCCTCTTATGCGTCCTCAACGCCGACGGGAGGGTTCTGTTACGTAGGGCGCGGAATCCGTTTTCAACGTGGTGCCTATCCCGAGTCGCCGATGCCCTTTTTCGATCAAGCCACCTGCAGATAGCTCGTCGCGATCCCAATACACGCCCTTGTCTTCGATTGCGTTCGCCACACTCATCGGCAGTTTCTCGGGTCGACATCGAAAGCTCACTCGAGACATCGCGTCAACGGCCAGGGGAGAAGCGAATCCGCGCCCCACGTAGCAGAAGCCCCCTTCGCCGCTGGGATTGCCGACGTGCTTCGATCTCGGCTACAAAGCCGTGCTGACTTTCGGCTCCTGTCGCTGACACCTTGATCCCGCCGACTGAAAGATCAAGGCGCCCGGTGCCTCTCCAGTCAGAGGCAAACACCGTTGGGGCCTTGTCGATATTTATCGGCTTCTTGTCTTTTCCTTTGAAGAAATAAAGCTCTCCAGGCCAGCTTCCGCTAAGTATGTCTTGGTTTCCGTCACCGTCTAGGTCCACAAACTGTGGAGGAAATCCAACACATCAGCCAGAGGGAGAATTGGGCGACCTTTCTGGCTACCTTAAGCCAAGCAAAATCTGAATCAAAGCGGTGGGACCCTGGCTGTTCTAATGTTGTCGTATATGCGAAGCTTGCCTTCTCCAAACTGACCTACTAGGAGATGTCAGGGACGCCCAACATTGCCGCCATTTGGTCGTGTTCTCTCCTCATAGGTCAAGAGAGCGTATTAGCTCTCCGGTTCCGGAATCGGTGCTCTTGCAGATATATCAAACAATAGCAAACGCTGAGGGGGCTGCGGTACCAGAGAAGCTTGAGATATGAAGGGAGCGGCCGGAAGACCCCACCAAGGTCTCAAGGAACTTGAGATCCTCGGAGCGCCTCGTGAAGAAGTCGAGAGGAGTCAAGAGGGTTAAGGTGGCACGTACGCGTGCATTGCCTCCTCACTTTGTCGCGAAGGATGAACGGGCTCAGGCGCTTTGCAGGCGCCTGAGCCCGTAAAGTCGACTTACCAAACAGATGTGCAGAACGTTCCCTCTCGGAAGATCAAAAGGGTCAGTATACGGACGGGCGAAGCGGCTCTCCTTCAGCGCATTCAGTCGCAAGCCTGAGTGACGTCAAAAAAGGAGTGGCCACTCGCGGGCCAGGTTCCTCGATTCCACCGCGCCCCTCGTTCCACATAGCAGAACCCTCCCTGTTCGGAGAGGTTCCGCTTGTTTTGAGCCGATTCGTTCCACCACCAAAGCGCGTAGTCATCCAGCATCGTTTGGTCGCCATGAAGAAAACCTACGTGTGCCTGCCAATAAGGGACGCCTCCCGAATTCGGATTCGGGAACTGCGTCTTTGCGAGTCCGCTTGCAAAGGAACTCGGTGTGAGATTTGCTCCTGCCATCTGGATTCCTGACGAAAGCAAGAGCATCTGCTGGTAGAAGTTACGTTCGGTTGCGTAGGCGGCCGGGCAAGCGCAAGTGCCCCCATAACCTGGAGGCGGCGGTCCACTTCCGGCTTCATCTTGCGGGCGCGCCTCGTTGTAGGCCCAGTACCAGGGTTCATCAGATTCTGGTAGGAACTTGTTTCTGGAAGTCAGGCCAAACATGTGCACTCGCTGGTTGAGGGGGGCGTTGAATGACCAATTAAACTCAATCTCTTCGCCTGTGATTCCTAGCAACATCCATTCGGGATAGTAATTCGCGTTGGAGGCAGCATTCATCAGGGTCAGGATACTGTTGAATCTGCAAACACATAACACGGTCGTGATACCAGAACCTTGCATGTCTAGAGCTAGGGTACTAAATCCCGCGCTGTTTCCCGGCGGAGGGAGTTCACGGAGCCAGGGCTTGACTCCGCAACCCGTTAGACCGTCTACAAGAGGCCGCGCAGATGGACCCACGCCGCTCGTTTTCTCCAGCAGCACCGCAAACGAACGGGTCGTGTTGACATAGGCCGGCCCGGCGTAGTTGGCCGGCCGGCCCATCAAGGATTTGCAGGCGAACTCCGAATCGTTGCGCTGTAGTACATCTAGCGGGGGACTGTAGTTCCAGATGTACGGGGCCTGTTGCGCGTACTCCCCTGACGTTCTCATGCCGACCCCTGCCCCGATGGACAGGACTTTCCTCCGAGCAAGCTCCTCGGAGTAGGCGTAGTTGCCATTGAGACCCGCCGAGAGAGCGAGGGAAGCGAAGGCTTGAAGTTCCTCATCTGCCCTTGTTGCCACGCTACGCTCATCCGAAGGCGGTTGAGACACCATGAGTATTCGAATCTTTCGGCTATAGAACTCAAAACGCCGATTGAAGAACTCAGTTACGAGTTCAAATGTTCGGCGGTAAACATCGCAGTTCCCTACGGACCCGCAGGGAACAACCACCCGGATCTCGTCGCGGGAAACCCCGCGGTAGGTAGATCCTCCATTGGTCTCATCGAAATAATTCACGCAAGGCGGCGATTGAGGATCCTCGATCTGACGTGGCGGATCACCGACGCAGCGGCGGACGCGAGCCTTCTCGGTAATCTTCTTAGGCGGGGAGATCAGTGCTTTATCTGAGCCCTCGCAGAGTTGCCCCGTAGGGCACGCGCCACCGGCGCCGGTCCCAAACTGGCTGGATTGTTGTTTGGGAGAATCCTCGATCTGCTCGACGGCCTGGGGGGCGAACTCAGAAACACTCGGAGGAGATGGAGGCACAACGACTAGTGCAATTGCCGCGACGACGAGCAGAACGACGCAGGCAATTGATGCGTATGCGATGGTAACGGTCTTGGACTGGCGCTTGCGAACTTTCGACATGGCGAAACCTCAGTTGAACCGATTAGGTCTGAACCTGGAACGTATCTCCTTCGGACTCTCTCCGTGCTGCCTTTCCAATAAGATTGCTAGCGAGAGTTTCGCGAGGCCCTTCTCGCAGGTAAAGCCAGACGTGGCCATGAATCAACATCGGTCGCTCCAGTTCCCGCAAGGTTAGAGAGAGATTTCTTTGCTCTTCCATTTGAGACTTGAAGCGCTCCAACACGACGGTCACTTGCTTCTTCTGCTCTGCCTCTTTCTTCTTCGGATCCTGGATCTTGTTTAGCTTCTCTTGCACTTTGGCCCAGAATGGCTGCATCTCCTTCGACATCTCATCTATCTGCGCCTTGGTCTCGTCGCGCAGCTTGATCTGATCTTTCGTGAGCCGAGGTTCCTTGCCGTAGACCACGCTGACATCGCCCACCAAAAGGTCGAGGAGACCGTCGTTATTCCAGTCGACTGCAGAAACTTTTGCCCTTTGGCCGGGGATGGGGCCCTTCGGGA
>CAZCSK010000074.1:0-7363 GCA_964501265.1 uncultured Actinomycetes bacterium
TGAGCACGATTGATGTGGATGTTCGTTTCGAGCCCGAGAGCGAATCGATCTTGCGAGCAATCCCGCAATGGCGATGCCAGCAGCTTGGAGCGTAAAAGTAAAGATGTTGCTACTTTCCGACGATCAGGTTCTTCAGAGAGAACCCGAAGGGACCGGTAGCGCGCTGATCGAGTTCTTCGGTCGTGGCGATCCGACCGCTTTTTCGCTCAAGGTGACCTCCGCAGGAGTTACGGTTCCCGGAGTTCGGCTGAGCCCATCGTCTCTTGCAGAAGGAAACGTTATCGAAGCTGCCGGGTTGCCGACCGGGGGGCCCTACTCGATCGAGCTCACCGACCATGAAGGTCACCGCGTGGCATCCATCGAGCGCGTGCTTGTGGGGGATCTGTGGCTCCTGGCTGGCCAGTCGAACATGCAGGGGATCGGGGAACTTGCCGAGAGGCTTCCTTCACTCGAGCGGGCAGCGATGTTGAGTTTCGATCGGCGGTGGAAGCCGGCATTGGAGCCACTGCACCGATTTTGGGAAACGAAGGATAGCGCCCAGTACAAGATGTCGCCTTTTCTCGGGTTCGACATAAACGCAGACGGCTTGGAGAAGATGTTTGACGAGCTGCATCCGCAAGACTTGATCGAGCCGATAGGAGGCGTGGGTCCCGGCTGCTTTTTTGCCGACCAACTGATCCAACTCTGTGGAGTACCTGTAGGCCTCATTCCTTGCGCTCTGTCGGGCAGTCCCCTCGACATGTGGCAGAGGGACTTTCACCAGCGTGACGGTCTGCCGTTCGAAGACACTCTGTTCGGGAATCTTGTGGACAGAGTCACGCTCGCGGGTGGCCGGATCGCAGGAATGCTCTGGTACCAGGGCGAGTCAGACGCCATGCCCGGTGCGTCGGAGACCTATCTTGATAGGTTCAAAACGTTCGTATCCGACCTTCGCGCTGACCTTAACCAACTCGACCTTCCCGTGATCACCGTGCAGCTCGCCTCTGCAGATAATGTCGACAACTGGACGAATGAGGCAATCTGGGACCGGATGCGAGAGGCCCAGCGGCAAGCCGCAGACTCCCTTTCGAATGTCCTCTTGGTGGCCTCGGCAGATTTGCCGCGCAATGATCACGTCCACATCTCGGGCAAGGGCCAGCGAGTGCTCGGCGAGCGACTGGCGATGGCTGCCTCCGGTTTTGTAGACGAATGCAATTGCGAGATCACCACTCCCCGTCTAGGGCGGGTCTGCTGCACCGAGGGCGGGATCGAGGTGACGTTCGAAGGGGTGAACGGATCCTTGAGGGCCACCGGCGACCTGAAGGAGGCATTCACAGTAACCGGGGCGCAGGTGATCGGGGCCGTAATCAACTCTGGAAACACGGTCTCTCTATCTCTCGCCGAGCAATGCCAGCCCGGAGTCCAGATCTACTACGGGAGCGGCTTTCAGCCGGGTTCGTTACTCGCTGACGAGGCCGGGTTTGTCATGCCGTCATTCGGCCCGGTTGCCGCCATCGCGCCATCGTAGCGATTGGTTATCCGGCCACAAGCCCCCCATCGATCACCAAGGCAGTGCCGGAGATGAAAGCCGCTTCGTCTGAGGCGAGATAGAGCGCGGCCGCGGCGATCTCCTCGGGCCTGCCCAGCCTGCCCATCGGTTGCCGGGCGATGAGGGCGGACGAGATGACCGCTCCCTTGCTGGCGCAGTAGGCAGCGCGGTCCTTGAGACCAACCAGACCTGCCGCCGAGGCGGTATTGATTATGGCTCCGCTTGCCTGTTGGAGCATCGTAGGCAGGGCGTGCTTGGTCCCAAGGAACACTCCCCGTGCGTTGACAGAAAAAACTCGATCCCATTCCTCGACGCTGCAAGAGATTGGGTCGGCAGTTGAACCGATGCCTGCGTTGTTGCAGACAACATCCAGCCGGCCGGTTTCTTGGATCGCCCGGTCGACTAGAGCTTTGACCTGTTCCTCGCTGGAAACATCTACCCGCACGGAAGTGCAGACTTCGGGGATGCCCGAGGTCTCGATGTCAGCCCCGAAGACAAGCGCTCCCTCCCCGGAAAACATCCGCGCCATCTCGGCGCCTATCCCGGAGCCCGCGCCGGTCACGATCACGACGCGACCTTCAAACCTCATTGCCCCCGCCCTTCTGTGGTGATGCGCGCGATCAAGATTGCGGATCACCAGTTTACACATGAGAGGATCGTCTAAATGTCTAAGTGGACCGCACGTTGGATCTGGTGGGAGAAGACGAAACCCTCGCTCGAGGAAAGCTCTCCCTATCCGCCTGTGAAGCCCGACTCGCTTGGATTTGTTCGCCGCAGTTTCCTTCTTTCGTCAGCTCCCGTAGACATGACAGCGCGCGTCTGCGCCAACAGCCGCTATGTGCTGTTCGTTAACGGAGCCCTCATCGGCCGAGGCCCTATTCGGTCCGAACCGCTGCACACCTACTACGACACTTACGATCTCGCTCCCCACCTGAAATCGGGGCGCAATAGCGTGGCAGCATTGTGCCGCTATTACGGAAGGCCTAATGTCTTTTGGAAACCGTCGATCCCGCAGGGTGAAGTTGGCCTCGGTTGGTTTCTCTTCGAGGCGAACGGATCTCTCGACGACGGGTCACAGTTCGCGCTGGTTTCCGACGAGACATGGAGGGCGGCGGCGGCTCCATACGAGGAGAACACCCCAGATATCTGGCGACAGGCCAACCCGTCCATCGAGATATTGGACGGATCTAAAATGCCTTGGGGGTGGACCGATTCCTCCTTCAACGACGAGGCATGGCCGGGCGCTGTTGTACTGGAGTGGCAAGGCTTAGGGCTTCCGGTCTTCAGGCCCCCGGCGGATCCGCATCCGCTCGTAACCGCGAGCCCCCTCGGGCATCTAGTCGAACGCGACGTCGTGCCGGCGAGATTGGCGGCAGAGGGCTTGGCAGATTATGAGCCGGGTCCAAGTCCCCTTGAGGACTTTCAGCGAGCTACGACAATTCGCGGTGAGACTGGGACTCTGAAGAGCCCGCAAGAGATTCGAGCAGGTGCGTTTGCTACCTTCGATTTCGGCCGAATTGTTCGCGCGCATCCTCAGCTCGAAGTCAGTGCCCCCGAGGGATGCGTTATCGACCTTTCGTGCGGCGAAGACTTGGGGGTGGATGGCCGTCCTGTGATTCTCCCTCGAGAGTGGATGATGAGATATCGCAGCGCAGGTCGCGAACAAGAGCTGGTCGAGTCCTTCGAAGGTGTGGGTTTCCGCTACCTTTCGATCAGATCTTCCACCGACGCCGTCATTCGTTTTGTTGGCGGACGAGAAGTTCACTACCCGCGCCTCGGCGGCGGTCACTTCGAGTGCGACGACGAAGTTGTGAACGAGATATGGCAGGCAGGAGTTCGCACACTCGACTTGTGCTCAACCGATGCGTTCATCGACTGTCCTGGGCGAGAACAGCGAGCCTGGTTGGGCGACGCATGGCTTACGTCGCTTATCAGTCTCGTATCGAACGCCGACACGCGCTTGGTAAAGCGGACGCTCAGACTCCATGCTGAGGGACAACGTCCCGACGGTCTCTATCCCGCGGCAGCCGCGGGTGACATCTCGCTCCGGCCCTCGACGGTCCCGGATTTCTCCCTGCACTGGATCCGTGGGCTCGCAAGGACATGGCAGTACACGGGTGACGAGGCGCTCGTCGACGAACTTCTTCCGTATATTCCCCGGGTGATCGAATTCTTCGAAAACTTTCGGGCCGAGGACGGTCTACTAACTGACGTTCCAGGGTGGCTCTTCATCGATTGGGCACAGACAGAAAGGGGACCGAAGATGGCGGCTCTGGATGCCCTTTATATCCTTGCTCTTGAGGACTTCGCGTCACTGGCTGCGGCGCGCGGCCAGAAAAGGTGGGCGGAGCGCGCGCGGGGTCTTGCCCGCAAGTCGCGTAGAGCCTTCTCCCTTTACTGGGACCCACGGCGCAGAGTGTTTGTCGATGCCCTCCTCGGTGATCGAGCCGGCAGCCGCGTGAGTCAGCAGACCAACTCACTTGCCATCGTCGCTCGGTGCGCACCGAAGTCACGGTGGCGGGGCATCCTGGACTTCATCCTTGACGAAGCGCGGCTGCAGGTGACAAAGACTCCTGCTGACTCGATGGATTGGTCGCAGCGCTTGTCCTTTCAATGGCGCGACCCCCAAGGGTTTGACGACGAGAGTAACGTGGTAGCGGCGCAGCCCTTCTTCTGCCATTTCGTGCACGAAGCCATCGTGATGGCGGGAGGGCGCTCGGAGTTACCTGCGATGATCAGGCGGTGGGAGGCACAACTGCAATCCGGCAACGGCTGTTTCGAGGAATACTGGAGCGCGCCCCCCGGGACTTCGAGCAGATGCCATGTTTGGTCGGCCACTCCCGTGTACGACTTGACCACACACTTCCTGGGTGTGCGTCCTTTACGCCCCGGATTCGATGAAGCCGAAGTAAGGCCCTTCTTCGGACCCTTCGGCCACCTAGCAGGATCAGTTCCAACACCTCACGGACCTATAACCGTTGATGTAACTCGAGGGGCCAACAGCCCAACGGGAAAGATCCAGATCCCCGCCGGCGTTCGGTGTGTTGTTGGTTTCAGCGAGTTTCCTCTGACTGCAGATCGCATCGTAGACGGACCAGCGGTCGTTGCGACAGAAACTCTTCTGACATGATGCGAGCGTCGCCGTGGCCCGAGGCCGATCGGCTCTTTCGTTCCGACTCAAGGTGGCTTGGGGGCGACGATGCCTACTCGGTAGACCTTGGTTCTGACCGGACGCTCTGGCTTTTCGGGGACACTTTCGTAGGAGACGGCTCCAATCCGTCTCGCAGGGCCGCGGCATTTCCAAGAAATTCGATCGGGATTCAGCAGGGGACCGACCCAATCGCAGCAGCCATACGTTTTTACTGGAGCGACGTCTCCGGAACACCGACTTCGTTCTTTGACGCCAGTCCTGCGCAACATTGGCTTTGGCCCCTTCACGGGGTCATGATCAAAGAGCGCCTTCTTCTTTTCTTCATGAAGGTTCGTTCACCGAGCGATCGCCCCCTTGGCGCGATCGTGGATTGGCGCGAGCTCGGGCCCTTGGGGTTCTTCGACGTGTACGACTGGGAGGCCATCATCATTCGGAACCCCGATGACGAGCCTAGTCAATGGATTTGGAACGCGGTCGTTAACCGGCCCGAGACCCTCGGTGTGATCATTGGCGCGGCCGTGGCTACATCCGGCGACTTCCTGTACGCCTACGGTTGGCGGGACGGTGACGGTTATCTATTGCGCTGGCCCATTGAACGTGCCTACTCCGGCGCGCTCGAACTGCCCGAGTGGTGGACCGATGACAGATGGGGTGCCCAGCCCGCCGACGCGTCGGTCGTGCTTCCGGGCGTAAAAACCGAATTCACAGTCCATTACGACGCACAGTCTTCACGGTGGCGCCAGACTCAGGTCGTGGGCCCAATCGGCGACTCGATCGCCTCGCGCTCGGCAGAGCGGCCCGAAGGACCTTGGTCGGACCTTGAGTCATTCTTTGTTCCTGAAGAGTCAAGCCGCCCCGGGGTGATGATCTACGCCGCAAAAGCCCACCCCCAACTCTCGGGCGCGGAACTCGTGCTCACTTATGCTTCTAACGGTCGTGACGTCGAGGAGACACTCGACGATGACTCCATCTACTACCCACGATTCGTGAAAGTCGTTTTTAAGGAAGGCCCATGATCCCGACCGCCCTAGATTTAGCAAGCGCACCGTTGGTCCATCGCTTCGGCGATCTGTTCAATCCTCCGGGGCTGACGAATTTTCTCGGCACCGTTCAAACGGAGATGGATATCTTGTCGATTCGCAGCCTCCTGTTTCCTCCGCTTTCAGGTAGCGACTATTCGACCGGAGGGCTCTTCATAGACGGGCGCTACTTTCCCTCCGTGGGATCTCCCATCACATTCACGTGGTACCCCGACCGCATCGTGCGTGAGGCAGAGTATGGGGGTCTTAAGCTCAGTTCAACCACGATCGTCCCCTTCGGACGAACGGCCGCGGCGGTCCAGTTCGAGATCACAAATATCTCTGGTGGTCACAGAACGTTCGAGGTGCGGCTGGGTCTTCGAGGTGGCGTGACCGAGGTGAAGACTCCCTGGACAGACGCGATCCCGCCCGCCGAATACGGGCACGACATCGACGTAGATAGGCAGACGAGGGCAGTTTGCTTCACCGCAAAAGGAAGCGGAGCGGTTTCGGTGCAGGGAACTCGGCCCGCGGCGGACCGTGCCGACTCCAAGTCGCTTGCCTTCGACATCGCTCTTCCGGCGGGGGCGAAATGGAGTCTGTCGTTTGTCAACGCCTTGGGCTCGACACTCTCGGAGGCAAAGAAGACATTTGAATCGTTGATCCACGATGTCCCTTCAGAGATTGAGCGTGCCCGAATTGAGTGGAACCGTGAGCTTGAGGCAGTTTTTACACCGAGCAACGACCGTTTCTCCGGGTCCCTTCCGCTCCTCGAGACGTCGGACGCGGAGGTGTTGCGCATCTATCAAATGAGCGCCCTGGGCGTCGTCTACTTCAAGCGGGACAGCCCACACTCCGCGATCGGGCGCGCCTACGACACGCTGATGCCGCGCTATTGGTCTACTGTGACGTTTCTTTGGGACTACAGCCTTTCTTCGCTCGTGCACGCGTTGCTCGATCCCACGGTTATGCGCAAGTACCTCAAGCATTGGATGCGCACGGATATTCATAGCCAGTTCGGGACTGAGTGGTTAACCGGCGGACCCGTCGGTCAGTGGTACTCAGTGAATGACTACGCGATGACCAGGATGCTCAACGACTACCTGCGCTGGACGGGTGACCACGCCTTTGCTAGCGAGCAAGTAGCCGAAACTAAAACCGTGCTCGAACATCTAATGGACTATGCGACGAATTGGAAGAACTTTCGTACCTCATCCGGCCTTGCGGATTACGGTGGAATCAACAACTTGTTGGAGTGTGTCAGCACATACATCCACGAAGTGGCAAGCCTCAACGCCGGCAACGTATGGAGCATGCGCACTGCGGCAGACATTCTCGAGGCTTTGAAAGACGGAGCCGACAGCCGAGGTCTGCGTGAAGAGGCGAATGGACTGGCCCGCGAGGTCAACAAGCTATACATTCAGGGGAAGGGTTTCTGGAACACCCGGCATCCCGACGGTAGCCTTGTTCCGGTGCGCCACTGCTACGATTTTATCACCGCTCTTAACACGATTTCAGGCGATCTTAGCTCTCAGCAAAGGCGTGAAATGACGGAGTTCTTTGTGCGGGAGCTTCGCACGCCAACGTGGATGCACGCGCTGTCCTGCGACGATCCCGATGCGATGTTCTCGATCCGGCCCGACCATCAATGGACGGGTGCCTATC
>CAZCSK010000075.1:0-7324 GCA_964501265.1 uncultured Actinomycetes bacterium
ATCACTCGGTCGCCGTGAATACGATCGATGGGATCCTGAAGTGGAACGAGCGGAGGTGACGCGAGCGACCGCCACTCTCAGGCAGTATACGCTGCTAGCTACTTTGCGAGTATATCACTCAAATTGTCCGCCCCTTGCTTAAACGCCATTCTGATGACGTGTTCCAGAAGATGGACGTTGGGCACCTCAATGTACGAGAGCGCCGTGTAAGTCCCGCGGTCAGCTTTCGCACGGATGAAAAATGAACCGCTTTCGCTCGAGACAACCACATCGTCCCAGCTAAAGGTAGCAGATTCGTTTCTGCCGAATAGCTTGAACTTTGTTAGTATCACGCCGTTGTCCTCAATCACTGCATCGCCGAATGCGATTCCACGCCCCGCTCGAAGATCGTGCAACATTTGGATTATTAGCCGGATACATACGGCTTTCCAAAGCTTTTCGGTGAATACGGTATATACATCCTCGCGTCGTAGCTCGACGATGGACTGGTAGTCCGGGTCTCCAAACGCGATAGTGTAGGTAGTACCGGTGGGGATGCCATTCACCGAGTGGCTGACGCCCCCCCAACGTACTCGCGTGATCGACTCTAGGGAATAACGGTGCCTCCCCCACTCGATACCGTCCGCAGAGAGACGTAACCTGTCCTTGAAAAGAACGCCGATTTCCGCCTCATACGTTAAATCGTTTCGCCGCTGCTTCTCTTTCGCTTCTCGTTCCTGCTTGGACGCAACAATATCCGCGATTGCAGTTGAATCCTCATCGATCGTATCAACGAATTCCGGAAGTTCAGAAAAGAGGTCACGTAGGAGCTGCGTGATGCGGTCTGCCTCGGCCACTAAGTCATGATCATTGCACAGTTCGACGGCCAGGTTTCGAATCCGAAACCCTAGTTGATTGCTCGGGCGGTGACTGATTCCGCGGGCTTTCATGCTCAACTGGATCGGCTGGACCACCATATCCCAGTTTCGAACGACTTCCTCGAGTTTGCCGAGCAGGTGATTCACGTGCGGCGCACCCAAGGCGGCTACCTCACGGACGGCTTTTGTCAGGGCTTCGACGTTCCCGCCCTCCTTCTCCAGAAAGCCTTTCGATTCAATTTCGTAGCTATCAACCACCTCGTCGATTAGCTCGGGCGCATGGGAAGTGCCTCGACGCGTCGAAGTCTCTACAACAGCGGTCATCACGAGCACGAGCTTACGCGGGAGCATGCCATTAAGAGACTTCTTGATCGCGTCTCTGTAGTAACGTTTCCGCTGGGATAGAGCGGCCTCGACTACGTCCGGGCTCTCAACCGAAGGGAAGCCTGAAATCAGGCGATCCTCATTGATGTCTCGTAGAATCTCACTAACAACGAGGTTGTCGGCTAACACAGCGAACTGATTGATGAGGGCTGCGATCTCCGAGACCGAATGCTGATCGCCGAGACGCTCCAAAGCGGCGGCGATCAGATTTGCGCGCGCGAGGCTCGGAATTCCTGGTTCATGCCGCACTGAAATGGGGTCACGCACTACTTGCTTCATCACCTGCGCGGCCTTGTTAGGCGACAAACCTGGCAGCCATCCGATTTCCGCCCCCACTCGGAGTCGGGGATTTGTCAACTCCGCCCGAGCCCTCTGACACCGTTGATCGTCGAAATGGAGCGCACGTTGTGCAGCGAGCTCCACGATTTGACGTCGGTTGTCTCGCGTGCTCGCTCCAAGGACTGCAAATGGGTTGCTGTCAAGCTCGGTGGTCTTGGAGTCATCCACCATGTGACTCAAGTCCGTCCGGTGGGAGAAGCGCTGCCGCTTTTGACTCGTCGGAGTTTTGTCGTCATTGTTGCATGGGCAAGCATTCCGCTAAAACCGCCCAGCGCCTTCCGCCTGCAAACTCATTCGGCGCCCTTCAACCTCAGGCTGAACACGCTTGAGCGTTGACGGATAATAGCGAGCACGCGAGCAGCGATTGTTAAAATCGTCGACCATCAAATTAAATCGATTGATCTCGGTAGAGAGGTACTCATTCACAACGTCTTTCGCGGCTGTGAGCCTCACATCTTCA
Organism: uncultured Actinomycetes bacterium; assembly: GCA_964501265.1. Classification (GTDB taxonomy): domain Bacteria; phylum Actinomycetota; class CADDZG01; order JAHWKV01; family JAHWKV01; genus CAZCSK01. The sequence goes on from CAZCSK010000075.1 coordinate 2,041, forward strand.
GAAAGGCAGTAGCGGAGCTGAGCGGCGCTAAGGACGGTGCCCGTCCCCACCGGTGGAATCTCTTCTTCGAATGGATTCGGTCTAGCAGTCTGGGTTGGGAACGGTGTATCGTCCGACCCGGATACGCTCGGTTGAGTAGCTGACCCAACGGCAGAAGGTTCTGGAGCTTCAACTTCTTGGTTCGTGGGCGTCTCAGTGCCCGCCAAAGCGAAGCCAATCCATGCAATCGTCCCGAGCCCTCCCAAAATCCACCCCTTCGAACGCGCCGACAATTTCCTCGACCTTGGTGGTGGGGCTCGACGAGGTTGAACAGCAGACGGCGTTCCAGGGATGGAACTATCGGAGCTGTCCGAAGGGCCGGTTCCAGCCGTCCCCGTCCAAGAGACGCTTGATCGAGCGGCCTTCATCGCTTCGTTTATATCGGCTTGGACGTCCGACGCAAGTGATGAGAGAGCCGCAAAGCCCCGTGTGAGGGTCGTCTGTTCAGGCTCGGGAGTCATCATTGCTCTCAAACAAATCCGATTCGGCGCGGAGCCCCGCTGTCCAGTGCAGGTGCGGAAGTGAGGGCGGAGAGCAGGCTGCCCTGGTCAACGTGATTCTTGCCGGATCGGGCTGCTAAGCGCGCCCCTTCTCGAACAACGAACGCGACGTCGGACAGGGGTCGACCGGAGAGACTCTTTGCAATTGGTGCGGTGTCTACATCAGCATCTCTGGCGATTCCGACCAACAGGCTGTCCAGGAGCGCTAGTACCTCCTCAGAACTGGCGAAGCCGACGTCTATGAGGTGATCGAATCGTCCTCTCCTGAGAATCGCTGAATCGATCAGATCGAGACGATTTGTCATTGCGACTATCAATACTTCATTCTTCACCGCCTCTGGAATCCGCCTAAGAAACTCGGCGACTTCCTCAACTCTATGATGGCCAGAACCCATATCGCGATCCGCCAAGAACGCCTCCATCTCGTCAATGACCAAGACGGATGGGGCGTTTTCGATTGCGGTCTCAAACATCTCCGAGACCTTTCGGCTGGTCTCGTGAATGAACGGACTTGCGACACTTGATGCGTCAATCTGGAAACTAGGCCAGCCGAGGAATTCTACCAATCGCTCCACAGCAAATGTCTTCCCGGTGCCAGGAGGACCGTGCAGAACAACCGCGGAAGGGAATCCAATCCCTACTGCTTTGTATCGCTCCCGATTCTCGACGATGTGGATGATGTGTTCCCGAAAAAAAACTTCGAGCTTGGACCGACCCGGCAGCGTAAAGACTCGGTTCTCCAAGGGAACAGCGGCGTTAGAGGGTTGAGCCCCTGGCATTTCGACGCGCTGATCCCGATCGGCCTTGCTGCGCGAAGGCGTTGCAACTACTTCTTGGACTGCAATCCCAGCCGCTTGTACCACCTCGCTCAAGTGGCCCGGCTCGAGCCAACTCATCATTTGAGAGAGCCGGCGAAAGGACTTCGCAGAGGTGTGCGCCCCGCCAGTAAGCCAGTAACCCAAAACGATATCATCGTCGGTCTTGGAGCTTAAGCTGTAGGTGGGCAAGAGGCGACTGATTTTCTCGACATACACCGCGTCCTGTAGGGGCGTTTCCGGATCTATCGCGCGTGTGCTCCTCATTGCCGTTGCAAATGCCAAAGCCTCACTCTTGCTGCTCGGAGACTTGCATTCCGCAACCGGAGCAAGCGTCTGCCTATCGGCAGATGACAGGGTTCGCAACGCGTCGGCTCCATGCTGAAATGTTGCGAAGGTACTGGGGTCAACCAGCCCCGACGATACCCACCGCGAGGCCAAGTCAGCGGCAACAATCAGGGCGCGGCCGCCCTCCTGTGTTTCAAGGATTTGCCAATCGATTCCCTCGTGCACAGCGCTACGAGCGGTTTCTCCAGTAGGGAGCTTGAAGCCGATGGGCAGCCACGGATTTAGAGGCATCCCTAACCACGCAGAATGTTGGCCACGGCGAAGACATCATCCTCGCCAGACGAATCGATGCGAATGGAGTCGAGCTGAACCACAGCAGTTCGAAGCTTGTCAATATCGTTAGATCGAAGATGTTCAATGCCCGCTGCCACGATTCGAGCGTGCTCCGCGAGGTCATGGAACACGTGCGACGCTTGCGCCAGCCATTTGAAACGATCGATAACGAACCAATCCTGGCGCCAAAGGATAAGAAAACTTCTCTCTGACATCTCGCTGAGGCGGGGTTCAAAGTCTCCACTATTGCTGTCTATTGATCGCTGGGCGGTCTTCGCAAGATTGGCGAAAGCTGACTCCTCGGAGGGACGAGCGTGTTGTCTCACGGCCTTATCGAAGAATGCGACTGCCTTATCGAGTTCGAGCTGACGAATCTCCTTCAAATGGTCTTTACGAGCCTCCGCCATGAGCTGTTTGGCCTCTTGGACTCGGTCCATCGCCTGCTTTGCGACCTCAGGATCACTCTCCCCTGATCGTATTCCGCTTGCTTCCTCCAGTTTGCTGCGCGCGTCATCGAACCGGGCGTCTTCCGCCTTCGTAGCTATCTCCTCCAGTCGTTGCGTGGCGCGTTCCGACTCCTCGAGCACGAGCTTGGACGCGTTGCTGTAGTCAATTTGTCCCTCTTGCCGGGAGTAGAAGTTTCGACGGCTTTTGAAGAGCCCGCCGATGGTCGGCACGGTGACCTCGAGGACGATGTTACCCGAATCCAAAATCTCATAATCGCAGAGCAGATCGGCTCCCGCCGGGATCACGGTATCGTCGAGATCGGACCCCTTGATTTCAAACATTCCGATGAAGCGATTATCTCTGATGGGGTTCACTATCTCACCTTCCCATATCTTGAACTTTATGGAGGCAGCAGCTCCCGACCGCAGAGATTCCTCGGATTTAAAAGTCCTCTTGCCTTTGATTGGCAACTGATCGCCTTCACGAACCAAGTAGTCTATTACGAAGTGGCCGCCCAACTTTTCGCGAGCTTCGACACCGATTGAGTGAGAGGCGGGAATTGCATCGACGCTGGCGGCAGTCCGAGTAATCACGATCCTGTCGCGTTCCAGCCGAAGGGGCCCCCCGGCACCGTCGAAAACGAAAACCTTGAAGGTGTTCTCCCCTGGCTTAAAAAGGAGGAGGTCTATGAACGCATCAGCCTTCAACCCGACTCTCCCCGAAGACCATCCAGTGTCCAGGTTGTCAACCTGGAACTCAGCCCCGGGGGCCGCCTGTCCGGTAATCTTCGCGACGAGCCTAGCTTTGGAGTCAGGCGTTCGCGCGGTATAGCTGAACGAGACGCCGCCTGTGCCCCCTGTGCCTAATACTCCTCGTGAGCTCTTCCTACCGCGGCTTTGTGACGACCAATCAATCGACTCAGCGAACACGGCGGCACCTTCGGCAACTGCGGTCATCGGATTGACCTCTGTGGAGGGCGCAATGCCGAGTTCCTGCGCCACTTTGTGTCGGAGTTGCACATAGTGCGTTGGCCCACCTACGAAAACGATTCGCTCTATATCGCCCGCGGTGAGTCCTGCCTTCTCCATCGTTCGGCGCGCTGCTTGAATCGATTCGTCGAGTTTTGGCGCGATAATCTCGTCGAACTGTGACCGGCTGATCGGGACATCGAGATAGACCTGATCCCCCACCGAGTCTACGATCGTTGACTCGGTCTCCGAAAGACTAATTACACTATTCGCCTTTTGGGACAGCTCGATCTTCGCCTTTTCGGCGGCCCATGTTGCTAGAGGTAGGAGGGACTTGAAAGTCGGATGGGTTTTCCAGTCAACCGGGAGGTCCCCATTTTCTGTCAGCCACGGGGTGACAATCTTGTCGACAATGGCGCGGTCAAAATCCCTGCCTCCGCACATTTCTATACCCCCATGCGCGAGTAATCCGACCCTACCGGAAATGCTCTCCGCTATGGCTATGTCGAGGGTTCCGCCTCCCAGGTCGTAAACCAAAAAGATTCCGTCACTCTTCCTCTGCCGCATCACGCTCATTACCGCTGCGACTGGCTCTTGCATGAGTGCAACCCTTCCAATCCCCGCGATGCCTGCGGCAGACATTGTGGCATCTGTCTGCATCTGGTTGAAAGCCGCTGGCACGGTTACGACTGTGCCAGTCTCCTCGCTATTTCGGATCTCGTCCGGCAAATAGCTGAAAAGAGTTCGCAGGATCTCTGCGGAACACTCTTCTGGAGTCATCGTGACGTTTACAGCGGACAACTTCAGCGGAGTGTTGGTCCCCATCAATCGCTTGAAGAGGGTCGCCGCATTTTGCGGATCGCGCGCGGCATTGTTGTAGGCGCGAGAGCCTACGTGCTTATTCCCACGCTTATCGATAAAAATCGCCGATGGCGTGGTGTCATGCTGGTCAGGACTCTTGTAGAGGTGTACGGTTTCTCCGTCGTAGGAGCAAATCGCACTGTTAGTCGTGCCAAGGTCGATGCCGATATATCTCATCGATTTGCTTTTCGGACCATGACCGTCCCCTCTTTTTTGATTCCTTCAGATCCAACTACTATTGGCTCGACCATTTGGTCCACAAGGAGCTCATCATCGGCGCTGAAATCCGAAATGTTTAGCGCAACTGCCGCCATCCCCGGATCGAACATCTCGCCCTCGAGATTCACGAGGCTGAGCCCAACGGCGGAGAGATCGTCCTTTAGCCGCGATTCGAAATACCTCAGTTGACTTGCATATCGATCCCCTTCTCCTGCATCGAGCTTGGAAATCAGGCGAGCGAACAGCCGAGCGAAACGCCAGGACTCTGAGGCTAGGTTGATGAGCGACTTTTCAAGCGCTGCTGATGGGTCCTGCGGGCTGTAGGCCATGAATCGCTCGGGATGGTCACGCACAAAAAGCCCACTGATCGCGGGTCGATCGAGTGACGATTTCACTTATGGAATCGAAGGATTGCCTGCATTCCAATTTGCCGCGTATAGTTGCACCGTGGCAAGTCGGAGTTCGGCCGCTATGAGAGTCTACCAGGCACCGCTGTAGCCAGGTGTCTGGGCCAGCGCTTGATGGGCATACGCGTGAAGACAAGTTGGAGGAAATGATCCTCAGTTCATGGCTCTCTGCGTGCCCCGAGAGGGCACTCCGACCTCATGAGATGCCGTCCAATAACGCGACACGATTCGCCCATTCCGTTGCAGCGATCGCGACGCCATTCGCGTGGAGATTAGTTCGCTGACGGGGCGCCCACCGTATCCGCTACTGGTAACCCAAGGCTCAGTACTTCAGCCCGCCCGCCTCCGCGAACTCCTTCATCATCCGCTCCTGCTCCTCGGACAGCTTCTCGGGGACGGAGATCGAC
>CAZCSK010000076.1:0-6799 GCA_964501265.1 uncultured Actinomycetes bacterium
ATTTCGAGATCTCGATCCTGAATGGATTCTTCATTGCGCTGTGGATCGGATCGGCTTTGCTGTTTCGGAAAGCGGCGCGTGTAAGCCCCGAATCAGGCACGGTATAACAACAGCATGCAGCGGACGGACGGCTGGCCTTCGGCGAGCCGCCGCCGCTGATGCCGAGAACCGTTACCCAGACCGAGCTATCCAGGAGTAATCTGTGAACATGAAGTCATTGGAGCCAGTGGTTCACTCTGATCCAGACATCCTAGGAGGAACACCAGTGTTCGTGGGCACGAGAGTTCCGTTGAGGAACCTCATTGACTATCTTGAGGACAATTACAGTGTCGACGAGTTTCTTGAGCAGTTTCCCTCTGTGGAACGCAACCAGGTGGAATCCGCTCTAGAGGCTCTCGAAGAGATAGCCCCTCGTGCGCGTCCTGCTTGACGAGCACCTACCGGTCAATCTAGCGACGAGGATAACGGGCCATGAAGTATCCACCGTTCGAGCGCAGGGGTGGGTCGGGTTGAAGAACGGTGAGCTTTTAGCCACCGCGGCCGCAGCAGGCTTCGACATCTTGCTGACGAATGATCGAGGAATCGAACACCAGCAGAGCCTGACCGGACTACCTCTGGCCGTGGTCATCCTTGATGCTCCATCCAACAAGATCGCGGATTTGGTCAGACACCTCACGGCCACCCTTCAAGCGATCGAAGAGGCACGCCGGGAGAGTTCCGCCATGTCGCTGGGTAACAAGCGAATGCAACGGACGCCATCTGGGCTTCGCCGACCTGGCGCCGCTGATTCGCGAAACCGTTAGCCCGACCAAAGTTCATGCGCTGGCTTCTTCCGAAATAGGCTCAGGAACCGGCAGCTCGCAGACAACCCAGGTGAACTGGAGCTTCTTCAAGGGTGGAACCTTTTTCTTGTCGCGTATGGCGTTGGCGCGCTCACGGAATTCAGCCATCAAGTCATTGAGGCGCTTCGTGAATTCCTCGATCTCCTTGTGCGTAGTGGTGACTGTCGGCCTCCCCCAAGTGATTACGGAGGGCTCCTCGCCTTGCTTGAGGCTTTCCGCCTGCTCGAACAACGCTTGCTCACCTTCAATCTTCGTTACTTCCAGTTGTGCCGCCATGTAATGCGAGAGGTCCATTGGATCTTCTGCATCCCATGCCCACCGGCCGTCGTATCCCCACTTGTAAACGCGTTCCGTGTTTCGGCCTGTCGCACGCAGCTCTGCTACCTCGACAATGCCTGCCTCCTCTAAAATGCGGAGGTGCCAATAAAGTCTGTTCGGGTCGATGTGAAGCCGGTGACCGATTTCCTTGGCCGTCATACCCTCGGATTCCGAGATGAAGCCCATGATCCTCATCCTGGTCGGGTCTGCAGCGGCATGGCGCCGTCTCTTCATCGCAGGATCGTCAGCCAGCTTCTTCAGGTCAGTCTTGGTCATGAACCCTCCCATCGAGTGTGGATGCCACACTATAGTGTGTGGCACACATCCAAGTCAAGAGGCAGGCTAACAAGGCCGTGGAACAGACCACCTTCGGTGGCTGCTCACGGCCCAAGCCGTTAGGCCGATGACCTACTCCGCAGATGGCTCTGGCGAGCAGGAGGTTTTTAACATCGCCGCGCTGTTCGAAGCACTTGACGAGCAGCGGCGCGAGCGACAACTGACGTGGGCCGCCGTCACGCGCGAGATCAACGCCATCTTCGAGGATGTCGATGCGCGCCCCATCAGCTCATCCACCATCACTGGGATGCGCGGACGGGGAGCCAACGAAGGCAACGGAATCATCCAGATGCTGATCTGGCTCGACCGCACGCCTGAGAGTTTCGTTCCCGGATACAGCGGGCCGGAAGCGAAATTGCCGCGCGTAGCGACAGATCGGATCCTCCGCTGGCACACGGGGCTGATGTATACGGCGCTGGAGGAGCAGCGCAATGAGCGAGGGATGACATGGAAGCAAGTCGCAGAGGAGCTCGGGCCACGCTTCACGGCAGCCAGCCTCACGCGTATGGCAACGCCCGGCCTTGTCGCATTCCCTCACGTGATGCGGATCTTCGCCTGGCTCGGCCGACCTGCGGCAGACTTCGCGCGCCCGTCGAGTGCATAGGCCCCGCTCGTGAACGGCCTAGCCAGCGGTTGGACCCGACCGCAAGCGGCGGGTCAACCGCGGATCCGTTAGGTTGACCGGTGTCCGATATATTTCGAGGTCTGCGGATCGCCATCATTTGGTACGACGCCGATGTGATCGAGGTGCGCGCAACCGCATCGAATGACGCTTTTGCCGGTTCTCGGACATGTATATCGGTTACGACACGCTCGAAGAGTTAGCGAAGACTTTGGAAGGATTTCCAGCAAGAACCGGTCCGAGGAAGATCCAGCGTTACACCGCTGAATTCAAATTGACGGCGGTGAAGCTCACCCAGATCGAAGGCATCCAGGTCAAGGATGTCGCCGAGTCTTTAGATATCCATCCGCTGATGTTGTCGCGCTGGCGGAAGGAAGTCCGGGACGGACTCATCAAGGCCAGGGTATCCATCGACCCAACCGCCAAACAGGTCGGTGATCTACGTGAGTTCGCAAAGTTAAAACGTGAGCACGCTCTGCTGCAACAGGAGCACGAACTGCTAAAAAAAGCCATCCGGTTCTGTTCAGAACAACGTTCGGGAAGTATGCGTTCATCCGAGCGGAGCAGGACCGGTTCGGCGTAGCGACACTTTGTCGAAGGTACCGTGTGAGCAGATCCGGCTATTACGCATGGCTTAAGCGTCAGCCCTCAGCCCGCCAGCTTAAGGACGATGTGCTGGTGGGCAAGATCGAGCAGATCTTCCAGGACAGCAAGGGGACCTACGGCAGTCCCCGCATTCACCAGGCGCTCAGACGATCTGGACACTGCGTGGGACGAAAGAGAGTGGTACGCCTGATGCAGGCAAGCGGTCTCAAGGCTCGCTCAGCTAAGGTCTATAGACGAAACCCGGGTACCCATCGTTTCTTTGGAGCGATCAACAACAAGGTGATCGGAATAGAGACCACCGCAACTGATCAGATCTGGGTGGGAGATGTTACTTACCTTAAAGCTGGCTCTAAGAACAGATACATGGCTGTAGTGATCGACAGACACTCCCGAAGGGTCCTTGGTTGGAAACTTGGTCAGCATCGTGACCTCGAGCTGACCGTAGGTGCACTGGATCGTGCATCCTCTCGTCGTCCGACCGCCGAGGGTGTGATCTTCCGTTCGGATAGGGGGGTGGAGTATGCGGGCTACCAGTATCAGAACAGACTTTCAAAGCTTGGTTTCACGCAAAGCATGAAGCGACCCGCACGGCTGGGTGACAACGCTCACATCGAGTCATTCTTCCATACGATGAAGTCCGAGGCAACGCATGGTGTGTTGTTCGATGACGAGCACGCTTTGAGATCGACGCTGAAGGAATACGTTCGAAGATACAACCGCACAAGATTGCATTCTTCGCTCGGTTACTTATCTCCCATTGACTATGAACGTGCAGGGGGGTGATGATTCACCAATGGGTGTCCACAAAATCGGGTCAATACCCCCGCCTTCGGCGGCGGCTCACGCGCTAATCCGTTAGGCCGACATGAAGACGATCGTTGTCGTGGACTACGACTCAAACTGGCCAAGTGTGTTCGAAGCACTCCGTTCCAGAGCCTGGCCAGCCGTTAAGGATTTCGCCGTCTCTATCGAGCATGTTGGCAGCACCTCAGTCCCTGGACTGGCTGGAAAACCGGTGATCGATATGTGTGTCGTGGTCTCGTCTTCAGTGGGTGTTCCGTTGGCAATCGAGGGCCTCGCTACAGTTGGCTATCGACACCGGGGCAATCTCGGTGTTGAAGGTCGTGAAGCATTCAAACAGCCTGAGGGCCTTCCCAAGCACCATATGTATGTATGCCCGCAGGGCAATCTGGGTCTATTGAACTTCTTCGCTGTTCGTGATTACCTTCGTGCCCACACAAAAGTGGCGCACGAGTACGGCGACTTGAAGAGGCGTCTCGCCAGCCAGTTCACGCATGACATCGACAGCTACATTGAGGGCAAAACCGACTTAGTTCTGCGAATTCTTCGCGAAGAAGGCTTCTCGAAGGACCAACTCAAGGCCGTCGAATCCCCCAACCGGAAACCAGAGGGGTCCAGCCAACTTGCAAGCGATCTTGGGGTGGTTCGTGAACACTAGCGGCCTAACCAGCAGTTGAACCCGACCGCAAGCGGCGGGTCAACCGCAAATCCGTTCGACAGACCCGAGTCTGTTGTGCCCGGAGACGAGAGGAGGATCATGGCAGAGTCCATCGTCTACGTCGATGTAAGCGAGATCCAGGACGGCAGGCTTGAGGATCTCCAGGCGGCGATGAAGGAACTTGTTGCCTTCGTTGAGGCGAACGAACCTCAGCTCCTCTCATACGGCTTCTTCCTCGACGCGCGCCGTCGTCTGATGACCGTCGTTGCCGTTCATCCTGACTCCGCATCCCTGGAGTTTCATATGGAGATAGGCGGCCCCGAGTTCCGGAAGTTCGCCGACCTCATCACGCTACAGAGAATCGAGGTTTACGGACAGATAAGTGATGAGGCGTTCGAGCGACTGCATCAGAAGACGCAGTTGCTCGGTAGCGGAACGGTATCCGTGAATGAGCTGTACGCAGGGTTCGCGCGACAGTGACTCGCTCCAGAGGCTGTCCAACAAGGCGGTGAAACCGACCGGCTTCGCCGGCGGCTCACCGCCCAAGCCGTTGGGCGGACGGGCTGCCGTTGGGCGGGAGGAGCAAGATCCACCGGTCGCGACCGGATCAAACGAGAGAGCATGCCGCATGACTAAGAAAGATCGCATCGCCATCGCGACGCGCTGGACGACGGCGATGTCCTCAACGGGAGTCAAGCCGCTCAACGCGTTGGCAGAGGTGCTCGACGACGAGGTGCGCACGGCGAGCCTCGTCGGGAAAGACGCGGTGTTGAACTGGTTCAAGACGTGGCCGGGCATGACGATGTTCAGGACGGGAACGTGGCAGGAACCGACCATCGTCGGTGATGTCGTTACGGTATTGAGCCTGTTCCATCCGAAAGCCGCGTACCACAGCGCGACGGTGTCGATCACCATTGGAGCCTCCGGGCTCATCACGCGCGCCGCGAGCATGGTCTCGGCTGCACCCACTCCGCTCGGTACCGTCATCAACCGCGTGTGGGGACCTCGTGCCGACCTGGACGGCCTTCCTAATCATCTCGCTACGGCATACGGCGTGAGGGTCAAGACGATAAAACAGCTCGACCACGGAGTGTTCCGCATCGACCTCTCCAAAGGTGGGCCGTGGATCGTGCGCATGTTCCCGTCGGACCGCCCGGTCGCCGACGTGAAGGGAGACGCTGCAGTACTGCGGTTCTTGGAGTCGAAGGACTTCCCGGCAGAGCGTTGCGTCGAAGACGTTTCGGTGCACGAAGGACAAGGTGTCCTAGTGACTGACTTCGTCAAGGGCACGAAGCCGACGCCGAACACGGCCAACCACCGGAAACTCGGCGACCTCATCGGTCGCCTCCACGCAATGACGGGCGCCCCGAAGGCCGTGCAACGCAAAGCGGGAGGGCTGCATCTTTACACCGTCGACTGCACCGTCGGGAGCGAGATCAAGACTGCGCGCGCGTGTCTGGAGGCGGCTGCCTTCCGCGGCAAAGACAAGGCGTGGGATGCTCTGTCGGCAGGGTTGCGGTCGGCCGACGACTTCTCGACGATGCGGAGGGCGCTCATTCATCCGGACCCTGGGTGCGTGAACGCGATCTCTGCGAGCGGGGGGCTCGTGCCGATCGATTGGGCAGGCGCAGGCTACGGGCCGCGGATACTCGGACTTGGCCTCTTGCTCGTAGTCTGCGCGAAGGGCAAGACCTTCAACCGCGATTGGGTCGACGCGATCATGGGCAGCTACACCAAGCACGTTACGCTCACGTCCGCGGAACTGGAGCGACTCGAGGGAGCGATCGCACATAGACCGCTCATCCACGAGACCTACAGCTGGGGGGTGGGCATGGCTACGCAGCGCAAGCCTACGAGCCGTAAGGACTGGCCGCACAACAACGAGGGCATCGCAAAGATGGCGGCGCACATCCATGAGACTTGGGCTTAGGCTTCCGCATGCCCGACAATCCACGAGAATAAAACTACTGGGACGGGACGGGCCGTTGCATTCTCCTTGTACGCACGGGAAGATGGGGACCTATGGCTGATTACGACTGGTACTGCGACGACGTCTTCTCGGGCAAGTTGGAAGTCGATCGCGTTTACGAGGACGAGCTGGTGCTGGCGTTCCACCACCCTAAGCCGATGCGCGAGATCCATGTCGTCGCGGTACCCAAAGCGCACGTACCTTCCCTGCTTAGTGAGGAGGCTTTGGATGGCTTATTGCTCCAATCCATGATGCGGGCCGTTCAAGCCTCTGCAAGGGCGACGGGAATCGACACGAAGGGCTTTTCCATCACCGCCAACGCGATTGCGCCGGGAGTTACTAGGCACATGCATTGGCACATCATGGGACCAGGTGTTGGGTGAACTGAACGATCGGGGACATGCAACGGACGGAGACTGGCCTTCGGCGAGCCGCCGCCGCTGATGCCGAGAACCGATCCGTTAGGCGGCGCATCTTAGAATAGCGCGGGTCCGCATTCGAACTGCGGCGATACCGTCCAAGTCAGTATGAGGAGGTTTTTATGAGCCAACCTGCAAATAAGAACACGCAAAAGTCCGCCAAGAGCGCTACCGCGATCAACAAGAAGGCCAAGGGATTCACGGACGAGGAACGAGCTGCGATGAAGG
>CAZCSK010000077.1:0-3451 GCA_964501265.1 uncultured Actinomycetes bacterium
TTCCGGGAGGTGGATCGTGGCAGAAGCTCCGCAGAACTATCTTGCACTAATCAAAGTAGTTGGTATCGGTGGTGGCGGTGTGAACGCGGTCAACCGAATGATCGACGCCGGTCTTCGCGGCGTGGAGTTCATCGCAGTGAACACCGATGCACAAGCACTGTTGATGTCGGACGCCGACACGAAACTCGACATAGGGCGCGAGTTGACGCGCGGGCTGGGCGCCGGCGCGGACCCTGAACTTGGTCGCCAAGCTGCTGAGGCACATCGTGAGGAAATCGAGGAGACGCTGAAGGGCGCCGACATGGTTTTCATTACTGCCGGAAAAGGCGGCGGCACGGGGACCGGTGGTGCGCCGGTGGTCGCAGAGATTGCAAAGAGCCTTGGAGCACTCACGATCGGTGTCGTCACGCGGCCTTTCGCATTTGAAGGGCGCCGTCGAAGCGTCAATGCCGAGCAGGGAATCATGAAGTTAAAAGACAAGCTCGACAGTCTGATCATCATTCCTAACGACAGGTTGCTGCAGGTCTGCGACGAAACCACTTCGGTCCTCGAGGCATTTCGGATGGCCGACGAGGTCTTGATGCAGGGCGTGCAGGGCATCACCGACTTGATCACAAAGCCTGGTCTTATCAACCTCGACTTCGCTGATGTGAAAGCGATCATGACAAACGCCGGTTCATCGCTTATGGGAATCGGAAGCGCGAGGGGCGAAGATCGCGCAGTAATCGCGGCACAAAACGCCATCTCGTCTCCGCTGCTTGAATCCTCGGTGGATGGAGCGAAGGGGATTCTGATTAACATCGCCGGGTCGAGTGACCTGGGCTTGTTCGAGATCAACCAGGCCGCGACCATCATTGCCAAGTCGGCCCACCCGGATGCCAACATCATCTGGGGAACCTCGATCGAGGATCAGTTGGGTGATGAAGTCCAGGTGACTGTGATTGCTTCTGGATTTGAAAGGCGAGACGCCTCCGTGGTCCCCGCGTCGCAACCGAGTTACATTCCACCGGAGGAGGATCTCGGCATGGACGACGATCTCGAAACATCGGATCGAAGCGTCAGCCATATCTTCGACGCCGAAGCGGAAGCTGAGGATGAAGATCTGGACATCCCAAGCTTTCTGCGCAAACCAAACAACTAGGGCCCCCGGCTCCTGGAGAGTTTTCAGAAAGGATCACTCAGCAGCGATGTCGCGGGGTCTCTTTCCCGGGTGCGAGATCGAATCAGCGAAGCGGCGCAGACCGCCGGGCGCGACCCAAACGACGTGATCTTAGTGGCAGTGACCAAGGGGGTGGAGGTCTCGGCGATTCGCGAGGCCATCGCCGCAGGGCAGACTGATTTTGGTGAAAACCGAGCGCAGGAACTGTTGGCAAAGGCTCGAGCCATCCAGGAGCCTGTTCGTTGGCACTTCATCGGCCGGCTCCAGACCAACAAGGTCAAGGACGTGACTGGCTCAGCCTACGCAATTCACTCAATTGATCGTCTCGCCCTTGCACAGCGGATCGGGCAAACCACACCCGGGCGTGTTCGCGTTTTGCTCCAAGTCAATACGTCGGGGGAGGAGACAAAAGCAGGAGTGGCGCCGCAGGCGGTTCCAGAAACGCTTGCAGCAATGCTTGAGATTCAGCATTTGGACCCGGTCGGACTCATGACGATGGGCCCTCATCCGGCCTCCGAGATCGAGCTTCGCGACTGCTTCCGGCAACTTGCACGTTTGAGGGATCGAGCAGCCCAAGAATTTGGTTCCTCGATTATCCGCCATCTTTCGATGGGAATGAGCCAAGATTACGGGGTGGCCATCCAGGAGGGGGCCACCATGGTCCGGATCGGGAGCGCGATCTTTGGTCCCCGAGGGCCCATGCTGCAAGATATGGCGAGTTGAAAGAGGTCTAGAGGAAGTGAGTTCCATGGGAGTTTGGAAAAGAACACTTATGTATCTTGGCCTCGTCGAGGAGGACGAACTCGATGACGATTCCGGCGAACTGGAAGAGTACGCGCCTGAAAATCCCCCCAGCATCCGCAAGATAAGCAGAGAGGAGTTGTCCAGGGTCCGACCGCTGCATACCGCTCAACCTTTGGGGCAGGTCCACATTATGGCTCCGACGGCATACGACGATGCTCAAGAGATCGGAGACAAGCTCAAGAGCGGAGTCCCGGTGATCATGAACCTTCAGGGAGTGGAGGACGACACCTTCAAGCGCCTCACCGCGTTTGCCGCCGGACTAGCTTATGGATTGGGAGGAGACGTTCAGAAGATTTCGCCGCGCCTGTATCTGATAACGCCACCGAACGTTGAGGTTTCGGCAGAGGACCGACAGCGCTTGAGGCGCGGGTTGTTTAACGAATTCTAGGGAGAAAATGATTGCTAAGATTGATCTTGTGCCAGGGGCTGCGTCTATACGGCCTCATTATATTTGCGCGGTTCATTCTATCGCTCGTCGCGGCCTTCAAGCCGGGCTGGCAGCCGCCACCCTGGCTCCGGCCGATCCTCGACGCGGTGTACAGCCTTACCGAACCGCCGCTTCGCGCTCTGCGCACAGTGATTCCTCAACCGGCCGGAATGCCCTTCGACCTTTCCTTTCTAGTCCTTGCAATCCTGGTAGGAACGATCCTTCCACGGATCCTGTGCTGACGAGGAGGTCAACAAATTGAATCTCACGCCAAGGCAAATACAGGAAAAACAGTTTCACGACGCCTTCCGCGGCTACAGCCACGAAGAGGTCGACAGTTTCTTGGACGCGGTGGCCGAGGCCTTCGACCATGTTTTTCGAGAGAACCAGTCTTTGCATCATCGTCTTAAGGAGATGGAAGTGGAATTGACGCAGGCCAAGGGTTCCGAGGACATGCTGAAACGCATGCTTGTCACCGCACAAGAGACCGCCGACAAGGCCGTCCAAGAAGCCCGCATGAAAGGCCAGTCGATCGAGCAGCAGGCTGCGAGTCACTCGGAGGCTGTGATCGCTGAGGCAGAGAAAAAGGCGCAGGAAATCGTTGTGGACGCTGTGGCACAGGAGCGCGAGACCCAAGATGCTATTGAGGGGGCCCGTAGATTCGAGCGAGAATACCGGACGCGCCTTCGCGCGTTTATCGAGTCGCAATTGCGCGTGCTCGATGAAGGGCCGGTGCCGGCGCCCTCAGCTGCCTTGCCTGCGCAGACGCCCTCAGCTGCATCGACTACGCAGGCTATGCCCGCTGCGTCGGGTGACTCGGCCGAAACTGCCGCTGCGCCCCGCGCGGTCGAACCCACCGCACCCGACGCTCGGAACGCAGTCTCCGAGGTGATGCGTCGCACCGATGCTGGCCACCTTACTAACGGATCCCCCCCGGCCCCCCCACTTGATTCCGGGGGGTCCGCACCTTCTAGCGCGCGCGGGTCCGTACCTGTTGGAGCTGCTACCCCCCCGGCCCCCCCACTTGATTCCGGGGGGTCCGCACCTTCTAGCGCGCGCGG
>CAZCSK010000077.1:3551-6734 GCA_964501265.1 uncultured Actinomycetes bacterium
CCCCCCCGGCCCCCCCACTTGATTCCGGGGGGTCCGCACCTTCTAGCGCGCGCGGGTCCGTACCTGTTGGAGCTGCTACCCCCCCGGCCCCCCCTGCGGCTGTTATTCGGTTACCGCAAGAGGCTCCCGCTCTCGTTGCGCCTGCGGGCGAACCAGACGCCAGCCCCCCGAGCCCCATGTCTGATCACGGGGGGTCCGCAGATTCTGGCGCGCGCGAGTCCGTAGGTAAGGCGGCTGCTCCCCCCCCGGTCCCCCCGAAGGAGGAAGGCCGCTCGATCGATGAACTCTTTTGGGGAGAGGAGTGAATCCCCGAAGTTGCCGTAGTCTCATTGAGCGATAGACTGCTCGCCTACTTCTAAAATCTCTCAGGAGGGCAAGAACATTGGTATCCGCTTCGTTTGCGCTGGTGGTTGTTGCAATACTCACTTTGATCTTTGGTTACGCAGCTGAACTCGACCCGCTCCTTTTCATATCGATAGCCAGCAGTGTTTTTGCGGGGCTCCTTCTGATCAAGTCCGTGATCGATGATCGAAAGCAAAGTGTGGCCACTGCGACTGCCTCATCGGAGACGGCGGCGTGGACTCCACCGGCTGCGACGATGTCGACTTCAGTGATCACACCGGAAGAAGACGAGGAAGAGGAAGAGGAAGAGGAAGAGGAAGCGGAGGAAGCGGGGCCGGCCCGACGAGCTGTTCGTCCTTCCGCCTCGGCTGCTGGCGCCCGACCCGTCGGTGTGAGCACGCGGCCCACGTTAACCAGGGCAACGGCGGCGCGATCAACGCCACGCGGAAAAGCTACGCCTGTGGCTAAGACCAAATCCGCCACCAAGTCCAAGCCCAAGGCCACCGCGAAGGCCAAACCTGCCGCCAAGCCCAAGGCCACCGCGAAGGCCAAACCTGCCGCCAAGCCCAAGGCCACCGCGAAGGCCAAACCTGCCGCCAAGCCGAAGGCCAAGCCCAAACGCTGAAACGGGGTTTACGCCCGTCGCAGCTCGAGAGTAAGCGTCGACGAGCCAATCTCGATCAGCTTGGGGTCAAGCCCGAGCGTCCCTTCTACCAAACGAACGCATTGGGTTTCGGCCCGAACGTAGTCTGCCCATAGAGCGATTGCGTCGGCAAGTGCCGGGGATGAAACGACGTACGCCACTTCGATGTGATCTTCAATATTGAGTCCGGCCTCTCGGCGCAGTTGCTGAATGTGGCGAACCACATCGCGCGCGAGCCCCTCGCGTTCGAGTTCGGGCGTCAAACTGATGTCGAGCGCAACCTGGACCTCACCCGCTTCGCCGATCGCCCAACCCTGGCTGGTTGTTACGTGGACCGTCACGTCCGCAGATGAGATCTCGAACTCCCCGGCCTTCACCGGTTCTCCTGATTGCAACTTGTGTATATGGGATTGAGCGAGAGCCCGCACCGCATCGCCCGCAGCTTGAGCCTGCTTGCCGAACTTGGGCCCGAGCGAAGAGAAGTTCGGCGTCGCCGAAACGGAAGTGAGATCTCCGAGGTTTTGAACTACGCTCAAGTCCTTCACGTTCAATTCGTCAATCAGCAGGCCCGATAACCTTGTTAGCGCCCCCGCATGCGCGCCCGCGGCGGCCACCCTCATTGCAGCGAGAGGCTGTCTTACGCGCATGCCTGCTTCTTCTCTGAGCGCTCGGGCGGTACCGGCGACCTGCCGGACGACGCCCATCTGAAAACTTAACTGCTCGTCCAAGAGCGCCTCATCGGCCTTCGGGTATTCATCAAGGTGGACGCTGGCTACCCCCTCGGCCCCCCCCCTCGCAAGGTTTTGGTACATGCGTTCCGTAAGGAAAGGAATCACCGGGGCCAGCAATTTGACAAGAGTGAGCAAGACCTCATGCAAAGTGTGATACGCCGCCATCTTGTCCTGCTCGTCTCCGCCCCTTGGATTCCAGAAGCGCTGACGATTTCGGCGGATATACCAATTCGATAACTGGTCGATGAACTCCTCGGCGTTTCGCACGAAAGGGCTCAGCCAGTAATCCTCGAACCTCTCGCGGGCGGATCGCACCAGAAGTTGCAGGTCTGAAAGGATCCATCGGTCGATTTCAGGCCGGTCGGCCACCGCGGGTGCCCCCGACGCAGGATCGAACTTATCAAGCAGGGCATAGTTGCAGAAGAAGAGGTAACTGTTCCACAAGGTTCCGAACACTTTGCGCTGAAGTTGCTCGCCGGCGTGGTAACTGAAGGTCAGGTTGTTTGTCGCAGGATGACGGCAGTACATCCACCGCATGACGTCGGCGCCCATCTTGTTCGCCGCCTCGTTGAATTCTATGTTGTGGGTCGACTTGTGAAACTCTTCTCCATGCTCGTCGCGAACGTCGGCGTGTCCCAGGAGGGTCCTGAAGGGGGGCACCCCCTCCAGCATCGTGCTCATCGCCAAGAGCGAATAGAACCAGTTGCGAAACTGTCCGGGAAAGTTCTCAACGACGAGGTCTGCGGGGATCCAATCCGACCAATACTCCCGATCTTGTCTGTACTTCACCGTCGAATAGGGGACGATGCCGGCATCGAGCCAAGGGTTGCCAACGTCGGCGATCCTCTCGGCTATCCCGCCGCACTTTGAGCAGGCAATCTTGACGGCGTCGACCCAAGGCCGGTGAGGAGTATGACCTTCGAACTCATCCCAGCCGTGCGTTGCTTGGGCCTGCAACTCCTCGCGGCCACCGATGACCTCGAAGTGGCCGCAGTCACCGCATTCCCAGATCGGAAGGGCAAGCCCCCAGTACCTCTTCTTGGAGATCATCCAGTCGCCCATGTTGCGAAGCCAGTCAAGTTCCTGAGCCTCGCCGTGGTCGGGTATCCAGCGAATTTTCCCAACGATGTCTTTGATCTCGTCTCGCCAACTCATACCGATGTACCACTCGTCGACGGCCCGAAAGAGCAGGGGAGTGTCGCAACGCCAACAATGCGGATAGTCGTGCAGGTACTTTTCGCTTTTGTAGAAGAGTCCCTTGGCTTTCAGATTGTCGTAGACATCCGGCGCAACATCGAGCGCCGATTTTCCGGACAGAAGGCCGAAGCCCTGCATGTAGATTCCCGACTCGTCGATCGGAGCAATCACCGGAAAGTCGTGTTCCTTGACGAGTGCAAAGTCCTCTTTACCGCAACCGGGTGCGATATGAACGATCCCGGTGCCGCTCGTCTCCGACACCTCGTCCCA
>CAZCSK010000078.1:0-6720 GCA_964501265.1 uncultured Actinomycetes bacterium
GGCGCAGGAGAAGGTGCGGGCGGAGGTGCAGGCGGGGTTGGCGGTGGTGGGGGCGGCATTGGAGCCGCCAATACCGGGGTCGTCGTCGCGACCGGTTTGGATGTTGTCATCGCCAGCTCCTCTTCATCGTCGTCCTCATCGAAATCGATTGGCACGACCACAACCTCCTCAAGGAAGAATGTCTCGTAAACCAACGATGCCAGAAGTGCTCCAAGAATTGGGCCGGCGAGCCAAACTCCCCAGTTTGCGAATTGCCCGGACGCGACTGCGGGGCCGAACCAGCGGGCGGGGTTCATCGCCGCGCCGGTGAACGGTCCTCCGATCAAGATGTCGAAGGTGATCGTCAGGCCAATTGCAAACGGTGCGAGCGACGCGGGCCCTCTGGAATCGACTGCAACTCCCCAAATAACAAACACCAAGAAAAACGTGAGCATGACTTCGATTAGGGCACCCTGAAAAGTTCCGACGCCCGGGCCAAGGGCCGGCACACCAACTCCGACGGCATCCACAGCCGCCGCAACAAAGATCCTCTTAACCAAGAAGGCCGCCGCCAGGCCACCAAGCAGCTGGCTGGCGATGTATCCGAGCAAATCTCGAAGAGAAAGTCGCTTCGCAACAAAAAAGGCGATGCTAACCGCGGGGTTGGCGTGGCCGCCAGATATTTTCATTACCGCGGCAATCACTACCGCCAGCGCCAGCCCGTGGGCTAGGGCAATACCCAGGGGACCGAAGGAGTCCCGCACCAATTCGACCGCCAATTGCTGATCGGCGACGATTGCTCCGACGCCTGCAAATACCAAAAAGAAGGCCGCGATGAATTCGGCCACGTACTTTCTCAAGACATTCCCCTTTCCTATGCGCCCGCTAACACTACCTCCCCGAAGCAATTTAGCGTATCAAGAGCGAGCGCGGAGACACCAAAAGGCCCAGTCGACCTCCCCAGTTCGATCCCGCCCATAACTGACCGGCCAGCAATGCTGCAGCGTTCACTGCATCTTGCGCCTCGGAATCCGACGAAACGCCGCCGCTGAACACGGCTATTTCGAAGTTGCTAATCAGAATCCCCGTCGCCCCCATGTCCAATTGGAACCCGGTTCGCGCTTGCTCCATGAATTCCGCCGGAGTCTGTGCGATCCCGCGGGGGCGGGATAAGTCGATCACCCGATCCTCGAAGTCTAAAAACGCGGCGCGCACTTTCTCAGCAGGAGTCGCCGCCCTTCGGTAGCGTCTGCGGATACGCCATCTCTTTCCGATCACAACGGCAAAAACTAAGACAACCACGAGCGCGACTACGGCGATCACGGATAACCAAAATTGTGAGAATGTCCTCGCATTGGGCTGGGCAGTTGAGGGCGCAGGCGTTTCCGCCGGACCGGGTGTCGGGGGCGGCGCGGGCGATGGTGATGGTTCCTCTTCCTGTCCTCCGGTCACAGGCTCCTCCTGGAACTTGGCCGCGGCGCCCGCCGAGTTGTAAAACGGTGGAGAGAGCCCCGTTCGCGGCGTGGGCTCGAATGGAACCCAGCCCACGCCCTCGAAGTGCACCTCCGGCCACGCGTGCGCATCGCGCGACGTAACGACGTGTGAGTTTTGGCCGGGGCCAATATCGCCAGGAAGAAAGCCGACCGCAACCCTTGCAGGAATGCCGAGAGTTCTGACCAACACGGCCATAGAGGCGGCGAACTGTTCGCAGTACCCGGCCTTCGAAGTTGTCAGGAAAAAGAGCAACTGGTCCGAGCTGTGGCCCTGAGGGGCGCTTTCGTCGTAACGGAATTTGCGAAGGCGATCTGAAATTGCCACCACCTTGTCATACGTGGTCACTTTCCCTTTCGTCCAGTCGTTCGCGATTTTTCGAACCTCATCGCTCACCCCGGTAAGTTTCGTTGGATCGGAACCCTTCTGGGATCGGGCCGAACGAGGGGGCGCCCTTTGCAAGTCCTCGATGCTGACATCGGGAACAGCTGAAGTCACTTCGTATTTGGTGCCCTTGTTGAGTCGGCTACGGGCGATCAACGATGAAGAGCCGGGATCGACTGAAGCATCGACGCCTGAGACTCTGGTCGCCTGATAAGCCGCCGGAAGCCAGGGCCCCCCCAGTTGCTCGATGCTGTAGCGCTGACGAAAAGATCGGTCCCGGCCGGAGAAGACCTCTGGTGGAAGGTAACTTATCTTGCCTGCAACGCTCGAGTAGTCGGCCGAGGAACCCCAGGCGCTTCCGTTGAATTCGTCGAGAGCCATGAGTCTGAAGTAGGCAAGGGTCCCCGCAGGAAGCGATGCTTGCACTTCGAACAATTTCGTTCGGCCCGGGTTGAGAAGTTGGGGCTTTATTTGCACCAGAGGCGAAACAACCGTTTGAGAGGGAGGGCCTGCGAGGGCTCCCTCCAGCCAACCGCGTGACTTGTAACCCGGAGCGATCGACCCAAGGGATACGCCGGCAACGGTTGCGATCGATCCAAGAAGTATCGCCCAACCGAGGGTCAAGGTTTGCGCTCGTGCCTGGGCTCTTGCGGGAAGACGAAGGAAGGTCTTCGGCGATTCTTTGATGCAGTAAAGGGCCGTGAAGAGCGATGGGATAAAAACGATGACAGCGAACAACCGATTCCCTGGTGCCCCCGCAGAGGACGTCATTGTAAAAACGCCGATCCAGGGAAGGGCTGCGAAAACCGGTCGGCTCCCAATCGCGACCGGCGCCGAAATGAGAACCGCCAGCCAAACTCCCGCACACGTGAGGAGAAGGATTCCCGGGCCCGGCTTCAAAAGAGTGGCCGATTCCGTGGCGCTCGTCCAGGCCGCCCCTGCAACTTTCATCAGACGCCCAACGTTGGGAAACCCAAACTTCAAGGAATTGGGAACGATGAAGATGGCCAGAAACCAAATACCCGCGACCGCGGAAGCCAGAGCCCGCAATACTTCCGGGACCCGAAGTCGCTCGAGTGCCGCAGTCACCGCGATACCACCGAGGGCTGCGCCGAGCACGGGCAGTATCCATTTGCTGCCCGCGAAAAGGCTGAAGAACGAAAAGATCGTGCCCGCAGCGAGGGCACCGAGCCCTAGGTATGGACGGAAGCGAGCCACTTTGTCCTCGGAGTTCACTTCGGGGGGTTCGCAGCTTCTGGCGCGCGCGAGTCCATACGTAGGCGGGCTGCTACCCCCCCGAACCCCCACCTCACTTCGGGGGGTTCGCAGCTTCTGGCGCGCGCGAGTCCATACGTAGGCGGGCTGCTACCCCCCCGAACCCCCCCATCGATGCCTCCCAGGCATCTTTCAGCGACTCCGACGAATGTGGTGATACAACGCGCACGCCCGCAGAACGCAGCGAGCCCGCGAATCGACGGGGACTTGCCAGCCCCGGAGGAAACACGACAACCATTTCACGATAACGTCCGGCTATGCGCGCCGCTGCGGCGGCCGTTGCCGCGCCCATCTCGCCGGAAACCATCACCAGTACGTCCGCTCCTGCGCGCCTCGCAAGCGCCAGGAGCTTATCCTCGGTTGCCGGGCTCAGCGACGCAACCGCAAGTGCCTCCATGATCCTGGCGTAATGAAGAGAACCACGCGCGGCGGAAATCTCCGGGCCACCGGGCCGCCCGAGCTTCACCCGAAAACCCATTCGGAAGTAAAGGTCTGCCACGCTTGCTGCCGCGTCGGCAGCCCAGTCGAAGCTCTCTTCGGAATGTGCGACCGAACGGTCGTCGAGAAGGACGGTGATCCGGTCTTGGATCGATACCTCTTCCTCGCGCACCATGAGACGATCCATTCGCGCCGAGGAGGGCCAGTGGATCTTTCTCGGATCGTCACCTTGACGATAATCCCTTACCCCGTAGAAGTCCTCCCCTGCAGATGTGGGCGCCCGCCGGGCATGGCCCCCGCCCGAGGTCGGCTGGGCGCGGTTAGGGACCGGAAGGGATTCGACTTTGGGATAAACCAACAGCAGAGCGGGGTCTGAAAAGTGGCGGCGATTCCTAACGATCCTAAAAGGGTCCGTGAGCACAGCTTCGAGAGCGTCGAGCCGATAACGCCCGCGCTTGTTGATCTGCACAGCCGCCGCTACATGATGCTCCCCGAAAGTCAAAGCGGGCACGTCAACCGCATACGACCCCAGCGAGTCGGGAAATTGCTCGGATACGCTTATCTCCGCAGTGGGGTGAGCATCTCGGTTCCGAATCGTGATGTCGATCGTCACGGTGTCGGTTCGATGAATATGCGATTCCGAAAGCGAGCGGGTGACCAGAAGATGTCGGCTCCGCAGGCGAAGCCAGATCGAAGCCGCTACAAGGAGAACTCCTAGAGCCAGGGAAACCTGAAGCAGCTCCCCGACACCAAGTAGGCGCGACCAAAGCCACAGACCGGCGGTCAGCGTGAGTGCTGCCCAACCACGACCGGTCACGGACTCTTAAATTCCGCCTGTATCTATCCGCGCCTGCCGCGGCTTCCGCCTGCCGGCACCGCTATCCGCGATACGACTTGCTCGAGCAATTCGTCACTTCCGGACCCTTGCAGCTCTGCATCCGGAGAGAGAACGATCCGGTGAGCAAGGACCAGTGGGATCATTGCTTTCACGTCGTCTGGAACCACGAAATCTCTGCCATCTATAGCAGCCATGGCCCGGGCGGTGCGAAGAAGAAACAACGAAGCGCGAGGGCTGGCCCCCTGTTGCACCGATTCGTGCCTGCGTGTCGCATCGCACACTTCGACTATGTAGTTCTTGATCTCGTCCGCAACATGAACGCTGCGAGTAACTTTCACAAGCGCCACTAACTCCTTAGCCGTTACAACGGCCTCGACGTCCTCGAGCGCGGATGTCGCCCCGTGCATATCGAGGATCTCAATCTCCGCCTCGTGGCTCGGATACCCGACGAGGATCCGCATGCTGAAACGATCGATCTGAGATTGAGGTAGCGGAAACACACCTTCGTGCTCCAACGGGTTCATGGTGGCCACCACCATGAACGGCTCGTCTATCACATAGGTTTTTTGGTCGACGGTGACCTGTCGCTCCTCCATGGCCTCGAGTAAGGCCGACTGGGTTTTCGGTGACGCTCGGTTGATCTCGTCGCCCAGAACGAGGTTCGCGAAGATAGGTCCCGGCCTGAAACTGAACTGACGCGACGCGGGTTCGTAGATGCTCACGCCCACGATGTCGGAGGGAAGCAGGTCGGGCGTGAATTGGATTCGGCTCGACGTACAGGAGGTCGCGCGAGCAAGGGCCTTGGCGAGCATGGTCTTGCCCACGCCGGGAACGTCCTCGATCAGTAGATGTCCGCCGGAAACCAAGCAAATAAGAGCCTGCCGGATTACGTCGTCCTTGCCTTCGAGAGCAACGGCCACCTGCCGGACGATCTTTTCGACCTTGGCCGCCACCGCCGTGTAGTCGACCTGCTTCACCCTAGTAGCTGCTCGAACCATTCCCGTCCCGCTCCATTTATTGTGCTCGGCAACTATATCCAAGGGGAGTCCACCTATCATGTGCCCCGTGCAATTACTAATCGTCACCAACGATTTTCCTCCGACCGTGGGCGGAATTGAAAACTACACGTACTCACTGGCACGGCGATGGCCCACAGAAGAAATCAGTGTCGTTACGCGCACTGTGCCGGGGTGCGACGCATTCGATCGAACATTGAACTTTGAGATCCATCGGGAGCCTACCCGACTATTGCTGCCTACCCGGCGTTTGCTGGCGCGCCTGCGCTGGCTTGCTGCGGAGCAGAGCGTGGAGGTGGTGCACTTTCCGTCCGCGCTTCCGTTGGGAGTGCTCGGCCCAAGACTAGGGCTTCCGTACGCGGTCAGCGTGCACGGCGGGGAGTTCATGCTCGCGTCGCGGCTACCGGGAGTTCGCCAGGTCCTTAAGTCCGTCATCAATCATGCCTCGGTCGTTCTCCCACAGTCTTCGTTTGCTGAAACTCTTGTTCGCCGGATTGCCCCACGAGTACCGATGCAACGCGTCACGTGCGGCGTCGATCCAGAACGTTACGAGCGAGAGGGCCCGCCAGAAGTTGCGAACCCTCCGAATCAACCGGGTCCCGTAATCATCTGTGTGAGCCGACTGGTTGCAAGAAAAGGGCCGCGCACTTTGATCAAGGCGCTACCGCTCATCCACAAGCGCCACTTAAGCGCTCGCTTGTTGATTGTGGGTGACGGCCCCGACCGCAAGAAGCTGGCCAACCTTGTGACTTCTTTAGGACTCGAGCAGTCAGTGACATTCGCCGGCCCGGTGCCGTGGAACGAGATCCCGTCCTATTACGCGATGGGGCAAATCTTCGCCCTCCCCACGCGCGCAAGATTTTTCGGCACTGAAACCGAAGGGCTACCTTTAGTCTTCGTCGAAGCAGCCGCCGCCGGTCTTCCTCTTGTAGGAGGCGACACCGGCGGTGTTCGTGATGCCGTTCGAGAAGGTGAGACAGGTCACCTGGTCGAGGGAGGCAGCGTGGAGGAAACGGCAGAGTCGATCGTCAAGTTGCTCGACAACCCCGTCCGGGCCCGCGAGATGGGGAGCCGCGGCCGCCAAATGGTCCTCGACGAATTCACCTGGGACGCCATTTTTATTGCATTCCACAAGGCAA
The DNA here is from genome assembly GCA_964501265.1 of uncultured Actinomycetes bacterium. GTDB lineage: Bacteria > Actinomycetota > CADDZG01 > JAHWKV01 > JAHWKV01 > CAZCSK01. Next base: position 6,561 of record CAZCSK010000078.1, read on the forward strand.
TTCTGATCGCCCAATCGTCGGGGGATATTTCCAAAAAAATCTGAAAAACATTTCGCCGGAGCCCCCTAAAACGCATATTTTGTCAGACCTCATCTCTATCATGTTTCTATGGATGGAAATCTGGTCTCCACATGGTCGATGTTGCATGGTTCGACGTCCG
>CAZCSK010000079.1:0-6566 GCA_964501265.1 uncultured Actinomycetes bacterium
TTCTGGCGCGCGCGGGTCCGTACCTATGGGGGCTGCTACCCCCCCGGCCCCCCGTGGTGTGAAATCCATAGAACTTTCGTTGACGTTGGGCGGCAACACCTTGATCCCCAATGCTTTGCACTCGGCGAGGTAATAGGGCATCCGATCGGCGCGATCCTTGACCGAAGTTAGCAGCGCCGCCATGTATTCGACCGGGTAATGGGCTTTTAGCCATGCTGTCTGATATGCAATCAGTCCGTACCCGTTTGCGTGGGCACGATTGAAGGAGTATCCGGCAAAGGGCCTAATCAGCTCCCAAAGCCCGTTGGCTTCGTTTGTGGTTAGCCCAGCAGCTTCGGAACCTTGTTGGAACTGATCTTTCCATTTGATGAGTTCGTGGCTCTTTTTCTTTCCGATGGCGTATCGGACCATGTCTGCGTCGGTCGCTGAAAATCCGGCCACCACTTGGAGCATTTCGGTCACCTGCTCCTGATAGACAATGACGCCGTTGGTATCTTTCAGGACTTCGCTGAGCAGCGGATGGAAGTAAGTGACCGAAGAGGGATCGTGCTTTCCTTTGATGTACCGAGGGATTTCGTCCATGGGGCCTGGACGGAACAGCGCGATCAGGGCCGCGATTTCCTCGAATCGGTCGGGGCGCAACTGGCGGCAAAGACGCACCATCCCCGGTGACTCCATTTGGAATATTCCCGCGGATGCACCCTCTTGCAATAATTTGTATGCGAGCGGATCGTCAAGAGGTAAGTTGTCGATGTCGACCTCGATGCCGTGATTCACCTTGATGTGTTCCAACGAGTCGCCGATGACGGTCAGGTTGCGCAGACCCAAAAAGTCCATCTTTAGAAGGCCGATCGCCACGATCGCACTCATCTCGAACTGGGTGACTATCCCGCCATCGGTGCGCTGCACCGGCACGTGATCCGTAAGCGGCCCGGCCCCAATGACGACACCGGCGGCGTGGACTGAATGCTGACGCCGAAGGCCCTCGAGCTTGCGGGCCGTGTCGATCACCTGACGTGAAGTCTCGTCTTCCTCGTAGGTTCGCCGGAGTTCCCCCGCGTTAGGGAATGCGTCATTTCGCGCGGAGTTCTCCGGCCACTCGAACTTCTTGTCGAAACAGGCGTCGAATGGCGCCTCTTTTCCGAGCACCAGGGGCGGGAACATCTTGGCCAGGCGATCTCCGACCGAATAAGCCATACCTAGGACTCGAGCGGCGTCTCGAATGGCCGCTTTCGCCTTGATGGTTGAGAAGGTGATGATCTGAGCGACTCTGTCTTCACCGTAGCGGTCTGAGACGTAACGGATCACTTCTGATCGCCGGCGCTCGTCGAAGTCGATGTCGATATCCGGCAACTCCTTACGGCCCGGATTCAAGAATCTTTCGAAGCCCAGATTCCATCGAATCGGGTCGAGATCAGTTATGCGTAACGCATACGCGACGATCGAGCCGCCTACCGACCCGCGGCCAGGACCGACCCTTATCCCGTTGCGTTTCGCCCAGCCGACAAAGTCGGCCACGATCAAAAAGTAGTCGACGAACGCCATCTGTTCGATGGACTGAAGTTCGCGCTTATATCTCTGCTCAACCTCTGGCGTAACGGGATTGAACCGGGCGGCAATGCCTTCTTCCGTCAGCCTTCGAAGATACGAGGCGTGATCCTCGCCTTCAGGGGTATCGAAAGCAGGCAACAGCATGTTGTTTAGAGGGATCTCGACGTTGCACATCTCTGCGACGGCAAGTGTGTTTTCAATCGAAGCCGGGTAATCGACGAACGCCGCTTTCATCTCGTCCGGGCCCTTCAAATAAAACTGGTCCGTATCGAATTTGAGGCGCTTGGTATCCGAGAGCTGCTTTCCCGTCTGGATGCAAAGCAGGATGTCGTGAGCCTCAGCATCTTCTTTATGGGTGTAATGCGAATCGTTGGTTGCGACCAGAGGAATATGAAGTCGTTCTGCGATCACAGCGAGCTCGCGATTCAGTTCGCTCTGCTCGGTAAGTCCTTGGTTCTGGATTTCCAGAAAGTAGTGATCTCCGAATAGTTCCTTGTATTCCGAAGCGACGCGCTCAGCCTCGGTAAGTTTGCCCCCCACGATGTTCTTCGCCAGTTCACCCGACAAGCACCCCGAGAGCACGACGATCCCGTCCGAATACTGCGACAGCAGCTCTTTGTCCAGGCGCGGGCGACGGGAACGACTGTCATATCCCTCCAAGAAACCCAGCGACGAGAGTTTGACCAGATTGCGATAGCCCGCGTCGGTCGCCGCGATCATCGTGAGGTGGTAATACCAGTCCTCCCGCACTGCAGGCTTGTCGAATCGAGTGCGCGGGGCTACGTAAGCCTCCATTCCGATAAGCGGTTTGACCCCGGTTGCCTTGCCCTCCAAGTAAAAAGGTATGGCGCCATACATGACGCCGTGATCGGTCAAGGCAAGCGCTGGCATCCCGAGGTCCGCGGCGCGCTTGAACATCTCCTTTACCCGGCTGGCCCCATCAAGCATCGAGTATTCGGAATGTGAATGAAGATGGACGAAACTCAAATAGTCTCCTACGGTCCCAAAGTTCAGCCGGGGGAAGGGTCGGCACCAAATTACAACACTGTAACTTCTACGAGTATCCTACTCCCGCCCTTCTCGGTCCGTTCGGGTCTAGAGCTGCTCGGGCAAAATCCCCGCAAATACAGGCGGCGCTGGGCCGGCGTCGGACAGGTCCACGAGCCGGACCCCTTTTGCCGAGGCGACTTGTCTCAACTGGCCGAGGCTGGCTTTCACGACCACGGCGAAAATGACCGCAGGATCAGTTGTGAGCAAAGCAATCGCTTTGCGGTGGCTTTCGGCGTCTTCCCGGTACACGGCCTTGAATTCGGGATCGATTACATCTTTCAAAAGGCTTTCCAGCTCCTTCAACTCGGCGCGAAGGTCGGCGATGCGCTGGGGCCCGATCGCATCCGCGGCCGTCTCGGTAACCGACCGGTCTAAAGCAGAGACCTCGACTGGCTCGAAAATTCCAAGCGGGATCCGAATGTGAACCACTACCACTTCCAACCTGTTGAGTTTGATGAAGTTCGCCACATCTCCAACCTTGCGATAAGAGTCGAACGAGATGATCGCTTGCACTACCTTCCGGGGTTCTAGTCCAGCGCTCTGGAGCAGCAGAGCCCGCTTTCTGTCGATATAGGAACCTATCGGCTCACGGCCCTGGGGCCCGGACCGAGCGGGCGCCGCATTGGAAGTGGCAGCGGTCGAATAATTTGTTTGCGACGACGCCCTGGGGTCAGGCCTCGTCGCGAATACGGTCAACAGTCCAGCAGCAAAGAGAAGTACACCCAAGCCGAACATGACTACCTCCGGATGATTGCGCAGATACCTTTTGGAGCGGTCACCGATACCGACGGAGGGATCTTTCATTTGGCGAGCTCTTTGGACCGGTCCAGTGCTTCCCCAAGATCTGTAGGCAATGGCTCGTGCACCGCCAGCGGCACACCGGTCGACGGGTGAATGAACTCGAGGCTGCGCGCATGCAGAAACATTCGTTGAAGTCCGATGGATTTGGCCATTACAAGAGTCGTGCGTCCGTAAATCTTGTCTCCTATAACAGGATGAGAGATGTGAGCGAAATGCACGCGTATCTGATGCGTGCGCCCCGTCTCGAGTTCCACGTCGATCAGGCTCATATCCAACAGAGGTAAGACGACGCGAAACAGAGTCGCCGCCGCCTTGCCTTTGGGTGAGACGCCGATGCGCGTTGGGTCCTGCCTGGAGCGAGCCATGGGCGCTTCGATCCTTCCTGCCGGCAGGTCGAAGCTGCCCGCGACTAGCGCCGCATACGTTCGTTTGATTTCGCGCCGACGCATCATGGCAACAAGTTGGTAGTAGGTCGCATCCGTCTTCGCGACGACGATCGCGCCAGAGGTGTCCTTATCGAGCCTGTGCACGATGCCGGGTCTATGCTCACCGGCCGCACCCGCCAGCGGCATAATGCGACCAAGGGCCCCCACCAAAGTCCCCTTCGAGTTTCCGGGAGCCGGATGCACGATCACTCCGGACGGTTTGTAGACGATTGCGAGGTCGTCGTCCTCGAACCTAATTTCAAACGGCACCTCCCCATCGTCCGTCGCTGTATCCGCAGGATTCGTCAATTCCACACATTCACCCGCGACAAGCTTGTGGGAGTTAACGGCCGTCGATCCCCCGATAATGACTAGACCGGCGCTCACTCTTCGCTGAACTTCGCTCCTGCTGAGTCCGGAGACGCCTGCCAGCCACGCGTCAAGCCGGTTGCCTTCGTCATCTGCATGCACTTCGAAGGCAGCACTCAATCAGTGCTCGAATTTTTCTTGGATAGCACCGACCCTGCGAGCAGAAGGATCACTCCAACGACTATTGCGCTATCGGCCAGGTTGAATGTGGGCCAGAAGGAGAGATCGACGAAATCGATCACCTCGCCCCGTCCCGGCCCCGGGGGGCGGAAAAGCCTATCGACCAGATTGCCCGCCCCGCCGCCGGCGATGAGCCCGAGCCTAAGGGCGCCTTCGCCGGACCGCAGGCCCCAGACCACAACCGCAATCAACACGAGCGTACTCGCCAGAAAGATCAGGAACGTGGCCCCTTGAAAGAGACCGAATGCCGTGCCGGGATTCCTCACTAGCCTCAAACCCAGAACACTCCCGGCGATTTCGATGCGCCGCCCGTCCGACAAACGGCTGAGCGCCCACGCTTTCGTGACCTGATCCGTCATTGCGACTGCCAGCGCGACGGCCACAAGAATGACTTTGGCGCGCCTTGAGGCAACTACCTCCGCTCTTCGGCCGTTTTGCATCTGATACACAAAAGAGCATGCGGAAGGGCCTTCAGGCGCTCCGAAGAGATCGGATCGTCGCAGGACTCACATCGCCCATAGGAGCCATCGGTAATCTTGCTCAAAGCTTTCTCGATCTTGTCGAGCAGGTCCTGCACGTTGGCAGCGATCGATAATTCTTTCTCTCGCTCGAAAGTGGCCGTGCCGGCATCGGCGTAATCGTCGTCGTAGCCCGCTTCACTAGATGCCTCCACCTGCGCCGGATCGAAGGCCTCCTCCATCTCGCGAAGTTGCGTCACCAGCTCGGCTTGTTCGGTCTCCAGGCCATCCTTGATCGATGCGAGAGCCTTTGCGTCGAACTTCACCGGCTTGGGCTTGCGGGGTGCCGGCGCAGCCTTGACCTTCTGTCGGATGGCTGTGGTCGCCGCCTTGGTGGCCGTGGGCTTGGGGTTGATGGCCGTGGGCTTGGGGTTGATGGCCGTGGGCTTGGGTTTGGACCCTTTTTTGGCGGTCGGCCCCTTTTTGGCTGTCGGCACCGCCTTGACCACTGCGCCGCGACCCTTCGGCGACTTTGTCTTAGGTTTTACCTTCAACGTAACGCGGCGAGCCGCGGCAACTTTAGGCTTCACCTTTAATAATTTTCGTGCCATCTGTTCGAGCCAATCGCTGGAAAGTTGTAGGGGAGCTTAGGAATCCCCAAAGTCGGCGCACCATAGCACAGGCGACAAAAGCAGTCAACGCCTGGGACATATATTCTTATGCGTTCCCCACTCCAAGAAGGATATGTTCGACAAAGTAACCCCTGAGCCAGGGCTCGTAGCCGGCGAACACGAAACGCTGAAGTTCTGGGAGACCGCCGAGGTCTTCGAAAAGCTGCGCGCCCAAAATGCAGGCAAAGCCAAGTGGTCATTCCTTGACGGCCCGATCACGGCCAACAACCCCATGGGCGTTCACCATGCCTGGGGCCGAACGTATAAGGACGCATTTCAGCGCTACTTCGCTATGAACGGCTACGACCAACGATGGCAAAACGGGTTCGACTGCCAGGGGCTCTGGGTGGAAGTCCAAACCGAAAGAGATCTAGGGTTCAAATCCAAACGAGACATCGAAGAGTACGGGCTCGAGAAGTTCATCAACAAGTGCAAGGAACGGGTTCTCAAGTTCTCGAGCCTCATCACCCAGCAATCAATACGCCTTGGGATGTGGATGGACTGGTCCAATTCCTATTTCACGATGTCCGAAGAGAACAACTACTCCATCTGGGGGTTTCTCAAGAAGTGCCACGAGAGAGGTTTCATCTACAAAGGTCTCGACTCGATGCCCTGGTGTCCCCGTTGCGGAACAGGCATCTCAGAGCAGGAACGAAAGGACGGCTACAAAGAAGTCGAAGACGAGGCGGTCTATGTCCGGTTCCCACTCCGAGGGCGCGAGCGTGAGTATCTGCTTGTCTGGACGACGACCCCTTGGACACTTGCGGCCAACGTTGCCGTCGCGGTTAACCCGGACCTGCGCTATTCGAGGGTTCTTCAAGGTGGCGACACCTACTACGTCGCCCGTGGGCGTCTTGACGTTCTGGGCTCTGAGCGCAAGGCCCGCGGTGAGCCCGAGGTTACCGGTGAGGTCTCTGGGGCCGAAATGATCGGATGGACATACGACGGGCCCTTCGACGAGTTGGAGGCCGTCGCTCCGGCCGTGTCGGTACACCAAACAATCGAATGGGACGAGGTGTCGGAGACGAGCGGCACCGGGATCGTTCATATCGCACCCGGTT
>CAZCSK010000080.1:0-6246 GCA_964501265.1 uncultured Actinomycetes bacterium
GGTTATCTCGCCACCCTGTCAAGGTGGAGATCGCGGGATCGAGGCCCGTCGCCCGCGCTAAAGGACAGTGATGCCCTTTGAAGGCCAGGTAGCTCAGTCGGCAGAGCACGCGGCTGAAAACCGCGGTGTCGCCGGTTCGATTCCGGCCCTGGCCACTCGTCTCAAGATTTGCATCAGGGGTGTGCGGCCAATACCTGGCATCTACGAGTCCGGGTAGCCGTTGCCGGAGGCGCGTTCCAGTAATTCGCGTACTTCGGAGGCGCGGTAGCGCCGATGGCCCCCCAGAGTCATGACGGTGTCGAGTTTGCCGAGCTTCGCCCACCTGGTCACGGTCTTGGGGTCGACTGCAAACATCCTGGCCACTTGCCCCGGCTTGAGCAAATCTTGTTCGTTATTCATCGTCCACTCCTATATGTCGGAATTGCCCGTTGAAATCATCGGCGGGCGCGCGCCAAATGTCCATGACTAAAAATAGTCATCTTTTGCAGGGGCGCGCGAGTCTTTCGTGAAAGAAGGCGAGCTCGCAGCGCGACGCCGGGGACGCCTGTCTGTTTCAGCGTTTAGTTATACGATTCGATCGAGCGAATGTGCTCCCATTGCCTGATCAGTGCTGAGTAGCGGCGCCCACTCTCCTCGAAATCTCCAAGGCTCAGTGCTTCAAGGGCCGCCCAGATCTCGCCGGCCGACCGGTCATCGTTCAGCTCCTCGGGGTCTATGAGGTCTGTGATCGTTCCGTAATCCAGTTCTATGATCGACTCAGATGGGAAGCCAGAGGCCCATCCGATCAGGTCCGCCACTCGAGCCCATTCAGACTCAGGGATCCCGGCGTCCTTCAGGATCTGAAAACCTCGATCGAGCCGAGTGCGTCCGGTTCCGAGATCAGTCTCATAGCGCAGGCGCTTGCGGGTACTCACCCGGCCCTTCTCTTCAGTCAGGATTCGCTCAGAGTCGTCGAAGGGTATGAACCAGCGAAGCGGCACGTGCCAAGCCGCCGACGCGATATGGACGCGAACACTCGGGTTAGCTTCATAGATGCCTTTGAGTTCCTCGGCGGCCCGTCGGGCTTCCGCCTCGGGAACCCACATACCGCCGGCAGGTAGGGATCCACCGATCGTTAGAAGGCTGCCGAGGGCGCGAATCCGTGTGCGCTTTGGGCAAATCATCCACTGGCCGTTCACTTCCTTGACCAGGGCGTGGCCGTCGTCGGCGGGCACGAGAGCCCCCATCGTCGCATCATCCTCGTATACCAAGTGCCGAAAACCTCGGGAGGGAGCTGGGCTGGTACGAATGTATTCCTTCCACTTGGCGCGCTCAGGTTCAGGGAACGAATCGAGCGGCTGATAGACCCGGAGGTGGCTTGATGGAACCATGAATCCATTATGGCCCAAGGTTCCGGGAGTTGCATTAGGTCCCCCGGACGACGGGCCGACGCGCATTTATCTAGAATTGGACCCACATGATGCGACCGCTGAGAGTGCTCCTCATTGATAACGACCCGGTGCAGGCCGCGCGACTAGGGGAACTCCTTATGGGTCTTGAGGGCCTCGAACTTGCCTCGTCCGCAACTCTGGCCGAGGCAATAGCAAAACTGACCAGCCCAAATGAAGAACGGTTCGATGTTCTACTACTCGATCTGTTGGCCGGTGGTATGGACGACCTACGTTCCCTTCGCAAGAGTTCTCCCGGCGTGGCGATTGTCGCCCTCACCGGCGATGATGCTCTCGGCGCTCAAGCGCTGGAGGAGGGTGCTCAGGACTACTTCGACAAATCCAATACGACCCCCGAAGTCTTGTCTAGGTCGCTCCGATACGCGCGCGATCGACACGTTGGGCTCATAGAGCTCAACCAAGCAAAAGAGCGTTTCGATGCTGCGTTCGCATCCGCACCCATCGGCATGGCTCTAACCACAGCGGCCGGAGACTTCCTTTACATAAATCGTTGTCTGCACAAAATGCTCGGCCATACACCCGAGGCCATGACAGGGATGAATCTGGTGGAATTGACACATCCCGACGACGCCAACAACGCCCAACGATTCTTCCAACAACTCGCCGCGGGGGAGGTCCGTCAGTTTCAGGGGGAGACTCGATACTTAAAAGCCGATGGAGAAACAATGCTGGCTGCGATAACTGTGTCAACCATCAAGGACTCTGCCGGCGAGCCTTTCCAGTTTGTAGTTCAAATCGAGGATGTAACCGCGCGCAGAACCGCGCAGGACCAGCTTACCCACCAGGTTTTGCACGACACACTCACGGGCCTGCCCAACAGGATCCTGCTCTTCGACCGGCTGCGGCAATCCCTGGAACGCGCCAAACGGCTGCCGGGTTCCGTTGTGGTGATATTCGTCGATCTCGATGGTTTCAAAATGGTCAACGACAGCATGGGGCACGACGCCGGTGACGAGCTCTTAAAAGAGATCTCGAGCCGACTTGTCTCTGCCGTGCGCCCGTCCGACACGGTAGCGCGCCTCGGGGGCGACGAGTTCGTTGTCGTGTGCGAAACCCTTCCAGACGAGTCCGAGGCAACTTCGATCGCACGGCGCATCGAAGAGTCCGTTTCGGCGCCGTGCTTTCTCGAGTCCGGCGAAGCCAGGGTGACGGCCAGTCTCGGCATCGTCTTCGCGAGTCCACACCACACCGAACCCGACACATTGATCCGCGAAGCCGACACTGCGATGTTTCTCGCAAAGTCTCGGGGCAAAGACCGCCACGAAGTGTTCGATGAAGCGCTACGCCGGAGAGCCGAAGCAAAACTCAGAACCCAAGACAAGCTCTCGAGAGCGATCGAGGACGACAGGCTCTTCCTCGAATATCAACCCATCGTCTCCATGGAAACGGGAGCCCTGCGCGGGGTCGAGGCGCTGCTCAGGTACCAGGACCCAATATCTGGAGTGATGTTTCCCTCCGCCTTCGTCGACATCGCCGAGGAGTCCGGCCTCATTCTCTCGCTGGGGACCTGGGCCCTCGAAGAGGCCTGCAGGCAGACGGCCGGTTGGAGAAATGACTATCAATCCAATATCAACGTCACTGTGAATCTATCGCCCCGCCAGGCTGCCAGGCCTCGGCTTCTCGAAACAGTTATGAATGCCCTCGAGACCACCGCACTCGACCCCAGTGGCTTGTGCCTCGAGCTGACGGAGTCCGTCTTGATGGAAGCCACAGACACCACAGTCAAAACACTGGAGGCTTTGCGTGACGCGGGCATAAGTCTTGGCATCGACGATTTCGGCACCGGTTACGCGTCGGTCACTTACCTCAGGCGCTTTCCGGTCGAGTTTCTCAAGATCGACCGGAGTTTCGTGGAGGGCCTCCCAGGTCGCCGGGAAGATGCTGCGATAGTGCGCGCCGTCATCGGTCTCAGCAAAGGGATGGGATTCGTAACCATCGCAGAGGGAGTGGAAACCGAGGACCAGCGCCATTTCTTGCGCGAGGCAGGATGCGAAGAGGCGCAGGGCTACTACTTCGGGCGCCCAGGACACCCCGATAAAATAGCCGAGATGCTGGCCTCTAGTTCCAGGCCACAACCTGCCCCTAACTAATAGTCCTTTAGCCGCTCGGAGTCTTCGAGGAGTTCCTTAAGGTCTTTGAGCGCGCGGCCGGCCTCAGCGCCGTCCAAGACACGGTGATCGAAAGATAGCGACATAGTCGCCAGCGGTCGTATCGTCACTTTCTTGTCAATTGCGACTGGGCGGTCCGCGATCACCCCGAAAGCCAGGATGGAAGCCTCGGGATAATTTATTATCGGCGTCCCATATTCGGCGCCGAAACTCCCCACGTTGGAGATCGTAACCGTGGACCCTGTTAGGTCTTCCGGCTTGGCCTTGCCTTCGCGAGCCGCGGCGGCAAGTCGCTCGATATCGGCTGCAAGTTCGGCAACATTGCGTGAGTCTGCATCTCGGACAACCGCGACGACGAGTCCGCGCTCAGTATCGGTCGCAATACCTAGATTGATGGTGCGTCGGATCACGATCTCAGAGGCAGCCGCGTCGAACCGGGAGTTGAGTTTTGGGTGCTTCGCGCAAATCTGAACGAATGCCTTCGCAACGACAGCGAGTGGCGTGACCTTGACGGCGGTGGCCTCCTTGATGCGATCGCGGGCGGCCAGAAGATGGGTAGCATCGACCGAGAGAAATGTCGTGACGTGCGGAATCTCGCGAACAGAGGTTGTCATCTTTTCGGCCACCAGTTTGCGGACACCGCGCACCGCAATACGCTCATCGCCAGCGTCGGAGTCGGACTGTACGCCAGAGGGCCCGGAAATTGCTGCTGGATCCGCTGCCGCCAGTACATCCTCACGCGTAATACGTCCCTGAGGGCCGCTTCCACTTATCGGGGCCAGATCCACGCCCATGTCGGCCGCAAGTTTGCGAACTGGAGGAGGCGCCTGAACCGCGGTAAGGCGCTCAGCGGGAGCCGAAAGACGCCGGCGGCGCGCCACGGGGGCGCCCTCGTCCACCCCATATCCCACCAGGACGGCGGTCCTGCTTGCGGCGGGCTCGTCAGCTGCGCCCTCCACATCGAAACTCACAAGGGGACTACCAACTTTCACGGTCTCCGTTTCGGTGGCATGCAGAGTCACAACCTTGCCCGCGTGGGGGGAAGGAATCTCGACCAATGCCTTGGCCGTGTCAACCTCGACCAAGGGCTGGTTCAGCGTCACTGTGTCGCCCGCCGCGACGAGCCATCGCACGACCTCGGCCTCTTCGAGGCCCTCGCCAAGGTCGGGGAGCGGAAAAAAGACGATTCCCATCAGTACTTGAGCACTCGGTCTATTGCGCCAAGAATTCGATCGATGCTGGGAACGTAATACTTCTCGGTCTTAGCCGGAGGATAAGGTGTGTCGTATCCGGTGACCCGAAGAATCGGCGCTTCGAGGCTCAAGAAAACTTCTTCCGCTACTTGCGCCACAATCTCTGCACCGAAACCGGCCGTCATCGGCGCCTCGTGAACGACGACCGCGCGGCCGGTCTTTGCTACAGAACCAGCCACCGTCGCTAGGTCGAACGGCACGAGCGAACGTAGGTCCACGACCTCCACCTCAACTCCATCCTCGGAGGCGGCCGCCGCCGTCTCAAGACATCGAGTAACCATCGCTCCATAGGAAATAAGAGTGCATGCATCGCCGTCGCGGACCACTCTCGCCTTTCCAATAGGAAGTGAATCGCTCCCGAGCTCACCTTGCTGCTTTGACCAATAGCGGCTCTTGGGTTCAAAAAAGATCACGGGATCGGGATCGGCAATCGATTGAGTAAGGAGGTCAAACGCGTCGAGCGGCGTCGACGGGACGACGACCTTGAGCCCCGCGGTGTGGGCGAAATACGCTTCTGGGCTCTCCGAGTGATGTTCTGCGGCCCCGATGCCTCCCGCAAAGGGGATACGCACAACCATCGGCACCGGCGCGCGGCCTCTGCTGCGATAACGATGCTTGGCGACGTGACTAACGATTTGATTGAAACCCGGATAGACGAAGCCGTCGAACTGGATTTCGGCCACTGGCCTGTATCCGTATAGAGCAAGTCCGAGCGAAAGCCCGATGATCGCGGACTCAGCCAGCGGAGTGTCGAATACGCGCTCGCGCCCAAACTCGCCTTGCAACTTGTCGGTGATACGAAACACGCCACCCAAGCGCCCAATGTCTTCCCCAAAAACAAGAACACGATCGTCAGTTGCAAGCGATCGCCTCAGCGCCTCGTTAAGGGCCTCTGCCATCGTGACCTCAGCCATCGGATTCGGCCTCTTCCATCAACTCGCGCTCTTGTTTCGCCAATCCTTCTGACCTGGCGGCGAACACCCACTCGAATAACTCGCTTTCGGGTGCCGGCGGGGCACCCACAATGCCGGCTCGGATATGCGCGGCGAGATCCTCCGCTTGATTCCCAAACTTAGCCTCGACGCTTTCATCGAAGTATCCCTTCTTGCTCAAAAACTTCCTGTATCTATCCAGCGGATCACGACCCTTCCAGTGTTCAATCTGATCAGCGGGTTGGTAGCGTCCCGCGTCGTCGGCGGTCGAGTGCGGGCCGATGCGATAGGTAATGGCCTCGATCAAGGTCGGCCGGCTTTGCGTCCGGGCACGCTCCACCGCTTGCTTCGTGACTAGATAGGTCGCGAGTACATCATTGCCGTCGATGCACACTCCCTCGATGCCGTACGCATCGGCCTTGCGATAAATGGGGGCCCTGGTTTGCTCTTCGACCGGAACGGAAATGGCCCACCCGTTGTTCTGACAGAAAAGGACCACGGGAAC
>CAZCSK010000081.1:0-6168 GCA_964501265.1 uncultured Actinomycetes bacterium
CCTTAAAACAGGTCCGCCCCCCGTGCGGCCAGAGATCCGGGCTCAACTGCCGGTGTTGTTTGGGGTGGAGACGCTAACGGACTGGAATGCCGGAGCTGCGCAGGTGTCCCTTGACGTCCCCGACCGTCAGCTCGCCAAAGTGGAATAGGGAGGCGGCAAGAACGGCGTCCGCGTGTCCTTCGGTGATCGCTTCGGCAAAGTGTTCGACGGTGCCCGCTCCGCCGGAGGCGATCACGGGAATGTTGACTACGTCCCCAACCGCGCGCAGTAACTCGATGTCGTAGCCCTGTTTCGTACCGTCGCGGTCCATGGAAGTCAGCATGATCTCTCCTGCCCCCAACTCCTCGACGTGTGCGGCCCATCCAACTGCATCCAGACCTGTCGGATTGCGGCCCCCGTGGGTTCTCACCTCCCAATCGTCGCCACCGCGCTTCGCATCAATCGCGACGACGATGCATTGGACTCCAAATTCCTCGGCCCCCTGGGAGATCAATTCGGGCCGCTCGACAGCTGACGTGTTGATGGCGACTTTGTCGGCGCCGGCTCGCAAGAGCTTGCGCATATCTTCGACGGTTCTAACTCCCCCTCCGACGGTCAGGGGGATGAAGACCTGCTCGGCCGTGCGTCGGGCAACGTCGAGCATCGTTTCGCGGCCCTCGTGCGAGGCCGTGATGTCCAAGAAGATGATTTCGTCTGCGCCCTCTCGGTCGTAGGCGCGGCCAAGTTCAACGGGATCGCCCGCATCGGTGATGTCGACAAACTTGACTCCCTTGACCACCCTGCCTCCGTGAACATCCAAGCACGGGATTACGCGCTTCGCGAGCATCTGCTCTAGGAACCGGCTGCGTCGTGGGCAGCGGCGAGTTTGATAGCTCCTGAATAGAGAGCCTTACCGATGATGATTCCTTCCAGTCCTTTGGGGACAAGTTTCGCCAGTTGCGAAACGTCGTGCTCGCTCGTCACTCCGCCGGATGCAATGACTGGGAAGTCAACGGCATCGAGGACTTCCTCGATCGCTTCGAGATTCGGCCCCAGCAGAGTTCCGTCACGCTCGATATCGGTAAACATAATTCTCGAAACGCCCGCGTCGGCGATGCGGCGCACCGCGTCCAAGGTGGGAGTGCCCGACACCTGCTGCCAGCCACCCACACGGACAATCCCTCCATGCGCGTCCACTGCCACGAGCAATTTGTCTCCAAACTCCTTGACGGCCTCGTCGAGAAATTGCGGATCCATCGACTTAGTACCTATGCAAACCCGGGCAGCGCCCTGCTCGACCCAGCCGGCGATCGCCTCGATAGTGCGAATGCCTCCTCCAACTTCGACGGGGATCGTGGTGCTATTCAAGATCTGCTCGATTGCTTTTGAATTGCGCTGATCGCCTTTGGTCGCTCCATCGAGATCGACGACGTGCAACCATTTGGCTCCCTGTCTCTCCCAGTCGAGCGCAGTCTCAATCGGATCATCCCCATAAACGGTCTTTTCTTCCATTTCGCCTTTCGTCAATCGCACGACTTGGTCCTCGACGATGTCGACGGCTACTAGGATCGTTAGGCCACTCACGTCTGCATTACCTCCACCCAACGGCGAATCAAAGCTAGGCCGTCGGTACTCGACTTCTCGGGATGAAACTGAAAGCCGATGATACTTCCGGTCTCGATGGCCGACGCAAACTCGCCTCCGTAATCGGTCCGCCCCGTAACGATGCCGGGGTCCGGCTCACAGACATAAGAGTGGACGAAATAGAAGCTCCGCCCGTCGAACGGCGCTAGAAGACCTGAGCCCGAGACCGTATTCCAACCCATGTGGGGTACCTTGAGGCCGGAGCGAAATCTCACGACCTTGCCGGGAAGAACGCCCAAACCTTTGGTGTTGCCCTCTTCGGAACTTTCAAAGAGAAGTTGCATCCCAAGGCAAATGCCCAGCAGCGGCTTCCCGCCTACTGACCATTGCGTGATGAAGTCTTTGAGACCGAGCCGCTCCAGGTTCGACATTCCCGAGGCGCAATTGCCGACACCGGGCAATACCAAAGCGTCCGCATCGCCAAGAACGGTCACATCATCGGACACAAAAGCCGAGGCGCCACCGTGCTCGAGCGCTTTGCTTACGCTGGCAAGATTGCCCATCCGATAGTCAACGATACCGGCCCTCACTTGACGCCCTTCGGCTTCACAAAACACCCTTCGTCGAGGGAACACCAACCCCTTGAATGGCAACGGCCTCGCGTAGGGCTCTGGCAAGACCCTTGAAGACGGATTCGACAATGTGATGCGAGTTTCGACCGGCGAGCAACTTTACGTGCAGGGTGATGCCGGCGGATCTTACCAAGGCCGTCAGAAACTCCTCCGTTAAGTCGGGGTCGTAGTTGCCGATCTTCTCGGCCGGAACTTCGACCTCATATGAAATGAAAGGTCTACCCGACAGGTCAAGGGCGACCTGAACCAGCGCCTCCTCCATAGGAACCAGACTCCAGCCGTAGCGCGCGATTCCCTCCTTTGCACCCAGGGCCTCGGTAAGGGTAGAGCCCAGCGTGATTCCGGCGTCCTCGACGGTGTGGTGGGAGTCAATGTGCAAGTCCCCTTCGGCAACTACCTCCAGGTCAAAACCTGCGTGCCGGCCCAACTGGTCCAACATGTGATCAAAGAAGCCCACCCCAGTGGAAATGGAAGTCACGCCGGTACCATCGAGATCGATGCGGACCCGTACGGACGTTTCCCCGGTCTTGCGGGTTTGATCGGCAGTCCGGCTCATTTGTGAATCAACTGCGAGAGCGTTTCCAGAAACTTCTCATCGTGTTCGGGAGTTCCAACCGAGACGCGCAGGCACTCTTCGCATCCCGCCACGTCTGAGAAATCTCTGACAAGGATTCCCGCCTCGACCAGCCCTTCCCAGATTTCGGCCGCGGGGCGAGCTTCGCATCGAAACAGGATGAAGTTGGCGTCGCTGGGGAATGCCACGATTCCGCGCGTTGTCGACAGCTCTCTATAAAGGCGATCACGCTCATGCATGATCGTGGAAACGGTAGAGAGCATTTCAGCGGAGTGATTCAGCGCCGTTAGGGCTGCCGCCTGGCTCAAAGCTGAGAGGTGATACGGAAGTCGCACTTTCATCACTTCCTCGATCACCCATGGGGAAGCGATCATGTACCCGAGCCGCGCACCGGCGAGCCGCCACGCCTTAGAGAAACTGCGCGTGACCACCAAGTTCTCGAACTCCTCAATGAGGCCACCGTGACGTCGCGGGGCGAACTCTGCGTACGCCTCGTCGAGGATGACCAGGCCCCGGGCCGCAGAACAGATCTGGCCGATCTCTTCTTCGGTGTTCGCGTTGCCCGTTGGGTTATTCGGCGAACACAGAAATACGATGTCGGGGGAAAGAGTTCGTATCGCATCGAGTGAGGCTTCTGGGTGCATTGTGTAATCGGGATTGCGGCGAGCTCGAAGGTGGCGGGTGCCCGTGACTCGCGTGAGATGAGTGTGCATCGCATAAGTCGGTTCGAAAGTCATCACTTTGCGGTCCGGGCCTCCGAATGCCAATAGCAGCTGCAGGAGAATCTCGTTGGATCCGTTTGCCATCCAAAGGCGATCGGAAAGGGTGTTTAGGTAGACCGCCAGCGCGTCGCGAACTTCCGGAAAATCTCTGGATGGATAAAGGTGAAGGGACGTCTGCGACACACGCTGCTGCAACTCAGTGATGAAACTTGACGGCGGCGGGTACGGGCTCTCGTTGGTGTTGAGTCTTATGGGCAACTCGAGTTGAGGGGCGCGATAAGGCGCCAGGTCGGCGAGATCAGACCTCGACCCTAGGCGTTCGCGCAATTCCCGGTCTGTCATCTATCTATTCTCAACGAATCGCGCGTTAACCGCCCGCGAATGATTCGGAAGGCCCTCGACGGTGGCCAGCGCCTCTATCGAACCGGCCGCCTCCTTGAGTGAATCGCGTGTGTGCTTGACGATGGAAGTGGTCCGCTGAAAATGGGACGTTCGAAGGCCCGACCAGAAGCGGCCCGTGCCGCCTGTAGGCAGGACATGGTTGGTGCCGGCCAGATAATCGCCGAGAGACACCGGGGAATAGGGGCCAAGAAAAATGGCTCCGGCGGTCCGATAATCGTTGACCCGTTCTTCGGCTCCCGCAAACAACAGTTCCAGGTGCTCAGGCGCAAAAGCGTTCACCGCTCTCGCCGCCTGTTCTCCGTTCCCAACAAGCACGCCCACCGCGCCAGCCTCAAGGGACGCGGTGAGGTCCGGGCCAGCGTTTATCTCTCCGAGAATCTTGTCGAGGGCGGTTTGCACATCGTCGAGCAACTTTGCGTCCCAAGTGACCACTGCGAAAGCCCCTCCGGGGCCGTGTTCGGCTTGGGCCACAAGGTCCCAGGCAAGCAGCCACGGATCGGCCTCGCCGTCCGCGACGATGACGATTTCGCTAGGGCCGGCAACCGAATCGATGGCGACAGTTCCCGCGAGCTCGCGTTTTGCCAGCGCAACGTAGATGTTGCCGGGGCCTGCGATCACGTCGACACGGGGAATCGTCTCAGTACCGAAGGCCATGGCCGCAATCGCCTGGGCTCCGCCAACTGTGTAGATCTGATCCACTTTCGCAATCGAGGCCGCCGCCAAGGTCGCCTGAACAACCGATCCGTCGGCGGATGGCGGGATGCACATAACGATCTCTTCCACACCGGCTACGCGTGCAGGGATGGCCGTCATCAGCACAGTGGACGGGTAGGAGGCCCGGCCGCCCGGGACATAAAGACCCGCCCGGGAAACGGCGAAGACGGCTTCCCCGATTACTCCCCCACCGATGGTCTCGCTCCACGGCTTGATGGATTGTCTCTCGGCGAACACCGTGATTCGTCTGGCAGCTTCTTCAAGAGCGGCTTCGACTGGTTTCGGCACCGATCGCCGAGCTTCTCGAATTTGCTTGTCAGTCACCCTGAGCGATTTCAGCGCTACTCCATCGAGGCGCTCGGTCAGTTTCAGGAGCGCGGCATCACCGTCGTTTCTGACGGATGAGATGATCTCGCGGACCGCGTCTATTGGCTCACCCATCTGAACGGGACGCGGGATTTTTGCATTCGCGTTAATGGTGCAATCGATCAACAACATGATGGACAGAGTTTAACCGCCGCGCCGAGGACCTTGGCTAGAGCTGTTCGTCGGAGCGGGGATAGCGCTCCGACTGCATCGCCCACCAAACCCAAAGCAATACAAACCAGATGATCACCGGGGCAAACACCAGCGGCAGGTCGATGATCCAGTGCTCGGCTCCCACTCTGCCCGACACGATATCGGCCACGTGTCCAGCAGCGTGCGCAAAATAACTGATAAGAGTTACCACTATTGCGACACCGCCGAAGCGGATCGGATTCGAAAGGGCAAAGAGCAACAGCACTCCTCCGGCCGCGTACCATCCGCCGAGATCACGGATGAAGTGTGCATTTTGTGGGCCGAAGTCGCCGATGGATCCGGGGAAGACCTCGAACCAATTGGCTGGGGCAAACAGCATCCAGCCCCCGCCGGCAAGGCTTAGAAGGCCCCCCAACCCAAAACCGATCTTGAGGAGGCGCTCCAGAGTCGCTGAAGAATCCCGGACAGGCAAGGCCTCGATATTCACAAGGCGATTGTACGCGGCTAAAGGCGGGATTCGGCGGAGATTCGGTGGGGGTGGCCCTTAGATAAAGTTCGCCCGCTCGAAGTCGCGTCCGCAGTCTTTGCAAACGACCAAACCCATCACGACGTTGAGCTTGGTACTCTCGCACTCCGGACAACAGTCCCCAAGCGATCGCCAGTTAGGGTCTTTGTCCTGGCATTCGGGACACATGAGGACCTGCTCGCCCTTGGTGACGAAGCGCGCCCACGGTGACTTACCTTTTGCAGGGTCAGTCTGCCGTTTCTCGCAGGAATAGCATGCCACCCCCGTATCCTGCTCCTAAAAGCAGGACTTTGTCGAGAGTTTTTATTTAGGCGATTGCTCCCGGGCCTAGCACCGACTTGATCTCGGCAAAGAGTCCGTTTCGCAACTCGACGTTGAAATCGTCGGCGAGTTTCAGCACCGTTGTCCTGCGGCCCGACGACGCCAGATGCAGAAGCACAGGAGAAGGGCCGGGGTGGGCAGACAGAACACCTTTGAGTTCCTCGATCCTTTGTGGCGTGCAGGATGTGGCCGGCA
>CAZCSK010000082.1:0-6012 GCA_964501265.1 uncultured Actinomycetes bacterium
TTCCCCGCAAATGTCTGTCTTGTAGGCGCCGCCAATCCGTGCATGTGCGGCCGGGCAGGTGATGGACGGACGGTGTGCGACTGTTCCCCGGGGCGCCTGGAAGCATATCGATCGCGATTGTCGGGCCCGTTGCTCGATCGCATCGATCTCCATGTTGAGGTTTCCGGGCTCACGCAGGACGAACTTATGGGCCTCGATTCATCTGAGTCCAGCTCGGTGGTTCGAGCCCGCGTAATCGAGGCCCGCAGGTTTCGGGAGCGCCGAGAGCCGGCGGGCGAAATCGTCATCGAGGCCCTCGCTGCCGGGCCGAGGCGGTTTCTTTCCACATCTTTGGCCCACGAACACAACTCTGCCCGGGGGCTTGCGAGGTCGCTTCGCGTCGCCAGGACCATCGCCGATCTCGAAGGCTCAGAGTCGGTTGACGAGAACCATCTGGCCGAAGCGTTTCAATTCCGACGCGGCGTGTGGGATCGGTGACGTGTGATGAAGGTCCGCAAGATTTGGAAGAAAGATCCGGAATATCCCAGTCTCCTGGGAGAGATTGCCGATCCGCCGAAGCACCTGTTCGCTTCGGGAAAGGAACTCGGCGCCGCGGCGTGCATCGCGATCGTCGGGACGCGGCGAGCGTCGCGTTACGGTCTGGATGTTGCCCGATGGATGGCCGCCGAATTGGCCTCGGCCGGGCTTGTCATCGTGAGCGGTCTTGCGCACGGCATCGATGCTGCCGCTCATCAAGGTGCGCTCGACGTCGATGGCACGACAGTCGCGGTCCTTGGCTGCGGTGTGGATGTGTGCTATCCGGCACGTAACCGGGATCTTTATCGTCGGATAAGTGAGCGGGGTACGCTCGTGTCGGAACTGGAGTGTGGAGCCCAGCCGCTTCCGTACCAATTTCCTATTCGCAATCGCATCATCGCCGGAATGTCTATGGGGGTTGTGATCGTCGAAGCGCGACCAAAAGGGGGCGCCATGATCACTGCGAGGCTGGCGAACGAGTCCGGCCGCGAAGTGTTTGCCGTCCCAGGCCTTGTGCACGCGCGAACGGCGGTAGGGCCACATCAACTGATTCGCGACGGCGCGCGTCTCGTGACATCCGCAGCCGACATCCTTGAAGATCTCGGTCTGGCCGCCACGGACTCGGCCGCGCAGCCTGAACTGATCTTGTCGCCCGACGAGTCGCTCATCATGCGGCATCTGGGGCCCGAGCCGACGCTGCTCGACAGAATCGCCAAAATGGCAGCCATTCCGACGTCGACATCGGCAGCAGTGCTCTCCAAACTCGAGTTGCGGGGTCTGGTAGCCAGGCACCCGGGGGGACGGTTCGCGCTCACAGTGGGCAACCGCTGCAGCTGAATCCAAATATCCCCCAAAAATGGGCCGGTGAACAACCATTGACACCAGTTAACTTAAGCCCCATAATCGGCAAGGCCGAGAGAGCGAGGAACGGTCGCCCAAGGGGCCCCTTTTTATGGGTACCTCTAAGGAAGGGCCTATACTCGAAAAGGGCAGTTAGCGAGAGAGAGTCTTAGATGGGCGCCAAAGTTGCTTCAGGCAAACGCGGTAAGGTCGCCCACTCGCGCGCCGATTTGGTTCTGGAGCCAACACCCGAGAAGCTGGCCCTGGATGAACTCTGGAACGAGTTCAAATCGACCAATGCGGCCACAGCGCGTGACCGTTTAATCGTGCACTACGCCCCACTCGTCAAATATGTCGCCGGCCGAGTTTCAACCGGACTTCCCTCCAACATCGACCAAGAGGACTTGGTCTCCTACGGCATCTTCGGGCTCATCGACGCCATCACCAAGTTCGAGCTCGGCCGCCACGTCAAATTCGAGACGTACGCAATCAGCCGCATCAAAGGCGCCATCATCGACGAGTTGCGTTCTATCGACTGGGTGCCGCGGTCGGTCCGGGCAAAGGCCCGCGACGTCGAGCGGACCCTCAACAAACTGGAAAACGAATTGCGCAGGACGCCCACCGACGCGGAGGTGGCCGCACAAATGGAAATCAGCGTCCAGGATTTGCAATCCATCTACACGCAGGTTTCCTTCGTGTCGGTAGTCGCCCTTGACGAGTTGATGTCGGTGGGCAGCGAACGGGGCGACAAGGTCGCACTCATCGAAACCCTCGAGGACATCGGTGACGTAGGGCCAGAACAGGCTTTCGAGAAGGACGAGATGAAGCAAATCCTCGGCCAGGCTATAGGACGCTTATCCGACCGTGAACAGAAACTGATCGTTTGCTACTACTACGAAGGCCTGACTTTGGCGCAGATCGGCGAGATCCTGGGAGTCACCGAATCGCGCGTTTGCCAGATGCATACAAAGGCGGTCATGCAGCTGCGTGCGCGCCTCAAAGAGGCAAACACCGACTGATTCGCATACAATGACATTTCGGTGCCCGTAAGGCACCGGAAATCCATTAATCATGCTTGCCGTACACGGTGCCTCGCGGGCGCAAGCCCTAAAGGTCAGGCAGGCGTTAGGGGGGTCCCGAATTACGTGGGGCCGCCGCAACCGGGAAAGGGGGCCTGAAAATGGCCGTAGTAACGCTGAAGGAACTTCTGGAAGCCGGAGTTCATTTCGGACATCAAACTCGCAGGTGGAATCCCAAGATGCGCCGTTTCATCTTCTCGGAGCGCAACGGGATTTACATCATCGATCTCTTGAAGACGATGAGCGGAATCGAAGCCGCTTACGAGTACACGCGCGACCTGGTGGCCCGCGGGGGCATCATCCTGTTTGCCGGCACGAAAAAGCAGATTGCCGACGCCGTAGCCGCCGAGGCGCGACGAGTGGGGATGCCTTACGTGAACTACCGCTGGCTGGGCGGAATGCTTACTAACTTCCAAACCATGCAGCGGAGAATCCTTCGGCTTCGCGAACTGGAAAGCCAGCAGGCTCAGGGAGTTTTTGAAGAGATTCCAAAGAAGGAAGCGCTGGGACTAAAGAAAGAACTCGAAAAACTCAAAGCCAATCTGGAGGGAATCAGGGACCTCAATAGGCGCCCCGACGCTGTCTTCATCCTCGACACTAAGAAGGAAGACATTTGCGTTAAAGAGGCCCGCCGTTTGGGGATGCCCATCATCGCGGTCGTCGACACCAACTGCGACCCGGATGATGTCGATTACATCATTCCCGGCAACGATGACGCCATACGCTCCGGAGCTCTTTTGACCAGAGTGATTGCAGACGCAGTCGCCGCTGGACTCAGCCTGCGACCCCCCGAAGTGATCGCAGCAGCGGAAGCCGCTGCCGCCTCAGGTATCACGCTCACAGCGGGCGGCGAAGAACCTCCTGCTGAGTGGGAGATCATGCTGGCGCAGCAGGAGAAGGAAGGCCAGGACCGCGCCACCGATGAGATAGTTCCCGAAGCCGCGCCTGCGCAGACTGAAGAAATGCCGGATCGCTTTGCTGCTTTGCTCAAAGACGTAGCGGAGCCAGTTCCCGGTGAAGAGATCGAGGCCGAGTTGAAAGCCAAATACAAGGATGATGAAGAGGCGAGACGCAGATGAGCATTACTCCGCAGGACGTCAAGAAATTAAGAGACGAGACCGGTGCCGGGATGATGGACTGCAAACGCGCTCTCGCCGAAGCACATGGCGACATGGAGGCAGCGAAGGATTTGCTGCGCACTTGGGGCCTTGCGGGAGTAACGAAGCGGGCGGGTCGCTCGGCGTCTGAAGGCATGATCGCCCATTACGTCCATCAGCTGGACCCACAATTCCCTCCCAAGAAAGCAGTTCTTCTAGAACTCAATTGCGAGACGGATTTCGTTGCGAAGACCGATGAATTCAAACAATTGGGACGCGACATCGCAATGAATGTTGCGGCGATGGAGCCCAACTGGGTCTCGCGAGACGACGTTCCAGCTGAGGAGTTGGAGCGCCAGCGAAAGATCTTTTCGGAGTCCGACGCTGTCAAAGGAAAGCCCGACAACATCCGCGACAAGATCGTCGAGGGAAAGCTGAACGCGATGTTCTCGGATGCAGGAGGAGTTCTGCTCGAGCAGACCTTCGTCATCGAGAGCGAGAAGGGAACCGTCGAAGACCTCATCAACGACTTCGCTGCCAAAGTAAAGGAGAACATTGTCGTCCGACGTTTCGTGCGCTTCACGGTCGGCGAGGACGAGTAGGGCGTTTTGGACGGCACGGGTTACAAGCGCGTACTGCTGAAGCTGTCCGGAGAGGCCTTCGCTGGCCCCGCGATGGGTTTCGGAATCGATGCGGGGACGGTTTCATCTCTGGCGAAGCAATTGGCAGAGATTCAAGATCTCGGCGTTGAAATTGCGGTTGTAGTCGGTGGTGGGAATATTTTCCGCGGCTCCCAAGCGGCGGCGATGGGCATGGAGCGAGCCCGGGCGGACTATATGGGAATGCTTGCCACTGTGATCAACGCGCTCGCGTTGCAAGACGCCCTGGGGCAGGTGGGGGCCGAGTGTCGCGTCCTCAGCGCCATCTGGATGCAGGAAGTCGCGGAACCGTTCATTCGAGGAAGGGCCCTCCGTCATCTGGAGCGCGGGATGATCGTGATCTTCGCCGGAGGCACAGGCAACCCGTACTTTTCAACCGACACAGCGGCGTCGGTGCGAGCACTCGAGATCGGCGCGGAAGCTCTGATCAAGGGTACGAAAGTCGACGGAGTTTACGATTCGGATCCAGTAAAAAACCCGAACGCCGTGCGCTTTGCCGAACTCGAATACATAGAAGTTTTGAATAAGGGGCTCAAAGTGATGGACTCCACCGCCATCTCTCTTTGTATGGACAACAAGATGCCGATTGTTGTCTTCGACCTTACGGTCGATGGCAATATTCGCCGTGTGGTGACCGGTGAGCAGGTTGGCACCAAGGTCTCAGCCGGGCAAGGGTAGGCTACCGCTTACGGGGAATATATGCAACTTAGCGCGTTTGTTAGCAACTTTGACAACCGCTCCTCTCCGAACGGAGACAGCAGAAATCCGAGAAATCTTGATTCCGAACCGAGCCACGCTCAGTTCTTGTCACACCCTATCCGTATAATTTTCTCATGCTCGTTAGACAAGCTTTTCGCTTTGAGTTGGACCCTGCCAACGTCCAGCGCACCGCTCTCGCCCGGCACGCCGGGGCGTCCCGCTACGCGTACAATTGGGGTCTGGCGGAACGAAAGCGCAATGCTGGACGGCGGAGAGGGAGGAACGAACGCCATCGCCCAGCACAAAGCATGGAACCAGTTCAAGCGCGAGGGTGCTCCCTGGTGGGTGGGGGTCTCCAAATGCGCTCCCCAGGAGGCGCTTCGGGACCTAGACGCGGCGATGAAGTCGTTTCTTGGATCAAGGAAGCAAAGGGGAGGTCGCAGGGTCGGGTTCCCCAAGTTCAAATGCAAGGGCAAGAACGACAGCTTTCGCCTGACAGGCTCTATCCACGTTGGGGACAAATCGGTGACTCTTCCGCGCATAGGAAAGATCCGCACCAAAGAGCCGACCTCCAAGTTCCTCGCCTGTTTACCAAGGATCACCTCTGCGACGGTAAAGCGAGAAGCCGAGCGGTGGTTCGTATCCTTGACAGTAGAGGCTAGCCGCCCCGAACCGGCTTTAGTCATAGGTCCTGTCGTGGGCATTGACCGCGGGATCACCACCTTCGCGGTCTGCTCGGACGGCTTCGTGATCAAAGCCCCAGGGCGCTTAGTCGGGGTCTTAGAAAGCTTCGTCGGCTGAGTAGGTCCGTATCCCGCAAGAAGAAAGGATCCAATAACCGCGCAAAAGCCAAGCTCTGCCTTGTCCGTCATCATGGAAAGATCCGCAACCAGAGGAAGGACTCCCTCAACAAAGCTACGACTCACCTGGCGAAAACCAAGCAGGTGATCGTGGTCGAGGACCTAAACGTCTCTGGGATGATCCGGAACCGTCACCTATCCAGGGCTATTGCCGACATGGGGTGGGGGGAGTTTCACCGCCAACTTGCTTACAAATGCCAGTGGTATGGCTCCAAGCTGGTGGTGGCGGATCGGTTCTTTCCCTCGACCAAGACCTGCTCGG
>CAZCSK010000083.1:0-5936 GCA_964501265.1 uncultured Actinomycetes bacterium
AAGGAGCCGAGGCGCGGCTATGTGGATCGAATCGAGCAAGGTGCATCCGAAGAAGAGGCCGAGCGCGAAGAGGCGCCTGTGTCGATGGCTGAAGGTTGGCGAGCGGCTATGAGCATCACCACCGTTCGGCGTTTGTGTTACGCAACTCCTTTCGCATATGTGGGCGGAGGAGGGGTGGGCCTGTTGCTAGCGTTCTATTGGACCGAGGTTTTCCACCTCGATGCCAGATCCCGTGGATACCTGGCGACTGCAGGTGCGATAGCCGCAATGTTTGGTTTACTTTATGCGGCGCCACTCGCAGACCGATTGTTGCAGTACAAGCCCGGGCGCCTGATGACTCTACTCGCCTCTTTGACGTTTGTGCAATGCGGTGGGTTCCTTCTTCTGGCGCTTTCGCCGAGCTTGTGGCTATCGATACTGGTTTCGCTTCCACTAGCCGCGAGCGGTGCCGTTATCATCACTTACCTAATAACAATTCTCTCGCTAACGACCCCGGCTCGTATCCGGGGACTCGGCATCCAATCGACTGCACCATGGTCAATCCCAGGCCTTATCGCCTTCCCTCTAATAATCGGTGCCACTCAGGATTGGGGAGTGCGAAGGGGCATTCTCGTCTTCATCCCGTTGGTGGCTATCGCTGGTTTGATTTATGCGAGCGCGGCGTTGGGGGTCGAGCGCGACATCCGGGCGGCACGCGCGGCGGCTCTGGCGGCCGAGGAAGCCCGGAAAGCAAGAGCCTCGGGTCGCTCTAAGATGCTCATCTGTCGTGACCTCGAACTCAATTATTTCGGTGTACAGGTGCTCTTCCACGTCGACTTCGATGTTGAAGAGGGCGAGTTGGTAGCCCTTCTCGGCACAAATGGTGCGGGCAAATCGACCTTGTTGCGCGCGATATCGGGAGTCCAGGAAGCTACCAACGGTGCGATCTTCCTTGATGGTGTCGACATCACTCACGCGCCTCCCTACCAAAACGCCCAAAACGGAATCGTCATGGTGCCAGGGGGTCATGCGATCTTTCCAACTCTGACGGTTGAAGAGAACCTTCGGACTGCCGCGTGGATGTATAGGGAGGAAGAGGAGTATGTGCAAAAAGGGATCGAGCGAGTCCTGGAAGACTTCCCGATTCTTAGGGAGCGCTACGGGCAGATGGCGGGCAACCTCTCAGGTGGCGAGCAGCAGATGGTCGCTCTCGGACAAGCATTTCTAATGCGACCGCGCCTGTTGATGATCGACGAACTGTCGCTCGGGCTTGCCCCGGCAATCGTCGAACAGATCTTGGACACAGTTCGCAAGATCCACAAGCAGGGCACAACGATCATCGTGGTCGAGCAGTCAGTCAACGTCGCACTTTCCATCGCCGAGCGCGCCGTGTTCATGGAGAAGGGAGAAGTGCGCTTCGATGGCACGGTGAAAGAACTTCTCCGTCATCCCGAGCTGGTTCGATCTGTGTTCATGGGTGGAGCAGTCTCGGCCCCCGGGGTCGGGGCAAAGGGCTCGCGAAACGCCACGGAGCAGGAGAAAATCCTGCAGGTCGAAGACGTGCACTTGGGATTTGGCGGAGTGCAGGCTCTGCGAGGCGCCGGCCTCGAAGTGGCTGCCGGAGAGATTGTCGGAATCATCGGGCCTAACGGTGCGGGTAAGACGACTCTCTTCGACGTAATCTCGGGCTTTGTCCGGCCGGACTCAGGTAGCGTGACACTGGATGCAATCGACATCACGCGTTTGGCACCCGATGCCAGAGCAAGGCTTGGGTTGGGCCGCTCATTCCAAAACGCTCGCTTGTTCCCCGCAATGACCGTTCGCGAGAACATCGCAGTTGCTTACCAGCGTCATATGGCCGCGCGCAACCCCTTGCTTGCAGCAGTCTGGGCGCCTTCGCTGCGCCGAGCGGAACGCAGGCTGGGCAGGCACATTGATTCGCTGATCGAACAGTTGGGCTTGGACGCCTACGCCGACAAGTTCGTCAACGAGTTGTCCACGGGTACCCGCAGAGCAGTCGATATCGCCTGCGTTATGGCCTCGCAGCCCCGCGTCCTTCTTCTCGACGAACCTTCTTCGGGACTCGCGCAAGCCGAGACTGAAGAGCTTGGGCCCCTCTTGCTTCGTTTGGCCAAACAAACGGAATGCGCGATGCTCGTCATCGAGCACGATGTCCCACTAATCACCTCCATTTCGGGCCGCATGTACGCCATGGACCTGGGTGCGGTGATAGCTTCGGGTACTCCTAGGCAGGTTCAGGAAGACCCCAAGGTCAGGGGTTCGTACCTTGCTGCCTCAGCCGACGTGATGGCCCGGTCCGACTTGAGCACAGCTGTAAGAGTGCAACAACCAAATCAATGAAGGGAAGGTGACGCGGCAGGTGGCAACCAAGATCGCAACCAAAGCAAAGCAACCAGTTAAGGCGCGAGGAGGGCTTTCTACCAAGGCCTTTCAGGCGAGGTTCGAGGAAATCGTTCAGAACATCAAACACGTCATTAAGGGCAAGGACGACATCATCCGCCGGGCCATCGTGGGGATGATTGCCGACGGGCACATTCTGTTTGACGACTATCCAGGGACCGGCAAAACAATGCTGGCGAGAGCCATCTCCCAGACGATCAACGCAGAGTGGTCCCGAATCCAGTGCACACCGGATCTCCTGCCGGGTGACATCACGGGGTCCCCAGTCCTCGATCGAAAGACCGGCGAGTTTGTTTTCCGCCCCGGCCCCATCTTTGCGAGCGTATTCCTTGCCGATGAGGTAAACCGGGCCACCCCCAAAACACAGTCGGCGCTATTGGAAGCGATGCAGGAGAAGAACGTTACTGTCGACGGCGTCACCTACGCCTTGCCTCGGCCGTTCTTTGTCCTCGCGACTCAAAACCCAATAGAACTGGCCGGGACTTTCCCATTGCCCGAAGCACAGTTGGACCGGTTCCTCTTCAAACTAAGCCTTGGTTACGCCGATCGCGACTCCGAGGCTGACGTGCTCTTGACTAACAGCACACAGGAGGCAATCCTAAGCCTCGGGCCAGTTGTTGAGACCGACGAAGTCATCGCCATGACCCAGTGGGCGTCCGGAGTCACCCTCTCCGCAGCCGTTAGGTACTACATCATCGACTTGGTCGATGCCACCAGACACGATCCATCTCTCCAGTTGGGCGCGAGCACTCGTGCATCGCTTGCCCTAATGAGAGCCGCCCGTGTGCTCGCGGCATCACAGGGCCGGGAGGATGTGATACCAGACGACGTCAAGGTCCTGGCACAGCCCGTCCTAGCGCACCGTTTGATCCTGGGGTCCGACGCCCAGCTGCGAGATGAAACCGTCGAGATGGTTGTCGAGCGTGTTGTGACGCGAATCAAAGTTCCAGTTGGGCTGGCGCGCCAGGGGGCATGAGCTGAGCAAAACCGCTACGACTTTTCGACCCCTGTCCATGTGGGGGAAATTGCTCGACGTTCTCGAGCGTAAAGTTGGCATCACCTCGAGCGGGTTAATTTTCGTTGCTCTGTCATTTGTTGGGTGGTTTCTTGCATACAAGGTCGGGGGCCGCGTTCTGTTCTTGCTCGTTTATGGCGCGGGCATCGTCCTGGTCGTTTCATTCATGCTCGGCCGGCGACGCCTCTTGCTCGATGTCACCCGATCGAAGATTCCCGGGCGTGTACGTGAAGGTCAGATCGTAAATGTGGAACTCCAACTAAAGTCCCGCCGACGGGTAAGTACTGTGATTCTCGAAGAGACCCTGCACCCGCATTTGGGAAGCACGGTTCGGGTTCCAATTCCCTCGTTACCAAGTGGTGAGGAGGTCACTCATTCGTACAGCTTTGCCCCTGCAGTAAGAGGGGTCTACAAGGTAGGACCCCTTGAGGCTACTTGGAGTGACCCGTTCGGGCTCACGCGTAAGAGGGCGCTGCTGACCGAGCCAATTGAAATCATTGTCCATCCGTCGACGGAGGTGGTCAAAGATCGGGTACTCAGTCGTGAGTGGGAGGACCCGCCGATCAGGCCCCCAATCTCCAAGCCGTGGCCAACGGGTTTCGAGTTTTATGGAATGCGGGAATACGCGCCAGGCGACGATCCAAGACGCATCATCTGGCGCGCAACCGCTCGAACGCTCGACCCGATAACTCATCAGGGTCAGATCCTGATGAAGGAATCTGAGCAAGGCATCACAGACCGAGTCTCGATCGTGCTCGACACAGATTTGCGGACCCACAGCCCAGGCGAGGTGAGCGAGACATTCGAGACGGCGGTGCGCGCGGCCGCCTCGCTTGGAACCAAACACTTGAAGGACGGGTTTGCGGTGACGCTCGAGATAAACGGCCGGCGCCTCTTCAACCAGCTTCGCGGCGGAACCAAGCGCATGCAGCTACTCGACGAACTAGCGAGAGTGAACCGCGAACGGGTCTCCTTGACCAAAGCGCTGGAGAGAATGATGACCACCGGCCGGGGCCAACTCCACAACGTTGTCGTGACTCCCCATCTCGACGAAGAGGCCACGGGCAGGCTTCGAATTCTCATCGACCGCGGCGTGTCAATGATGGTGGCGCTCGTACAATGGGACGAGACCGACCCGGACTCGATCCGTCGGGCGTCGACTCTTGGGTGCAACATCGTCGAGATCAGTTCTTCCTCGCCCCTTGAGGCTGCTTTTGCCAGAGTTATCGGCGCGGGGGTTCGGCGTGAGCGTTGACGTGCACGAACTGAAACGCGGAGGCGCGACCCTCAAAAGCGCGACGAGTCCGGAGGACGGGGGTCGCGCCCTCGAGCACTTGCCGCCTGAAGATGAAGGACTCTCCGCCCCAACCGGAGAAGACAGCCGACCCGTTAGCGCTCTTCTAACGTGCGTCGCGGTCTTCTTATCAGTCTCAGCGGCCGGGTGGATTGTGTCCGGCGTCTTTCATGGTGCGCTTCCAAAAGTCATCGCGATATTGGGCGCGCTGGTGGGCGTCGCCCCTGTCGCCTACTCCTACCGGACTCGCTTCCCAAGTGCAATTCAATACTTGACACTGCCTCTATCGATGTTGGTGGGAGCACTCATCGTTTTGCCGGACGTTAAGGGAGGGAGCGCGAGCCTTCCCGGACTGGTCCAAGAAGCGCTTCGATCGGGCGGCGTAGGTCAACCTCCGATCCCGTTCGATCCTGGATGGAGGTTCATCATGGTGGTCCTCCTCGCGACGATTGGAGTCGCGGCCGCGACACTTTCCATTGGACTGGGCAGACCTAAGATCGGCGCGTTCATGCCGGTTCCGTTGATGTTTGCGGCCGCGCTAAACCAGCCGGATGAGCAGACCCTAGTGACGAGTGGCGTCGCGCTCGTCTTGCTCTTCGCATCGGTCGCAGTCTCCTACGGAATAGAACTCGGACGCGATGGGGCGACCTCCGGCAAATTCGAGATCCGCCGATTCATCCGTGGGGGCGTTGTGGTCGCGGTACTCATTGGGGGGCTCGGACTCTTGAGCCAAATGGGCTTCCTGTTTCCCGAGCAGCAGCGCGATGAAGTAATCCCGCCGATGAAGCCCGAGCCCTCGCCCCCGGAGGCCGACCGAATCCTGTTCACGGCGACGGCCAACCGTCCAGGTCCTTGGCGCTTGGGCGTACTCGACGTTTACGACGGACAAGCTTGGTTGCTGCCTCCTTATGACACGAGACGCTTGAGGGACGTAACTGAAAACGGAAAGATCGCGGAGGCCCTCGGTGTCATTAAACCCGACCCCGAGACCGGAGAGCTGAAGAAGTTCACAGCGAGCTTCGTCATCAAGGACATGAAAGGCCATGTTCTCCCCAGTGTCGGCAATCCCAATGTTGTCGAGACCGCCGGCTTCGCTCTCCAGTACGACCCGAGGACGCAGATGTTTCGCCTTCCCGCCAATCGCGCGACTAAAGGCATGGCCTACAGAGTGGACAGCCCTGCTCCGCCGAGCCGCAAGGAGCTATCAGAAGCGCCGCAGCCTTCGAG
>CAZCSK010000084.1:0-5908 GCA_964501265.1 uncultured Actinomycetes bacterium
GTGGAGCCGAGGGGATTCGAACCCCTGACTTCTGCCTTGCAAAGGCAGCGCTCTACCAACTGAGCTACGGCCCCGGTGACCACCATTGTAGTGACGGTTCAGCGCACAAGGCGTGCAATCTTCACGCCGCGACGGGCCAAGAGTCCGAGGAAGGCTCCGTGATCAAACGCGGATTCGGCCCCCATAACGCCTGAACCCTTCACAAGACCCCGCCCCACCATTTCGGCCGCGACTACCAATGGTGCAATGAGAAAGTTCGACAGTTGATCGACGGCGGCATAAGAAACGGTCTTCTGCTCGCCTGTAACGTCCACTCGAAGCGCCGACCATGACATCTTGTTGCGACGCAGCCTCCCCACGTTGGGAATCACGGGCTGCACAAGTTTGGCTGCTCGCCGACTGCCCGCTCCGGAAGCTCCCGCAGAGAGCCGCGCTGTCGTCCGCACAAGAACGTCGAGCCCACGTTCAGCCAGAGCGCCCTTCGTGATCACACGCCGCACCGTTGGAACGGATAAGGGGATAGAGGACGCCTCCGCTGAGTTGCACAGATGAACGGGACTCCAACCAACGGGTTCGGGGAAGAACACGTCTTCCGTTTCCCCGCCGGGCGACTCGCGACCAAACACGCCCTGCCTAAAGACGACGGACGGTCCAGAAAAAGCGTGCATCGCCAAGATCATGGCTTCGTCCCCCAGAAGGCCCGAGCCAGATCCCAACCACGACACGCGAATCTCCTGCACCGAGTGAACTTCATTAAGGCCGGCGGCGGCCATCAGGCCAGTAAGGCCAGGCGTCCAACTGATTCCCACAACAACAGGGACTCCCGCTCGCTCGGCCTCTGCATGACAACCCTTGAAAACCTCTGGCACCTCCGATGACATCGAGGAAGAGAGGTAGGCGACCCCGGCCCTAACGGCGGTTAGGCACGCGGCTTCATCGGCAACCAGGTCCCAGCCGAAACAGCCGACCGCCACGTCACATTCAGTTAGCGCCTTCTCCACCGACGATGGATCGGGCCGAGCGACGTCATCTACAAAGGGATGGTCCGCAAGTTCGCGCGCGACCTCACGTCCGAGTGGCCTTGAGGACCCGAGGACGGCGACGCGCATCAGTTGGCGGCGGAATCCTCTTCCGGAAAGGCTTCCTTCCAAACTCCCTCTGGAGGAGTTTTCGACTTGCGGCGTGCTGCGATCCAAGCAACGAGCGCCCCAAAGAGCGCAAGGCGGAGGATTCGTTTCTTCTTCTTACCCATGCCCCCAGGCTATCTCAAAATCTCATTCCAGGGACAGAAAACTCGCGACTGCAGCCATCAATTTGTCCGCAGTGACAGGCTTCGCCAGAAAACCTTGAGCCCCCGCACCCAATATCTCTTTTTCGGTCACGTCGTTGCCGGTAATTACGATGACCGGAGTAATGGCTGTAGCCATCAAGCCCCGAAGCCGCTCCAAGACCACCATCCCTCCCCCACCCGGCAATCCCAAGTCGAGCAAAATGAGGTCCGGACGCTCCTGACGAGCGACCGAGAGCGCGCCACGACTGCATCGGGAGCAGTCACAACCTCATATCCGGCGAGTCGCAGGGCTGTTCCCAACATCAGCGCAACACTCTGATCGTCCTCTATCACCAGGATTTTTCTTCCCATTGCATCGCCTTAGGTCCGATTTGTCCGGTTGCAAACTTTCTTTTCAGGTTGTCCGTGTCTGGGCTCCGATAGGATTCGTCAATGCTCCATCATT
Organism: uncultured Actinomycetes bacterium; assembly: GCA_964501265.1. Classification (GTDB taxonomy): domain Bacteria; phylum Actinomycetota; class CADDZG01; order JAHWKV01; family JAHWKV01; genus CAZCSK01. The sequence continues at coordinate 1,737 of CAZCSK010000084.1, forward strand.
CAGTAGGAATCCGTCTTTGGTTCTGACTCCAACAAAGGACACGAGCGCACCCCCCGAAGCTCAACCGCTGCCATCGGATGGGCAAGCCGGATTATTTTGGCGCGACAGCGCCCCGGTGACCCTACTTATACTCGGACTTCTTGTCACGTCGGGGGCCGTTTGGCTGACAGCAATGTCGGACTCTCGGTCGGCTACCCTACCCTGGGCAGTAGCTAGTGTTGGATCCGCGCTCAGCCTGCTCACGTTCGGGCTCGTGTACTCCCTCGCTCGATCAAGGCGAATGGCTCTTAGTCTCGCCGCCGACATGACCGCAGATCTGCGTGTACGTGAAACCGAACTTCGCGAAGCCAACGACCATCTGGATAAACTCAACCGCGATCTGGAGCACTCAAATCAGGCCATGCGCGACTTCGTTTCCGTCGCGTCTCATGAACTGCGAACTCCGATCACCTCGATTCTTGGTTTCGCAGACATCATGACGAAGAACTGGGAAGCTATAGGGGATACCGAGAAACAAGAGTTTCTGGGAATCATCGACCGGCAGGCCCGCCGACTGTCCCGGATCGTGAGCGACTTGCTTACCCTCTCCAAGGCCGACGCTGGGAAGATCGACGTTAACAAGGAAGTTGTCGGGGTAAGGGCAGCGATTGAGCAGGCGATCGAGTACTACGCTCAAACTGCGGAGTTCACAATCTCATCACCCGACGATCTTCAGGCCTACACCGACCCCGACCACTTGCACCGCATTATCGCCAACTACGCTGGCAACGCCATAAAATACGGGGCACCGCCGTTTACGATTGAAGCTGTCGACGCTGGGGAATGGGTTGAGATCCGAGTCAGGGATCAGGGCGAAGGCGTGGCCGTAGAGTTCCTGACCCAACTATTCGATAAGTTTGCACGCTCAGAAGATCATCGTGCGAGCAAACACAAGGGCTCAGGACTCGGTCTCTCCATTGTGCACGCCTTGGCGCTAGCCAACGGGGGTGACGCGTGGTACGAAACTAACCTTCCGAAGGGAAGTTGCTTCGGCCTTCGGATCCCGAAAGCTACCGCGGAATAAGGGAGGGCTCCCTGTGGGGCTACGTGAATCGTATTCGAACTCTCTCTCCACCAGAAATTGCGATCTTTAGAAGCTGATCTCAAGGGCAAATCGGAGGGCCCGATCTAGCTCTGGAATCTTGACGACTCCAATTTCGCCAATTGGGCTTGCGTCAAAGACATATTTGGGGACGGTTAGAACGTTGTCGCAGCTGGCGACGCACGCCTCCGGCAACCCATCTTTCTTGCCGAGGTGAACCTCGGAGGCGATATCTCGAATCGTCCTTGTGATCGGCGCAACAACAATCCCGGAAAGCACTTCAATGGCGGCATTTCTCGATACGATCAGGACCGGCCTTCGCCCCGCAGGTGGGCCGAGTTCGGCCCAGTAAATTTCCCCCCGCCTCACCAGCGAGGGGCGGTTTCGGCAGCCAGGCGACGAGCTGTCTCGATCAGGACAGGATCCTGAGGAGTTTGACGATAAGCCGCCTGCAGTTTTCGCTCGAGCGTTGTTATCCGCCTAGCTTCCAAAAAGGCTGTTGCGGCAGTTCGCAGCAGTTCGCTTCTGCTGACGCCGTCTTGAACCGCGGCCTTATCAAGCTCCGATACCAGCTTCTCGTCGAGCTGGACGATTACCTGCTTTCTAGCCACAGGCAGGATATTACCATATGGTTCGTCATATGGTCAGCCGTTAAGAGGGAATCCCCAAGGACGAATGGATAAACGGCGCAAACCAAGACCGAGCGTGGGGCTACGTGGACTCGAACCACGGACCTCAGCATTATCAGTGCTGCGCTCTAACCAACTGAGCTATAGCCCCTTGTGAACGAAAAGGATTCTAACTTGGGGCCGAAGTGTCCCGCTCAGACATGGTGATCTCTACGCCTCCGACGACATCGGCTACAAGGTTGTAGAGCACCGTCACAACAAGGTTAAAGCCGGTCCAAAAAATCACCTGAACTGCACCCAGCACAAACACCACGCGGATAACTTCAAACGCACCGAGGCGAAAGTCCGGCCATCCCACGCCTCGCACGAAGTTCTCGATGTTCTCGATGATCCCAACCGATCGAGCTGCGTAGTACAGCACTGTTGCGGCGATGACGCCGATTACCATGAAGGCAACATAAAAAATGGCAGACAGCTTTAGGACGCTCCAGGGATCGAAGCGGCGGATAGTGCGCTTGACTCGGCGGGTGGTCACCGAGTAAGGCCTCACGTCATACCGATAGCCGGGCGACGTCGATTGGGGATCAGTGCGCATCGCAGAAGATTGTAGCAACGGACTCGTCAATAAAGACGCGTTTGCGTCTTTACTCGTACCGTCGCCTCGAAGCTGCGTCGCTTGGCGGCGAGTTGTATGACCTCCAACGCGACTGGTTGAAGACCTGCCTTGAAGGGCTCGAACCAATCACCGTGGGTACGCCCGCGAACGGCCCCTCTGACGGTCATGAGCAGCGGACCGTAGCGCTTAGCGTCCGGATTCCCAACTTCCACCACGATGAAGTCGCCGGGAACAAACCCCTGATCGGAGTAGAGGCTCCAAAGTTCCCCGAGCCACGCGGTAAGCAGTTCTCTCAAGTCCCGAGCCTCTCCCACTACGTTCAGTTCTCGCTCAAAACCAACCCTTGAGCGGTCGTAAACGAGACTGAACATCGCGGCCGCGGCGGTCTCGAATAGGTCGGTTAACGACGCTCCCTTGGCGATAAACTCGGATCCATCAGGAGTGGACGTGACCTTAAAAGTGCCCAACGGGGGCTAGGTTTATTCGTCCTCGGCGACTGGGGCCATCGCCGCCAAAGAAACGCCGGTGTCCATGCGGATGACTCGCACTCCGGTAGTGTCGCGGCCCTGCCGGGAGATGTCCTTGACCGTCATACGAATCACCTGGCCGTCGCTGGCAATTAAGAACACTTCATTGCCGACTCGCACGACACCGGCTCCCTGAATCGTCCCCCGGCGCGTCGTCAGTTTCGCCGTCTTAACGCCTTTGCCTCCGCGTCTTTGACGGGGGTATTTAGTCAGAAGGGTTCTCTTCCCATAACCGGCGTCTGTCACTATCAGCAACTCTCCGTTGGGATCCGCGATGTCGAACGACACAACCTCGTCGGATGCGCCGAGGCGCATAGCCCGAACACCACCAGCTGTGCGACCCATGGGCCGCACGTCGGTTTCGGTGAACGTGATTGACATTCCCTTCCGGGACACCATGATGAGCTCATCTTCGCCTGAGGTTGCCTTCACCTGGACCACTTCGTCGTCGCCTCGGAGGTTCACTGCGATGATCCCGTCTCTGCGCGATGAGTTGTAGGCAGTGAACGCGGTCTTTTTAATGATGCCCTTGCGCGTTGCGATAACGAGATACTGGTGAGCCTCGAAGTCCCTCGTATCGATGAGCGCAGCCACCGCTTCTTCTGCTGTGAAAGGCAGAATGTTCCGAATTGAAATTCCACGGGCCGTGCGTTCCTTCTCGGGAATCTCGTGGGCTTTGATCCGATACACCTTGCCCTTGTTACTGAAGACCAAAATGAATGCGTGATTGCTGGTGGATAAAAGGTGTTGCACGATATCGCCCTCTTTGGTTTTCGCGCCGATCACGCCTCTTCCTCCACGACCCTGAATCTTGTAAATCGAAGAGTTAACGCGTTTCACATAACCGGACCTCGTGATCGACACGACGACGTCCTCGTCGGGAATGAGGTCCTCGATGTTGAATTCGTCTTCGTCCGGCGCAATCTGGGTACGTCGCGGGTTCGCAAACTTCGCTTTCGTAGCGATCAATTCGTCCTTGATGATCTTGCGAATCTTTGCCGGCGAGGCGAGGATCGAGTTCAAATCCTTGATGACTTTGATCAAGTCGTCGGCCTCGTCTTTGATCTTTTGGCGTTCGAGAGCAGCCAGACGGCGCAGTTGCATATCCAGAATTGCATTTGACTGAATTTCGGAGAGTTTGTAACGGCTCATCAGCTTGGTTCGCGCTTCGTCGGCAGAAGGGGATTCGCGAATCAGTTTGATGACGGCGTCCAAATGCTTAAGGGCAACGAGCAAACCCTCAAGGATGTGAAGCCGGTCCTCGGCTTTGCGCAGACGAAACTTTGTCCTTCGGGTGATTACCTCGATTTGATGATCGA
>CAZCSK010000085.1:0-5487 GCA_964501265.1 uncultured Actinomycetes bacterium
GCGCTTACATCATTGAAGAACCAATGGCCGCCGCCATCGGCGCGGGGCTTCCGGTTCACGAACCAGCGGGAAACATGATCGTCGACATCGGTGGGGGAACCACTGAAGTCGCCGTCATCTCGCTCGGTGGGATCGTGACCAGCCTGTCGATACGCATCGGTGGAGACGAACTCGATGAGGCGATAATCGCCTACATCAAGAAAGAGTATTCGGTGATGCTCGGCGAACGCACTGCCGAGGAAATCAAAATAACCTTCGGTTCGGCCTTTCCGTTCCCCGAGGAGCCCTACGCAGAGATTCGCGGTCGCGATCTTGTCACGGGATTGCCAAAAACGATCATTGTTTCGGCTGAGGAAATACGGCGAGCCATCGAGGAGCCCGTCACTGCGATCGTCGATTCGGTGAAGAGTACTTTGGACAAAACCCCCCCGGAGCTGTCGTCCGACATCATGGACAAAGGCATCGTGCTGACCGGCGGTGGGGCTCTCCTCAAGGGACTTGACGAACGCATGGGCCACGAGACCGGAATGCCTATTCACGTAGCCGAGAACCCGCTTTCGTGCGTGGCTATCGGCTCGGGCAAGTGTCTCGAAGAGTTTGATGCCCTGCGAAGGGTCTTGGTTTCTTCCGGCAAGCGTTAACGGGCCTTTAGGGCCGGTTCTGCCGGCCCGGATTAGAGGTTGTTCTGTCTTGATGTATCGAAAGTCCACAAAGCAGCGGCTGATGCTTGCCGCCCTATTGGCCGCGACCGCGACCGTGGTCACTCTTGATTTCCGAGAGAATCCCGGGGGGCCGATTCGCCGGATCCAGGATTTCGCCGTATCCATAGTCGCCCCTTTGCAGGACGGGATGGCCAAAGTCGCGCGACCGGTGGGTGATTTCCTCTCCACACTTGCGCAGTCTGGGTCCCTTAAAGATGAGAACTCGGCATTGCGAGCCGAGATCGACCGTCTGGAGTCGGACCAGCGGCGCCTGCCCGAGATAGAACGTGAACTCGAGCGCCTGCGAGAGCTCACCCAGCAGACCGACTGGGCGTTAGGCGCCAAGGTGGGTGCACGGGTTATTGGCATCGGGCCCTCAAATCACGAATGGACTCTGTTCCTGGACAAGGGCGCGGCCGATGGATTGAAACCGAACATGGCGGTCATTGCGTCAGAAGGACTTGTAGGCAAGGTGACCCTCGTTGGTCGCAGATACTCGACGGTTTTGATGGTGATAGATCCGCAACATTCGGTCGGAGCGAGATTGACGACGACCGGAGAAACCGGAGTCTTGTCTGGCGTCGACGGCGAGCGACTGGGGTTTGAACTCATCGACCCGCAGACCCCAGTGCAGGTTGGCGAGACCGTGGTCACCTCGGGTTACGACCGAGGGATATTTCCCCCCGGCATCCCCATTGGGCGGGTTGCCAGCGTCAGCAAAACGCGCGATGGCCTGTCGCAGTCAGCGGTCGTGCTGCCCTTCGTCGATTTCACCCGACTCGATGTAGTGCTGATCCTGCTCGAATCAGGATCAGCTAGGGCGGGATGAGAGTCGATGCGACGCGCCGGATTGTTCGCTCTTTTGATACTCACCGCGGTGCTGTTTCAGACCACGGCGTTCAGCCGGCTGACATTATTTGGTGTGTCCCCGGATTTGATTTTGGTGGTTGTGATCTCGTTTGCCCTGCTGGAGGGGCCGTCGGCGGGGGCCGCTGTCGGCTTTTCCGGTGGTCTGCTTCGAGACTTACTGCTCGACTCTCCCAAGGGACTTACGGGGCTCTCATACTTGCTTGTCGGCTACATCGTGGGCATCCTTCGACCATATGTTCAATCGACCAGCGTTTTCGTCCCGGTCGGCGGGGTGTTCGTTGGATCTCTTGCGGGAACCGCGCTCTATCAAACTTTGTTGGTCCTTCTGGGCAGAGCATCGCTGCCGTCAGGGGATGCCGTCCGCATAATTGTTTTGACCTCCGTCTACAACACGCTCCTTGTGCCCTTTGTATATCCGTTGGTCCGGCGGGTTTCAGCGATGTACAGGCGCGACCGCGTTTTGAGGTGGTGAACCTATGACTCAGTCTCCGGACGGGATGAGACTCCGTATCACCGTTTTGGGCGCCATTGTTATGGCGTTATTCAGTGCATTGATCCTGCGACTCTATTCTCTGCAGGTGTTGACTCACGAACGGTACGCGGAGGCCGCGGAGCGCAATCGCATACGCATCGTACCAGTGGAGGCCGCGCGGGGACGAATACTCGATCGCAACGGTGAGGTCCTTGTTGGCAATCGTCTTTCGTACGTTGTGTCAATCCGTCCCGATGAACTGGATGATCGCGCGGGAGTGCTTGGTCGCCTTGCAGAATTGTTCGCAGTGCCGGTGAGTCAGATTGACGAACGGTTAGCCGACAAGACCGTTTTGCCTTACACCCCGATCCCGATCTTTGAGGATGTTCCTGAAGACACTCAAACTTTCATTCGAGAGCATCAGGACCTATATCGTGGTGTGGTCACTGAATCAAGACCCATCCGCACGTACGAAAAAGGGATACTCGCTGCACATATTTTGGGATATGTCGGCGAGATCAACCCAGAACAGCTCCCCGAACCGCGTTACCGCGGATACCGGCCCGGATCGATCATCGGTCGAAGCGGAATCGAATACGCGTACGAACGCGATCTACATGGTCAGGATGGTCTCGTTAAGCTTGTGGTCGATTCCACGGGCAAAGTTTTTGGTCCACCCCTTGGTGGGCGCGAGCCTGAGCGTGGGCTCGATCTCACTACGACCATCGACATTCGCATCCAGGACTTGGCCGAGGAATCGTTACGCCTTGGGATCGAGTCTGCCCGGACCGTCTTCGACAAGGAGTCTCAGAAAACCTATCTGGCGCCTGCGGGCGGAGTTGTTGTTATGGATCCGCGAAACGGCGAGGTTCTGGCAATGGCTTCCTTTCCAACTTTTGACCCCAGCGCGTTCATCGGAGGAATCTCGCGAGCAGAGTTTCAAGCCCTTGCAACCGATCCCTCTAATCCTTTGCTGAATCGCGCGACGCAATCGGTGTCTCCCCCGGGGTCCACTTTCAAGACCGTGACTGCGGCCGCCGCACTTCAGGAGGGGATTGCCCAGCGCAACGGCAAGTACAGCTGCCCGGGATCCTTTCGGTTCGCCGACACGACCTTCCGCAACTGGAAGACCTCGGATTCTGGTTCGATGACTGTTGCGCAGGCGATCATCGATTCGTGCGATACGGTCTTCTACGGTTGGGGGGCCGAGTTCTATCGGAAGTTCAGGGCAAAGGGCGGCGAACGGTTGCAAGATTACGCCCGCGACTTCGGGTTTGGCGCCAAATCGGGGATCGAAATTCCGTTCGAGAGCGCCGGTCGCGTGCCCGATGAGAGCTGGCTTAAGAGAATTAATCTTAAGTACCCCGATCTCTTTCCCTACTCCACATGGCTGCCGGGTTATACGATCAACATGTCGATCGGTCAGGGTGATGTACTGGCTACGCCGCTGCAGCTTGCGAACTCCTACGCTGTGATCGGAAACGGCGGCACTCTGTATCAACCGCACTTAGGATTGAAACTCTCGCGTGATGGCGCTGTGGTGAGGGCGATAGGTGCGAAGGCCATTCGGCAACTTGGCGTGAGTCCCGCTAACTTCGACACGGTTCGGCGTGGGCTCGAAGGAGTGGCCACAGTGGGAACGGCCCGTGGGGCATTCGCAGGTTACCCATTTGATTCCGTGGCTATCGCGTCGAAGACGGGAACTGCCGAGATTAAGACAGTGCCTCCTAAGCAACCGTACGCTTGGTTCGCGGCATACGCTCCCGCCCGCAGTCCCCAGTACGTAGTTGCAGTAATGCTTGAGGAGGGCGGCCATGGGGGCGAGACCGCGGCCCCCATCGCAAGACGAATCATCGAGGGCATCTTTGGGTTGTCGCTCAGCCAAATCACTCCCGCCGTGAGAACTGACTAGATGGCCGACCAGTCGATTTGGGGCGCCCGAGTAGGGTCGACTCGCGTGCGGATGTTTTCAACGAAGTCGCCGATCCGTCATCTCGACCTCACTCTGATAGTAGCGGTGCTGCTGTTGACGGGGGTCGGAAACCTAGCGATCAAATTTGCGTCGGCGCCCTTGTTGGAGGCACGCGGCGCTGATCCCAACTACTACTTGAAGAGACAGTTGATCTACTTCAGTCTGGCCTCGATAGGATTCGTAATTTCTCTTCTGGTTGATTACAGGCAAATCAAGGGAGTGGTTCCCGTGATCTACGGAGGTGGACTGCTGTTCTTGGTCCTGGTGCTTCTTCCGATGGGGGAAAGAGTTGCGGGGGCCCAGCGGTGGGTGAACTTGGGTGTTCTGCAGGTGCAGCCGTCGGAGTTAATGAAACTGATCCTCATTACTGCGCTCGCCGCACTATTTTCTCGCAAGCGAGGAGATCACGGTCCCCTGCAAATATTTCAGGCCCTCCTGATGGTTGCCCTGCCGGCTCTGCTGGTTTATCTGCAACCTGATCTCGGCACGGCGATGGTCCTGGTGGCAGTTACTTTCGCAATCATGCTTGTGGCGGGAGTCAAGGTCCGCTGGCTGATGGCGGTTCTTGCTGTTGGGGTGCTCGCGATGATCCTGGCGATTCAAGTGGGAGTACTCAAGGAGTACCAGATTGCGCGTCTGACGGCTTTCCTTGATTCCGAATCCGACCCTCAGCGAGCCGGCTACAACCTCGCGCAGTCGAAGACCGCGATCGGGTCGGGGGGCTTTGCCGGCAAGGGTCTGACGGAGGGATCTCAGACCAACCTCGCCTTTGTTCCGGAGCAGCACACGGACTTCGTCTTCACCGTCGTCGGAGAGAAGAAAGGATTTGTAGGGGGAGCGGTACTCCTGGGCCTCTTCGCCCTGCTGCTTTGGAGATGTCTTCGAATCGCCCTGCTGTCAAAGGAATTGTTTGGCACGCTTCTCGCAGGTGGAGTGGCGGCGATGTTTGCGTTCCAGGTATTCGTCAATATCGGCATGACCATAGGAATCATGCCAATCACCGGAATTCCCCTGCCGTTTGTTTCGGCCGGGGGTTCATCACTAATTACCAGCTATGTGGCCGTGGGGCTTTTGACCAACGTTCACATGCGCAGATTCATTTAGGAGGATTCATTGCCAAACGAAGAACCAACACCTGAAGCACGTGCGCGGCCCCCTGTGGCGCGCAGACGACCGCGTAGACGCCGGCCAGCGAGCACGCGGCCCGCTGCAGCATCGGCCGAAGGCGTCCTCGATGCCGCGACCGTGGCCGCGTCTCCAGCCCCCGCAACCGCTACCGAGATGTCAAAAGAGCCCGCGGGAGATGTAAGTGGCCGAGCGGAGGCGTCCAAGACGACCCAATCAACGACTCCACGCCGGACCAGGTCGCGGCGGCGGCGTCCCGCAGCCAGGCCCGTCGCAAAGATCGATGGGGGGCCCGGGGGGGTAGCAGCCCCCATAGGTACGGACCCGCGCGCGCCAGAAGCTGCGAA
>CAZCSK010000086.1:0-5466 GCA_964501265.1 uncultured Actinomycetes bacterium
GGCACCGGATAAACCGCGGGTTCGAGTCCCCGATTCTTCACCAACCACTCCAGTGACAATGCCTGGTTGGCGAACGACATGTCCATGACCGCCGCAGGGTGACCCTCGGCAGCCCCCAGGTTGACGAGCCGTCCCTCGGCAATCAACAGCAGGCGCCGTCCGTCGTTCTGGACGAATTCCTCAACGTTGTCGCGCACAATTCGTACAGAGGCCGCTTGCAGGTGCAAGGCCTTGACCTCGATCTCGAGATCGAAGTGGCCCGAGTTGGCCAGGATGGCTCCGTCCTTCATCAAATCGAAATGGCGTTGAACCAAAATGTCCCGGTCCCCGGTGACGGTTATGAACACATCACCGATCGGCGCCGCCTCGTCCATGGTCATCACTCGGTAGCCATCCATTACAGCCTCGAGGGCCTTCACAGGATCGATCTCGGTGACGATTACGTTGGCGCCGTGCCCGGCGGCACGCGCCGCCACTCCCCTGCCACAGTTGCCGTATCCAGCCACGACGATGTTGCGGCCGGCGATCAAGATGTTGGTTGCCCTGATGATTCCGTCAAGGGAAGACTGGCCGGTGCCGTAGCGGTTGTCGAAAAGATGCTTGGTCTTCGCGTCATTGACGCTGACGATCGGGTACTTGAGCTCGCCGTCGGCTGCCATCGCTCGCAGCCGCACCACGCCAGTCGTCGTCTCTTCCGTTCCTCCAATCACAGACTCCAGCAGATCGCGGTGCTTGGTATGAAGCGTTGACACAAGGTCGGCGCCGTCGTCGACCGTCAGGTGCGGTTTGAACTCGATGGCTTGCTGGATGTGTTTGTAGTAACCCTCGTTGTGGATGCCTCGGATGGCAAATACGGATTGAGCGAAGTCGTTCACTAGAGATGCGGCAGTTTCGTCCTGAGTCGAGAGCGGGTTCGATGCGGCAACCGCCACCTCGGCCCCCCCGGCCGCCAGCGTCCTTACGAGATTGGCAGTCTCCGAAGTCACGTGCAGGCACGCCGCGATGCGGATGCCGTCGAACGGCTTTTGCATAGCGAATCGCTCGCTGATAAGCCGTAGTACCGGCATTTGAGTCTCGGCCCATTCGATTCGGCGCTTCCCTGCGGGGGCTAAGTCAAGATCCTTCACGTCATAGTTCTGCACGATCGTCTCCTTAAAAGTAGATGACTAAGCCTAGCCGAGAATTCAAGCTCGGTTCCAGCAGTAGGGTATGACTTCATGGAACAAGACCAGCGCCCTTGGGGTTCTTACACCGTCCTCGACGCAGCAGGAGGGCACAAGGTCAAGCGCATTCACGTGCTCGCGGGCAAGCGCCTGAGTTACCAGACTCACGCTCGCCGGGCCGAGCACTGGTTCGTGGTGCAAGGCTCTGCCGTGGTCACCCTAGACGGCCAATCGGTGGCTCTCACAGCCGGCCAGGCCATCGACATCCCCCAGGGGGCGGCGCACCGAATCGAGAATTCAGGCCCCGACGAACTGATCTTTATCGAAGTGCAGCGAGGTGCTTACTTTGGCGAAGACGACATAACGCGGATCGAAGATGACTTTGGGCGAGCCGGGTCAACCGACTGAAATGACGCTGATGAATGACTCGACCGACAACCTAGTCGATCGTCTCTGGCGACGCGACCACACCCTGTGGAACCCCAGTCCGGACGAGATTTCGAATCGGCTGGGATGGCTCACCCTTCCTGAAGAGATGATGGCACGCGCGTCCGAGCTTCAGTTGTTCGCAAAAAAGGCCGTGGATGACGGATTCACCCACGCGGTCCTCTGTGGAATGGGAGGCTCCAGCCTTGCCGCCGAAGTACTGCGGAACACTATTGGCGTCTCGGCCGGTTCCTTAGGTCTGCTTATATGCGACTTCACGCATCCCCGCGCGATAGCGTCACTGGAAGAGTCAATCGACTTGGATACCACACTCTTCATCATCGCGAGCAAGTCTGGTGAAACGATCGAAACGCTCTCGCACTTTCGATACTTTCATTCCAAAACCGGGCGCGCAGACCAGTTCGTCGCGATAACCGATGCGGGTTCGATGCTGGAGCGCCTCGCCCAAGTGGAGAAGTTTCGCGAAATATTTCTCAATCCATCAGACGTCGGTGGTCGCTATTGTGCGCTTTCAATGTTTGGTCTGGTTCCATTCGCTTTGATCGGTGGGGACATCGAAGCGTTGCTCGCCGGAGGCCGTCAGATGGCGGATAAGTGCCGGATCGAATCTTTGGAGGACAACCCTGGCGCAAGTCTCGGACAAATCCTTGCGAACGCCGCTCTGTCGGGCCGCGACAAAGTCACATTCGTTTTACCCGAGGAGATCGCTGGCTTCGGCAACTGGGTGGAGCAACTATTGGCCGAGTCGACCGGAAAACGAGGGATTGGAATCGTTCCGGTGGTTGGCGAAGACATCGGACCGCCTCCTGTTTACGGCAACGACCGCCTATTCGTCGCGTACGAAGAATCCGAAGCGCTCGACGCCATTAGGCAAGCAGGACACCCGGTCGTAGTTCTCGATTACGGCGCAGGTGCCGGGGGTTTGGGTGGCGAGTTCTTCCGATGGGAATTCGCGGTCGCGGTGGCCGGCCACTTGATGGCGATCAACCCCTTCCACCAACCGGATGTGGCGTCGGCCAAAGAAGCCACCAAGGCCGTCCTAGAAAAGGGTGAGTTAGACCAGCGAGGGGCGGTGGGTGACGACCTAGCCTCAGTCCTGGCGACGATCGTCCCCGGGGACTACGTAGCCATACAGGCTTTCTTGCCAGCAACCCCCGAGCAAACGGCGACTCTTCAAAGGGCGCGCATGCACATTCGCGACAAATACCATGTTGCCACGACGGTGGGCTTTGGCCCGCGCTTCCTGCATTCAACGGGCCAGCTGCACAAAGGAGGCCCCAACACCGGAGTAATGATTCAAGTGGTCGACCCAGACCGCAACTTCGACATCCCGATTCCGGGTTCCCCCTACACCTTCGGCACTTTGCTCGACGCGCAAGCCCTCGGCGACCTGCAGGCTCTACGTGCCAAAGGAAGACGCGTCGCACGCGTAACCTCCCTCAAGTAGCGGTCGTGAGCCCGAGGAGGTCGAAGGGCCCGAGGAGGTCGAAGGTCTCCCGGAGGGGCGGGGAGGTCGAAGGTCTCCAGGAGGGCCACATGAAATCGCCAACCGAAAGTCCGCGCCGAGCAGGCACGAGGTGGCCCGTAGGGAGACCTCCGACCGGAGGAAAGGGCCCGACCAGGGCTACTAGGGTTTCCGTGCCTCGTCGATCAGCATGTGGGGTATGTCTTCAACAACCGGATACTCGTACTTGCACTCCCCGACGCAGGCAATGATCTGCTCTTGCTCGCGATAATCGATCTCGCCCTTACAGTTAGGGCATCGAAGGATTTCAATCAGTTCGGAATCAACCGCCATAGATATTTCCTTTCAGTCTCGGATAATACTCAGCAGTTCTTCGGTTCTCGCCACTCCGGCGTTGACGTCTCGCGCTTCAACGTTAAGGCGCAGCAAGGGCTCGGTGTTTGACCCTCTCAGATTGAACCACCAATCATCGTAATCCGCCGTCAGTCCATCCGTGAAGTCCAGTTTGGCCGACTTGTGCTGCGACTCGACTGCGTCGAGCTTTACCTGTTGATCGGCGACTTCCGTGTTGATCTCCCCGGAATTCCAGTAGCGGCGAAGGGGTTTTAAGACTTCACTCAACGGACGCCCTTCAGCCGACAGAGCTTCGAAGATGAAGAGGGCGCATATGAGCCCCGAGTCTGCACGGTAGTTGTCGCGGAAGTAGTAATGGCCGGAATGCTCGCCCCCGAACGCTGCGCCGGTTTCGGCCATGACTTGCTTGATGAACGAATGTCCGACCCGAGTGCGGATGGGCTTTCCGCCGGCCTCGATGATCGTCTCCGGAACAACTCGCGAGCAGATCAAGTTGTGAACGATCAAAGCCCCCGGTTCGCGCTTAAGGACGCGCGATGCGACCAGCGCGGTCGTAAGACTTCCCGACACCGGCTCGGAGGATTCATCGATCAAGAAAACTCTGTCGGCGTCGCCGTCGAACGCCAAGCCGACATCAGCGCCGCTCTTTTCCACCGCGGCCTGCAGGTCCCTTAAGTTCTCGAGTTGAATCGGATCGGCCGGATGGTTTGGAAAGGAACCGTCGAGGTCGAAATACAAATCGACGAGTTCAACCGGCAATCGATCGAACAGCGGGGGGACCATCTTGCCCGCCATCGCGTTGGCGGCGTCCACCACCACCTTGAGAGGGCGAATCTTGGAGACATCGACGAAGGTCAGGAGATGGTCGACGAAGTCGGCCACAACGTCCTTGGTCGCCCTGGTTCCGGCCCCGGCGGCCGGAGGCAGCCCCCGCTCGGCCAGAGCGCGTATCTCGGTGAGTCCGGTCTCGATACCCACGGGGGCGGCGCCGGAAAGGCACATCTTGATCCCGTTGTACTGCGCGGGGTTGTGCGAGGCGGTAAACATGGCTCCAGGCAGGCCGTGGCGGCCGGAAGCAAAGTACAGAGCGTCGGTCGAAACAAGGCCGACGTCGATCACATCAACACCTTGCCCGTTCACCCCCTCCATGAATGCGGACGCAAGCGAATCGGACGACAGGCGCATGTCGCGGCCCACGATGATCGTGGGAGAGCGGGCAAAAACGGCAAATGCGCTGCCGATGCTGTGGGCGGTCACCTCGTCGAGCTGATCCGGGTAAATACCCCGAATGTCATACGCCTTAAAAATTTCGTCGAGGTCCATTTGGCCCCATTCTAGGCGGAGGTTGAAAAACTTCGGCCTAAAAACCCTCAAATCTCCTTGACGAATTGCGAATCTGCCCAATAATAATTTGTAGGGGCGAGGGGCAGGCGTTGCGACGATTGCCGCTCCACCGCCTGCCAATACACCATTGAAAGGACGGTTACACCAATGAGCACCGAAGACCACCCGGCTAAAGCGACATCAAAGACGACCAAAACGGTCGCGTCCAACCTGGCCTCACTGAACACAGAAGCGCGCTGGCAGGACAAGGCGGCGTGCAAGGGAATGGACCCCATCATCTTCTTCGGCCCCGATGTCGCAGAGACGGTCAAGGAGAAGCACGACCGCGAAGAAGAGGGCAAGAAGGTGTGCGTGACGTGTCCGGTCAAAAAGGACTGCTTGGACTACTCGCTGGAATCCCGGGAACCTTACGGCATCTGGGGCGGCTTGACTGAAACAGAACGCAAGACGCTAATTCGCCGAAGGGCGGGTTAGAGGTCGAAGAGCGGGCTGAAGGACACGCCGAAAGGCGCACCGAGGGGCGCGCCAAAAGCGCCGCTACTGGAAGAAAAGTGACTGTTTCCTTTTACGACACCATGTCTCGCGCCGTTCGAGAATTTGTACCGCTTCGACCAGGCGCGGTCACGATTTACACATGTGGTCCGACTGTTTATCGCCACGCGCACATCGGTAACCTTCGGACCTACATAACGG
>CAZCSK010000087.1:0-5382 GCA_964501265.1 uncultured Actinomycetes bacterium
TTCCCTTGAAGCCCGAAGTCGGATTGAGAGCGTCTTCGCCACCCAGAATGTTGCCAAACGGAATTCTGCAGTTATCGAAAACCAACTCAGCCGTTTCCGAGGCGCTGAGGCCCAACTTCTTTTCGATCTTTCCAACGATCATTCCAGCCGTCCCCTTTTCGATAACGAAAAGTTTCTGGCCGGCGCGGCCTTGGGTCTTGTCGATCGTGGCGTTAATTACAAGAACGTCGGCTCGCGCCCCGTTGGTGCAGTAAATCTTCGTACCGTTGATGATCCATTCGTCTCCGTCGCGAACAGCTGTCGTTTGTACATTGGACACGTCGGAGCCCGCTTGGGGCTCGGTGACGGCCAGGGCGCCGAAATTCGGCTCATCGCCTTTGAAGACTTCGTGGAGATACCGTCGCTTCTGTTCCTCGGTCCCTGCGGCGTTGATGGATGGACCGGCCAGACCGGGCCCAGGAATATTCAGAATCATCGCGGCGTCCCCCCACGCCAACTCCTCGCTGCCGATGATTGACAACATGTTGCCGATACCCGGTCGACCGTCCGCTCCGTCTTGTTCTTCTGGGACGACTGTTGCCCGCCCCCCAGCGATCTGTCCGAGCATCTCTATGACGTGCGGCTCGACCCGGCCCTTCTCGTCCGCCTCACGCGCAAGTGGGCGCAAAGTCTGTTCGGCGAATTGATGTACAAATTGCTCAACACCCTTCAAAGTGTCGTTGAGTTCGAAAGTGATCATCGTGCGTATGCTTTCGAGAGGAAAATGTCGCCGATCATCGAGGCGGACTCCAACGTTGCAAGTGTGAGTGCGTCTCGGTACCACATCTCTTCGGGGTGATCTTTCATGTATCCGTGACCTCCAAGGATTTGAACGCCATCGTCGGCGTTGGCGACGGCCGCGGCTGTAGCGTGACCGCATGCCGCCATAACAAGCCGGTCGGCATCGGTCCTTTGATTGTCCACCGCCCATGCCGCCTTCAAGGTAATGAGCCGTGCCGTCTCGAGATCCATCGCTCGGTCAGCGATTTTGAAGGAGATCCCCTGAAAAGCTCCGATCGGCCGGCCAAAAGCCGTGCGCTCCCTCGCGTACTGAGTCGCGTATTCAAGAGCGGCGCGGGAAAGGCCGAGGGCGATTCCAGCATTTAGCAACTTGACGCGCAAAAGAGCGGTCCGAACCGCGTCGATGTCGCGGCCGATTGGCGTCGCGGGCGTGCCGTCGTAGTCGACCTTGAATGTCTTGGCCGACCGAAGCCCCAATTTGTCTTCGGGACGCGTCGACGGCTCGGACCCCGAATCGACATCGAGGAGCCAAAGAGTGGGGCCAGATGCTGCTACCAACCGAATAGTCGAGCGATCCACGTTGACGACCGCGTACTTGCGTCCGCTGATGGCCCCACTGTCGGTGGCACTAACCTCCAGATCCGTGATGTCGGTGCCTGCATCTCTTTCGGCCAAAGCAACGGACGCTTGTGCCCCTTCGGCGAGTTGCGGTAGGAGTTCTTGGCGCTGCGAATCAGAACCGGCAATGTCGAGGATCGTCGCGGCCGCTCCCCCCCACAAAACTTCAAAAGCGACCCCCGGGTCGCCAAAGGCAATCTCTTCTGCGATCATCACGCTTGTCACTGCGTCGAAGACGCCTTGTCCCCCGTGCTCCTGCGGAATGGGCGTCGATATGCCCATCTCAAACAACTGCTTCACTATTGCATCGGATGCCCGTCCGGCTTCTTCAAACTCTCGGGCGGCTGGACGGATCTCGCTATTCGCCAGGTCACGAACGGCCTCGACGATGGCCTGTTGCTCCTCGGTCGGCTTCAAATCCAAGATTTCCTCCTTGAGATTTTCCTGACCCGTGGGTCAAGAAAATATTACATCAACGGGGCTCGGGGGGTAGCAACGGGGGTTCGGGCTGGGGCGGCTTTAAGGGCTCGGGCGGACCAGGTCCTGGAAAGCCTCCTCGTCCAGGATGGCGACTCCCAGCTCCTGGGCCTTGGCGAGCTTGGAACCGGGGCTTGCCCCAGCAACGACGTAATCGGTCTTCTTGGAGACGCTGGACGTCACCTTGCCGCCTGCCGCTTCGATCAAATGCTGCGCCTCCTCGCGGCTTAAGCCCTCCAACCCCCCCGTCAGTACGAACGTCTTTCCGACCAGATGACCGTCCGAGGAGGCGCTGCTGGCCTCTGTCATCACAACGCCCGCTTCCTCGAGCTTGCGCAAGATCATCTGGTTACGTTCCGACCGAAAGAATTCGAAGATGCGCTCGGCAACCACAGGGCCAACATCTTGCACTTCTTGAAGCTGATGCGGCGTAGCGTTCGCAATGTTCTCTATCGAACCAAACTCCTGCGCCAGGTGGCGCGCGGTCGGGGGGCCGACATCCCGAATGCCCAGAGCGATAAGCAGGCGTGAGAGCCCCCGCGTTTTCGACGCCTCGATCGAGGCGAGCAGTTGGTCGGCTTTCTTGTCGGCAAACAGCGGCAACTGAAGTAACTGGTCGCGGGTCAACGCATAGACATCGCCGGGATCGGAACCAAAGCCCATGTCGCGAAGTCCAATGACCGTTTTGTAACCGAGACCCTCGATGTCCATTGCGCTTCTGCTTCCAAAATGAAACAACGCCTCTACTCCCCGGGAGGGGCATTCGTCGTTCGGACATCTCCAAACGGCCTCCCCCTCCTTGCGGACAAGAGATGTCTTGCAAGTCGGACACTTTGCAGGCATGACGAACTTGCGCTCTTTGCCGGTGCGCTTGCTGGGCACCGGCGCGATCACCTGCGGGATGACCTCACCGGCGCGGCGCACCAGAACCGTATCTCCTATGCGGATGTCCTTTCGACGCACTTCATCAACGTTATGAAGGGTCGCCTGCGAGACGGTCGCTCCGGAGAGTTGGACCGGTTCGAGAATCGCAAACGGAGTCACCGCGCCGGTTCGTCCAACGTTAACGACAATGTTGCGCAACAGGGTCGTTTTTTCCTCCGGCGGAAACTTATATGCGATCGCCCACCGCGGACTTTTGGCCGTGTATCCCAGTTCATCGCGGTGCGCCAGCTCGTCCACCTTGACCGCGACCCCATCCACTTCAAATCCGAGATCATGCCGGTGGGCCTCCCAGTGCCGGCAAAATTCGTGAACCTCATCCAGATTTGCGAAAGGCCTATTTTCGATCCTCACGGTTAGTCCAAGCTCGGCCAGAAACTTCATTTGTTCTGAGTGTCGCCGAAATCGTGTGCCGGAGACACGCCCCACACCGTGGCAAATTAGTTCGAGGTTTCGTCCCGCCGTGATCGAAGGATCCTTTTGGCGCAGCGACCCTGCGGCCGAATTGCGAGGGCTTGCGAAGGGTCTGCCGCCGTTGACCAGAATCTGTTCGTTGAGCTTTTCAAAGGCCTCCAGCGGCATAAAGATTTCACCTCTGACTTCAATTTCTTCGGGAGTATCCGCGGCTGCCACCCCGGCCCCCAGATTGTTCGGAATAGCCCGAATCGCGCGGACGTTGGCAGTAATGTCCTCCCCGGTGCGGCCGTCGCCTCTAGTCGCCGCACTGCGAAGTTGTCCGCCCGAATACACCAAGTTGACGGCCGCACCGTCGATCTTCAGTTCGCAGTAGTAATCGCAAGTCGTGCCGAGGATGCGCTCGACCCGCTTACCCCAAGCCGTCAGGTCGGCGAAATCGAAGGCGTTCTCCAAGGACCACATCGGGCTCGGGTGCGGGACCGCCGCGAAGAGGGCCGATGGTGGAGGGCCAATCCTTTGCGTGGGTGAGTCGGGCGTGACGAGGTTCGGATGTGATACCTCGATTTCGACAAGTTCACGCACGAGTTCGTCGTATTCGGCATCGGCGATCTCGGGGTCGTCGAGGATGTGATAGCGGTGGGCATGATGATTGATTACCTGCCGCAATTCTTCGGCCCTTTTTGCGGTTTTTGGTTCAGCTACCACGCCGGACTACTCCGCGACTGCAACGAATTCGATATCGCCCCAGACGCCTATCCGTTCGTCGGCGAGCACCAACGCACCGGCAACCCCCTCGGTGGTTCGCGCTACCTCGAGAGCCCTATCCACGTCCTCTCGTGACTTCATCGCATACCCCATCGCGCTGGCCGCCGCGCAGGCGAGCGCGCCGCGTTCCGCCACGACCGCGATAGCGGCGGCGTTTCCGATGTGGGGATCGATACGTTCCCGACCCGTTGAAGTGAAGAATGCCCGGTGGTCGTTCGACGTGACCCTGACTGCGATTCCGGATTCGCCCAAGTTAGACGGTCTGCGCACCACAAAGCTACGGGACTTGTTGCCGACGATGAACGTATCTCCTTCGGCCGAAACGATCACCTGCGTCGACAACTCCGAAAGATCGCGGGCCACCTCTTCTACAACCGCACCCGGCATAGCCACCGTCGGACCCACAAGCGTCACGCCAGCTGCCTCGGCTATCGCACGAATTATCTGCGGAACGTCGTCTTCGACATCGACGGGCACAAAAGAAGTCTTGAAATCGGGATGAGAAGCGCCGTAAGCGTCCAGCAGCTCAAATTGCTTGAGGGCCGATATACGGGCCTCATCACGCAGATTGTCCGAAGCATGAACCGTGAACCTGATGCCGCCAGCGTCGACTTTGAAAGCGATCGATCGATCCGACTTGAGCCCCGTAATGAGTTTCATTTCTTAGGTCGTGCCTTGCCCGAGGGAGATTCGACGATGGGCTTCCCGCTACTAGAAACACGAACAATCGAAGGAGCCACCTTAGCCTTACGCTTAACCCGTTTCCTGGGCGGCCTCGGAGCATCGGGCGAAGCCATCTCCCAAAAAGAAGCCTCCCCAGGATCGGCTTTGAGTTCGTTTTCGGTTTGGGGTTCGTTTTCGGTTTGGGGTTCGTTTTCGGTTTCGGTTTGGTTTTCGGTTTCGGTTTGGTTTTCGTCAGAAGGAGCGGTGGATGCGGAGGGCGCAGGCGACTCAACGAGCCGAGAAGAGCCCGGCGGAACATAGGTAGGCGAGTTGTCGGTTCTTGGAGCCTGCGTGGCCGCATCCACCGCGGGAGCCGCGGGAGCCGCGGGACGCGCGGTGCGAACCCGCTTCAGCGTTTTTTCGAGGATCGACTCGAACTCATTCGCGTCGGCGAATTCCTGACGCAGGGCGATCGAATATTTTTGAAAGATCGGCAACTCCGGCAGGCGAATCTTTGGCGGATCTTCAGGAGTGCTCAAGCCACCCGCCTTATCGTGCCGCCGCCGAGCACGAGGTCGCCCTCATAAAACACTGCGGCCTGACCGGGCGCCGTTGGAGGCTGGGGCCGGTCGAACACGACTTTGGCCCGGTCGCCTTCGACCGAAATCGTCGCGTCGGATTCGGGGCCCCTGTAGCGCGTCATCACTGCCGCTCTGAATG
>CAZCSK010000088.1:0-5296 GCA_964501265.1 uncultured Actinomycetes bacterium
AGCCGGAAAAGTGGAAGCTCTTCTCTCCGCTCCCGCCGGGGTTTCGTCACGTTGCTTACGATGATCCCGCCGCCATTGAAGGCGCCATCGACGAAAGTGTTTCTTCGGTGCTGTTGGAGCCCGTGCTGGGTGAAGGCGGAGTAGTGGTCCCAAGCGACGATTACCTGCCGGCGGTCCGCAAGATTTGCGACACTCACTCGCTAGCCTTCATCGCCGATGAAGTGCAGACCGGTCTGGGAAGGACCGGGGAGTGGTTTGCGCACCAGGCATCGACCGGAGTTCCCGATGTGATCACGCTGGCGAAAGCATTGGGAAATGGCTTGCCGATAGGCGCATGTGTCGCCCGGGGCGAGTTGGCCACCGCATTCGCCGTCGGCGACCATGCAACGACGATGGGTGGGGGCCCGGTAGTTGCGGCCGCTGCGCTCGCTGTGCTCGAGACCATTGAAAAAGAGCACCTTGTCGACAATGCTCGACGCGTTGGTAACTATTTGAAAGCCAAATTGAGTGAGTTGATTTCCCGGCACGATCTCGTGACAGCGGTGCGCGGCAGGGGCCTGCTTCTTGCGGTTCAGTTCTCGCGCGACGTGGCGCGCGAAGTCGTGTTGGATTCGTTGGCCGACGGTTTGCTAGTCAATGACGTTACACCCTCGGCAATCCGTATCTCACCGCCCCTGACGCTAAGCGAGCCCGACTGCGACCAGGCAATCGAAATACTCGATCACGTGATCACGGGAATAGGTGACTCGACAAAGTGAGACACTTTCTTTCTTCCGACGACATTACCGTCGACGAACAACGGGGCCTGATTGCGCGTGCGATGGAGCTCAAGGAATTGCGTGGCGCGCTCGGACGGCAGTTGGAGGGAAAGTCGGTGGGCCTGATTTTTGAGAAGCCTTCCACGCGCACTCGGGTGTCATTCGAAACGGCTATCTTCGAAATGGGAGGAAATGCCATCGCCCTTCGAAGCGACGAGTTGCAACTCGGACGAGGGGAGACTCTGCAAGACACCGGCACCGTACTGTCCCGATACCTCGCCGGGATCGTCATTCGAACCTTTGGCCAGGATCGTCTTGAAGGGGTGGCCGAATCCGCCACCATCCCGGTGATCAACGCTCTTTCCGAGATGGAACATCCCTGCCAGGGCCTGGCAGATGTGATGACGATTGCCGAAAGGTTCGACGATCTTTCGCGGGTGAACCTTGCCTATCTCGGCGACGGGAACAACGTATGTCACTCGCTGCTGTTGGCGGGCGCAAAAGCCGGACTTGCCGAGATCAGGGTTGCTGCGCCAAAGGGCTTCGAGCCGATTGAGCCGATCGTTGAGAAGGCCGCGCAGATTGGAGAGGAAACAGGATGCAAGGTTCAAGTGACAGCCGACCCTTCCGCCGCGGCCAAAGGCGCGCATGTTCTTTATACGGACGTTTGGACGAGCATGGGGCAGGAGGAAGAGCGCGACGCAAGATTAAAGGCGTTTGAAGGATTCCAAATCTCGAGCGACAGACTTATGGATGCCGCGCGCAATGCAATCGTTATGCACTGTCTACCGGCGCACCGAGGCGAGGAAATCGCTGAAGAAGTGATCGACGGCGCCCATTCGGTGGTCTGGGATCAAGCCGAGAACCGGCTCCACACCCAAAAGGCACTCCTCGAATTTCTGATTGCCCCACCGAGAAGGAGGGCGCGGAAGTGAAAGCGGCTCGTCATCGCCGAATCGTCCAGTTGATTAGACAGGCGCCGGTCACGAGCCAGACTCAACTGGTCAAGCTGCTGCGCGCTTCCGGCCACCCGGCAACCCAGGCCACCGTTTCGCGCGACCTCGACGATCTGGGCGCTATCAAGGTGAGGCGTAACGGCAAAGTCGCTTACGGGCTGCCCTCGGAGCCCCCCGCTCCTGCCGGAGAGGCGTTGAAACGCTTGCTCACGGAATCTGTTGCCGTGATTGAGTTAGGTGGCGATGTCTTGATTCTAAAGACCCCACCTGGCCATGCATCGATGGTGGCAAGCGCGCTGGACCGCGGGGAGATCGAGGGCATCGCGGGGACGATTGCAGGCGACGACACCGTGCTTATTGTCTGTAAACCACGAGTAATGCCGCGGGCAATTGAGCGCAGGCTCCGGTCGATGATCGAAGCCATGCCCGTCTAGATAGGAGGATTGATGGAGAAAGTCGTGCTTGCGTACTCAGGGGGCCTTGACACCACGGTTGCAGTCCAGTGGTTGAAAGACACAAAGTCGCTGGATGTCGTGGCCGTTGTAGTCAATGTAGGCCAGGTTGACGACATGGAGACGATTCGTGAGCGCGCGCTGAAAGCAGGCGCCGTCGACGCTATAGTCGTCGACGCCGCGCAAGAATTTGCCCGGGACTTCGTGGCTCCGGCGCTGAAGGCTAACGCGCTGTATCAACAAAAGTACCCGCTCGTCTCCGCGCTTAGTCGCCCCTTAATCTGCAAACATCTCGCCGATGCGGCGACTAGTGTCGGCGCAAAGTATGCCGCGCACGGGTGCACGGGCAAAGGCAACGATCAGGTTCGGTTTGAAGTTTCCCTCGGTGCACTCGCCCCCGACCTTGAGGTTCTTGCTCCCATTCGAGAGTGGGGAATGACCCGCGATCAGGCAATCGAATACGGCTTGCGCAATGGGCTTCCGATCACGGCCGACAAGGCGTCACCCTATTCCATCGACGAAAACTTGTGGGGCAGAACGATTGAATGTGGCGCCCTGGAGGACCCTTTCGTTGAGCCCCCGCGCGACATCTGGGAGCGAACGGCTGCGATCGAAGACTCTCCCCGCGAGGCGTCTTACATTGAAATCGATTTCGAGAGCGGCCTCCCGGTCGCGCTCGACGGCCAAGTTCTAGATCTAGTGAATCTCATAGAACGTATGGACTCTGCGGCAGGCAGCTACGGCTTCGGACGCGTCGACATGATCGAAGACCGGGTTGTGGGGATCAAGTCCCGTGAGATCTATGAGGTTCCCGGCGCTCTTTCCTTGATCAAGGCACATTTCGACCTCGAAGAACTGACCTTGGACCGCGAGGTGCTTCGCACGAAGCGGCATCTGGAACAAAGGTACGCCGAACTCGTTTACGAGGGACTCTGGTATTCCCCGTTGCGCGACGGCATCGATGCGTTTATCGAGTCCACCACCGGACAAGTCAACGGCACCGTTAGGTTGCGGCTTGAGCCGGGCAACGTCAGCGTCGCAGGAAGGCGATCATCGGTTTCCCTTTACGACATGGCTCTCGCCACTTACGATAAGGAGGACGCCTTCGATCACGCGGCCGGAGCAGGTTTCGTGAAACTCTGGGGCCTTCCCTCGAAAATCTGGGCGCGCACCTACAGGTCTTCGAAGAAGTGACGGGACCCCTGTGGAAAGGACGCTTCGGCCAAGGCCCATCCGAGGCTCTGGCGAAACTCTCTAGCTCGTTGCCTTTCGACTCGCGTCTTTGGGAGCAGGACATCGCCGCCACCCGCGCTCATACCCGCGCTCTTTTTAGGGCAGGCATCCTGGAAGAGTCGGAACTCGATCAGATCGGCCGCGCTCTGGACGAGGCTGTCTCCCTGTTTGAGTCAGAGTCACTTGAGTTCGATCCCTCCGACGAGGACATCCACTCAGCGATTGAACGCTTCCTTATCACTGTCCTCGGCGATACCGGGGCCAAGATTCACGCGGGCCGAAGCCGCAACGACCTCGTCGTCACCGATCTCAAGCTGTGGCTGAAAGCCACCCTGCCGCGTATCGCGCGCTTGATACATGAACTACAGGAGGCGCTTTATCGGCAAGCTCGTGAACACACCACGACCTTGATGCCGGGATATACCCACCTGCAACGGGCGCAGCCGGTCGCACTTGCACACCATCTATTGGCGCATGCGTTCGCGCTCTGCAGGGACTTCGAAAGAATCATTGGCGCCTATAGGCGCGCCGATGTTTCGTCTCTAGGGGCTGCGGCATTCGCTGGCACGACGCTTGGGACGGACGCCAAAGCGACCGCGAAGGACCTTGGGTTCGGAAAGGTCTTCGACAACTCCGCCGACGCCGTCTCGGCCCGCGACTTCGCCCTCGAGTTTCTCGCGGCAGCGGCAATCCTGGGCGTGAATCTATCGCGTATCGGTGAGGAACTGGTTCTATGGACGACTTCAGAGTTCGGCTTCGTGACTTTGGATGATGCATACTCGACCGGCTCGAGCATCATGCCTCAGAAGAAGAACCCCGACATCGGCGAGCTGGTACGGGCAAAGTCCGCTCGACTGACTGCCAACCTCGTTCATCTTCTGGGAGCGATGAAGGGCTTGCCTCTTTCTTATAACCGGGATATGCAGGAGGACAAGGAGCCCGTGTTCGATGCGGCGGACACTCTGGAGGCGACGCTCGGTGCATTGTGTGGGGCGATCCAGACGCTCGTGTTCAATCCCGAGCGGATGCAGGCTGCAGTCAGAGAAAGTGACTCGGGGGCAACCGATCTAGCGGAAGCGCTTGTCGTCGCTGGGGTTCCCTTTCGGGAGGCGCACGAGGCAATCGGCAAATTGGTCGCGAGAATGCAAACGATTGGAAAAAACCTCAAGGACGCGACAGCCGAGGATTTGTCCCAGTCACACGCCAAACTCGACGCGTCGATGCTCGAACTCATGGAACCCGAAACCGCGGTGTCTCGTCGCAATTCTCACGGTGGACCAGGGCCGGACAGCGTCGCCGAACAGTTTGCGAAAATCGAAGTCCTGCTGGACGACGAGGAGCGCTGGCTCGCCGGTTTCGGCGCCTATTAATTGGCCGCGGCGCTCTAATTGGATTTGCGACTCTCGCGGCGGTTCTTCGCGCGGCCGGCTTTATTGGTGGCCCCGGCGCTGATCGGTCGGACTCTCTACCGCATGGCACAAGATGGATTAGTGGCGGGCCGCATCGTCGAAACGGAGGCCTACGGGGGGTTCGGGGGGATAGCAGCCCCCATAGGTACGAAATCGCGCGCGCCAAAAGCTGCGAACCCCCTGAAATCAAATGGGGGGTTCGGGGGGATAGCAGCCCCCCTCAGTACGGACCCGGGCAGCCACGCGTTTCGGGGCAAGACGCCGCGCAATTCGGTGATGTTCGGCCCCCCTGGCCACCTTTATGTTTATTTCACATACGGCATGCATCATTGCGCGAACATCGTGACGGATTCCGACGGCGTTGCGGGAGCGGTCTTGGTTCGCGCCGTGGAGCCAACCCAGGGTCTGGACCTGATGGCCCTTAGACGGGGGGCCGGGGGGGTAGCAGCCCCCATAGGTACGGACCCGCGCGCGCCAGAAGCTGCGAA
>CAZCSK010000089.1:0-5294 GCA_964501265.1 uncultured Actinomycetes bacterium
ACGCGGTGCGAGTTGTCGAGGAAGTACTTGCGAATAAGGTCCTCGAAGAATGTGCCTGCCTTGCGGGCCTCCTGCAGACGTTCGATGTCTTTGTCGAACTGCAGGCTCTGGTAAGGATCGCCTCCGTAAAAGAGGGGGTTTTGCAGCCCATAGATCATTCGGATCCCGTACGGGTAGCCGCGGTTGGTGATCTCGCGGGCATCAATCTCCAACTGGTGGATGGCGGCGTCGACCTGGCCCTGATCGATGCCTTCCTTCACAATATTCTCGAGCGTTTCGAGGATGAGTGCCTCGATCTTTCCTGCGTCGGTTGCGTCGGCCCCCTTGATCCCGGCCAGAAATGCCGCTTCTTTGTAATCCGTGCGCAGTCCAGTGAAGTCGGCGAGAGCGTCGCCCAGGCCAGAGTCGATGAGGGCCTTGTGCAGCCGCGATGCCGCATTCCCGAGCAATACCTGGTTTAGCACGTGAAGCGCGAACATCTCAAATGAGTCGCTCGAGTAGGTGGTGAGCCAACCCACAATGACAACGGTCTTTCTCTTAAGGTCTTCTTCTTTGCTTAGCGGATACTGGGCCCGAAATTCGCGGGGCTCCTCGAACCGCTTCTGGTCCCTGATTTCGACATCGGGAGTGATCTTTACGAACTTGGACAACACATCGCTTTCTACTTGCTCAAGAGTTTTCTCAAGCGGGATATTGCCGTAGGTAATGAAGTAGGAGTTGCTGGGGTGGTAATGCGTGGCATGGAACTGCTTCAATTCCTCCCAGGTGAGGTCGGGAATCTGCGCAGGGTCCCCTCCGGCGTTCACCCCATAAGTGAGGTCCGGATAGAGGGCAGTGCCGATCGCCTGCAGGGCCGTGAAAACCGGCGTCGCCATATATCCCTTCATCTCATTGAAGACCACTCCCTTGAGTTGAAGACCAGAAGCTGGATCGTCGGGCACTTCGTATTCGAGGCGATGACCGTCTTGCTTGAATGACAATTCGCGAAGCAACGGGAAGAACGAAGCATCCAGATAGACGGACAACAAGTTGAAGTAGTCTTTCTCGTTGCGCGTCGAGTAAAGGAACGTGGTGGCATCATCGGAAGTCGAGGCGTTGATGAAAGTTTGCAGCGATCTTGGGATCATCGCAAAGAAGGGGTCTTTGACCTGGTACTTTTGCGACCCCATCAGCGCAGTGTGCTCGAGAATGTGAGGGACTCCGTTGCCGGTCTTTGGAACGGTCGGGAATACAACGCCGAAGGCGTTGTTGTCGTCGGGAACGGCCAGATGCAGGTGCCGAGCGCCCGTCTTTTGGTGGGTCAGTTCGTAGTAAGTGCCGCGAAGGTGTTCCAGAGGCTCCTTGCGATCGACGGTGTGCCCGCCGATGGTCGCGCCAACCTCGAATTCAACTGTCTTTGTCATTTGTGTTACTCCTCACCCAGCGTTGTTTGTTCCCCCAATGGGGACGCCTAGTCTATCGACTCTTGCGGGGAGGCCGTTTGGCCGGCTTCGGCTTGGCCGGCCTCTTCGATTGGGGCTTGGTCTTGGGTTTCGCCGCGGTTTTGGTCTTCGGGTTGGGAACGCCCCTCGAGGGGAGTTCAACAGGTTTAGCGATTTTTACCAATCTGTCCTTGGCTGCAGTCTGAGCCATTCGCTTGATCAATACTGACCGAGTTCCTGCCGGAGCCATCACCCTTAGGCTTCCAAGTTGGCCGGACAAGAGCTCGATTACCTTCGCCCGAACATCGTCGAACTCCACCCCTCCCGGTCGAGTCAAGATTTGAGCAGCGACACCCCCGCCTTCGCGGATCAAACCGAGCAGTAGATGCTCAGTCCCAATGTAGTTGTGGCCCAATGCGAGGGCTTCGCGAAGAGAGAGTTCGAGCACCTTCTTCGAACGTGGTGTGAACGGGACATAGCCTCCAGAGCTCTCTTTTCCTCGTCCGATCTGACTTTCAACTTGGATGCGTGTGGTTTTAAGAGAAACCCCCAACTCGACCAAAGCCTTCGCGGCAACTCCCTCTCCTTCGGCGAGCAAGCCCAGCAGTAAATGCTCCGTGCCGATGTAATTGTGATTTAAGCGCCGCGCCTCCGTCTGAGATAAAACAATCACATGTCTTGCTTTATCAGTGAACCGTTTGAACATCCCGCCGCCTGATGCAGCCTCCTGAACGAAGTCGCGGAGCGATTTCTCGGACACTCGCCACCCGCCTGCCAGCTGAATCCCAGCGAGCTTGCCCTCCCGGAGGTATTCGCCGACGGTTCGAGGATGAATGTCGAGAATCTCAGCCACCTCTGCTGCAGTCAGGAGGTCGCCCAGAAGTTCCGCTTTGAGGGCCTCAATTTTTGCTCGCCGAGCAGGGCTGAGAGAGAGGGTCGCCTCCTCCGGCTCAGTCGGGTCCTGCGGCTCCGGATCTTTTGGTGGCGTTTGTGGGGGCATTAGGTATTCTCCCGATGGAATGGATAAGAGAGGATTCTAAGGTAGGTTGCGGATAGTTGTCAAGTCTGCGGATGTCCGGATGAGCGCAACAGCACCACACCCGCCGTTCCATTAGTGGGCCCCCAGGGACTCGAACCCTGCCCGCCGGATTAAAAGTCCGGAGCTCTACCCGATGAGCTAAGGGCCCAAACGACCAAGTTTAGCGGGCGGGGCCTCGATTGTAAGAACGAATAAGTGGGTTTCCAAGTTATCCTCGATCAATGATCGCAAACTTCCGGCGGCGAACGGTTTTGAGCATTGTCGCCATGTCCGTGATCGGATCGGCTTGCTCCGGACCCAAATCCGAGCCGGGCGTCGATTTCGCAAGTCCCTCTTCGGACAAAAGCGCATCGCAAGTGCCTCAGGGTCCGCCTGCCCCCTCCGCCCCTCCCGGCCTCTCCTCTAGCGAGGCCGCGAAGGTTCTCGATTTCAAAGCGCCCAAGGTGGGCGGGGGCCAGGTGAATGGCAATGACTATCTAGGCAGTGACCTTGCGGCCTGGGTATGGGCCCCTTGGTGAGGGCCCTGCCAGCGAGAAGCGCCGGCTATCGCACAGGTTGTGCGAGATTACGAAGACAAGATCATCTTCCTCGGGCTTCCCGGCGAAGATGGGCCTGCGAACATGGTTGAGTTCGTACAGAAATATGGGCTGCAGAAAATGATTCACGCAGTCGACACCGACACGAAGATACGCGGTCAGTTCGGCGCCCGGTTTCGCGGAACCTGGATCTACATCAATCAGGACGGGACGGTAACCCGAACGATCGGCCACATTCCAAATTCGGAGTTGCGCAAGAACCTGGATCGTCTAATCGCGGGATAGTCTTGCACCGGCACGCTCTGGGGGTCCGGCCCTACCTAGCCGATCGGCTCATCGGACGCCTGCTGGCCCTCGACGGGCGCCGACGACGGGTGGAGAATGCGATCGTTGGCGGCGGCATCTTCAAGCCGTCCTTCTCGAACTCCGTGTTCAGTTTCAGCCTGACGGCCACTCGTCCCACTTCCTTTTGCTGCTCGGGAGTGACCAGTGTGACTCCGCTACCGCTGCGACCGGCACGTGCTGTGCGGCCGACGCGGTGCACGTACGCCGTGTGATCCTCGGGCGGGTCGTAGTTTATGACGTGGCTGATGTCATCAACATCGAGACCGCGTGCGGCCACGTCTGTGGCGATTAAAGCGGTGATTGACCCCGACTTGAAACTCTTGAGGGCACGCTCTCGCGCCTGCTGAGTCATATCGCCATGGATGGGAGCCGCGGCGATGCCGTGTGAGCGAAGCTTCGAAGCGAGCCGGTCGACTCCCCGTTTCGTGCGAACAAATACAAGCGCGAGTTCACGCTTCTGATTGAGCAGTTCGATGAGGGCAGTCAACTTGTCGCCGGACTCCACTTTGACAAAGCTGTGGTCGACGCTGTCGACGGTGGACATGTTTGACGCGATCTCGTGGATTGCCGGCGACGTTGTGTATGTGCTGGCAAGGCGTCCGACGACACCCTCGAGAGTGGCCGAGAAGAACATCGTCTGGCGCGTCTTTGGGATGCGCCTCACGATCATGTCGACCTGGGGCTGGAAGCCCATGTCGAGCATCCTGTCCGCTTCGTCAAGAACGAGGATTCGCACTTGATCGAGCTTCAGGAGTCTTCGCGATGCAAGGTCTTCGAGGCGCCCAGGTGTGGCGACGATTATGTGACTCCGGGTGGCCTTGCGAACCTGGTCGCCCATTCCTACGCCACCGTAGACGGAACTGACTTTGAGTCCGTTCGCCTCGGCGATGCCGACAAACTCAGCCGTGACCTGTGCGGCCAGTTCCCTGGTGGGCACTAGGATCAGCGCCGCGGGCTTCTGTGCGCTGCGATCGAGCATTTGAACGATCGGTATTGCGAAAGCGAGCGTCTTGCCCGATCCCGTTCTGCTTTTTGCCAGCACGTCGCGGCCCGCGAGGGCGTCGGGCAGCACCAGTTCCTGGATTGCGAACGGTTCAGTTATGCCACGAGCTTTGAGGGCCGATACTGTCGGCGCGTCCGCGCCGATTTCTGCAAAAGTCTTTTGAGACATTGTTACTCCTTCTATGTACCCCTCGGTGGGGGCAGGTTGTTCTCAGGAGAGGAATCGGTCGCTGGAGAACTTCCCTAGGAGCAAACAAACGAAGAAACCTCACGAGACGGCTTCGCCGCCTGTGTTACCAGAGTAGCACGTGCTACTCAGGCTCGTATAGCATTTGGGTTCAGCCCATCGGGCACATACAAACACCCACAAAGGAGGATCCAAATGGACCCAGTCGTTCACTTCGAGATTTTGACCGCTGACTATGAGGCGTTGGCCAAGTTCTACTCAGATCTTTTCGGATGGAAAGTCGAGACGCGCCACGAGATGAGTTACTCAATCATCGATACAGCCAGTGGCTCCGGAATCAACGGAGGCATCGGCAAAGCGCAAGACGAACAGAGCGTGAAGTTCTATATCGAGGTCCCCGACCTCAAGGTCGCACTCGACAAGATCGGAAAGCTCGGCGGCAAGACTCTTGTTGAGCCGACAGAAATACCTGCAGTGGTTACGTTTGCGCAGTTTGCAGACCCAGATGGAAACATCTTGGGCCTGGTCCAGCGTGACGAGGAGGGTCCGGGGGTTTCACCCGGCAGCAACCCTCCGGTAGCGTGGTTCGAGGTCCTCGGCAAGGACGCTGTCAAGCTGCAGAAGTTCTACTCCGAAGCCTTCGGCTGGAAGATCACAGCTACGGAGGTTGATGGTGTCAACTATGGAGAAGTTGAGGCTGAGCAAGGAATCCCCGGCGGTGTGAGCGCTGACCGCGATGGAAAATCGGCAATCACGTTGTATGC
>CAZCSK010000090.1:0-5073 GCA_964501265.1 uncultured Actinomycetes bacterium
TGCTCAACACTTTCATCAAAGAGCAGATTCAGGACGCCATCTTCGACCTGCTCCAATGGGAGACAGGCACGTTCAGCGTGGAGGAGGGCCAAGTCTCAGATCAAGAAATTGGCCTGAGCGTCTCCGTTGAGAATCTCATCATGGAGTCGAGCCGCAGGATCGAGGAATGGGACGTGATACGGCGCAGAATCCCGAGCCTCGACGTTGTCGTGCGGATGGCTCCCACGCCACCGGCCTCTATGGAAATCAACATCAAGCCCGAGGAGTGGACGCTTCTGGTACTTAGCGATGGCCAGAGGACAGTGCGCGAGATAGCCGCGGCGTCAGAGCGTCCCGAGTTCGAAGCCTGCAAGATCATCTACGGTTTGGTCTCCACCGGTTTGCTCGACGTGGCGTCAGGTCGGTCCCAATTGACCTCTGAGCACACTGCGGGACCGACCATTGAGGACGTAGTCTTCGACGAAGAAACGGCTTTAGCTGCATCCGCGCCTAAAGAGCAGGAATCCGCGCCCCCGCGGGCCGTAACGCCTCCGAGTCCCGCGCCTGAGCCCGTCAAACAATCCGATCCCGTCCCGACTCCCGCCCCCATAAGCGAACTCGTCGAGCCGGTGCAAACTGCCGAGGGCGCGGTTGACAAAGCCACGCTCATGCGCCTGATCGCTGGCGTCCGCAAGCTTTAGCTACAATGGCATACGTAAACGTCTTGTTGGCCGGAGGCGATGGGTCCGGCAAGACCACTTTCTTGAAAACCATCGCCGAAGTCGTCGTACTGTCGACCCACAATGCAATTATCCGCACCGACCCCAAAGCGCCTGCGGCCCGCTACAGTGAGTTTGGGCGAGTGAAGATAGATGAGGAGATCACGATGTCCGTCTACGCGCCTTCTCCGGACGCGCTGGAATCGATGCGAAAGGCCCTTGCGAGCAATATGCTTGGTGCGGTGATACTTGTCGACCGGTCGATTGAGGAAGGGTTCGATGATGCCCAACGCCTTCTCAAGATATTCAAGACAAAGCCGAAGACACCTCTCGTGATTGCCCTGAACAGGCACAACGCTTCCGACCCGGCGGCGGAAATTGCCGGCGCTCGCAAGAGACTTAGACTCGATGAGAGCGTGCCGATCATTCTTGTAAGCGCGCTGGACCGGGGGTCTCTTCGTAATGCCTTGCTCGCGCTTCTTTTCACGGCACTCGAAAGCGCGGACACTGCAGCGGCGGTCTAGACCCGCGGGGGGCGGGGGGGTTCTCAGGCGGTCCGGGGCGCGAAGAGCATGAAAGCCGGGCATATAGTGGCCGATGTAAGTCGAAAGCGAGGTT
Source organism: uncultured Actinomycetes bacterium (assembly GCA_964501265.1). Classification (GTDB taxonomy): domain Bacteria; phylum Actinomycetota; class CADDZG01; order JAHWKV01; family JAHWKV01; genus CAZCSK01. The sequence continues at coordinate 1,317 of CAZCSK010000090.1, forward strand.
ATTCTTAACCGTGAGCCAAAGGCCTAAAGCCCTCGGGGAATTGCTTCTGGAAGAGGGGCTGATCACCCAAGAGCGTCTCGCCGAAGCGAACGACCAGGCGAAGCGCGCTGGACGGACTCTTGGGCGGATTTTGATCGAGCTCGGATACCTGACTGAGGCCGACCTCTTTGCATTCCTGGCCCGACGCATGGGTCTGGAATTCGTCGACTTGGGTGAGGCCCAGATCGATCCGGCCGCGACCAGTCTGATACCCGAAGCCCTCGCTAAGAGATACAAGGCGCTGCCCATCGGGTTCGACGATGATGGAAAGCTCGTCGTCGCTATGAGCGATCCCGCCAATGTGCTCGCGATCGACGACATCAGAGCGCTGACGGGAAAGGAAGTGCGCCCGGTGGTGGCAACCGCGGCCGACATTATGGCTGCCATTGGGCGGATGTCGCGCCTCGACAGTGCCATCGAAACCCCGGCAGCATCTGACGACACCTCGGGCGACCCGATCGATATCAGCTCAGTCACCGAAGCCTCGGACGACGCTCCGGTTGTCAGGCTGGTACACCTGATCATCACTCAAGCGGTAAGCGACCGCGCCTCCGACATTCACATCGAACCGCAGGAGCGCGATCTCCGCATTCGGTTCCGTGTTGACGGAGTGCTGCATGAAATCTTGCGACAGCCTCGGTCGATGCAGGCGGGAGTGATTTCGCGACTCAAGATCATGGCAGAGATGGACATCGCCGAGCGACGTATTCCCCAGGACGGCCGGATGGGACTGGTCGTTCAAGGAAAGGCCATCGACCTTCGCGTCGCCAGCCTGCCAACCGTCTACGGCGAAAAAGTCGTCATGCGTATTCTGGACAAATCCAGCATTCTGCTGAAACTGGAGGATCTAGGATTCAGCGAGGGAAACTATTCAAGATTCAAAGAGTCCTACACGAAGCCATACGGGATGATTCTCGTCACCGGGCCGACCGGTTCGGGCAAATCAACCACCCTGTACGCCACTTTGAATATTCTGAATTCGATCGACCGCAACATCATCACCGTTGAGGATCCAGTTGAGTACAGGCTCGGAGGCATCAACCAGATCCAAACGAACGTCAAAGCGGGTCTTACATTTGCTTCGGCGCTGCGTTCGATCCTTCGAGCAGATCCGGATGTTGTTCTCATCGGTGAGGTCCGCGACCGCGAGACTGCTCAGATATCCATTGAGGCGGCCCTCACGGGCCACCTCGTGCTCACAACGTTGCACACCAACGACGCTCCCAGCGCGGTAAGCCGTCTTATTGAAATGGGTATCGAACCTTTCCTGGTTGCATCTGCGGTCGATGCCGTGCTCGCTCAGCGACTCGCCAGAAGGTTGTGTGACAACTGCAAGGAGCCCTACGTCCCCACGCGCGAGGCCCTGTTGGAGAACAAGTTCCCAATCGGGGATAACGATGAGATTCCCAAATTGTACCGGCCGATCGGGTGTGTAAAATGCGCCAAGACTGGTTACCGCGGGCGTCTGGCCGTGCACGAGGTTATGACAATGACCGAGGGGATCGAGCGCCTTGTAGTGGAGCGAAGGTCCACAGACGACATTAGCCGGCTTGCCGTGGAGCAGGGCATGGAGGTACTACGCTTCGACGGAATGACCAAGGTCAAATTGGGACTTACCTCGCTCGAAGAAATCCAAAGAGTCATCGTCTAGAATGAGCGCCCCATGGTATTGAGAGAGCCTTCCGAGCAACCCGTCGGGACACCCAGGATCGAGGACCTCCTCGACATCATCCTGCAAAACAACGCCAGCGACCTTCATCTGACCACCGGATCTCACCCGGTAATGCGTCTTAACGGGCGGCTTATTCGACTGGAGAACTTTCCAGCCCTCACGGGCGATCACGTTCGAGAAATGATGTATGCGATTCTCACGCAACGCCAGCGTGAGAAGTTCGAAGAAAACCTCGAGCTAGACCTTTCCTATTCCCTCCCCGGCAAGGCACGTTTTCGAGTCAACGTTTTCTTTCAACGGGATCAAATGGCGGCGGCGTTTCGCATGATACCGGTCGAGATACGGAGTCTGGCAGACCTTGGAATTCCGCCGCGGGTCGCAGAGTTCGCTCTTATGCAGCGCGGGCTTGTGCTCGTAACTGGTCCAACGGGGCAGGGAAAAACCACGACTCTGGCCTCCCTTGTGGACATCATCAATACCGAACGCGATGTCCACATTGTGACGATCGAAGATCCCATTGAGTTCCTGCATCGGCATAAGAGGTCAATCGTCAACCAGCGCGAGGTTGGAACCGACACGTTGTCGTTTCCGAACGCGTTGCGCCACGTTCTTCGGCAAGACCCAGATGTGATCCTTATCGGCGAGATGCGTGACTTGGAAACGATTCAGATCGCACTGACCGCCGCCGAGACCGGGCACCTGGTATTTGCGACGCTGCACACGCAGGACGCGGCGCAAACAGTGGATCGCATCATCGACTCTTTTCCTCCCCATGCGCAGGAGCAGGTTCGCACCCAGCTCTCCGGCGCCCTCATGGGAATCGTCACTCAGCAACTCCTGCCCGTTAAGGACGGTAGCAGCCGCGTCGCTGGGGTGGAGATTCTGGTCGCGACACCGGCCGTACGAAATCTCATCCGCGAGGGAAAGACTCACCAGATTTACTCCACTCTTCAGGCTGGCGGCCAGTACGGGATGCAAACAATGGATCAGAGTCTGGCCGACCTGGTCAAGATGGGCAAGATTTCCCACGAATTGGCCGCCGAGCGCTGCCACGACTCCACAGTCTTGGAACAGCTTCTTTCAACCCGCTGATAAACGGGCAAGATTTGATCGAATTGGCCCCGGGGCTTCGTTTGTTGTTCGCCGCAATTGTCTTCTCGTTCGGGGCGGTGTTCGGAAGTTTCGCTAACGTAGTGATCTATCGGGTACCCCGGGGAGAGTCCGTAGTGAGTCCCGGTTCCCATTGTCCGAACTGTGGGCGGTCGATTGCGTGGTTCGAAAATATTCCCGTCCTTTCCTACGTCGCGCTTCGCGGTCGTTGCAAGGGATGTTCTTTGCCGATTTCTGTTCGATATCCGCTCGTGGAGGCACTAGCGGGAGCGGCCTGCGTCGTTGTGGCCCTTCGAATCGGACTCAAACCCGAATTGCCCGCGTTCTTGATGTTCATGATCACATTGATCATCCTCTCTGCGATCGATCTCGAACATCGGCGCATTCCTAACAAAGTTCTCGGTCCAGCGTCTGCCGCCGGCGCAGCGTTGCTTGGCGTGGCCGCAGTGGTTTCTGGTTCCCCAGGCTCGCTCGCCCGGGTTGGCCTGGGCGCGGTTGCCTATGGCGTCCCGATGCTGTTGATCGCGTTTGTCGTGCCAAGGGGCATGGGCATGGGGGATGTAAAACTAGCGGCCTACCTCGGTGGGTATCTCGGCTGGTTCAGCCTGTTGCACGTGCTCGTGGGAGCCTTTCTTGGTTTCTTCCTCGGTTCGTTCATCGGCGTTGTCCTGATTGCGCTAGGCCGCAAGACCCGTAAGGACGGCATCCCATTTGGTCCTTCCATGGCTGCCGGGGCAGTCGGGGCCTTGCTCCTTGGAACCCCAATCATCAGGCTCTGGCTGGGCTGACCGTTTCAGGGCGGTACAAATGTGTGTTTCTGTGACGTTTATTAACTATTGCGAATTACATACATGTAGTTACTAAAGGAGTTTCTCACTGTGACCGAGGAAGCAGTATTGACAGTTGCTGAGTCCTTCTGTTACGTTCAGTGGCCGC
>CAZCSK010000091.1:0-1981 GCA_964501265.1 uncultured Actinomycetes bacterium
GGCCGGGCGCTTCTCGATGCCTTTGGCTTTCCATTCAGAAAGCAGTAGAGATGGCACGCAAAGCGTTAATAAACAAAGCTAACAAGACACCGAAATTCAAAGTTCGGGCATACTATCGGTGCCGCCGTTGTGGACGACCCCGCGGCTACTTGCGCAAGTTCGGCATGTGCCGGATATGCGTCCGAGAACTCGCCCACAAGGGTGAGTTGCCCGGCATAACCAAATCGAGCTGGTGATAGACAGATGATGACCGACCCAACTGCAGACATGCTGACTCGGATTCGCAACGCCAACAAGGCGTCGGCGGATACGGTCGATATGCCTTTGTCCAAACAAAAAGTCGAGATCGCCCGAATCATGAAGGCTGAGGGGTATATCGAAGACTACGAATCGCTTCCAGCCAAGCAGGGTCAAACGCTTCGGGTGATTCTCAAGTACGCTGAGGATCGTTCAAGGACCATCCACGGGATTCGCAGAATCTCCAAGCCGGGCTTGCGCGTGTATGCGAAGGCTGAGCGGCTCCCAAGGGTTCTTGGGGGGATGGGCATCGCAATCATTTCAACTTCTTCCGGCGTTATGACCGGCAAGGACGCGTCGCGCAAACGGTTGGGTGGCGAAGTCGTCGCTCATATTTGGTGAGGAAAAAATGAGCCGAATTGGAAGAACACCGATACAGGTTCCGTCCGGAGTCGAGGTAACGCTCCAGACGGGGTTTGTGCGCGTGAAGGGTCCGAAGGGGACGTTGGAGCAAACAGTTCCTAAGGAAATCTCGCTCACGCAGGACGGCGGAAGCATTGTGGCAACAAGGCCGTCGGACGAAGGGCCTCATCGATCGCTTCATGGTCTCACTCGAACTCTGGTCGCAAACATGGTTGAGGGCGTGACGAATGGTTTTGAGAAGAGCTTGGAGATCCATGGGACGGGTTACAGGGCAATCCTCAAAGGCACCGGCCTCGAACTTCAACTCGGGTTCTCTCATGTGATTGACTATCCCGCGCCGGAAGGGATCTCATTCGAAGTGGCTACCGTCGATCGAGTCCTACGTATTACCGTTCGGGGAGCAGACAAGGCCCTGGTTGGTCAGGTTGCGGCGGAGATCAGGGCCAAGCGAAAGCCGGAGCCCTACAAGCAAAAGGGCATTCGCTACGTCGGCGAGCACGTTAGAAAGAAGGCGGGTAAGACGGCCAAATGAGCAGATTTGTCTCCAGAGCGCGCAGGCACCGGCGTCTTCGTAAGAAGGTATCGGGATCGCCCATGCGCCCACGCCTTGCAGTTTTCAGAAGCAACAAGCATCTCTACGCCCAGATCATCGACGATCTCGAGGGCCGGACGATCGCGTCGGCATCGACCCTCGATCCCTCTTTGCGCGCGGACGTCAAGGGCACCTCGGCCGACGTTGCTGGACGAGTTGGCCAACTTGTAGCCGAGCGTGCCATCGAAAAGGGAGTGAAGTCCGTGGTCTTCGATCGCGGAGGATTTCAGTTCCATGGTGGCGTGAGAGCCCTGGCCGACGCTGCCCGTGAAAAGGGACTGGAGTTTTAGATGGCAGAGGAGATAGTGACTCCGCCGCAGCCTGTCAAAGAGCCGAGCGTGCCCGCGGAGTCCAGCCCCCCCGCAGGCCCAGGAGTCGGAGCTAGAGGTGGACCGCCCGGAGCTAGAGGTGGACCGCCCGGAGCTAGAGGTGGACCGCCCGGAGCTAGAGGTGGTCCTCCGGGACGAGGTGGTCCTCCGGGACGAGGTGGTCCTCCGGGACGAGGTGGTCCTCCGGGACGAGGTGGACCGGGCGGTCGGCAGCGCCGTGACGGCGGAGGTCGTGGTGGCCGCGACGAAGAGGCACGCGGCGGGCTCGTCGAGCGCATCGTAGGGCGCCCGCGTCGAGTGTCTAAGGTTGTAAAGGGCGGCCGGCGCTTTTCCTTCAGTGCACTAAGCGTTGTCGGAGATGGGCAGGGCCGTGTCGGCGCGGGACAGGGCAAGGCGCGGG
>CAZCSK010000091.1:2081-5024 GCA_964501265.1 uncultured Actinomycetes bacterium
AGCGTTGTCGGAGATGGGCAGGGCCGTGTCGGCGCGGGACAGGGCAAGGCGCGGGAGGTCCCGCAGTCGATCTCTAAGGCCACCGAGGCAGCACGACGTGCGATGTTCAAAGTGCCCATTGTTGGGACCACCATTCCTCATCAAGTGCTGGGCGAGGCATCTGGCGCCCGTGTGTTACTGAAACCTGCATCTCCTGGAACCGGTGTCATCGCGGGAGGGCCGGTCCGTGCCGTGGTTGAGGCATGCGGAATCAAAGACATCCTTTCGAAGTCGCTTGGATCGTCCAATCCGATCAACATCGTGAGCGCAACCATCAACGGGCTCAAGCAGCTGGAGGATCCCTACGACGTGGCGAAGCGACGCGGGATGAAAGTCGAAGATGTAGCGCCATCGTACTTGCTGAAGCCGGCGAGTTTGCCCGAACTCGGACCGATCGAAGGTTAGGGGGCACTGATGGCTACGATCAAGGTCACTCAAATCCGAAGCGCGGTGTCGCGCAATTCCGATCAGGGTAGGACGCTCAAAGCGCTTGGTCTGCGACGAATCCGGGCATCGGTTGAACACGAGGATCGACCCGAGATTCTAGGGATGATCCACAAAGTCGCGCATCTAGTGACAGTTTCCACGACAAAGGGAACCAAATGAAATTGCATGATCTGGCCCCCGCGCCGGGGGCTCGAAAAAGGGCCATCCGCGTTGGCCGAGGCCGCGCTGGGCGCCGCGGCAAGACCGCGGGGCGGGGAACCAAGGGGGCCAAGGCTCGCGGCCAGATACCTGCGCGCTATGAAGGGGGGCAAATGCCACTCCATATGCGGTTGCCCAAGTTGCCGGGCTTTCGCAATCCCGGGCGAATCGAATACACGGTGGTGAACATGACCGGGCTTGAGGGATTCGAGGCGGGCACCGTCGTGGATCCCAAAGCGCTCCGCTCGAAGGGCCTGGTAAGGAAAACGGGCCCGGTCAAAGTGCTTGGAACTGGAGAGGTGACAAGGCCCCTTACAGTCAAAGCTCAAGCCTTCAGTGCCACGGCGGCGGCGAAGATCACTGCCGCCGGCGGAACCACTGAGGTCGTGTAGGCTCGGTTTTCAGTGCTCTCCGCATTCATCAACGCCTTCAAGGTGCCGGAACTTCGACGGAAGATCCTCTTCACCATATTCATCATCGGCATTTACCGAGTCGGCGCCTTTCTGCCTGCTCCGGGGATCGACTTTGCTGCTGCCCGCAGACTGACGGAATCGTCAGACAACCTGATACGGCTTCTCAACCTTTTCTCCGGAGGAGCTCTAACTCAGTTGGCGATCTTTGCCCTGGGAATCATGCCGTACATAACGGCGAGCATCATCATGCAGTTGCTCACGGTTGTCATCCCGAAGCTGGAGCAGTGGCAGAAAGAGGGAGGCGAAGCCGGAACTAAGAAGATTACGCAGTGGACCCGGTATTTGACCGTTGGGCTGGCGCTCATGCAATCGACGGGCGTGACCTTCCTTGCGCACCGCGGAGGTTTCAGGGACGCGCAGAATAACGTGGTGGACTTGATTCCCAATTTCACGCCGGGACGGGTTGCGCTGATCGTCGTAACTCTTACGGCGGGAACGGCTCTTGTGATGTGGCTTGCCGAGTTGATCAGCCAACGCGGTATCGGTAATGGAATGTCGATTCTGATCTTTGCCAGCATTGTGTCGGGACTCCCTGGCCAAGGTGCCAACATCCTCGCGCAGTTGGGAGGAGTGTGGTTTGGTTTCATGCTGTTTCTGTTTGTGTTGATCATTGTCGGCATCGTGATTGTCGACCAGGGGCAGCGCCGCATTCCGGTGCAGTATGCGAAGCGGGTCGTAGGTCGAAAGATGTTCGGAGGCTCATCGACCTATATACCGTTGAAAGTCAATACTGCGGGCGTAATTCCAATTATCTTTGCTTCGAGCGTTCTGTACTTCCCCGCGCTTATCTCAACTGTGATTCAGTGGAAGCCACTCCGAAGTTTCATCGATAACCATCTGGCCAATCAGGGCTCCCCCGTCTACATCATCTTCTACGGCCTTCTCATCATCTTGTTCGCATACTTCTACACGGCGATTACATTCAACCCATTGGACATCGCCGACGGCATGCGCAAGTACGGAGGTTTCATCCCGGGGATCCGGCCCGGCCGCCCAACCGCCGAGCACCTGGACTTCATCTTAAGCAGAATCACCTTGCCGGGCGCGCTCTTCATCGCGGCGATCGCGCTGCTCCCCTCGATTGCTTTGGCCACCCTCCAGGTTCAAAGTTTGCCCTTCGGTGGAACTTCAGTGCTGATCACAGTGGGAGTGGCCCTGGAGACGATGAAGAGCGTGGAATCACAGTTACTGCAGCGCCATTACGAGGGCTTTTTAGCTTAAAAAAGCATGCGGATAGTCTTCTTGGGACCCCCAGGGGCGGGCAAGGGTACCCAGGCTGCGCTGCTGTCGGAGCGCTTTAGCACGCCCTCGATAGCAACCGGCGACATCTTCCGGCGGCATGTTGCGCAAGGAACGCCAATGGGTTTGAAGGTGGGCCCGATAATGGATCGGGGCGAGTTGGTGCCCGATGACCTCACCATCAACCTGGTGAGAAAGCGCCTGGTCGAGCCCGACGCCCGTTTTGGATTCATCCTGGACGGTTATCCCCGAACCCTCGATCAGGCGATTGCTCTGGAAGAAACCCTTGCCGAGATCGACACCAAGCTCGACCGTGTACTCAAGTTCGCGGTGCGCACAGCTCAGATCGTCGAACGGCTGGCGGGCAGGCGCGTGTGTCCGAAGTGTAAGACCGTGTATCACTTTGTCACGCACCCGCCGTTATTTGAGGGCGTCTGCGACAACGATGGTGCGGAACTCGTGCAGCGTGAAGACGACAGGGAGGAGGCGATTGTCCGCCGCCTGGAGGTCTACGGCGCCGCCACGCGTCCGCTGTATGAGTTCTACT
>CAZCSK010000092.1:0-4943 GCA_964501265.1 uncultured Actinomycetes bacterium
CCGGGATCGACGTTGATGTAGGGGTCAAGCTTCTTCGCCGTGACCCGCAGGCCCCGGGATTTAAGAAGGCGGCCCAACGAGGCGGCCGTGAGACCCTTACCCAGACTTGAGGTGACCCCGCCAGTCACAAAAATGTGTTTAGCCACGGGGACACAGCGTATCAGTTATTGGCCTACCAACCGGCGCGCGGACTAAAAAAACTTGAATTAAGGCATGCGACCGAGCCGGTCGAACCACCGAAGCGGAGGCACCCGCTCGATGATGGCGTCGAAGGACCATTTCTCGGACACCAATGTCAAAATGATGAGGATCCCAAGGATTGTGAGTTTTGCAGGGGTGTCCAGGCTGAGAGCGGCTGCCGATCCAAGAACCGCCCCAAGCATGTTGGCACCTGAGTCCCCAAGCATCCCCTTTTCTCTGACATCTACGGGAAGCCAGACCACGGCGGCGCCTACGAGCGCCGATGGAGCTAGAAAGTGGGCGCCACCAAACGACTGGCTGACCAGGATTGGGATTGCGCCCACAAGAAAAATCTTCGCCGAACGGCCTGGGCGCAGATCCAACAGATTTAACAGGTTTGCGGCCAACGAAATGAGTGTCGCGTCCAGAACAGCCTCGCCTAGTCGATATCGCCATGTAAGCGAGATGGCGAAGGACAGCGCAAGGCCTCCGCCGGCTTTCAGAACTCCTCCCGTAATTTTCCCCCGCGCAAGCGCCCGAAAGTGACCTCGTAAGCCCTTGGCGGCTTCGGACCCGGCCAAGTCGTCAACTGCTCCCAGGGCAAAGAACCCTAGGGCTAAAACAAGCGTCGGCAGGTGGGTGCCCGAAATAGTAAGTTCTGTCGAAGCGGCCCCCCAGCCCGCTCGAAAGATTGCCGGAGACAACTTCGAGACCAGAGCCGCCATTGCTTCGGCAACGATCAAGCCTGCAAGGAGTACCTCTCCACCGGTGACGGGAGTTTCCACGCCCCTGAAATTGCGAACTCTAAGGCCCTCCGACGGATGCAGAGACCGTGATCTCGTCACCAAGAACCCCGTCGCGGCGGACACGAGGATCATTAGGACTTGGACCCGGAACATCGTGTCAGGATACGGGACGTGACGACCGTGGTCGTGGTTCCTGCTTACAACAACTCCGAGACCGTCGGAGACACGGTTCGCGCGCTCACGCAAGACCCACGCGTCGATGAAGTGATCGTCGTCGATGACGGGTCCACCGATGCAACGGCGGCGCAGGCAGCGGCTGCCGGCGCGAAGGTCATTCGTCTCCCGAAAAACTCCGGCAAACACGCGGCGCTTACGCGCGGCATGTCGGACGCGAGCGATGCCGATATATTCTTGATGGTCGATGCTGACACCGGCGAGACCGCGTCGGAAGTTCTCGCACTCATCGAGCCAATTCTGCGCGGCGAGGCCGACATGGCCGTCGGTATCCTGCCGTCCGCGGGATCGGCGGGAGGATTTGGAACCGTGCGGCGCACGGCCGCTTGGTTGATCCTCGTCACTTCAGGATTTAAAGCCGCGGCCCCCATGTCGGGACAGCGGGCCCTCTCGCGACGGGTGTTCGAAAGTTGCAGGCCCTTGTCGCGCGGCTTTGCGGTCGATGCCGCACTGACCGCAGATGCGGTCCGGCGAGGATTTCGGATAGTTGAGATTCCCGTCGCTATGACACACGATCATCGGGGCCGGACATGGAGAGGCTTTGCCCATCGCGCTCGCCAGGGATTTCACCTTCTCGTTGCGTTCGCCCCGCGGCTTATCCTCCGCAAGAGACCTCGGTGACCTCGAGGCCCGACTTGTCGACCTTGCCCATCCACACCGACAAAGGCTCATGCGACTTAGGATCGACATCGACGATCGCAAAGTGGACCGCACCCCCGAACGGGCCCCCGCCGCCGGTGGATCCGCACCGGACCACCAGTGCCGATCCCGCTCTACGCACAGACGGTGCATGCAGATGACCGCATAGCACTAACGGGGCCTGAAGAAGCGCCGGCATCATCAATTCGTTGTGTACGGCCACCATTATCGGATCTCGGTTGTTTGGCACCTTCACCGCAGCCGCCGCGGACTTGCAGAGATCATTTTGGTAACGGTCGCCGCGCCCGAAACGGGTCCGGTTGGGATCGGCGTATCCCCAGATTCGAAGCCCCGACACTTCCACGACGCGCGGTACGTCTAAGACAAGTGTGCCAACCCCCGCCATCGCGGTGGTGGTGACCGCCCCATCGTGGTTACCCGGCGCAAATACACAAGGACTAGCCAACCGTCCGAGCGCGCGAACAAGACCTCGTTCGAAGATGCCGCCAACACCTGAAAGGTCGCCCGTATTGATCGTCACTGCGGGCATCACCTCTCGGTCCAAGGCCCTGGTGAGGCGAAGACCAAAGAGTCGGTTGTGAATATCACCTACGTGCAGGACTCGCTTTCCTCTCGGAACCCCGATCGATCGGGCCACTTCCGCAGCGATGTCCGAAGGGCGCAACGATGAAACGGTTAGGGAGTTGGAAATTCTGGCAAGACGGCGGTGGCGCCCTCGCCAGTTCCGTAATGACCGAACCGGCCGCCGAACGCGGCCTTCAAACCAAGTACTAAGGCCACCTGCCCTATCGGTTGATCGATCCCGTCGACCGTAATAGCCCGCAGTCCTCCGTCCCTCAGACCCTTCAGTGTTTCAAGATCCTGCGTGCCCTCCTGCACCACTGCGGTCACAGTCGATCCGTCGGCCAGTGACCTGACGATGGGTTCAAGCAATGTTTTCGTCAGTTCCGCTGCATCAGGGCCGCCTACAAAAACGACCGCCGTGCCCAAAGCTGCCAACTCCCCGGCTTGTTTGGGCTTGGGAACTGAACCGGGCCTAAACGCAACGAGACCCGCATCGACGAGTCGCTGAAATATGCCGGTTTTTTTACCGACAAGCGCGGCGCCGATCTCATCGTTCAGGGCCACCGAAAGCACCTGCTGCTCGTCCGACGACGAACTCAGGGCGAGGGCCACCTGGCGCCGCCGCTCAGGACTCTTCATGTCCAGTTTGCCGGTCAGCGTGATGAGACCCTCAAATCCTCCGCCCGCTTGAGCGATTGCATCGATCACCGAGTCGACCGCTTCCTTGCTTGCGGTCTCGTAGGCGACAACAAGTACAGCTCGGTCCTTGAGCGATCCTTGCACCAGTTGCAAACGTGTACGGCTGGCGTAGTCGCTGAAGGCATCGTTTGTTTGCTGAAGGACGCTATTTTCCTCCCTCAGATTCGCGTTGCGGGTGTTAAGCGTTTTCTGCGATTTCTGGAGCACTTCTACGATCGTTTGATCCAGGAAGGAGGCTCCGAACAACACACCCAGTCCGAGGGCGAGAAAAATCGCAACAAGGCTGACGACGTGGTATCTAAAGTTGATCAAGTGACCGACCGCACCAACGTGAACCAGGCCTCCTGGAGGCGCTCGACGATTGCGCCCACTACCAAGCGCATCGGCGGTGAAAGCGCCACGACAATCAGCATTGCGATTAGCGCGGCAACCACGAGCCCGAACAGCTCCCACCTGGTCGGCCCTCCCCTGTGGAGCTCGCTCACGCCCTTGGCGTCGACAAGCTTCGGACCCACTCTCAGACGCACCAGGAAGGTGGAGGCCATTCCCTTGCGGCCCTTGTCCATGAATTCGACCATGCTCACGCGTGCGCCTACCGCAACAATGAGTTGGGCCCCCTTCTCGTGGGCGAGAAGAATGGCAACGTCTTCGCTCGTCCCGGGCGCTTCAAAAGTCGAATATCTTAGACCCAGTGCATCGAGACGCTCTTGGCCCGGCGCCCTTCCGTCGGAATACGCGTGCAAGATCAACTCTGCACCGCACGTCAACGCCTCAGTTGTGACCGAATCCATGTCTCCGATGATGATCGCTGGCTGCAGCTTGAGATCGAGCAACGCGTCTGCGCCCCCGTCAACGCCGATCAACACCGGCTTGAAATCCCGGATGTACCCAGCGTTGAGCGACGCAAGATCGTCCTTATATCCGTAGCCTCGGACCACCACCAGCGCGTGCCGTCCGTCCAGTGACGTTTCGATTGCAGGAAGGTGGACGGCTTCGATTAGAAAATCGCGCTCGCTGACCATGTATTGCAACGTGTTTTCTGCAAACTCTTCGAGGGCCGAAGACATTTCTTTCTTGCTGCGATCAAGCCCTTCCTCAGCCGCTTGTAGAGTCACTACTCGCCCGGAGGCGACCTGCCGGTCACCGGCAAACACTCGGCCTCCAACGATGCGAATCGCGTCACCGTCTCTGATCGCATCGAGCGCCCCGGGACCCGCGGAATCGATCAGCGGGATCCCTGCTGCCGTTAGAAGAAGGGGGCCGAGATTGGGATAGTTGCCGCTTGACGACTCAGCGACGTTGATGACCGCCCTTACTTTTCGTTCGACCAAACCCTCCGCTGCAATGCGATCCAGATCGTCATGGTTGATTACCGCGATCTCACCGGGCTGCAACCGGCCGATGAGACGCTTGGTGCGGGCGTCCACGCGGGCGATTCCCCGAATTGACTCGTCGCTCGCAACCGCTGGCGCGTCACGCTTGTCTCGAAATAGCATCTCCTCGCAGTCTACTGGGGGGCCGGGGGGGTAGCCGCTCGACAAGGCTCTACTGATCGACGCGGAAACGAGAACGCAATTTATCGTAGAACTTGGGGCCACCAAGCGCGATGAGGCGGAGAGGCGTCTCGTGAGCCCTGACGGTTACGGTGCCGCCTGACTTAAGCGTGCAGACCTCTGCCCCATCCGCCGAGAATCCGATGTGATTAGGCGTTGTAAGTGTCACCGTCCGGCCGGGCCCCGCCACGATGGACCTCCAGAGCGGAGAGTGGGCGGATACCGGCGTTAGTACCAGCGACCGCACCTGGGGCTCTACAACAGGTCCGCCCGCGGAGAGCGAGTACGCGGTCGATCCGGTGGGTGT
>CAZCSK010000093.1:0-4888 GCA_964501265.1 uncultured Actinomycetes bacterium
GATCTCTTGTGGACCTCGTCCGGGCCGTCGGCAATCCGGAGGAGCCTCGCTTGAGCGAAGAGCTCCGCGAGAGGCACATCGTCAGAGAGCCCGGCCCCTCCGAACGCTTGGATCGCTCGATCGATCACGCCACATGCCATGGCCGGCACTACCTGTTTGATAGCGGAGATCTCCGTGTGGGCAGCCCTGTGTCCCTGGGTCTCCATGAGCCAGGCGGTCTTGAGAACGAGGAGCCGTGCTTGTTCGATCTCGGCCCGGCTGTCGGCAATCCACTCCTGAATAACACCCTGCTCGGCCAGAGTCTTGCCAAAGGCGAATCGTTCCCCAACCCTCTTACACATCAACTCGAGCGCCCGCTCCGCCATCCCGATCAGGCGCATGCAATGATGAATACGGCCGGGGCCAAGGCGGGCCTGCGCGATGCCGAATCCTCCCCCGCGCTCGCCGAGGATGTTTGAAACCGGCACGCGTACGTCGTCGTAGTGGATGAATGCGTGGCCACCATGAGCCGCACCTGAGAAGCCGAGGACGGTGGTCGACCGCTCGACCCTCACTCCCGGTGTGTCGAGTGGAACCAGGACCATACTCTGTCGCCGATGCCGAATAGCGTCCGGATCCGTTACTCCCATCACGATGGCGACTTTGCATCGCTCGCTCATGCCGCCACTCGACCACCACTTCCGGCCGTTGATCAAGTACTCGCCGTCCACCTGCTCGATGCTCGTCCGGATGTTGTTCGCATCCGAACTCGCGACGTCTGGCTCGGTCATCGAGAAACATGACCTGATTTCGCCGGCTAGCAACGGCCGTAACCAACGATCCTGTTGCTCTTCGGTTCCGAATGCGGCCAGTATCTCCATGTTGCCGGTATCTGGCGCAGAACAATTGATTGCCTCGGGAGCGAGCAGCGGACTGCGTCCGGTGATCTCAGCTAGCGGGGCGTAGTCGAGGGTCGAGAGGCCAGGCCCCCAGCGCTTGTCGGGAAGGAAGAGGTTCCAGAGGCCCTCGGCAAGCGCGCGGGCCTTGAGCTCTTCCATCACCGGCGGATGCGGGAACGAGTCTGAGGCGGACTTCGTCTGTTCCTCGTAGATCGGCTCGGCCGGATAAACGTGCTCGTCCATGAAGCCGAGCAGTCGCCCTCGGTAGGCAGCACACGTATCGCTCCAGTGGAAGTCTATGTCGCATCTCCTCCTCGAACTCTCTGAAGGAGTAGCCTAATTGACATTGACATAAACCTCAATACGGTCTAGCTTGCCTCATGCGCCTTGGCATCGAGTTGCTAACGGTGAGGCATTCCCCCACCTCGCCGGGCACCCGTCACTGATGCCTCCAGGACTCGACCTCTCGCGCCTGACGCCGTGGTTCGCTAAGAACATCCCCCAGGCGTCCCCACCGCTCGACGCGACCATCGTGTCGGGGGGACGATCGAACCTCACCTTCGTCATCGAAGATTCCGCAGGACATAAGTGGGTTCTGCGACGCCCACCACTTGGCCATCTCCTGCCATCGGCGCACGACATGGCGAGGGAGCACCGCATCCTCGCGGCGCTGTGGCCTACCGGGTTGCCGGTACCACGTCCGGTCGCTCTTTGTGAGGACGAAGGCATTCTAGGTCGACCGTTCTACGTGATGAAGTTCGTCGACGGAATGGTCATTAGAGGCCGCGACGACTACGGACCTCTTGCTCCTGCAAGTCGCGCGGCTACCGCCAAAGATCTGGTCTTGCAGTTAGCGCGGCTGCACGAACTCGAGCCCAATGAAATCGGGTTAGGCAACCTCGGGCGTCGCGAGAACTACATTGCGCGGCAACTCAAGCGCTGGCGCCAACAGATCCAGGACATCCATACGTCGAGCGCAGACGAACTGCGACGAGCACACGCGACTCTTTCCAGAACGATTCCCGAACAGATGGGGGTTTCCATCGTTCACGGGGACTACCGCCTCGACAACGTCATCGTCGGAGAAGAAGGAAAGATCGCCGCCATCCTCGACTGGGAGCTGTGCACGCTGGGGGATCCACGCGCGGATGTCGGGATGCTCATGACTTACTGGGCGACAAGCGACACTCCTATCGCACGAATGACGGTACCGATAGACGCGGAAGGCTTCCCGACGAGAGAGGAAATCCGTGCGATGTACGAGAGCGCCGGCGGATCAACCACCAACATGAACTACTTCGTCGTCTTCGCCCACTGGCGCCTCGGAGCGATCCTCGAAGGGGTTTATGCACGTTACGAAGCCGGCGCATATGGCGATGAGGAAGGCGACCACCGCAACCTTCCCGAGATCATGGATTACTTGGCGCGCGCGATCCGCCGCATGATTGACGAACTTTGAGAGTTCGACCAACCGAGGGACTGTTTGGCCCGAAGGAAGCAGGCCGTTTGACCCTGTCCGGGTCCAGCAGTGAAGGTGAGACTAGGACGTGTCGCCTAGTAGGTGGAGGGAGTAATGAAGACATGAAACGCACCAGAGTTGCGGCGGTGCTTGCAGCAACGGGGTTCGCCGCGCCGACCGATGCGGCCTGTGCACGATCGTCAATATGACACTTACCACTTCCCTGCTCACCGATCGTTACGAGCTGACCATGCTCCAAGCCGCCCTCGGGTCGGGGGTCGCAACGCATAGGGCGGTGTTCGAGGTCTTCGCACGTTCACTTCCACCGGGTCGGCGGTTCGGAGTGTTCTGCGGCACCGGCAGGGTGCTCGACAGCCTCGACCGGTTCCATTTCGGAGACCCAGAGCTCGATTATCTGAGACAAGAACGGGTCATCAACGAGCCGACGCTCTCCTTCCTGAAAGACTTTCGCTTCAGCGGGAGCATCCATTCGTATGAGGAGGGGGACCTGTACTTCCCGGGTTCGCCCGTAATGACGGTCGAGTCGACCTTCGGTGAAGCCACCTTACTGGAAACCTTGATCCTTTCGATCCTTAACTTCGACACCGCCGTCGCCTCGGCCGCCTCGCGAATGCGAATCGCTGCCGGCCACAGGACGCTAGTTGAGATGGGATCTCGGCGCGCCCATGAGTGGGCCGCTCCCGCGGCCGCGAGATCCGCCTATATCGCCGGTTTCGACTCCACCTCGAACCTCGAGGCTGGAAGATTGTATGCAATCCCTACCGCTGGAACGGTGGCGCACTCGTTCATCCTCGCGCACAGGTCGGAGAGCACGGCATTTGAAGCACTGACAAAGGCATTCGGCCCCAGGACGACCATCCTCGTGGACACTTTCGATACCGAGGAAGGCATCCGAAAAGCGATCGCCTCGGCGGGGAACGATCTCGGGGGAATCCGTCTCGATTCGGGCGATCTAGGCCATCTATCGTCGGTTGCGCGCAAGATCTTAGATGGGCTGGGGGCCCGACGCACGCAGATCCTTGCATCCGGAGACCTGGACGAGTGGTCGATCGAGAAGTTAAGAGACGCGCCTATCGATGGCTACGGTGTAGGAACTAGCCTGGTCACAGGCTCGGGCGCTCCGACTGCCGGATTTATTTACAAACTCGTCGCCGTTGCCGAAAGCAGTGGGCCATCGGCCCCCCTGCGCCCGGTGGCCAAGACCTCTGTAGGCAAAGCCACCTCTGGAGGCCGCAAGTGGTCCTACCGGTTGATCGCGCCCAATGGAAAGGCCTCGGCGGAGGTGCTCTGCTTCGCCCCCGCCGAAAAGGACAGACCTCTTCAAAGAGAGGTCATGGTTTCAGGACGCAGAGTTGTTGGAAAAGACCTGGACCTGACTCGTGCCCATCACCGCCGCTGCCTAGAAGAACTCGAAGATCAACAGCTTTCGCTGATCCCCGGACCTCCCGCTATGACGGCGACGCTCGAGAGGAGCTAATGATGACAAGAGCCCTGCTTGTCGTCGACGTTCAGCGTGATTTCTGCGAAGGAGGATCGCTTGGCGTATCAGGCGGAGCGGAACTCGCCGGAAAGATCACCGACTTTGTGCGCGATAACCAGAATGACTATGACGTCCTAGTGAAGACGCGTGACTACCACGAGGATCCCGGCACTCACTTCTCGGATCAGCCCGATTTCCTGGATTCCTGGCCCCAGCACTGCGTTGTGAGCACTCCCGGGGCACAATTTCATCCCGACCTTGTGCTTCCGGCTGGAACGAAGGTCTTCTCCAAGGGACTGCACGCAGCGGCCTACTCCGGTTTCGAGGGCACCGATGATTCCGGACAAGATTTGGGGTCGTTCCTCCGCAGCCGAGGTGTCTCCAGAGTCGACGTCGTTGGGATCGCAACCGATTACTGCGTGAAGGCGACCGCCAGCGATGCAGTCGAGAGGGGTTTCGAGACGAGAGTTCTTCTCGACCTCACCGCGGGCGTATCGCAGGAAACAACCGATGACGCAATCGCATCGATGACCGCGGTAGGAGTCACCTTCGCAACCACACCCACTTGAGTCTGACGCGTCCGCTTGCGGAGCTCCTCCTCCTACCGCACGATGTCACGCCGAGCAAAGGTAATGAGGGCGAGAGCTCCTGCAAGCAGGCCAACAGCTAGGGGCACAAGAAGAGGAGCGGGGCTAGCACCTGATATCAAATCATCCGGTCGGACGTAATGAAATAAGGACAGGAACCGCAAACTGTACAGGCGGTCCACCAAGAGCGCTATCACGTTCAGGAAGAAGGAGCCAACCAGAACTCCAACTGAGACACCAAGTGCCTTGCTCTTCAGGCTCGAAATCGAACTGATCAGCAGAGCAATGAGCGCGAACGAAGCGAAGAGTATCCATGAGCCAATGAACCCCCGAGCGGTTCCTGAAATTGGAATCACTGACCCCCTGCTGATCGTTGACCTTGCAAGGATCGTCCCCGCTAGTCCGGCCCCCTCGACCATCGTGAGCGCAGCCAATGCGGCTGCGGCCTTTGCCGCTAGGAACG
>CAZCSK010000094.1:0-4853 GCA_964501265.1 uncultured Actinomycetes bacterium
TTGGGAGTCGTCGAGCATGGCGAAGAGCGCTTCACGATTTGCGATATTCCCGGGTTGATCGAAGGGGCCCATCTCGGCAAAGGACTGGGTGTGAAATTTCTTCGGCACACGGCCAGATCTCTGGCTTTCTTGCATATGATCGATTCGACTGCCGGAAAGGACGCGACTGCCGATTACCTAACGATCCGCAACGAACTTGCGAGTTACGATCCAGCGCTGACCGAGCGTCCGGACATCGTCGTTCTCAACAAGATCGACGCCGTCGACCCTCTAGTTGTCGAGGAGGCCGCCGCCGGTTTGCGAGCTGAAGGGATCGAAACGGTCGCGGTGTCGGCTCTTGAGGGTTCTGGGTTGGAAAATCTTCTCGATCGTCTGGCAACCGTAGTTCAGGGCGGCCGCGAAGACGCCGGTGAATCGGAGGGCTTCATGCTCTATCGAACTGTGGGGGACTCCCTGAGCGTTGTTCCTGAAGACGGCGCCTGGCGAATCACAGGAGAAGCACCTAACCGCTGGGCGGCGATGACCGATATGAACAATCCTGAGGCGGTTGGCTATTTGCAGTCGCGTCTTGAGAAAGCGGGTTCCGAGAAGGCCCTTGCCGAGGCCGGCGCGCGCCCCGGTGACGACGTACGCATTGGCGAGGCCGTGTTCGAATGGTGGCCCCCAGGCACGGCCCCGGATTAATTCGCGGGGTTAGGACCCCGAACCTAGATCCTCTCGGGGGATTCCTGGACAATCTGCAGATGCCCCAGTCGTGACTTGGGCGCTGCGGATTTGGGAACCGCAAAACTGACGGTTCTTCCGCGTCCTGGCGCAACCTCAGTCCAAAGCCGAAGCCCTTCCGCCTCTGCCAATCTCTTCGCAAACTCCGGCTCTTTCCGTTCGGACCCCTGATCATCAACGGACACGACAATCTCGTTCTCCGCATCGTGAGCCCTAACTTCAATGATCGAACGCGCGGACGTCGCCGATATTGCATCCGCTACGAGCGACTGCGCGATCGTCCGGAAGACCACGGGGTCCCCGTGGGCAATCAAGGGGGTTGTAGGGATATGCGTCTGGATCCAACGGCCGCTTGCCTGGGCGGAGATGTCAGATGCGATGCGGCGAAGCAATGATCCGGCTGCGAACTCGACTACGTGGAGCCTCATTCGATGCTCTTCGGCAATTTGTGCTTCAAGCTCGGCTACTTTCGACCTGAGCTCTCTGGACTCCTCCGTCCGAGCAAAGACTCGCGCGACTAACGCCGCGAGCATTAAGTTGAGAATTGCAAGTTCCACGTAGAGCCCCATCCGCTGCCCTCTCTCGGTCGCTTGCGGCCAGGCTAAGGTTAGGGGAGTGACGGCCGCAAGAGCGATTAGGCCTACCGCTGCCGTGACCTTGCCAACACGACTTGGTTTCATACCAATAGGTTCGACGTAATTGAGAGTCGATGAAATAGCCGGAAGGTGTGATTCATGCCGCCCCATTCGTCCCTAGCCCAAATTGGGGACCCCCCGTTGACTTCGAGGGGTTTCGCAGCTTCTGGCGCCCCCGAGTCATACCTGTTGGCCGCTGCTACACCCCCCGAGCCCCCCGGTTAACATAACTTTCGTGAACGTCGATCCCTCATCTGTTAAGGCAATCCTCCGCAAGTCGGGCTATCTCGCCGACGACGCCACCGCGACTGTGGTCTTCATTGCCGGCGAACTGCAAAAGCCTTTGCTGGTCGAAGGACCGGCGGGCGTCGGCAAGACGGAACTGGCCAAAACCCTGGCGGCAGGTATGGGCCTGAAGTTAATTCGCTTACAGTGCTATGAGGGTCTGGATGAGAGCCGCGCGCTCTATGAGTGGAACTACCGAAAGCAGTTGCTGCGAATCCAGGCAGGTCAGAACCGCGACTGGGCCGAAACAGAGCAGGACATCTTTTCCAATGAGTTTCTTCTGGAGAGGCCTCTGCTGGCTGCGATCAGATCGCCCGAGCCTTGTCTGCTCCTGATAGACGAGGTTGACAGGCTTGACATCGAGGCGGAGGCGCTCCTGCTGGAGGTGTTGAGCGACTGGCAGATTTCGATTCCAGAGTCGGGAACGATCATTGCAACTTCACGGCCCTGGGTCGTGCTCACGTCCAATGCCACGCGGGAATTGTCGGAGGCCCTGAAGCGTCGATGTTTGTTCCTTCCGCTTGGCTACCCGGACATAGAAAGAGAAAAGCAGATCCTGCTGACGCGTGTTCCGGACCTGGGTGAAGCTCTAGCCGAGCGCATTGCCACCGTTGTTCGGACGATTCGTAACCTTGACTTGAAGAAATCGCCTTCGATTGCAGAGTCGATCGATTGGGCAAGGACCCTGATTGCGATGGGCAAAGACTCGCTCGACGACGAGGAGGCCGATCAAACCCTGGGAGTTGTGCTGAAGCACTCCTCCGACATCGACAAGGCCCGAGCAGCGTTGAAGAGCTCCCATTGATTCCGGGGGTTCGCAGCTTCTGGCGCGCCCAAGTCATACCTTCGGGCCGCTGCTATCCCCCCGGGCCCCCATGATCGACAGGGTCACAGGTTTCGTGGATCGTCTTCGATTGTTGGGTGTAGGCGTTTCAACCTCCGAAACTATCGACGCGGTTGCGGCTTTGAAAGTGGTTGAGTGGCAGCGGCGCGAAGACTTTCGGCAAGCGATGGCGTCCACTCTCATCAAGAACTCGTCCCACCGTCCGCTTTTCGACAGTCTGTTTGACATTTGGTTTCCCTCGGGACCCGCGGGGGCCTGGGATGACTCCTCCACGGACGAAGCGCCCATCGGTAAAGCCGACTTTCTGGAAGCTCTTTTCCGCGGCGATTGCGATCGTCTCGACGTGTTGGCAGAACGAGTCATCAGGCAATTCGCCGGGATGGAGCGCGGCCGCCCTGTGGGCGGCCGCTATTACATGTGGAAGGTCGAGGAGGCATTGCGCCTCGAGGAGTTGCAGTTGGCATTGGAAGGAATGCTCGGGCAAGGCGCCGGGGGCGCCGGGGGCAGCGGAGGAGAAACCGTATCCGGCTTGTCCGCGCGGCTTGCGTCCGACGAGGCCAAGTCGCGCATCGCCGAAGTGCGGCGCCGGATTGAGGAGAAGATTCGGTTGAGATTGATCGAGGACCGGGGGCCCGAGGCCATGGCCCGGGCCCTTTTGCGCCCTCTACCTGAGGAGGTCGACTTCTTGCAGGCCTCTTCGGCAGAGCTTGCTGAAATGAAGCGGACGGTGGCGATCTTCTCCCGCCGGCTGGCGGCGAGGCTCTCGTACAGGCATCACCACACAAAGCGTGGCCGGCCGGACTTTCGCCGTACCATTCGACGGTCCCTGGAGACAGGAGGCGTGCCCATAGCTCCGCGATTTCGTCACCGGATTACAAGGCCAGAGATCGTCGTCATCTGCGACGTCTCGGGATCGGTTGCCGCCTTTAGCCGATTTGCTCTCATGCTGCTCTACGCGCTGAAAGAGCACTTTCGCAAGGTGAGGTCCTTCGCGTTTGTCGACGGCGTCGATGAAGTAACTTTGTTTTTTGAGAATGCGGAATTGGAAGAAGCAACCAGGCGAATTCGCACCGAGGCGAAGGTTGTCTGGCTCGACGGTCACTCGGACTATGGCCATTGTTTGAAGGAATTTGTCCTCCGGTACAAAGACGCCTTGACCCCGCGCGCAACTGTACTGATACTCGGAGACCTTCGCTCAAACTTCAGAGCGCCGGAGGCTTGGGCCCTGAGTGAAATACGCGAGCGCTCCCGCCGTCTTCATATCCTGAACCCTGAACCGCAACGACACTGGGACACCGGCGATTCGATCGTGCGGCACTACGCGGGCCTCGCTGACTCCGTGCACGAATGCCGCAATCTGCGTCAGCTGGGGCAGTTCATCGAGGCCCTTTAAGGGGGCCGGTTATCATCCAACCCATGCTTAAGGATCTCCTACTTCAATTGGTTGAAGCCAAGGTTCACCGCGCCGACCGGCCGTTCGACTCTCGCGTAATCGTGGAAGGCGGGACCACGAGGCCGTTCGTTTTAGAGCGCGGATGGTCGGGTCCGTCTGGGTCCTATCTCGAGACCTGGTCGATCCGTCGAGGCGAGGGGCGCGAAATCGTGCACGAGAGTGCCGCTCGCCCGATCTTCGTCAGGGGCATTCAGTCTGTTACCCGCTTTTCCGACTTGGTCTCCTCCCCAATAAATCTCGAGCCGGGTACCTACGATCTCGTCTTCGTCGTCGAGGGCCGCTTCATGGGTTCGGCGACAATAATCGCCGTCTCCGACGACGTCAGCGCTCCTTGAAGAATTGGCACTAGAACGCCCGGACCCGCAAACGATCGTCATCTTCGGCGCGTCGGGGGACCTCACTGGCCGAAAAGTCATGCCTGCGATTTTCGATCTGTTTAGAGAGGACCTCATGCCTTCCAAGTTCGCGGTAGTCGGCTATGCGAGATCACCCATGACGGATGCAGAGTTCGCGGCCAAGATGAAAGCAGCCGCCAAGGAAGCCTCTCCGGAAAACTTCAAAGAGAAGGACTGGAAGCGTTTCGAAAAGCATATTGGATATGCGGCGGGGGACTACTCGGAAGGCGATGGGATGATCCCTCTTGTCGAGAAACTCCGGCAGCTTGAACCCGGCGTCGGCTCGAAGACCCTGATGTATTGCGCCACACCTCCGGAGGCATTTCCGGTGATCGCCTCCAGCCTGGGATCGGCCGGCCTTGCCGAAGGGTCCAGGATCGTTGTTGAAAAGCCATTCGGACGTGATATTCAGAGTGCCCGCGAACTCAATGCCGTTCTACATACGTCTTTCGAGGAAGGGCAGATATTCAGGATCGACCACTATCTCGGCAAAGAGACGGTTCAAAACGTTTTGGTCT
>CAZCSK010000095.1:0-4767 GCA_964501265.1 uncultured Actinomycetes bacterium
CAACCAGCTCAGAGATCAGGAGATCGAGGTCCATGGGTGAAAGGTCGCCAGAGGCTGAGGGTCAGGCAAGCGGTCAGTTCTTGAAAATGCGCATGCAAGACTGCGCACTCAGTCTCGCGATGCCCTTCCACCGCGGCTAGACCAGACGAGTGCAGCGGGCCGCCGTGGTAGCCGCATCCTCAACTGAGGCAGTGATCACCGACAGCGTCTTCCTCGGCTCGGACCAGTAGGAACAACTTTGACAGCGGCAGGCCCTGTGCCCGCCGTGCCACCAGCTGGACCAGGTCCGAGCGCTTGCCGGCCTCGGGCGGTTCCGTATCATCCAGTCGGACGGCGGCATCCAGGACGGCGGCAATCAGCACCGGGTCCGCCCGGGGAGCCCAGCTCGATCGCCGCCGATCTGAGGTCACGCTTGCGGAGTACGGTGACATACGGCAGAAGTAATCGCTCCTCCCCTCAACCAGCCATAAAACGCAGCAACACCCTCCTTCTCACGACAGCCTTCACCAGCACGTGTAGGTCTTTGACACTCGATCTTCGGATGCCTTTAGGCATTCGCCAAGTCCGACCCCAGCCCGGTGACACGACAGCCCGGCGAACGAGAGTGCGATGAGAGGCACGCCAGCCCTAATTGGGGAAACTTGTCCACCCATAAATACCGCCCGTTCCGAGAGTTAGCTCTGTGCACCCTCAGAGCAGTCGCCGGGGGACCCTTCTCGCCCTTGTTCGCTGGGCTGTCGTGTCACCGGGCTGGGACCGGGCTGGGCGAATGCCTCTTGGCGCCGCCCACAACCCAACTGACCCGAAAGGTTACAGCGCTTTAACAAGTTAGTAACTGCTACTTAGCTGTAAGTATAGCTTGTGAAAAGCTTTCACAACTGTGAGTTACACGGTGCCTTGCAAAAGGAACCCCGAAGACGTAGAGTTGATAGCTCGAAGATCAGCGACGCCGTCCGACATTACATGGGCACCGTTGGTAAACCCACACTCTGAGCGCCCAGCGTGGAACGAGAAATCAAGCTACTGAGCGAGAAAGTTGAAGTGCTCACCGCCGTGATGGCGGCCGTGCTGGACAAGCTCGCCGCTCTCACAGCCGAGACCGAGCCCCTGCCGATGTCTGAGCGTATCCCGCTACTTTACAGGCTTGGCCTCGACCGCACACAAATTGCACGGGTCATCGGCACTTCGCCAGAGGTAGTCTCCGTGCGCCTAGCTGAAGCCAAGCGCAAGAAGGTTGGCTTCATTCGGCCGAAGGCCAGGACGGAAGAATGACCGACAAAGCCGATGACTTATTGCGGGTCCTGATTCACGTCACCGGCCGGGTTGCTGTAGGGCGGATGACCTGCGGCAACAGGTGACCTCGGGCGGCGCTGGGGCGAAACAGATTGATGCTTTCAATATGTGCGATGGGCACCACACCCAGGCAGAGATCACCAAGGCGCTCCACCTCGACACTGGGAATTTCTCCAGGACCGTCGCGCGGTGGGAGCAGCGGGGCATCGTTTTTCACATTGGTGTAGGGAAGGACGAGCGGCTCCTACATCTGTATCCACTTGCAGTGTGAGGTTTGTCATGATGGACGACTCGGCGGTGGCGCGACTGACAGATGAGGTCGTGGCCATCAAGAAGCTGTTGATCTATGCACTGCGGAAGAATGGGGTGACCCAGGATGGGATCGCGGCCGCGCTCGGTGTAGACCAGAGCGCGGTCAGCCGCATGTTGAAAAACAGCGGCGTTACGAAGCGCCCCTCGGGCGCGAGACGGAAGGTGAAGGAGGGAGCCAATGCGTAGTACTGATGAGACCCTGAACGCCATCCAGCGGATGAACCGCCTGCTGGCGCTGGTCATGGTGAAGGACACCGAGACCAAGGACGCGGTGATGATGTTGACGCGGGCCGGTTACACCCAGAACGAAATCGCCAGCCTGCTGGGCAAGAAGCCGAGCGCCGTGAGCATGGCGGTGGTCCGGCACCGCCGCGGCAAGGCCGGGAAGACCACGAAGAAGGCGGCGACCAATGGCAAGCACGATTAAGCGTGCCAAGGGCTTCCCCGCCCTGCGCCGTGCCCTGACTGAGAAAACCAAATGGTCGAGGCAGGTTCTTTCTCAGCAGGTCCGGCAGCAGAAAAATCGAATGCCCATGAAGACCGGCGTCGCGCAGGCGATCGTCGCCCACGGTCAAAACATCCGCCTCGACCGTTACCTGGCCAGCACCGACCTCACGGAGGTGCAGGACATGATGGCCCGGGTTGGCAACGGGGCACCATCGGCACCGGCCAATGGCAAGGGGCGGCGCGCCCCGCGAGCCAAGGGGCCGGTCACCCGCCTCACGGTGTTCAGGGCGTTGAACATCACCATCAGCGATCCCTTCTTGCCCCAAGAGAAAATTGTTCAGGCGAACGAGATGGCCAAGGTTTACCCCGTTCTCCACGTACTGGAGAACTCCATCAGGAACGTGATCCGGCGAGTGATGGAGGCGCAGTTCGGCACCGACTGGTGGGACACGGCCCTCACCTCCCCTCCGGCGCTCAAGATGAAAACCCGGGTCGAGGACCGGCTGAGGAAAGAGGCTGAGCAGTCCTGGCACCAGCGCCGCGGCGACCACAACATCGACTACATCGACCTGAGCGACCTGCTGGTGATCGCCCAGTCAAAGCCGCAATTATTCTTCCCACGGGTCCTGAGCAAGGAGAGCTGGTTCCAGAGCCTCGTTGATCAGACCGCGCCCTCGAGGCACGTCCTCTGTCACATGAATGGGTTGAAGGAGAACAGCGTGACCGCGCTCGGCGTCCGGCTTGTCGAGTGGGAGAATCACCTCAAGAACCGGGAGGCCGACATTCGTGCAGCGATGACGCCCACCCCGTGAGCGATGAAGGAACCCGGAGACCCCCGTGGTCACCGCGCCGCGGGGGTCTAGTCCCCTTCCACGAGATCCAGAAGGTCCTGGAACCGCCTGGCGATTGTAACGGGTGACTTACGTAGGAGGCCAAGAAATCCACATGGCAAGTCCCTGCAGAGCTAGGAGGGGTACTTCCGAAGTCTACTGTTGATATGTGTGCCCAAAGTGAGGATTTCCCGCTTGGCAAGAGTGCAATCCTGCCTAGTTATGCAGGGAAACATGTGCGAATAGAGGTTCCGCACTCTCTTAATCCCCTCCATATGGCCCAAGAAAAACTCGATCGTAGGAAATAACTCCGGAATACAATCAGAGCGGTATCGCTTGACGACCTCCTCTAGATGCCCCAAGGTCACTAGATGCACGGGCAGAACGGTCACCCTAGATGACGCACCAATCCACGGCATAGCGTCCAGCCGGATCTTCTGCTTTGCGGCGTACCCGAATACGTCTGGCAGCAGACTCTGCAGGGACTGGTCCCACCAATCCGCGCCGTAGCACTGGGACAGGTAGTTGTGCAACAGCAAACGACAACCATTCTCAAACTGATACAACGCCGGGAACAAGATGTTGCCCAGTTCGATTGCCTCAAAGTAGTCCGCCGGGATCTTAATCAGTCTAGGACTTTGTCGCCTTCTTCTTGCCACGGGGGATCCTCTTGAGGCTCAAGCGCGCGTTGCGGACGGACTGGGAGGCTGCGCCGCACACCTTGGCAATCTCGCCATCTTGTAGGCCGAAGCGGTCGAGTATCTGTACCTTCCTCTCAAGACTTGCCTCAGCCTCCTTGGCGACACAAAGGTAGGCCAACATTAGGCGCAGCACTTTCTCCTCAGACGGATCAGGCATATCACCTCCTTCGGGCATTCTTTGATTTGGACTTGAGCGTCCGAACTGTCCCCGGGGTTGTACCGCAAATGCTGGCAATCTCAGCGATCCCATAGCCAAGCCTAGTCAGGACAGCAATTCGGTCCTCAAGCCTTTGGAGTTCTTTGACAGCTATGTATCCAAAGACCAGGGCGAGACTCGGAAGCCCGTGCTCATCTTTGTTTACCATACGGCCGCCTCTTGCGTCGGAGGTTCGCAATTCTCAGCGTGCATTCCCTGGGTGCATTGATCAGCTTAGCAGCCGCCATGCCCGGTGGCTCGGCCTGTTGCCTACCTGCGCCGCGCTTGGCCCTTTTTGGCACGACGTCCTCCCTTCGCCCTCTTAGCACGGCCACCGGATGCCTTCTTTGCGCGCGGTCCCCGACCGGCTTTCTTAGCACGGCGGCGCAGTTCCCGGAGTGAATTCTCGGTCGAGTCCAGCATTACTGCCGCATCACGCAGCGGGAGGCCAACTGACGTGAGAAAATTCGACTTGGTAGCCAAGTCCTCACTCGCCATATCGCCGGTATGAAGGCAGAGATACGCAAGAGAGCGCCCGATTACTGCGAGCCAAGCGTCGTCGTTCTCCTCCTTTATCGCACGCTTCTTGGCCACGTCTCCTCCGACGGCTTGGGTATTTCAGCGTAGTGACGGTATCGTGGAAGTGGCTTGGGCGCTAGAGCTTGTGAAGGCTGCCAGTTGACCGGGCTGGGCCCGCCACTCCCTTACACCTGCCGCGCGCCGAGGAATAACCGGAGGATAACTTGCGGAAGCTTGAGGGCAACGGTGTAAGCTATTATGGACCACTCTTGCCTCCGCCGCCGAGATGATGCACAATAGGGCACGGGCGGACGATCCGCGCCCAACCTCGTCGGCCCTGCCCCAGCAAGGGTCCTCGTGAGGCAAAGGGGGGCCCACTCCCGGATCCGTCTGCTTCGAGCCTTTGGGACGCCGCGGGCGTCGTCGCTGGGGGGCGTGTCGCCTGTGGCCTGACCAAAGGACCACACCG
>CAZCSK010000096.1:0-4608 GCA_964501265.1 uncultured Actinomycetes bacterium
CTTGCCTCGTCGGCGGCGGTCAACTCCGTCAGACCGAAGGCGGTCGGCCACATGGTGCCCTCGTGAGGTTCGCATCGTCGCTGAAGCCGAACGTCGCGTACCTCGATTTGAACTTCTGCGCGCTTTGGAAGAAGCAGACGACCTTGCCGTCCTTGGCATACGCGGGCATCCCGTACCAGGTTTTCGGCGAGAGGGCTGGCGCGCTGGCTTTGATGATCGCATGGAGCCGCTTGGCCATGGCGCGCTCCGATCCCTGCATCTCGGCGATCTTCGCGAGCACGGCGCTTTCCCCGTCCGCCTTAGCCGCGCCCCGGCGCGCTTCCGCCTTCATCTCTTTTGCGCGCTCCTTCATCGCAGCTCGTTCCTCGTCCGTGAATCCCTTGGCCTTCTTGTTGATCGCAGTGGCGCTCTTGGCGGACTTCTGCGTGGCCTTCTTTGCAGGTTGGCTCATAGAAACCTCCTCATGCTGACTTGGGTTGGAAATCTCGCCGCAGTTCGAATGCGGACCCTCGCTATTCTAAGAGCGCCGCCTAACGGTCTTGCGGGTCAGCCGCCGCCGAAGGCGGGTGCAATGCCTGGCGTATAGACGCCCTACGTTAGAAAAGACAGGATCCTCCTTAAGAGATTTTTCTTCGGCTCTATGGGTTCAACCCCTGTCGCATCGAGCAAGGTTTCCACATAATCCAGATGATCCGAGGCGACACCCGACAACGGGATTGCTCCCCAAACGGGGTAACCGGCAACCAAGCTGTTTAATCTTCGATTCAGTTCTCGGACGAAATTGAGGCGAGGTCGGTAGTTGGGGTCGTGAGGCACCACAAAGAATCCCGGCAGCCCAGCTGTGGAAACCACCAGGCCACGGACCTCGGACCATCTGATTCCGCCCGCTCGCGGAAGATACAATCCTTGAGCACTAACCCATATAGCTGGCACTTTGCTCCTTCTGAAGGTAAGGGCTAAAAGGAGGGCTCCGGCTCCCAATAGCCCGCCCCCGAAGAGCACGTCTTCCGCTGCTTGGCGGTCGGCAATCACCCAAATCCCGAGCGCAACTAACCCAATGAACAAGAGGGAGCTGCCGACCAAGAATGACTTCTTTACGAATAGAGGACGCGCGGTTGGATCCGAAGTGATTGGGCTTCGTCAAACATTCCCTGAGCCATCGGTGCGTCTAACGGCTTTGCAGTTCACCCGCAGGCGAAGCCTGTCTGGTGCAACTGCTTGTTCTGCGGCGCTTACCCAGACTTGCTCCTAGCGATGAGGCTTCTGATCGTTGGAACGAGGTCTTTAGGAACCTCCATCACTGTGTGGGCGGAGTCATAGCGGGCCTCGTCCTCTGCCAGGGCCTCCTCGTCGGACTGCTCTTCGTAGTGGTCAAGGACACGCTGAACCCGGGACTCATCCCATCCGGCGGGGAACCTGTTTTTGTTAGTCATCGATTTCTCATTCTACGCCTCAGCGCCTTCAGAGCTTTGGCGCCAATTTCATATCCTGTGATCACGAAGACCGATTCCGACTCCGACTCGGGCACATAGATGATTTTGAGGAAACGCCCGGACTCAGTCTGCCCTATAGCGACTCTCGTTCCTTCGACACCGCTGCCGTCCTCCAGGGGTGACGCGAGTACCTCTTCTACCTCCGATTCCTGCACTCCGTGATTACTGATGTGCGGAAGCTCGGATTCATGATCGATGTAGAAACGGACTTCCATGTGGCGATTCTAGATGGAGGCACTGACAACGCTTCAGATTCAGTCCGTAGAACGATTGTGCGGCTGACCCGCCCGAGCGCAGCGAGCTGTCGGGTGCAGCCGTGAGTTATGCGGAGCACTCCTGAAGCCTCCGCGATTAGATTCAGAGCGCCGGATCCAGCAAATCGTCAAGGATCCGATCGAACGATCCGAGCCCGATAGACAGATGGCCTTCGGCAGCGAACAATCGGCGACGCGCCCCTGGGATGTGACTGGCGAGCCAGACGCCGTGGGCGTAGGGCACCATTCGGTCCTGCGACCCCTGCCAGACAGCGACGGATTGTACGTCACGCAGATCGAACCCCCAATCGCTCGCGAACGCGAGATCATCGTCCCGATGACCATCTATGCCGTGCGCCAGCCCGACTCGAAACGTCTCTACCGCCCACTCGGCGAAGTCGCCGGTCACGTGAACCTTGTCGACCTCGGACAAGAGGCCGCCAAGCGATTCTGCAAGGTCCGCAGGCCTGATGGTGGTCATGGCGCCGGCGAACGCCTCAAGGAAGGGCGTCAGCGCACCCGCGCCCTGCAGGGCGAGGCCGAACTCCTCGACGTTCTCCTCGGACATGCCATCAAGCCAATCGATCCCCTCGGCGGAGTACGGCGCGACGCTCGCGATCGTCACCGTGGCTAAGCAGCGGGCTGGGAGGGCGGCCGCGCATGCGAGGGCGTGTGGCCCGCCACCTGACCAGCCAATTGTCCGGAACGTCGCGGCACCGACCGCATCCACGACGAGCGCCGCATCCGACGCAGCGTCGATTACCTTCCGCCCCAGCTTCGGCGTGGACGTCCCGTAACCGGGACGGGAGTACATTACGGTGCGCAGTCCCTTGGCCGCTGCGGCCTCCACCATCGGGGTGAATGGGAGCCCAGCGCCAGGCGTTCCGTGATGGAAGAGGAGGATCTCTCCATCCTCCGGTCCCGCCGTCCGGACCTCCAGTTTCCGCCCATCCGGCAGGTCGACGTACATGAGTGGTTCAGTGCTCACGTTCCCCCCTATTCAAGAGAACCTTGCCGAGACACAATCTCCGCCGACGTATTGCACCCCGACTTCCGTATAACGGATAGGCCGGAGTGCCAGTTGCGAACTCTCAGAGCTCGCTTTCTTCCACTCGGTCGGCAACGCGTGCACGGGGGTTCTGCATGACTGCTTTGGCGGGGCCATCCCAGACTTGCTTAATTGTCCGCAGGAAGGTCTCCGCCTCCTCATTGCTGTCGAACTCTAGGTCATTACGTAGTTAGGTTCGTCCTGTGCGCGAAGAATCTGGTAACGACGAACGCCGGAACCCTTCCGGTCAGCGGGATCGGTGTCGAACATCTGCTTCCACTTCTCGAAGTCCTGAACCGTATGTTCTATTCTCACGATGGGCATTTGAGAGTCCTTTCCAATCAGTTGGTAGGTGATGTATTTCGCAACTCTACTCGCGATGACTCTGCAACCCCGGACGCGGGTCCGTACAACGGTTCTGCGCTTCAGCGGCGGCGGCTCGGCGAAGCCCAGACGCCGTCCGTTCCATGCGCGCGTTATACGCCAACACGCACGAGTGTCCGAGGATCGATTCCATCGACCGCGTCAAGAACAGCTTGCGCCAAGGGTTCGAGATCCTCAATCCGGTTGCTTCGGGCTCGCACGATGACAACAGACAACGGAAGCGATTCAAGGTTCTGCTGGAACTCAATGTTCCTGTCAATCGTGATCAGCACATCGAAGCCATCGGAGGCAGCTCGTCGCAGCAACTCACCGTTCTGCAAGCCGCCCCAACCCATTTCCGGCGCGTTCCTAACCTCGTGTCCTGGCAAGTACCTCGCAAATACGCGAGGAACCTGTTCGTCAAGAAGGAGACGCACGACCGAGCAGGATGGCCGCCTCTTCGAGGGCAGCAACTGCCTGGTCGCGGCTTACCGAGGGGAAGTGGTCAAGGAAACGTTCGAGCGGATCGCCAGCCTCGACATAGTCGAAGAGCGCCTGCACTGGCACCCGCGTACCCCTAAAGACTGGAGTACCTCCCAGAATCTCTCGGTCTCGGTGTACCACGGACTGCCGCGCCGACTCTTGATTACTCATGGACCCAATTGTAGACCGACACGCTCAGTGCGTATAACGGCATCGCGAATCAGCGGCGGCGGCTCGGCGAAGCCCATCGCCGTCCGTTGCATTCGCTGGTTACCCAGCCACATGGCGCAACTCCCCTGGAGCTGCGTCTTCGATTGCTTTGAGAGTGGCTGGCAGGCGCTTGAGCAAATTCCCCATCTTGTTGGATGGAGCATCAAGGATGACGACGGCCAGGGGTAGCCCGGTCAGACTCTGCTGATGTTCGATCCCTCGATCATTCGTCAGCAAGATCTCGAAACCTGCCGAGGCAGCAGTCGCTAGAAGCTCACCTCTTCATCCCGACCCACTCCTGTGCTCGGACGGTCGATGCTTCATGCCCCGTTATCTTCGTCGCTAGATCGACAGGTAGGTGCTCGTCAAGCAGGACGCGCACGTGCTGCTAACCCTTCGAGAGCCTCAAGAGCGGATTCCACCTGGTGACGTTCCACGGACGGAAATTGTTCGAGAAACTCGTCGACGCTGTAGTTGTCCTCAAGATAGTCAATGAGGTTCCTCAACGGAACTCTGGTACCCACGAACACTGGAGTCCCTCCTAGGACCTCCGGATCTGAGTGGACAACCGCTTCCAATGACTTCATGTCTACAGGTTACTGCTAGATGGCTCGGTCTGGGTAACTCATGGATAAAGGGACCGTGTTAAACGCGGAATTTGGCGGGTTATTGCCGGACCTTGCTTGCCTTTGGAGCAAACATGTCTTCGTGACCAGCGCATTCAGTATCACCGTCTCACCATCCTTCGGGAATAGCC
>CAZCSK010000097.1:0-4566 GCA_964501265.1 uncultured Actinomycetes bacterium
CTTCTGGCGCGCGCGAGTCCGTACTTAGGGGGGCTGCTACCCCCCCGAGCCCCCCACTTGATTTCGGGGGGTTCGCAGCTTCTGGCGCGCGCGAGTCCGTACCTAAGGGGGCTGCTACCCCCCCGAGCCCCCCACTTGATTTCGGGGGGTTCGCAGCTTCTGGCGCGCGCGAGTCCGTACTTAGGGGGGCTGCTACCCCCCCGAGCCCCCCTGATTCCGCGATCCGGGGCTGCGGACGTCCGGGCTGCTCGGTGCCCATCGATTCACGCGTCGGAATCATCACTCGTCGCACAAACTCGCACACAACCACGCCGTTCTGGTTGTAAGCCATCGTGCGAACCCGCACGACCCCTCTGTCGGGCTTGGATTTCGAAGGAGTTACCTCCAGGACCTCGGTCTCGGCATAGATCGTGTCTCCGTGAAATACGGGGGCCGGATGCTTCAAGTTCTCGATCTCCAAGTTGGCGATCGCCCTCCCGGAAACATCGCGGACGCTCATGCCTAACGCCAAGGAATAGACGAGATTACCAACCACAACGTTGCGCTGGAACTGAGTAGAGGTTTCGGCAAAGTGCAGGTTGGTATGCAGCGGATGATGGTTCATTGTGATCATGCAGAAGAGATGGTCGTCATATTCGGTAATGGTTTTTCCGGGCCAGTGTTTGTAAACGTCACCGACATTGAAGTCTTCGAGGTAGCGCCCAAAGGGCAGTTCCTGACTCATTTAGACCTCCACCTTGTATTGCTCGAGCAGACTTCGGGCGATGACCATCTTTTGAATCTCGCTGGTCCCCTCGCCTATCAGTAGGAACGGCGCGTCCCTGTATAGACGTTCGACCGTGAACTCCGCCGAGTACCCGTAGCCCCCGTGCACGCGAAGAGCGTCGAGGCAAATCTCGTAACACATCTCCGATGCGAAGAGTTTGGCCATGCCGGCTTCGAGGTCGCTGCGCTCACCCTCGTCCTTCTTTTGAGCGGCGTTAAGAAGCATGAGGCGAGACGCCTCGAGTTTGGTCGCCATTTCCGCGAGTTTGAATTGGATGGCCTGGTGCTGAGCGATGGGTTTGCCCATGGTTTGGCGAACCTGTGCGTAACGGATGGCTTCTTCAAACGCCCGGGTCGAAACTCCCACGGCTCGCGCGGCCACATTCACCCGGCCTACCTCGATGCCATCCATGATCTGGCTAAATCCTTTTCCCTCCTCGGCGCCCAGCAGTTGGGTGGCCGGAACGCGATGTCCTTCGAATGTCAGTTCGGTCGTCTCGACGCCTTTGTATCCAAGTTTTGGAATGTTCTTGCCGACCGTCAATCCCGGCGCAGGCTTTTCCTCCTCGGGGGTCTTTTCGACCAACAAGATGCTCATACCGCGGTGAGGCGGGTCCGATGCTGGATCGGTCTTACATAAAAGAGTGACGATTCCCGACCGCAGCCCGTTGGTGACCCACATCTTCTGCCCGTCGACGATGTAGTCGTCGCCATCTTTGATCGCCTTGCAGGTGATCGAGGCCACGTCGGATCCGGCCCCCGGCTCCGACATTGAAAGGGCGGCCCTAACTTCACCAGTTGCGAGAATCGGTAGGTACTTGGTCTTCTGTTCGTCGGTCCCGTGCTTGCCGATCAAATACCCGGTCATGAAATGAGTGTTCATGATGCCCGACAGGCTCATCCAACCTCGCGAGAGTTCTGCGACTATCAGCGCGTAGATCGTCAGTGGCTGGCCGAGCCCCCCGAACTCCTCGGGAATAGTGACACCAAAAAGACCCATCTCCTTCATCTGTTCAACGAGGTTGGTGGGATACTCGTCTTTGTGTTCCATTGCATCAGCGATTGGAATGACTTCTTTGTCGACGAAGTCGCGTACGAGGTCGATAATCGCCTTCTGCTCCTCGTCGAGTTGCATGCCGATTGGGCTCATTGGCCCCACTCCTTTTTGAAGTCCGCCCACACCTTCACGGGCTTGCGCCCCGCCGCTTCGCCTCGGGCGACAAATTGCACCGCCATCTTGCGCGACGCTTCGTCGATCATCTCCTTGCCAAACATAACTGCGCCGGTCCTTTGGACCGACGTTGCGTGTTCGTAGGCTTCAAGCATCGACGCGGCCTTGTCGAACTCGTCCTGAGTCGGAGTGAAAACCTCGTTCAGCACGGTGATCTGCGTCGGATGCAAACTCCACTTGCCGTCGTACCCAAGAGCCTTCGCGCGAGTCGCTGCTTCGCGATATCCATCGAGGTCGTCTATCAGTAGGTAAGGACCGTCAATCGCTTGGAGTCCGGCGTCGCGGGCTGCGACGAGAATCGTCTCGAGGACCCAGTGCCAGTGGTCGCCCGGGTAACCGGGCATCGGCAGACCGGCGGTCACCGTGGGCAGACCAAGCGACGCGCTCATGTCGGCGGGACCGAAGATCAGTGTTTCCATGCGGTCAGAAGCGTGGGCAATTTCGTGAATATTTTTCAATCCCGTCGCGGTCTCAATCTGGACCTCCAGACCCAAGCGCTTTTCAAGACCGATGGTTTCTTCGACCATCGTCAGCAGCTTGTCGACAAAAATGACGTCTGAGGCGTGCTCGGCCTTCGGAATCATCACGCAGTCGAGGAATTGACCGGCCGCCTCAACAACATCGATGACGTCGCGGTAACACCATTTCGTGTAGACACCGTTTACACGCAGGACCAGCGTTTTGCCAGCCCAATCCCCTTCCTTGAGGGCCTGAACAACGTTGCCACGGGCCTCCTCTTTCGCCAGCGGGGCTACCGAATCTTCGAGGTCGAAAAAGATCTCGTCGGCAGGCAGAGTGGGCGCCTTGGCCAGGAATTTAGGAGATGATCCGGGGACGGCATGGCAGGAACGTCGAGCTCTCATTATGGGTAGATGATATCGGACAACACAAAGGGCCATTACAAGTGCATGACGCAATCGAACTCTCGGCCATTGACAAGGGTGCAGGCGACGCTGTCGTTTTGGTCCACGGCGGTATCGTTCACTCTGGACCCGCCTGGGCCAAGTCCATGAGACCTCTTGCCGTGGCCGGATTTCGAGCGATCGCGGTTGACCGTCGCGGTCACGGCCGCTCTCCGCTCGGTGATGCGGATCACATCCCAGTCCACCTGCACGCCGAGGACTTGGCTCTAACGCTTGACCTGCGCGAAGCAGCGCGAGCACATCTCGTCGGTGTGTCATACGGGGCGCTGGTGTGTCTTGAGTTCGCGCTCTCGTGGCCAGAGCGTGTTCTGTCGATGACTTTGATTGAACCGCCGCTAATCACCTGGCTCGTGGACGACCCTGACTATTCAGTCTGGGCGAAACAGTTTGCCGAAATCCATGCGGAATTTGAGAATGGATTGCCGCTCGAAGACTGGGTTCCTCGCTGGCTTGGTCTGATCGATTCACGAATGGCGCGCGCCACAACTGCCGAGCACCCAATATGGAGCCTGGTGGAAAGAAACGCTCACATGGTCTTCAAGGAGGAAGCCGGGTGGCAGTACAAGCCGGATCTTGAGAAGGTTGCCGCGCTCAAGGTTCCTGCGCTTGTACTGAGCGGAGACCTGTCCGAACCTCCGATGCAGGTCCTCGCCGATATGACCGCCGAGGCTCTGCCTATGGCGGAGCGAAAATGGATAACAGGTGGCGGCCACGACGCCCACGCTCGAAAGTCTTCCGAGTTCAATTCATATCTAATCGAGTTCGTCTCAAAGCATGGAGAGTCATAAGCTAGGGTCATAATGGGATCCGACAACAAATGAGAAGGAGCGCCAACCATGGCCAAGGTTGAATCCCGATCTGAATCCCCAACCTTTCGGATCGATACTCTCAAATCCTTTAACCCTGCAACCGGAGAGATGTTGGGAGAAGTGCCGGTCTCGACTCCGGAAGAAGTTAGGGAAGCAGTCACCGCCGCCCGCAAGGCCGCACCCGCTTGGGCCGCGCTCGGCGCCGAGGCGCGGGGAAAATATCTCGGCCAAGTTCGATTCAAGATCAACGAAAATCTCGATCGAATCGTCGAAACCGTGTCGCTCGAGTGTGGCAAGCCGAGAGCCGAGGCTCTCGCTCACGACATCGTGCCTACGCTCTTGACCCTTCTCTATTACGAGAAGATCGCTCCGGGGGCATTGCGTCCTGAGCGCGTCGGCCGCTTCCTCGGACTGCTTACGGGAATGTCATCGCGAATCGAATGGCGGCCCTTTGGAGTTGTGGGCTGTATCTCAGCATGGAACTACCCGGTGCTCCTTTCGTTTCTTGGGCTGGTCCCGCGCTGGCCGCGGGGAATGCAGTGGTTCTTAAGCCCTCAGAGATCACTCCTCAAGTTGGTGAATTGATCGTTGAATTGCTCGAACCACTTCCTGCCGGAGTGGCCACTGTGGTTCAAGGCGCGGGAGAGGTGGGCGCGGCCCTCGTCGATGCTCCCTGCGACAAGATCTCGTTCATCGGTTCACCGGCCACCGGACGCAGAATCGCAGAGGCCGCGGCCAGACATCTCACTCCGGTCGTGATGGAACTTGGGGGAAAGGACGCTGCCATCGTATGCCGGGACGCGGACCTCGACCTTGCGACTTCCGGCATCCTATGGGG
>CAZCSK010000098.1:0-4368 GCA_964501265.1 uncultured Actinomycetes bacterium
CATAGACCAGCGTGTTTGCAGTGCCGAGGTCAACGGCCATATCCCGGCCCATGAACCCAAAGGCATGGGCAATCGAGAAATTTGCAGGCTCGCGGGCCGCAAATGCCTTAGCTTGATCCGCCATTCGTTCTCCTGTTAAGCGCGTTCAAGGAATTTAAAAAGGAGGCCTCGCGCAAGGGGGCCCAAAAATCTACTGCTTAGGAAAGTATAGAGCCAATTCACGCTCGGCGGACTCGGGCCCATCGGACCCGTGTGCGATGTTCTCCGTGACTTCAAGACCAAAATCTCCTCGAATCGTGCCTGGGCTGGCATTCTTGGGGTCCGTGGCGCCCAACAGTTCCCTCACAACCACTATCGCCTCCTCACCTGTCACCGCCATGGCCACGACCGGGCCGGAGGTGATGAAGGAGATCAGTTCGTCAAAGAAGGGCTTGGAGGTGTGCTCCTCGTAATGTTGTGCGGCGAGTTCGGAATCTATTGTCAGAAGGCGCATCGCATCGAATCGCAGGTTCTTCTGCTCAATGCGCGAGATGACCTCGCCGATCAGGCCACGGCGGACACCGTCAGGCTTCACCAAAACAAGAGTCGTTTGCAGCATGAAAGCAAGAATAGCCCTAGTCGAGCGGGCCAACAAGATAGTCACGCGCTTCGCCGGCAAGAAATAACGATCCAGCAACGAGAATCATTTCCTCTGGCGTGGCCTCGTCGCGGGCGGCATCGATTGCTTTCGGCAAGGGTTCGATGATTTCGACATCGTGACCGAGCGCGGGCAGACGGCTCGGGTCGGCGGATCGCAGGTGCGCGCCCCGCGTGAAGATCACACGGTCAGCAAGGGGAAGAAGATGTTTAAGGATCCCAGCCGAGTCCTTGCCCTCAGATATGCCGGCAATCAGAGTCAACTTCGTGCGAGGGAAACTCTGACCGAGCGCTTTGGCCAGCGCGGCGGCGCCGTCCGGGTTGTGGGCGCCGTCGATCACAACCAGCGGCCTTTTGCCCAGTATCTCCATGCGTCCAGGTGACGTTACGATTCCCAAGGCCTCCGTCAGCGCCAAGGGGTCGAGTGCGCGGTCGAGGAAAGCCTCGCACGCGGCGATGGCGATCGCCAGATTTCGTGACTGGTGAGCGCCAAACAATGGCAAAGAGAGGTCCTCGTACAGCCCAAATAGTCCTCGGACCGAAAGAAAGCGGCCCCCCAGGGCGGGTTCGTCGGCGACAATCTCAAAAGCCCGGCCCAAATATTTAACTGGCTCCCCCGCGGTCCGGTTTATGAGTTCCACGACATCTCGCTCCTGTTCCGCCGAGATCACGGTTGCATCGGGCTTGATGATTCCCACCTTCTCTTTCGCATTTTCGAGAGGGGTCGCCCCCAAGAATTCGATGTGGTCCACGTCGACGTGAGTCAAAACCGCTACGGAGCTTCCTACCAGATTTGTCGCATCCCAGGCCCCCCCAAGGCCAGCCTCGAAAACACCAACAGCAACCGGAACTTCCGCCATCCATGTAAAGGACATGGCAGTCGTGGTCTCGAAGTAGGTGACGCGATCGGAAGCTTCGTTTTCGATGGTTTCGATGAATGGGGTCAAGTAGTCCCAGGTGCCGGCAAATGCCTCTCTGGAAATCACCTCCATCACTGGGCCGTCGGGTCCGAGTCCGGCAAGACCGAACCTCTCCCGTGGACTTTGAAGATGAGGCGAGGTGTAGAAGCCCGCGGTGATGCCATGTGCGCCCAGGATCGCGGCGATCATCCGAGTTGTCGAGGACTTTCCGTTGGTCCCGGCGATTTGGATTGAGGAATAGGAATCCTGTGGATTCCCAAGCAACTCGGCTAGGGCTTTGATTCGTTGGACGTTGGGGCGGACCCCGGAGCCGACCTCCGCGCCGACGGCATCCAAGTACCGGAGAGCCTCTACATAATCCATATGGACAAGCGTTATGTAGTGTCGGCCAATTCGACGACTGCTCGAAACTCGGGGCCCTCTTCCAGGAGCAACTCTGTGATCGTCCCAGCCTTGAGAAGATCCTCGTCAGCCGAGCGGATCAACTCGAGACCGTCGTTAGTGTCGTAAATGGTTAACCGTTTGACTTCCGCTTTCTGCGAGAGCTTGGTCTCCGTCTTGACTTTCCGAACTTCTCCAAGCGCCCGACCCACGGCCCTGAGAATAGCCGGGTTCCCGGCTCCTGAGGCTAGAGTCAACTCGCTTGTCGTCGGCCAGGCAGACCGGTGGATCGATCCCTCGTTCCACCATGACCAGACTTCTTCGGTGACAAACGGAAGGATCGGAGCAAATAGTCGGAGCATCGTGGAAATTGCCAGCATCAGCGCGCTATTCGCCGAAGCGGCGGCTTCCTCGCCCAGCGCGCCGTAGGACCGCGCCTTGACCAACTCCAGATAGTCGTCGCAGAAAGTCCAGAAGAAGTTTTCAGTTCGGGCGAGGGCGGATGAGTACTCGTTGGCTCCGAAGGACTTGGTCGAGTCACGCACCACTTCGGCCAGTGCCGCGAGCATCGAAGAATCGAGTGCGGACGTCACTGGGCCGGGGGGCCGGGGGGGTAGCAGCGGCCCATCGGTAGGAGTTGGGTGCGCCAGAAGCTGCGAACCCTCCGAATTGGCTGGAGCACCGAGACGAGACAGAACGAAGTTCGATGCGTTCAGAATTTTCGTTGCCAAACGCCGGCCCACTTTCATTTGCCCTTCGTCGAGGATCGAGTCATAACCAAGACGGCCGCTGGCAGCCCAGTATCTGAAGCCGTCGGACCCGAACTTGGAGAGCGACTCCCTCGGCGTTACAGCGCCGCCCTTCGACTTCGACATTTTCTTGCGATCGGGATCACTAATCATTCCCGAAATCGCAGCGCTCCGAAACGGTAGAGACTGATTTTCAAAGTGAGCTCTCGCAACGGTGGAAAAGAGCCACGTCCGGATGATGTCGTGGCCCTGAGGCCGAAGATCCATTGGGAAGACCCTCGTGAAAAGATCGTCATCTTCCCCCCATCCGCTGATGATCTGCGGCGTCAGTGACGACGTCGCCCAGGTGTCCATGACGTCCGGGTCGCCGGCAAATCCGCCGGGCTTGTCTCTTTGGTCCGCCGAATACCCGGGCGGAGGATCTGCGGATGGATCGACGGGCAACCTGTCCCCCTCGGCCAAGATGGGGTTCGAAAAATCCGCTTCGCCGTCGGCGCTGATTGGATACCAGACTGGAAAGGGAACGCCAAAATATCGCTGGCGGCTGATCGTCCAATCGCCGTTGAGCCCGTTGACCCAATCTTCGAATCGCACTCGCATGAAGGGCGGATACCAGGCCATTTCCCGCCCCCGGGCGAGGAACTCTTCCCGAAACTCGATCGTCTTGATGAACCACTGACGGCTTGTCACGATCTCGACTGGTCGATCCCCTTTTTCGAAAAACTTGACCGCATGACGAACAGGTTTCGGATCGCCGACAAGAGCGCCTTGAAGTCTCAAGATCTCGACGATGCGCGCCCTGGCCTTCTTGATGGATAGGCCAGCAAGTTCGTCGTAAAACTCTTGCGCCCGCGCTGCGTCGGTGGACTCCCACCCTGGCTCACCCCAACTGATCTTTCGCAGCGTTCCGTCTCGTTCGATAAGGGCCCTGACGGGCAACTTGAGTTCCCGCCACCAGACGACGTCGGTGACATCTCCGAAGGTGCAGATCATGGCAATGCCTGTGCCCTTCTCGGGATCCGCTAGTTCGTGGGCCACTACTGGGATCGAAGCTCCAAAGAGGGGCGAAAGCACCTGCTTGCCGACAAGTTGGCGGTAGCGCTCATCGTCCGGATGGGCGACCAGTGCCACGCAAGCAGGGACAAGTTCGGGGCGCGTTGTATCGATCTCGAGCGCATCGGTCGATCCGTCTGCAAACGTGAATCGGACCCGATGGAAGGCACCGTCGATTTCACGGTCCTCGAGTTCGGCCTGAGCGACAGCAGAGCGGAAATCGACATCCCAAAGCGTCGGAGCCTCGGCTTTGTAAGCGAGGCCCCGCCGAACGAGTCTCAGAAAGGATTTTTGGGAGACCCGTTGTGCTTGCTCTCCAATCGTTGTGTACGTCATCGTCCAATCGACGGAGAGCCCAAGTAAGCGGAAGAGATCTTCAAAGTCCTTTTCGTCTTCCTGAGTAAGCTGCGTGCAAAGTTCAACGAAGGCGGGCCGCGATACGGGCACTGAGTGCTTGCCCGGAGATTGCGGAGGTTGAAAGTCAGCCTCTCGGGGGAGATTTGGGTCACATGTGACTCCGAAATAGTTTTGAACACGCCGCTCGGTGGGAAGCCCGTTGTCGTCCCAGCCCATCGGGTAAAACACCTCTTTGCCGCTCATGCGTTGGAAGCGAGCGATTATGTCGGTGT
>CAZCSK010000099.1:0-4352 GCA_964501265.1 uncultured Actinomycetes bacterium
AAGGGCAAGCAGGGCCGGTTCCGTCAGAACTTGCTTGGAAAGCGTGTGGACTACTCCGGCCGATCGGTAATTGTCGTTGGGCCGGAATTGCGGCTGCATCAGTGCGGACTGCCCAAAGCGATGGCTCTAGAATTATTCAAGCCGTTTGTGATGAAAGAGCTTGTCGACATGGGGCAAGCGCAGAACATTAAGAGCGCCAAGCGAATGGTCGAGCGTGCTCGTCCGGTTGTGTGGGATGTTCTTGAGGATGTGATTCACGATCACCCCGTGCTGCTGAACCGCGCTCCGACGCTGCATCGCCTCGGCATACAGGCCTTTGAGCCGATCCTGGTAGAGGGCAAAGCGATCCGGGTTCACCCCTTGGTATGCACCGCTTTCAACGCGGACTTCGACGGCGACCAGATGGCGGTGCACGTTCCACTGACGGAAGAGGCCCAGGCGGAAGCGCGCCTATTGATGCTTTCAACGAACAACATTTTGTCACCGGCACACGGAGGGCCTATCGTCACGCCGACCCGCGACATCATCCTCGGAACTTTCTACGTGACGATGGAGCGTAGCGCCATGTTGGGCGAGGGGCGCGTCTTCGGATCTACCGAAGAGGCGTTAATGGCTCTTGACTTCAAGCAGATCGAACTTCACGCCAAGATCAAAGTGCGATCCGTCGGGCTCAACGTCCCGGGTCTTGGGGCCACAGAAGACGGCAAAGTCCCATACCTTGAGACAACTGTGGGCCGACTCATATTCAATGAAGTTCTCCCCGGCGACTATCCGTTCGTGAACGAATTGGTTGGTCAGCGGGAACTCGCCCACCTCGTCGAGCAATGCGCCGAACGTTATCCCAAGGTTCAAGTTGCAAGAATTCTCGACGGCATCAAGGCGCTGGGATTCAAATTCTCAACGAGAGCGGGATTTACCTTCGGCCTGACCGATGTTTTGGTCGTCCCAGAGAAGGCTCAGATCCTGGCAGAGCACGAGAAGCTCGCGGAGAGAATCGAGACTCAGTTCCGTCGCGGTGTCATCACCGATGATGAGCGGCTCCAGGAATTGATCGAGATTTGGAGCAAGGCCACCGAGGAGATCAACAACGCCCTCGAAAGAGTCTTCGAGGCCGAAGAGATGAACCCAATCCGTGTTATGTGGAAGTCGGGCGCCCGCGGCAACAAGGGAAACATCGGTCAGTTGGCCGGTATGCGCGGGCTCATGACAAGCCCGAAGGGTGAACTCATCTCACGTCCGATCAAGGCGAACTTCCGCGA
Organism: uncultured Actinomycetes bacterium; assembly: GCA_964501265.1. GTDB lineage: Bacteria > Actinomycetota > CADDZG01 > JAHWKV01 > JAHWKV01 > CAZCSK01. The sequence continues at coordinate 1,260 of CAZCSK010000099.1, forward strand.
AGGTCAGTCTGTGCTTGAGTACTTCATCTCGACTCACGGATCTCGCAAGGGTCTGGCAGATACTGCTTTGCGCACGGCCGACTCGGGATACCTAACCCGGCGGTTGGTCGACGTGTCTCAAGAGTTGATCATTCGAGAACATGACTGCAAGAGCGAGCGCGGCATCACCATTGCGGTGACAGTCGAGCACCCAGACGGTGAGCGTGTCGAGGCACCGTCGCTCGAGACGACACTGTTCGGCCGAGTAGCGCTAGAGAAGGTGACGGCTGGCGGCAAAACGCTTCTGGCCCCCGGAGAGTTGATCGATCGGGCCAAGGAGCGCGAACTTGCAGCTTCGGGTATTGACGAGATTCGTGTGCGCTCGGTCCTGACCTGCAACTCGCGCTTTGGCATTTGCGCGCAGTGCTACGGTCGCAACATGGCGCAGGGAGGCGTCGTCGATATCGGCGAGGCGGTTGGCATCATCGCCGCCCAATCGATCGGCGAGCCGGGAACGCAGTTGACGATGCGTACGTTCCACACCGGTGGAGTCGCTGGGGAGGACATCACTCACGGTCTTCCTCGCGTGGTCGAACTGTTCGAGGCCCGCACACCGAAGGGCAAGGCGACAGTCGCGAAGATAGTCGGACGTGTCGAGATTCACGATGAAGAGGCGAAGAGGATCGTCAAGGTGATCAGCGAAGACGGCACCGAGGAGGAGTATCCCGTTTCCCGTCGACACAGACTTCAAGTCGATGAGGGGAGTCTCGTGCAGCCTGGAGACCAGATCACCGAAGGATCGATCGACCCCGACGACATCTTGGAAGTGGCCGGCATACGTGCGGTGCAGCAGTACCTGGTCGACGAGGTCCAGTTGGTCTATCGCGGCCAGGGCGTGCCGATTCACGACAAGCACATCGAGTTGATCGTTCGACAGATGCTCCGAAAAGTCAGCGTCATCGAGCCCGGAGACACAGAGTTTCTTCCGGGCGACCTTGTGGATCGCCGCAAGTTCGAGGGCGTGAACGACGAAATCGTGACCAAGGGCGGTGAGCCGGCGTCCGCGCGGGCGATCCTCATGGGAATTACCAAGAGTTCGCTGGCTACCGAGAGTTGGCTGTCGGCGGCATCGTTCCAGGAGACGACCAGGGTCCTAACCGAGGCGGCCATACGCGGCAAGTCCGATGCCTTGCTCGGCCTCAAGGAAAACGTGATCATCGGAAAGTTGATCCCCGCTGGCACCGGCATGACCCGTTATAGCTCGGTCAATGTAACGGCCGCGCCCGACGTGGAGGACCTGCTGGCGCGCCTGCGCAAAGAAGACGAAGAACGCAAAGAAAAGGAAGAGGCCGAGGCCCTTGCCCGTGAGGCGATGTACGGCGAAGAGGACGACGCCGAGGGCTTCTAATCCGTTTGACCCGGTCCTAGGGTGGGTGGTAACCTTCCTGTTTGTGCCTGAACCCCCTTTTGGGGACTTCACGCACGTCTGGAGCGCATCGGACCTTTAGGGCAACTTCGCCGGGAATTCGGCGGGCAACTTTCTACGGGCTGCTGCCAACCGAGTCAAATCTGCCCAGGGGTCGCCCGCGGGGGGCCTTGGGTGTTTTCGCGTGAAATGAAAAGGGAATATAGGAATGCCGACGATCAATCAGCTTGTCCGCATCGGGCGGAAGGGCACGAAAAAGAAGACGAAGACGCCGGCCCTCAAGGGCTCGCCCCAGCGGCGCGGTGTCTGCACCGTCGTCAAGACCCAGACCCCGAAGAAACCAAACTCGGCACTGCGCAAGGTCGCCCGGGTGAGGTTGTCGTCCGGCCAAGAGGTTAGCGCCTACATTCCCGGCATTGGCCATAACCTGCAAGAGCACTCGATTGTCCTCGTGCGCGGCGGCCGCGTTCGTGACTTGCCGGGTTTTAGATACAAGATTATTCGTGGCACTCTCGACACGGCGGGAGTTCGAGGGCGCAAGAAGGCCCGTAGCCGCTACGGCGCCAAGCTGGAGAAGTAGGCAATGCCTCGCAAGGGACCCCCCGAAAGAAGAGAAGTCGAAGCCGATCCGGTGTACGGGAACGTGCTGGTATCGCAATTTATCAACCGGATCATGCTTCGCGGCAAAAAGTCCGTTGCGGAGCAAATCGTTTATGGAGCGCTGAAGACGGTTTCCGAAAAGACCGGAGGCGATCCCACTCAAACTTTGCGAAAGGCCGTCGACAATGTGCGCCCGGCGGTGGAGGTTCGTTCTAGAAGAGTCGGCGGCTCCGCGCTTCAAGTGCCGATCGAGATCCCAGCCCGTCGTTCACTGACCCTGGCGATCCGCTGGATGGTCAACTTCTCCCGAGCCCGTCGAGAGAAAACGATGGCCGACCGGCTGGCGGGAGAATTGATGGATGCTTCAAACGGGACCGGCGCATCGGTCAAGCGGCGTGAAGACTTACACAAGACCGCGGAGGCAAACAAGGCCTACGCACATTTCAGATGGTAATCAGATGGGGGGTCTGGGGGCGTAGCAGCGGCCGATCGGGTACGCCTTGTGCGCGCCAGAAGCTGCGAACCCCCAGAATCAGAATGGTAAGGAGATAGGCAGATTGGAAAGAACGGGCCGGATGGAGTTTGCTTGAACTAAAGTCACGAGCAAAGACTTCCGGGCCGGGGGATTCCCCGGCCCTTTGTGTTAACGGAAACTAAAGATGGGAAAGCGATGGCAGTAGAAGTGGAAGAAAGAAAAGAAGCGTTCGAGGCCAAAAAAAAGGCGTCGGCCTTCCGCGAGTTTCCGCTGTCCAGAACCCGCAACGTCGGGATCATGGCCCACATCGACGCGGGCAAAACCACAACGACCGAACGCATCCTCTACTACACCGGCCGAACTTACAAGATCGGCGAAGTCCACGAGGGCGCAGCCGTCATGGACTGGATGATCCAGGAACAGGAACGGGGAATCACCATCACCTCCGCTGCAACGACTTGCCGCTGGAAGGACCACTGGATCAACATCATCGACACACCCGGCCACGTGGACTTTACCGTTGAAGTCGAGAGATCGCTCCGCGTACTCGACGGCGCTATTGCAGTTTTCGACGCCGTAGCCGGAGTCGAGCCGCAGACCGAGACGGTTTGGC
>CAZCSK010000100.1:0-4217 GCA_964501265.1 uncultured Actinomycetes bacterium
GCCTCGAGTAGTTGCAAACGACCCCGGCGACGATTACCTCATTGCGCTGGCGTTGTCGGCGGATGCAGTCTTAGTTACGCGGGACCGCCATTTTGAAGGAGTTCACACTGAGGGAGTTAGGATCCTTTCTCCTCGCGACCTGCTTCGTGAGTTTGGCCTAGGAGCTTAATTGACAGGGGCGCTAGATTTTGGAGCGGGCGACGAGGATCGAACTCGCGCAACGAGCTTGGAAGGCTCGGACTCTACCATTGAGCTACGCCCGCAATGCGTTAAGTGTAACGGCGGTCGGGATGGCCGGATTCGAACCGGCGGCCTCGGCGTCCCAAACGCCGCACGCTAACCAAGCTGCGCCACATCCCGTGCACTAAGCCTAAACTGGATCGACGCGCTCGTAGCTCAACTGGATAGAGCAGCCGGCTTCTACCCGGCAGGTTGGGGGTTCAAGTCCTCCCGGGCGCACCAAGTTGTCGGGAGGCTCGTTAGCTTGCCAGAGGTTCCAGACCGAGCATCTTGTCAACCGTTGGGACGAGTTTTTCGAGGTGGTCTTTTCGGAGATAGCCGTCGATAGCTGGTTCCTTGGCTGCCTCGGCCGCCAAGTCGAAAGCGGTGAACAGCAGGATTTTGCAATTGGGTGCCACTTTTTTCAGTAGCGGAGCAGCCTGGATCCCCATGATTGTTCCTCTGATGTTGTGATCCAGCAGCATGAGCCCTGGGTCGCTGGTGCGAGCCAATTCGATTGCCTCTTCAGCGGACTCTGCCTCTCCCGCTATCTCCAGCCGCTTGTCAGCCATCAGCGTGAGCCTGATGACTTCGCGCATGTCTGGCTCATCCTCCACTACAACAAGAATCTTCACTTTGCCCATGTCTCCGGTCACCTAGATACCCGGAAGCCTAACGCAAAATCGCGACCCGGAAGGCTCTTCCCTCTCATACCAGGCGTCACCGCCAGCGGTCCTGGCGAGCCCGCGGACGATCGATAGCCCGAGGCCGGTCCCATCCCTCACCTTGCTCTCTTGCTTTTCGGCCCTCGAGAACTTCTCGAATAAGCGCTGCTCGAATGCAATCGGCACGCCGGGGCCGTGGTCGACAACGGTTAAATGCATGGAACGGTCCTTAGTCGAGGCTTCGATCCAATAAGGTGGCTTCCCATATGTTCGGGCGTTTACGACGTAATTGATGAGTATCCTTTCTAAGTGGGCTGGGTCAACAAGTGCTCTCACGTTTTCCGGAATAAGTATCTCGAAGTTGTCCTCCCTAAGGTCCGCCAAGATCTGACGAGCGGTCATAGCGACGTCTACTGCGCTTGGATCGGTCTCCATCGAACCGCTCTCCAGCCTGGATACGATCAACAGGTCGTCAACGAGGCTAGCCAAATGTCCGGCGTTACGGACAATCGAATCCAAGTGCCGATGCCTTGATTCTGGCGTTACGGCCTCCCAGCGATCCCGAAGGGTCAATGCCATCCCTTTGATAACAGTGATGGGCGTTCTCATATCGTGCGATGCGATCGCGACAAAGTCGCGCATCGCTTCAGTGGCTGCCTCGAGCTCGGCAGTTTGACGAGTTCGAGTGAGCCCGAGTTCGGTCAGGTTTCCCAGCACTCCTAGGATCTCGATATCCTCTCGCCCAAAGTAAGGAGCGAAGGGGCCAGCCTCAATGAACAGCTGTCCCGCTCCAACGGGAACCGAGATCAGACTTGCGTCTTGGGCCAGGCGGGGCGAAGACACGATTCTTGCTGCCCGCTCTTCGCTTGTCCCGACATGGCCAACTATTTGCCCTTCGGATTCGGTGAGGATCGCCGAACTCGCTCCGAAAAGGCGCGCAGCATGCGGTAGGACGATGGATGCAACTTCTTGGGGAGTGCCGGCCCGCATGAGGCCTTTCCCCGCTTCTCGAAGCACGAGTTCTTCGGGCCGGCGCCATACAGCGACAACGAACCTTGGGGGAGCGAACCCAAGTAGAAACAATGGAGCGCTCAAAATCCCCAGGAGCGACGTTGCGATTTGGATTCCACCAGGCTCCGCTTGAGGGCTCGAGCTTCCCCCGATTAGTAAAGCCACAGCAAGGGCGAGAGCCCCCAAACTGAGGGTTCGCATCCTTCGCCTGGCCACGGTCGGTTGGCCCTTTCCCGCTTTCCAAAACCGGACGGTGACGAACATCGAACACAGGGTCCATTGGACGAGCAGAACAATTACGTAAATCTGAAATGCCGGAGATCTCGGGCCGCCCTGTTCGGGCAACTGCCCAAGTAGGAAGATTGATGCGGCCAGACCCACGGTAAGGGCCGCCGTGGTTGCTTCCAGCCACCCAGCTACCCGGCCAAAGGTCGCGGCAAACCTGAAAAGTAAGTAGGGGAAGAACACCAGAACTGCAACAAGCAGTTTGCGGACGACAGTGAAAGTCGGATCGTCTGTGTCTACCGGTATCACGCGACCAGTAACCGCAATGACCGCAAGGAGCCCGAAGGCTAGAGCTAGAAGTCCTCGCTGCTTCCCGCGGTGACGCATCCACGATCGGAACGATGCGAGTGAGACGAGCGCGAAGACTAGCGTTGACAGATATTGAAGTGCGAGATACAGGGAACTCACGCGAACGGGTCCCTCCCACGGTCGTCCGGCAGTAGGGCGCGCATAGTCAATTCCTTCGGTAGATACCTTCCTCATGTGTCGGCGGACTTACTTGGCCCCTTGAGCGACTCTCAGTTGCGCGAGGACTAGTCATCTTCGCCGAAGGCGAAAAGGGTTTACCATTCGCCGATGAAGACCACCGTTGAGAGCGAAAGTCCGACCAAACGAACGCTTCTTATTGAAGTACCGCCCGATGAGTTGTTGCCGCTCTACGACGCCACCATGAAACGCCTGGCGAATGAACTCAAGGTTCCTGGATTTCGCAAAGGCAAGGTCCCGAAAGCCGTGCTCGAAAGCCGCGTTGGCAAGGAAACGATCCGCGAGGAATTGCTACGCGACGCTCTGCCCGCTCTCTATGCCCGGGCAGCCGACGCCGAATCCTTGGATCCGATCACATATCCCGATATTGAGGTCACCAAGTTCGAACAGGGGGGACCGCTCACGTTCACGGCCCGCCTCGAAGTGCGCCCAACCATTGACTTGCCCGATTACACGGGTATCGAGGTAACCCGGCCAGATCACGAACCGACCGACGATGAAGTTGAAGCACAACTTGAACGTATCCGCGAACGGTTTGGCACTCTAGAGCCGGTCGGAAGAAACGCTGTTGAAGGGGACCACCTGACGATCAACCTAAGTTGTTCGATCCATGGTGAGAAGTTGGACGAGGCGAGCGCCGATGCCCTCATTTACGAGCTTGGCTCAGCATCTGTTGTTCCCAAGTTGGACGTCGAACTGAACGGCAAGCGACCCGGCGACATCTTGAAGTTCAATGATCTCTTGCCCGACGGCATCGGCGCTCATGGCGGCCAAGAGGCAACGTTCACAGTAGTAGTGAAAGAGGTGCAAACGAAGAAGCTCCCCGCCCTCGATGACGAATTTGCGAAGTCGGCCTCCGAGTTCGACACCCTGGACGAATTGAAAAAAGAGGTCAGGGATCGAGTAGCGGGCTTCAAAGAGGTAGAGGCCGATCTGATCGTTCGCACCCGAGTCATTCGAGAACTTGTTGACAGGACGGATATCTCGGTCCCGGAAGCGCTTGTGGCCTCTGAAACTAGAGTCAGGCTCTCTGACCTGGTGATCGAATTAGAGCACGCTGGTGTGACTTTCGACCAGTATTTGGAAGCGAATCAAACAACCGAAGAAGCGCTGCTCGAGGAATCTAAAAAGGAAGCGGAACGAGCGTGCGCCGCCCGTTTGGTGCTCGAGGAGGTTGGCCGTCGTGAGGACATCAAAGTAACCAAGGAAGACCTGGCCGAATATCTGGTTGCTCATGCGTCGCGCTTGGGGAAGGAACCCGGTGAATTCGCGAAAGAAGTTGAGAAGGCCGGACAAATGAATGCGATGGCCGGTGATATTCTGCGAAGGAAGGCTGCGGATCTGGTTGTCGAGAAGGCGACGATAATCGAGAGCGCCAAGCCCGGAAAGGATACGGAGGATTGACGATGGAAAATTACATGGTTCCAATGGTGGTCGAACAGACCAGCCGCGGTGAACGCGCGTACGACATCTATTCGCGCTTGTTAAAGGAACGGATCATCTTCATAGGAACACCGATCGACGACGCAGTGGCAAATCTGATCACCGCGC
>CAZCSK010000101.1:0-4175 GCA_964501265.1 uncultured Actinomycetes bacterium
GATTCCTGGCAGGCCCGGAGGGACTTGAACCCCCAACCCCCGGTTTTGGAGACCGATGCTCTACCAGTTGAGCCACGGGCCTATGAAACTAGCCTCAAGCCCACTGCGGTGCAAGTATACGGACTCGAGGGAGTTAGCAGCAAATAGATTATCCCCCAAATGAAACAAGGGCGCTCATCGCGCCCTTGTTTACAACTTTGGCCTGCCGTTAAGCGGTCTTGCCGAAACGGTGCCAGAGCATGTGCAGAAGACCTGCGACAACAACAGCCGTGGCTATGGTGGCCACGTAGCCTGCAATGTCTTCCGTGAGGGCCGTAGCCAGGTAATAGGCAACAAGACCGCCTACTACTCCGAATCCGGCGTCCCACAAGATGTGCGAGTCCTTGAGGAACAGAGCCTTCATCAAAAGGCCCCCGACGATTCCCAGCACTACTGCTGTGAGAATCTCCACGCTTCTACCTCCTTCTGGGGTTCCTGCCCGGCCGAACGGCCGAGTCCTTGCCCCTAAATGCTCTAGATATGACGCAGGTGGCAAGGGAGGAGTTACAGACGGGTAATTTTAGATGAGGATGATGTCTCCCAAGATGCGAGCGAGCTCCTCGCCTGGATCTTTGATAAGACCAAACTTGCGGAAGTACGTGCACACGTTGCGCAGGTCTCGTTCGAGCAGGTCGATGGCATGAGGGTTGAGCGAGATTGCCGCAGCCTGAGGAAAGTCGATGATCCAAGACTTCCCTTGCCACACCAAAACATTGTAGGCCGACAAATCGCCATGGACTAAACCCAAGCGCGCGAACAAGTCAATATTTCCAAGGATCTGCTCGAACACAGGCTCGGCTTCCTGCTTGGTGAGCCGCGCGTCGACAAGTCGGGATCCCGCGCGCTCAGCGTTTCCGATGAACTGCATCAACAAGGATCCGCCTCCCTCGCCCTCCACTGGATACGGCACGTCCGCCCCTTCAAGCCACAACTGCCTGAGGTAACCGAATTCGCGACCACCCCAATCTGCGGAAAGAGCAGCTTTACCTACACGCGTGCCTTGCTCGATCGCTCGCTTCAGACGGGTTTCTCGGACTCTTCGGCCCTCTGTGTAGATCTGATCCCGACGAAATGCCCGCTCTGAAACGGCTTTGTATTTCTTGAGCGCGAGGAGGCAGGACTTCTTAGGAGATGACCGTTCGACCAAAAAGACGTCGGCCTCCTTGCCGCTCTTGATGGGGCCGAGGACGTCGTCGATGTATTCCTCGGTGGGCAGCCAATCTGGAACTGGGTACTTGGTACCAATCACGTCTACGAAACTCGACCGCGGCGCGGCCGGGGCAGCCGATTCGCCGGCCTCGCCCGTCATTTGACGCCTGGCGTTAACCTCCTTGAGGTTAGGAAGAGGCCTCTTGGAGGCTTCGACCTCCAACCCTTGTCGAAGAACTTGCCTAACAGATGCTTTGACCATTGCCAAATCCCCTTTTGAGCGACGCACGAAACGGCGCGCGGCGTTATGGATGGTGAAGCTTGAGTGAGGGGGCTACCGGACTAGGACTGGCAGCTGCAGGCAAAGAGGTAGCGCCCTTGAACTAATTGCGGTTGCATGGCTACCTCCTTTTTTTGTACTCGCCACTCTTGGCGATCAGACGTGTTTATCCAGATTCAAACAATACGCGAAAACTCAAGCCTCCGCCATCGCTTCGCGCAATTCTTTACCACCACGGCGCCTGAGCAATACTGCCCCCACTAATCCTGCCGCGACGATCGCACCCCCGGCGATGGCCTTGGGTGTGGCGAGCGCTATCGCGCGCGCCCGGAGCACCGCGACCTTGGTAACCCTGCCGGAAACAGTCTCGGTGATCGTGCCGAGAAGCCATGACGGCGGCTCGACCGTTTGGCCCACGAGCGATTCCAATCCAGCCGCCAGTTCTCGGTAGGACTGCAACTCCGAGCGGCAAGATTCACAAGATTTCAGATGCAAGCCAACCAGTTCGGCGCGGGGCCCGACGCTGGCATCGTCGTATGCGGGTAGGTAGTCTTCTACTTCGCGACAGTTCATTTTAAGCCCTTCTTCCTGACTGGCTTTACCGGCCTTTTCCCGGTCAGCACATCTTTCAGACGCTGTCGAGCCCGAAAAAGTCTCACTTTTGCGGCGCCGGATGTGATTCCAAGCTCTTTTCCGATCTCCTCCAGGCTGAATCCATAGATATCCTTCATCACCACTACCGCCCGATAGCCCACAGGAAGAGACAGAAGGGCCCGGTCGAGTTCACTGCGAAGAGACCGCTGCTCGGCGACGGTCGCCGGGTCGAAGGACGCAGGGGCCGCCAGGACCTGCCAGTCATCGAATTCAAGGGGGACGTCCAGCCGCGTCCTTGACCTTTTTCGCAGATACGAGATCGCCACGCTGGAGGTCACCCGGTACAGCCAAGTCGAGAACTTGGAGTCACCGCGAAACTGTTTGATAGCACGCAGAAGCTTGATGTAGGTCTCCTGCGAAACTTCGGCAGCGTCGTCGGGGTTTCCCAGCAGGCGCAATGCTAGTGAGTAGACATCGCGGTGAGTAAGCCGGATGAGCTCCTCGAACGCGTCAGGCTGGCCCCGCTTGCACTGCTCAATGAGACCTGCCGGCACATCCATTACTGATCGCCCCGGAGGGCCCAGAGGAGGGCGCGCCCCGTTTAGCGCGTCTCCTTGTGGGGCGTGTGCGTACGGCACCACCGGCAGAACTTCTTCATCTCAAGACGATCCGTCTGAGTAGAGCGGTTCTTGGTCGTGATGTAATTACGCCGCTTGCACTCTCCGCAGGCGAGTATCACGTGGGGCCGTTTATCCGATGTCATCGAAGCTACTTAGTGATCTTCGTTACTCGCCCTGCCCCCACAGTGCGGCCACCCTCACGGATGGCGAACTGCAAGCCTTCGTCCATCGCGATCGGCTGGATCAGTTCGACAGTCATCGTGATGTTGTCGCCAGGCATGACCATCTCGACTCCCTCGGGGAGCGTGACGGCGCCGGTGACATCGGTGGTCCGGAAGTAGAACTGCGGACGGTACTTGTTGACGAACGGCGTGTGCCGACCACCTTCTTCTTTTGAGAGCACATATACCTGGGCGTCGAAGTGAGTGTGCGGCGTGATCGATCCAGGCGCGGCAAGCACCTGACCCCGCTCGACGTCCTCTTTGTTGATGCCTCGCAGCAAGGCACCGACGTTGTCTCCAGCTTGCCCCTGATCGAGCAATTTGCGGAACATCTCAACCCCCGTGCAAACAGTGCTCTGTACTTTCTCTTTGATTCCGACTATCTCGATGGTCTCGCCGACCTTGACTTTTCCGCGCTCGACACGGCCGGTCACGACCGTGCCTCGCCCGGTAATCGTCATCACATCTTCGATTGGCATGAGGAACGGCTTGTCGATTTCACGCACTGGCTCAGGGATCGCGGTATCGACCGCATTCATCAGCTCCATGATCTGAGCCTGCGCGTCGGCGTCCCCCTCAAGGGCTTTCAGAGCGGAGACACGAATGACCGGAATGTCGTCGCCGGGGAAATCAAATTTCGTCAGCAGTTCGCGGACCTCCAGTTCAACGAGGTCGAGCAGCTCGGGATCGTCGACCATGTCGACTTTGTTCAGCGCCACGACCATCGCCGGCACTCCCACCTGACGAGCAAGCAGTACATGCTCACGCGTTTGCTGCATTGGACCATCGGTCGCCGCTACCACAAGGATCGCTCCGTCCATCTGGGCTGCGCCGGTAATCATGTTTTTGATGTAGTCGGCGTGGCCCGGACAGTCGACGTGCGCGTAGTGACGAGCCTCTGTCTCGTATTCAACATGAGCGATGGTGATGGTGATGCCGCGCGCTTTTTCTTCGGGAGCCTTATCGATCTGGTCGAACGGCGTGAAGAAGTTGCCGATCCCCTTGTCGGTCAGGGTCTTGGTGATTGCGGCAGTAAGAGTGGTCTTACCGTGGTCGATGTGACCGATCGTTCCGATATTCAGATGTGGCTTGTTTCGTTCGAACTTTGCCTTTGACATTCTTTCTTCCTTTCGTTCAACCTCTTTTAGTAGCGGCGGGCGGATTCGAACCGCCGACACAGCGATTATGAGCCGCTTGCTCTGCCCCTGAGCTACGCCGCCAAGATGCTATCAATTTCTTCCCGCATCCGAGCCCACTCGCGGAATCGAACCG
>CAZCSK010000102.1:0-3896 GCA_964501265.1 uncultured Actinomycetes bacterium
CCCGTGCAGCGAACTCAGATACTCCAAGAAAATCCATGGTCGAGTGACAGGTCGAGCAGGGCACCGCAGGCCCGCGCGCTTCTCGTCGCTGCCTGGCCTTTTCGTACCCCTTTGAAGCCCGGCCCATTACACGAAACGTAACGACCAGGGCGGCAGCAACCAGGACTGCGAAAAGAATTACGTATCTCGCATCCACTTTTTTCGGGTATTGGCTAGTTAGTCGCCGCCGCCCTGGCGTCCTACGTCCATCAGAAACTGCATGTTGCCCTTCGTCGCGCGCATCTTGTCGACAAGAAGTTCAAGCCCGGCAACACCTTCCAGAGCATGCAGCACTCGCCGCAACTTCCACACCAATGCGAGTTCTTCCTTGGTGAGCAAAAGCTCCTCTTTACGAGTTCCGGACGCCTCGATGTCGATAGCAGGGAATATGCGCTTCTCGGAAGCGCGCCGGTCGAGACGCAGCTCCCAGTTACCGGTGCCCTTGAATTCTTCGAAGATAACTTCGTCCATTTTCGAGCCGGTCTCGACAAGAGCGGTAGCCAAAATAGTCAGGCTCCCACCGAACTCGATGTTTCTGGCCGCGGCAAAGAACCGCCGTGGCGGATGCAGAGCCGCCGAGTCGATACCTCCCGACAAGATCCGGCCCGAAGCAGGCGCCGCAAGGTTGTAGGCCCGGGAAAGACGCGTGATCCCGTCGAGCAAGATGACAACGTCCCTTCCCAATTCAACCATCCGTTTCGCGCGGTCGAGAGCCAGTTCGGCAACCTGAATGTGATCACCCGTGGGGCGGTCGAAGGTCGAGTAGATGACCTCGCCGTCAACCGAACGCTGCATGTCGGTGACTTCTTCCGGGCGCTCATCGACTAAGAGAACGATCAGGTGGCACTCGGGAGCGTTGGTTCGGACCGACTTCGCGATCTGTTTCATGACGGTGGTCTTGCCAGCCTTGGGGGGCGAAACAATCATTCCCCGCTGGCCCTTTCCGATTGGCGCAACAAGGTCGATGATTCTTTGCGTGATTTGGCCCGGATCATCGTTGAGTTCGAGCCGAATACGCTCCTCCGGATACAAAGGCGTGAGCTTCTCGAATACAGGGCGCTTGGCCATCTCTTCGGGGGTCTTACCGTTGACGGTGTCGATCTGCACCAGAGCCCGATAGACTTCCTTGTCGGATTCCTTGGGCTTTCGTGCCTGACCTAAGACCTCATCGCCCCGTCGCAGGTGAAATTTCTTGACTTGGTTGACTGAAACGTAGACATCCTCACGGTCGAGCAGATAACCGGTAGTCCGCAGGAACCCGTAGCCTTCCGACAAGATGTCGAGGATCCCGGTAGCGGGCTCGAGGTCGGCTTCGTCGTAAACCTCCGGCTCGCGCGGCGGACGATCGAATCGCTCGGGGCCACGCTCACGGCCCCGCCTGCGCCGGCGGCCTCGGTCTCGTTCTCGATTGAATCCATCGCGGCGGGGCTGGTCGAAGTCACGCCGGGGCTCGGACTGCATCGGAGGTGGTCTTGAGTCGACGCGAGGAACGTTAATGGCGGAGGAGGGGGCCGCGGAGGGGGGGGCCGCGGAAGGGGGGGCCGAGGACGGGGAGGCCGAGGCCGGAGCAGAGGCCCGCGCCGGAGCAGGAGCGCGCGACGGCGCTTTGGCGGGCGCGACACCGTTCACGGAGTTCGCCTTGCTCTTTGTGATCGCGTCGATAAGGTCTGCTTTCTTGAGTCCCTTCGACACGACTCCAATCTTGCCCGCCATTGCCTGAAGCTCGGCGACCTTTTTCGTCGCAAGTCCCTGCTTTTCAGTGTCAATCATTTGCTTCCTTCCTTCTGTAGAGATTCCCAATCCTTCGTGAACGACTTAATGCCGGCATCAGTTAGTGGGTGCTGAACCAGTTGCTTGAAAATCTTGTACGGCATGGATGCGATCTCTGTCCCCAGCCGGGCTGCGTCCACGACGTGCATTGGGTGCCTCAGACTCGCTGCGAGCACCAACGCGTCGTAACCCTGGGCGTCGAAGATCTCGCAAATATCGGCGAGGACTCCGATACCATCGACAGATACGTCATCGAGTCGGCCGAGGAACGGGGACACTATATAGGCTCCGGCTTCGGCTGCAAGGATTGCTTGCGATGGAGAGAAGACGAGCGTCACGTTGACCTTGATCCCCTCTTCGGTCAAGGCCTTCACGGCGGCAAGGCCCTCGGGAGTCATGACGATCTTGACGACCGCGTTGGGAGCGACCGCCGCCAACTGATGGCCTTCTTCAATAAGATCCTTCGTTTTGGTGGTGGTTGTTTCCAGTGACACCGGACCCGAAACGATGGCGCAGATTTCCTTTGCATGCGCAATCCAGTCGGTGGGCTTCTCGCGGTAGATGAGTGTTGGGTTTGTGGTGATTCCGCTAAGCACTCCCCACGCGTTAATCTCGCGGATTTCATCGAGATTGGCTGTATCTAAGAATAGCTTCATAATCCCTTTCTCCTTCCCATCACCGCCCAATTGCTGGAGCGGTAAGAAGGGGTTTTGCCCGTTTCGGTATTAGAGCTTCTCCCCTGTCGCTGAACAGCTGCAAATGCGCCTTGTACGATCACCGCGATCACTTTTTGAAGAGTTGAGTCGAGATCGAACGCTTCGACGATTTCCACATCGCGCTCGCGGGCCAAGCGGAGGATATGCGCTTGGATACTTCTTATCTTATCAAATGCCGCGAGGTATTTCTCGCCGGGCCGGGATCCGCCCTCAGCCCTCAAATGGAAGTGGCTCCGGTGGACCTCCTCGGAACCCACCTCGATGACGACCGGAACCAGTACCGCTCCTGGAAATTCCTCTTTCCATCCGTCGAGAAAACCGGGCACAACATGCGCTCCCTCGACGATTAGGTCCGTCCTCTCCTCCTGCGCACGAGCGATCAGGGCCTTGATCCCTACCGATACTGCCCGCACCTGCTCTTGGAACCCAAGAATTACAGGATCGGCCTCCTGCGAAAGTGGAGAGGCCAGGGTGTCCGCATCGAACGACGAAACATGCAGCGCTGGAACCAGTTCTGGCGATAAAGCTGACCGGAGAACTTCGCGGATGGCGTCGGTCGAGATGACCCGGGTGATCCCGAGACGAGCGGCCAGTTGCGTCGCTATCGTTGACTTGCCAACGCCGGTCGCGCCTCCGATGAGAATCACTAGCGGCAAACTTAGTTCTTCAACCTCCTGCCATCGCAGGTAAGTGTCAGCAGAGGATTCACTCACTTCACGCAACATCGCCGCGGCCAGGTCTCTCAGCTCATCGGTTTGCACTTCGAATTCGCCCCGCGCTATAAGGTGCTCTTCGATCTTCTCGGCCAGCCGAAATGCCTCAGCAGGCTGGATGCCGCATATCGTCAATGACGAAGCCATGAGCCCTTTCGAATAGGGAAGCCCATGAGCCCGGTCTTTAATCGTAACGTGCCGAACACCGGAGCTCATGGGCCGAACCGCGCCTTTGCCTTGGCTGCTATCTCTAGAAAAACGTCGGCGGACTCGGGTTCTTGGGGGGTTGCCTTGAAGATACGGGTGTCTGCGTACACGACATCGATTCCGTGTTCGAGACCAAATCTGGTGACGACGTCGACGGCCGCCGCCTTTAGCTCGGTGAGGATCACATCAGCTCCCTCGGCGGCTTCGATATCGAGGTTTAGTTGTTGTCGGTCGGCCAGGGCGTGGCTGATCATTACCGATTCGGCTTTGTAATCTTGTTGGAGATGTTGCTTGAGCATGTCTCGCGCCTTTTGTGGAGCCGTAGTTGCGAACCAGATCCTCTTGCCCGAAATGTCGCCAAGTGGATGGGGTCGTAGTACCGTCCGAATTGTTTGGGGCCGGTTAAGCGGACTGCTGCGTATGCAACTTTCGACCGCGGCCAGATGTTCCG
>CAZCSK010000103.1:0-3759 GCA_964501265.1 uncultured Actinomycetes bacterium
GACTTTGAAGCAAGCCCAGAGCAAAAGGCGAAAGGGACTGAGTTGCTTGCAAGAGTTGCTGGATCAGAGATCCGCCGCCGATCCGCAGCTAGCGAGCGCCTTTGAGGTCAAACTCGCACAAGTGCTCCGACGGTCACGATTGCCCGAACCGCAGCGCCAGTTTGAGGTCTCGGACGGCAAACTAGTTCTGGGGCGGGTCGACTTTGCGTACCCCCAAGTTCGGTTGGCGATCGAGGCGGATAGCTACCGGCACCACTCGGGCAAGCGGGCCTGGCGTAATGACGCCGCCCGTGGCAACAGGCTCATGCGCGCAGGATGACGCATCCTTCGAGTCCACTGGGAGGACTTGCGTCATCCGGCCGACCTAATTGCCCAAATATCGGAGGTTCTCAACGCTGAGTCGCGCTGAGCGCGACCCAGCGATGGAAACTAGCTTCCGCAGGGTAGGCCGAGCTTTTCTGGACCCTTGTTGCAGTGCTCTTTGATGAATGACTTGATCACAGGAATTGAAACGTCTTTGCATGTCTGCAAAACTCCCCAAGAGACCATTGCGATGGGGCTCGTGATCTCAGGGTTGGGTTGAGCGATCACGCCATCGGCGTATGCATCGACCATGTCGTGGATCTCGTTGATCTCGCTTTCGGAGATGCCCTTGTAGTGGATGATCACATAGCCGTGCTCCAAGTTGTGAACCAGCAGCCTCGGGTCGACCGTCTCATCGACGGCCCCTCCGGGGGCAGTTGATGGAAGATGCAAGCCGGAACTTGGCGGGTTCGAGCTGTACTCGGGTGCAGGGTCTTCGGGGTTCATGTGCGGCGACGCCGGAAGTTCCTTCGGGCTCTTGAGCTCGCAACCAGCATTCTTGGTTGAAAGCCCGACCAATTTCTTTGTCTGCATGGCGCGCTTGCTCCCAAAGAAGGCGACCGCGATCACCAAAGCGGCGATCAGTCCGATAGTCAGCATCCTCTTGCGCTTCCGAGCCTGTTCGCGAGCTCGCTGCGCTTCGGCCCGCGCCTGGCGAGTGGCGGCTCGTTTGGCCTTCTTGTTCTGTTGAGTCATTGAAGATGCATCTTAACGGAAGAGGTCATCCTGCAGTGGTCGGACCAATTCGCGGGCGCTACCACGACCCTGCTCTATCGGGGCCCCTCGGACGACCGCAAGGGGGATCTCCTCAGCTTTCCCCATCACCATCTCGGCTGCACCGGCCAATTCGTCGGCGATGGCGATGTTTGTTACCCGCAGGACGGTGCCGAACGTGTCCTTGGTGCCGGCATAGTTGTTCAGCGGAGTCATTCCGGCTATCCCGATCGCTATGTTTGTTTGGCCGACTCGCCATGCCCTCCCAAATGTGTCCGAGACGATGACCGCAACGTCCGCGCCGCAGATCCTCTTGACGCGTGCTCGAATGCGTCTCGCCGAGCGGTCGGGATCTAGGGGAAGCAAAGTCACGACTCCCGGTTCGACGTTGGATGAGTCGATTCCGGCGTTTGCGCAGACAAGTCCGTGCTTTGTCTCAGCGATGATGAAGTGGCCGCGTCTGCGCAAGATGCGCACGGCCTCCTTCTCGACCAAGGCCGCCACCGCCGCCCGATCATCTGG
The DNA here is from genome assembly GCA_964501265.1 of uncultured Actinomycetes bacterium. Classification (GTDB taxonomy): domain Bacteria; phylum Actinomycetota; class CADDZG01; order JAHWKV01; family JAHWKV01; genus CAZCSK01. The sequence continues at coordinate 1,600 of CAZCSK010000103.1, forward strand.
AGGAACCTGGGCGGTCCGACCCTCAGCCTTCGAGACGATCTTCTGGGTGACCACGATGACGTCGGAATCCTGCAACGCAAAGTTTATCGAAGCAGCAGCGTCGCAGATAACCGATCCGATGTCGGCGCCCGCTGCCACTTCACCCGGCACTTTGATCGGGTAGATGGTTATCGGATTCAAACCAGAACTTCCCGGGCAAGGTCTGTCGCAATCTCAACCGTTTCCATTACCGTTTCCGCGACGATGCAGCGCATGCCCAGCGCTTCGACTTTAGGCGCTTCTTGTCCGTCTCGCCGGTCAACAACGAAGGTTGCGCAAATGTCCGTGTACAGGCCTGCCACTCCCGACGCGCTGACTTCCGCTCCAACGAGGGGGAGCATTCGGTCGGCGGGGCCTTTGAGAGCGGCGCCTTGAACAATCGGCGACACCGCGACAACGTCGGCGCGTCGACGACGCAGAGCTTCGCGGATCCCCGGAACGGCGAGTATCGGCGCGATGCTCACCACGGGGTTCGACGGACAGATGATGATTCTTGTCGCCTGCTCCAGCGCATCGAGGACACCGGGGGCCGGTCGAGCTTGCTCGGCCCCATCGAAGCGGACTGCGCTCACATCTTCGGAATGGCCGAACCGGACGAAATATTCTTGAAACTCTCTCTCGATTCCTTCGGCCGTAGTGATCTTTGTGCGCACGGGGTCGTCGCTCATCGGAATGACGCGCGCCCCGACCCCTAGCGAGCGCCTTATTCGATCGGTCACCTCCGATAGGGGAGTGCCCTCTCGGAGCCAAGTCGTCCGGGCGAGGTGCGTCCCGATATCGCGATCGCCAAGAGTGAACCACGTGTCGATTCCGTATGAAGACATCATCTCGAGCGCATGGGTTGTGTCGCCGGCAAATCCCCAACCTGACGCCCCAATCTCACCGGCCAGCGTGTAGGTGACTATGTCGAGGTCGGGGCTGATATGAAGACCATAAAACGTAGCATCGTCGCCGGTGTTTCCAATGATCGTGACCTCGTCGGCCTCCGACTGATTCGGGAGGCTCTCAGCCCCCAGCGCGCGCACGAGGCCCCTTAGAAACCTGGCAGCACCAACTCCTCCGGCGAGAGCGGTCACATTCATGCGCATCACGATAGCCCACCTCGGGCCAAATCAGATACAGTCGCTCGCGTGACCGAGCTGACCAAAGCTGGGGCCCTCGCTCTGGCTGAATGCATCGAATCGGGGGCGTCGATCGACAATGCCCGGCGTGCCGCGACGGAAGTCCGTGACGCGGCCTGGGGCAACATCGTCACTTACTCTCCTAAGGTTTTCATTCCATTGACGATGGCTTGCCGTGACGTCTGCCACTACTGCACGTTCGCCAAACCTCCGCCCCCGGGCATGCGTGCGTATCTTTCGATCGACGAAGTTTTGAGCATCGCGAGAGCCGGCGTTGCGGCCGGTTGCGCCGAAGCTCTATTCACGCTGGGAGACAAACCGGAGTTGCGATATAGGCAGGTGCGCGATGAGCTGTCAAGCCTGGGCTACGCGACGACGCTCGAATATCTTGCAGTGGCAGCGCAAGCCGTACTTGACGAGACCGGCCTTCTTCCGCACATGAATCCCGGGTTACTGGACGCCGCGGACGTGACAGTGCTTCGGGAGGTCGCGCCGTCGATGGGGCTAATGCTGGAATCCTCGTCGGATCGTCTGTTGGAGCGGGGGATGCCTCATCACGGCTCGCCCGACAAGGATCCGGCCGCAAGAATGAAAACCATCGACGAGGCCGGCAGGCAACAGGTCCCGTTCACGACCGGAATCCTTATTGGTATCGGCGAGACGTGGCGAGAGAGAGCACAGACTCTGCTCGCCATTCGCAAATCGCATGAACGATTCGGGCATATTCAGGAAGTCATTGTGCAAAATTTCCGCGCCAAACCCGGCACACTAATGCACGCGAGCCCCGAACCAACGCTGCGCGACATGCTTGGAACGATTGCCCTCGCGCGCCTGATCTTGCCGGATGAAATAAGCGTCCAGGCGCCGCCGAATCTCGCTGACGATGACCAGGCCCTTCGCGCGTACGTCGACTCGGGCATCAACGATTGGGGAGGTGTCTCGCCCGTCACGCCCGACCACGTCAACCCGGAGGCCCCTTGGCCCGAGATCGAACGGCTGA
>CAZCSK010000104.1:0-3720 GCA_964501265.1 uncultured Actinomycetes bacterium
CCCCGCGGCTCTGTGACCCGGTAAGGAATGCTTGAGGTCGCCCAAAAGATGTCTTCGGGGCGCGCTGCAGGGCAAACGTCGAATCTGCACGCTTCTGGGAAGCCCGAGGGGTAAATCGACCACTGCTTGTGAAATCCGTGTCAGCCAGGCGAATTGACGCGTGGTAAGAGGGGGTTATCGGACCAGCCCGATCGCCTCCAACCTGAGGTGGTTTTGGGGAAGGTGGTCGCACCATGGCCCTCCGGTAGAAAAAGCCTCTATATGGTGAATTATAGCGCTTTGTGGTCTATTTGGGTATAGCGCGGGTGAATCATCTGAAATGTCCTTAAAACGGCTTAATTACCCCACGAAGCGATGTCCTAGAAGGGGTCCTTCGAAAACGGGATTCACACCGTGCCGAACTTCGACGACGCAGTCCGGCGGCACGAGGTCATCGCCGCCATCGAGAGATCCGCTGCCTCAGGGGAACGCGTGAAGTGCGCCTTGCAACAGATTTACTTTTGATCACAGTGACTTCATGCTGTAGAATCGATGCGTAAATCTGGATCGGCGCTCGCCCGCCTGGTCCGTTATCACGCTGAGAGCGGAACTCTAGATGAGGCGACGGTCGAGCCCGCCGTCCACGCCCTGGAGGCAGAAAGAGAATCCCTTCTAGACACGGTGCAACATAAAGTACTTATGCGTACATCCTCTCAAGAAAGTCCAACTTACGACTTACCTCGCAAATATAAGGTCTACCTGCGGAAACACCGCGATCAGACACCATTGGCATTCTCCCCTTCGCTCCCCCGCGGTTCATGGTCACGCAAACATCCTCGTTGTATCGAATGTGGAACTCAAGACCGCCCACATGGAAGAAATGGGATGTGCACGACCTGCGCAGCCCGGAATTACGGGCGTGTGCGGCGGGCGCAGTCGCGCGCCAGGGCCAAAGAGTCTTGAACCCGGGTAGGTGGCCGGCCTCGCGCGAGTCTCGCGCGACTCTCGCGGATTCGATGTGCTCAACTTGCACAGAGGGGCTCAACGACAAGGTTCCCCAACTAGTAGCCGCGCAGGGTTACCCGAGCTGCCATACATCATTCACGGTGGTACCACGCTAGGCCGGCCTCGAGCCTGGCCTAGAGAGACGACTAGTAACCCAAAGATAGTTCTGCAATAGATTCTTGGGGGGGATAATTGCGTTTAGCAGTGGGCTTCTTCGCCTGCGCGAAGCAGCGAGTGTGGATCCGAAATAACTCCGGTCACTTTGTCGCCCGGCTTGATCGTTCCTATCGGGCCACATGAATGGCTGTTCGCACTGGTCAGCTCGATCGTCTCTGTACCTCGCAGGATCGTGAGTTTCCAATTCCCTTGGCCTTCGTAACCGCCGGGTTTCTCCGCGATGTATCCCGCGGAGTGGGGGCCGGGTCCTCCGATTGTGATGATCGGGACCGGTTTGGGCCTGGCAATTGCAAACCCCATCGCGGCAACCAATCCGATCACGACTGCGGTTGAGATCATCCTAGCAATGTGACTGCGCACTCTGAACCGCCGGCTGCGTGCCGCAACCGCATGGAGAGGGGGAGCCGGTGCAGGCGGGTGCTCAACCAGGGACCTCAAAGCATGCGAAAGCTCACTCATGGGAATCCTCCGTTTCAGATTTCGAAAGCCAATCGGCGAGTCGAGTGCGGGCAGCAGAAAGAGTTGCTGCAGCGGTTCCGACCGAAACGCCCATCACTTCGGCAACCTCTCTCTCGGGAAGGTCGAGCAGATACCGAAGCACAACCGCCACCCGTTGCCGAGGCGGAAGGTCTCGCACCACGTGCCAGATTTCACTTGCCGGCGCCGGAAGCATCTCGGGCCGCCAGCTTGCGGTGACCGCCTTCCGCTCGGCTACCAGCCTTCGGGTAGTACGTCGAACGAGGTTGAGACCAACTCGGTACAGGTAGCCCCCAGGCGAAGACATTTGTTGGACCCTCCGCCAGCGGGCGAGAACGCGGGCGAACGCTTCGTCAGTGGCCTCCGCGGCAAGGTCTGGGTTTCCGGAGACCCAGGTGAGAGCGGCGAGAAGTTTCGGATGCTCGGCTCGGTACCAGGCCTCGAAATCGGCCCACCTCCTAGTAGCAACCGGCTGCTCTATTTCCCCTGCTCCATTCCATCCAGAGGAGGAGGAGCTTACCAGCTTGTTCGTCGACGCCAGATCCATGCTCCGCCACCCGTGACGATCACCGTGGCCAGCATTAGAAAGACGGTTTTCGTAATGCCTCTTTTGTCCTCCGGTAGCCGGGCGCTGGCGGCTGGTCCGGAGACAAGGTCTGATCCGATCAACTCGAAACCGGGCCCGGGCCGCAACTCCGTCGATGCGGCATCCCGGTCTGGTCTCGAAACTTCCGAAACTTCCATCGGCCTAGTCTCTGTGTCAGGCTGAGTCGTTGCGCCGCCGGTACCCGCCTGGCTGCCGGTACCTGTCTGGTCGGACGATAGCGCGGGCGAAGAAGAGCCGGAAGAGGAGCTCGGGTCGTCGTCCACGATGCGGATGGACGCGGAGTCCCACGTCGTCTGCTGGCCCAAGTCGTTGTAAAAGGAGGCATCAACAAAGAAGGTCTCGAAGTCGGCCTCGTCGAGGTCGTCGTCGAGGATCGGGATCCTAATGGCCCTGGAACCGGCTTCGGTGAAAATCCACTCGCCCTTCACCGCGCCGTAGTCCTCAGACGCTCGGGCCATTGGGGGCCCGCATTCCTGTGGGTCCCACGGATACGTAGGACACTCGTTTCTCGACTGGTAGCCGACCCGGCCTTGTTCATGGGCGGTGAACGTCAGCACGATCTCACCGGCCGATTCGACCGGTTGGGCCGCGGTGGGCGACCACCGGCCCCCCGACGAGCGGTTCTGGTCGTGGGAACCGTTCGCCGGAGGAGCAACGAGCACCGACGCGAACACGATCGCGCACGAAATGATCCAGAGGCCCATAACAAGGCCGCGCTTCCTCGTAACGGTCCTCTTAGTAGCACTCACCAACTCGCCCCTCCTCTTTACGCCCCCGACCAGGTGGGCAGCCACCTCGTTGAAGTATCGACTTACCCCTACAAGTCCCGGGAGTCCGCTTTTCTTTAGTCCCGATTCATTTAACGCATAAGTGAGCGATCTTTGCAACAAAGACGACGCTCATAGTCGCTGGACTTGGAAAGTTGGGTCAACCGGAATCGTGTAATGAGTTTGAGGGCGATTGAGTTGAACCAGGCCAGACTCTCGGGAGGTGACCATCATAGGCCTCCAAGGAGTTACCGATGAACGACAACAAAGGCTCACCTCGCATATTCCCGATCAACGATCCCGTTCGAACACGCGGGCGCAGACGGCGTGTCTATCTCAAGTCAATCGAAGTAGTAGAGGTAAGGCCACTTGATCCGAAGAAGATGAAAGCTTTGCTCGAGCTTCTGTTTCCTCACAAAGATGAGGTCTGACCAGTCTGAAGTTGGACTCTCACGTTTGTGTCCGCGGACTCAGAGTGGCGGGTTTGAGCGTTTTGAGGGCCGCGGCTCGAGTATCTTCAGGCGAAGGCAGGCGAAGGATTGAATTAGGTCTTAACTTGTACTTTCCAGCTCTCTAGTCCGCATACAAGCGATCAATCACGTCCGGATATGTACTTAATAAAAAGATACCGGTTCCACGTTCGGGGCGATGAGAATCGGCCCTGGTTGTCGTACTCTCGCTGACCAGGGGCCTTGAACCTGGATATCG
>CAZCSK010000105.1:0-3681 GCA_964501265.1 uncultured Actinomycetes bacterium
CGGGGGGGTAGCAGCCCCCGCACGTACGGAACCGCGCGCGCCAGAAGCTGCGAACCCCCCGAAATCAAGTGGGGGGCCCGAGCCCCAACCCGATGAAGCGCCAGCCCAGGTGAAAACTTCGGAGCCCCCGAAGCCTGCAGCGCGAACGACCGCAAAAAGTGATGGTGGTGAAACTCCTGCTAGAACGTCTGCGCGACGTAGGGCGCCGAGAGGCGGCCAGCAAGCGGCCCCGAAGACAGAGCCAACGGCCGCCTCCGCGCAAGGCAATGACGGCGTCGGCGAACCTGCGTCGTCCCCTAACGTCAGTGAGGCTCCAGCCGTCGAACTTGATTCCGGGGCTCCTGCGGCACGCCGCCAGCGTCGCCCCCGCAGACCGCGGACACCTCGAACTCAGGTCCCTGCAGTGCCTCGAACCATGGTCGTGTCCGCGTCCGAAGATCGAATCCGAATAGCGGTGCTCGAGGAGCGGGACCTAGTTGAGCATTACGTAACCCACAGCGAGGACCGCTCGATCGCAGGCAACGTCTACTTAGGCCGAGTGCAAAACGTTCTGCCTGGGATGGAGGCCGCATTCGTCGACATCGGCGAGGTTCGCAATGCTGTCCTCTATGCAGGCGAAGTCACTTACGATGAAGAAGTCGATGGAGTTTCGCCACGCATCGAGACGATCCTCAAACCCGGACAGTCTGTTCTCACCCAGGTGACCAAGGATCCGATGGGGTCGAAGGGCGCCAGACTGACGACGGAGGTCTCGATCGCCGGCCGTTATCTGGTGATGGTCCCGGGTCAGGAGTCTTTGGGAATCAGCCGGCGACTCTCCGACGACGAACGTCATCGCCTTCGCGACATCGCTTCACAGATCCGGCCCGAGGGGTTCGGACTCATCGTGAGAACGGCCGCGCAGGGCGCTCAGCCGGAAGACCTCGAACGTGACGCGGCTCGGCTTGTCCGGATTTGGAAGGAAGTTGAGTCGAAGATGAAGAAGGCGAAACCGCCCCAACTTGTCTACTCGGAACCCGCGCTCGCTATTCGAGTTGTGAGAGACCTCTTTACGGGCGATGTGGAGCGCGTGGTGGTCGAAGGCGCCGACTTGTACGAGGAGATTCGTGAGTACGTGACCGACGTGACGCCTGCGCTTGGCGACCGGATTGAAAAATACGAGGATCCGTTACCGGCATTCGAGCGTTATCACATCGTCGAACAGATTCGTAAAGCCTTGGACCGAAAGGTGTGGTTGCCCTCGGGGGGTCACATCGTGATCGACCGCACCGAAGCCCTGACGGTAGTCGACGTGAATACAGGAGGTTTCGTCGGAAAGTCGAGCCTTGAAGAGACGGTGCTGCACACCAACCTGGAGGCGGCCGACGAGGTCGCCAAACAGTTAAGGCTGCGTGACATCGGCGGGATTATCGTCATCGACTTTATTGACATGATGCACGAAAGAAATCGCGACGAACTCTTAAAGGCGTTGCGAAATGCCCTAGCCAAGGACAAGACCAGAACACAGGTGTTCGGTATCTCGGAGTTGGGCCTCGTGCAGATGACCCGAAAGAACGTTTCCGAGGGCCTGCTGGAGGCCTACTCGACTTTGTGTGAAGTCTGCGAGGGCCGCGGGGTTGTCCTGACCGAGATGAACTAGGGATCCCCCGAAACTGGTATCCTTTCTTAGCCGCAGCAGTTGGATGGGTCGGCAAAATCCTTTACGAGAGAGGTTCATCATGTACGCCGTCATTAAGACAGGGGGAAAGCAGTACAAGGTCGCCGAAGGTGACGTACTTCAGGTCGAGCATCTGAGCGTCAAGGGCAGCAAGACGTCGCTGACCCCTATCCTCGTCGTCAATAGCGAAGGACAAACCATCATCGGCGCAAAGGAACTAAAGACTTACAAGGTTGCAGTGAAATTGCTTGGTGACGCCAAGGGCGACAAGGTAGACGTCTTCAAGTACCGTCCGAAGTCCGGGTACGCCGTGAAGTCGGGGCATCGCCAGCTCTACTCTTTGATCGAGGTCACTTCTATCGGCCAAGCAGAAGAGAAGGCCAAGGCCAAACCCGCGGAAGCCCCCACCCCCGCAAAACCCGCGGAAGCCCCCACCCCCGCAACAGAAGCTACCGGTGAGGTAACCTAGGAGACAGACATGGCACACAAAAAAGGCGCGGCCGCTTCCCGCAACGGTAGGGATTCAAAGGCGCAGAGGCTTGGCATCAAGAAGTTTGGCGGCGAACTAATCTCTGGCGGTACCATCATCGTGCGCCAGCGCGGTACCAAGATCCACCCCGGTACCCTCGTGGGCCGTGGCGGCGACGACACGCTTTTTGCGCTTCAGCCCGGCGAGGTCCGCTTTCACACCAAAGCCGGCCGCAAGTTCGTGAGCATCCACCCCCGCTGACAGCTGGGGTGATCCAAATGGCAAATGCCACCTCTGCAGTAGAACGGGAGATTCGGGACATCCCCGGTGTCATGGGTGTCGTCATTATTGACGAAGTCGCCGGACGGGGCGCCGAGATCCAGGTCTTCATCAACGCTTCCACCTCCGAATACGAGGTGCGCCAGACGGTCGCCGACATTCTCGTCCATCACGAATTACTACAAAGCACGGACAAGGTTAACGTTTTTCAATTTGCCTCCAAACCCGAGTTCGCCTCGGGGACGGCTGACCGCAGACCGCTGATCGGCCCCATAACTGTCTCCGTCGAGGGTCCCAATTCCGAGGCCCAGGTGAGCCTTGTTATGGACGGAAAGGAATCTCGAGGAGTCGGCACCGGGCCAATAACCCCGCATTCATTAAGAGTCGTAGCTGCTACGACTCTAGAAGCCGCGCAGGCATTTTTGGGCCAAGCCGGAGTATTTACTCTCGAAGGCGTCTCTCTGGTCGACACCCTTGGTCAGAACATCGTCGTCGTCTTGGCGAAAAGCGCCCTGGGCCAAGGCCGTTTAGTTCTCGGCTCTGCCTTGACGGCCAATCGGCCCATTCACGAGGCCACGGTGCGCGCTGCCCTCGATGCCGTCAACAGGCAATTGTCGCTCGTTTTATCCGGCTGAGGTGTTCGTAGACGAAACTCGCGTCTTTGTAGCGTCCGGCAAAGGGGGGGACGGAGCGGTCTCCTTTCATCGAGAGAAGTACAAACCTAAGGGCGGCCCCGACGGGGGCGACGGGGGACGGGGCGGTTCGATAGTTTTCGTCGCCGATCCTCAGATGGCATCGCTGGTTCGCTTGAGGGATCATCCCCATCAGCGCGCCGCCTCGGGTGGCAAGGGGGCGCGCAACAACCGTACCGGAGCGGATGCCCCCGACCTGATCCTGCCCGTTCCTGCCGGTTGTTTGATCAAGGATTCTAACGGACGGGTTCTCGCCGATCTTGCTCGGGCCGGCGACAGGATTGAGATCTCGAAGGGAGGGCGCGGGGGCCGCGGTAATACAGCGTTTAAGAGTTCCACATACCGAGTTCCTGGTTTCGCCGAATTGGGCGAGCCGAGTCGCGACATGTGGCTCAGCCTAGAGTTGCGTCTCATTGCGGACGTCGCAGTGATCGGTCTACCCAATGCGGGGAAGTCGACTCTTGTTGCGGCGCTCTCGGCGGCTCGACCCAAAGTTGCCGGCTATCCCTTCACGACACTCGAACCATCGTTGGGAGTCGTCGAGCATGGCGAAGAGCGCTTCACGATTTGCGATATTCCCGGGT
>CAZCSK010000106.1:0-3576 GCA_964501265.1 uncultured Actinomycetes bacterium
GATGTCTCCTTTTCTTTGGCGCCATTTGCTTCATGGCGCGCGTCACAGACGGACGCTAAAGCGGAGAGAAAAGGAGGATGGTCATCCTCCGCCACTTCGACGCCCGTTTGTTCCGGAGTCACCTCCGGGATTTGTGAGCGTCGTAATCGGCCGTGGCCGGCCGGGGGTCACCCGCCGAATGTTTCGAGATCCCCCTCCTCGTCGACTCGCCTAAAGTTTCAGGCGAGCCCTGGCGCTTGGGTTGCTTTGACTCTCATCCGCAAAGCAGTTTGGTGCTTGAGTTCTCTAGTCCCGCATCACCTCCCAAGTTCCTCAGTGACCACGCCTGCAATTTTCCGGGCCGCGGCCTGGGCGTCATCAATTTCCTCAGCCTCTACCATAACTCTGATCAACGGTTCGGTGCCTGAGGCACGTACCAGCACCCTTCCGGCGCCGCGCATCTGAGATTCAACCGAGCGTACCGTCTCCCAAATGCGCTCTGCAGCCTCCAGCCCGCCGCGATCGCCTACCTCCACATTCAGCAACACTTGCGGTAATTTCTTTACGATCGACGCGAGCTCTGAAAGTTTGCGCCCGGTTGACGCCATTCGTCCCAGTAGTCTGAGGCCAGCGATCAAACCGTCTCCGGTTGTCGCGTGGTCCAGAAGAATGACGTGCCCGGACTGCTCACCGCCGATCACCGAACCGCTCGTCAGCATGGCCTGTAGAACATTGCGATCCCCAACCGCCGTCTCTATGACCTCGATCTCAGCTTCTTTCATCGCCGCACGAAAGCCCAGGTTGGCCATGACGGTTGCGACAACGATATTGTTCTTCAACCGACCGTCCACTTTAAGTTCAATGGCGAGAACCGCGATCATCGTGTCGCCGTCGACAATCGCACCCGCTTCATCGATGGCAATTACTCGGTCGGCATCGCCGTCGTGGGCGAGCCCAGCGTCCGCGCCAGTTCTCAGCACTTCTTGGGCAACGAGGCCCGGCGCGGCCGAACCAGAGGCCACATTGATGCGGGCGCCGTCCGGCTCGCAGTGCAGTTCAATAACCTCGGCCCCAGCCCTGCGAAGGGCCTCCGGAGTCGTGAAAAAGGCTGCCCCAAAGGCGCAATCAACGACGACCTTAAGACCGTTGAGATTACCTGGTTCCAGAGCCGTGAGGGCGTGGTCGATGTAGAGTTCGGGCCCTTCGGGCAAGAAGTCAAGCCTGCCGACATCCGCGCCCGTGGGACGATCGAACGTCCCGTTCACTCCCGACTCAATCCGTCCCTCCTCCGCTTCGCTCAACTTGTACCCATCAGCGCCAAAGAATTTGATTCCGTTGTCGTCAACAGGATTGTGAGACGCGGAAATCACGGCGCCGGCAGATGCACGCGTTTGCGTAACCAGAAATGCGACAGCCGGAGTCGGAAGGACCTCGCAGCGGATGACATCGGCTCCGGCCGACAACAATCCCGCAGCCAGGGCGGACTCAAGCATCTCGCCCGACAGGCGCGTGTCTCGGGCGAGCACAAAACGCGGCCGCGACGCGGAATTGTTTAATGCGATTGCCGCGGCTCTTCCGACGCTAAGGGCCAATTCAGCAGTCAGTTCGGTGTTCGCGACGCCGCGTATCCCATCAGTACCAAACAACCGCTTATTGCCCGCGCCCATGGCCGAAATGAAGCTCAGCGCTTCGAGTACTGAGGCGCCTTTCGAGCTTTCTTCAACCCATACTTGCGGCGTTCCTTAACTCGAGCGTCACGCGTGAGAAATCCTGCCTTCTTAAGAATGGGCCTGAGGTCCGGATCGAGGTCAATTAGCGCGCGGGCGATGCCATGGCGCAAAGCTCCGGCCTGCCCGGCTATCCCCCCGCCCTCGATCCTGACAAAAATGTCGTAAGCGGTCTCTCGGTCCACCGTCTTCAGAGGTTCAAGAATAATTCTCCTTGTAGCGATGTTGGGGAAGTAGTCCTCGAGGGCCCGGTCGCCGTTGATGACGAAGCGGCCCTCCCCTTCGGCCAGCCGGACCCGAGCAATCGCAGACTTACGGCGGCCGGTTGCACGGACCAGTTCCACGGTCTTAGCCATCTTCGCTTCCCTTCTCTTTCGGGGGGTCCGCAGCTTCTGGCGCGCGCGAGTCCGTATAGGGGGCTGCCCCCCCGGACCCCCCCAATACTTTGCCGCGCGATAACACAAGCGGCTTCGGGTTTTGTGGGCTATGCGGGTGATTTCCGCCTTCATAGACCTTCAATTTGCCGATCATCGCTCTTCCCAGACGATTCCGAGGAAGCATTCCTTTGATCGCCTTCTCGACTGCGGCGGTCGGCTGTTCCGTCATCAACTTCTCAAATGAAATAGTTCTTAGCCCCCCAGGATAGCCGGAGTGCCTGTGCCATATCTTGGTTGACTCTTTGCTCCCGGAAAGCCGGATCTTTTCTGCGTTGATCACAATGACGTGATCGCCGGTGTCGAGGTGAGGCGAGAACGTCGGCTTGTGCTTGCCCCGCAAAATCGCGGCAACTTCAGCCGCAAGCCGGCCCAAAATAACCCCGCTCGCGTCGACCAACCACCAGTCCCGGCGAATCTCAGATGCCTTCACGGAATGAGTCTTCATCAGACAAACTCTCCTGGGGGGTTCGGGGGGGTAGCAGCTCCCCTAGGTACGGACTCGCGCGCGTCAGAAGCTGCGAACCCCACGAGGTCAAGTGGGTAGCCGACCGAAACTAAGAAAAGTCCGTGAGGCGGCGCAACTGGCCCGGCGACGGCCCGGTCTCGCGCATGGAGAATCTTGTCCATATCGTCGGGGTGGATATCGCCCTCTCCGACCTTGACCAAAGTGCCCACGATGGACCGCACCATTTGCTGAAGATAGGAATTGGCAGTGATTCGGATAGTGATGAGGTCGCCATCAGGTTGATTCAGGGGGTTCGCATCTTCTGGCGCGTGCTCGTCGTCCGACTGGGCGGCTGCTACCCCCCCGGCCCCCCGTTCGATGTCGATCGATTCGATTCGCCGCATCGGGCTCTTCCCTTCCTCAACGCGCCCAAACGACTCGAAAGAATGTTCTCCCAGCAGGGCGTGCGCGGCTTTGCCCATCAAGGCCGTGTCCAGCGCTCTCGGATGGTGCCAAGTGGTGTGGCGTGAGAAGGGATCGACGACATCCCTTGTGAGAATGGCATATTCGTAAGTACGGGCCTCAGCCGAAAAACGAGCATCGAACCCATCCGGGGCCTCTGATGCTTCAAGGACGGCGATCGCCGGACCGCATATCCCATTGAGGCGACGCTGAAGGTCAGCTGGATCCCTGGAAATCTCAGACCTAAAAGAAACAACCTGCCCAAGAGCATGCACCCCAGCATCAGTCCTCCCGGCCCCAGTGGTCTTGACCTCTTCACCAAACAAATGCCCAAGCGCAGACTCAATGCAGCCCTGAACAGTCTCAAGCCCCGGCTGCCTCTGAAACCCATGAAACCCAGCCCCGTCATAAGCCACCACCAACCGATAGTTAGTCACGTCTAGGCCTCCTTGTCAGTCTGGTCTGGAGACCCGGTTGGGGTTTCGGTTTCGGTTGGGGTTTCGGTTTCGGTTGGGGTTTCGGTTTC
>CAZCSK010000107.1:0-3541 GCA_964501265.1 uncultured Actinomycetes bacterium
AGCAGTGCTTGACCGGGTGGCTGAAGCTCAACCCGCAGTCGCGGAACCGGCAGTAGTGGACGTTGGTCATCTTGTTGACCGCGTTCTGCACAGCCTTGGCGGTCGGTTTGCCGTCGGACTCTTTGACCGCTTCCTCCCAAGCCTCGGCCATCTTCTCGACCTCAGCCTTCAACGGGGAGAGCTCGCGGGCTTGGCGTTCGTTCGGAAGTGAACCCATGGGTTCACTTTCAGCGATCGCACCGATGACCTCGGCGGCGGCGAGTTTCCGGTTTGCGTGCTGGGGGGTCAAGCTCCAGCGTTGCTCGCAGTAGTCCTGCCAAGTCTTATGGGTTTCGAGGTAGAGCTTGCGGCTCTTGATCTCAGCGAGAGCCGACAACATCTCGCCGGCGTTGCGTTCGATGACCTCTTCACATTCGGTGAGGTTCCGCTGGGCGAGGGCAGTCATGCCGCACCCCCGGCAGGCTCCGCAACGCCGTCGGCAATGTGGTCATCAACAGGATGTTGGACGTTGCGGGATGCCTGCCAGAGATCCTTGAGGATCGCTTTCATGACCAGGCGAAGCGCCCGGGCGTGCTGATGGCCAGCGCTCAACGGTGACCCGACGAGGGCGGGCCTCCCGGCTGGTCCGCATCGTCTGCACTCGACCTGATGGACCGTCTCAGAGTATTTCAGTCGGGCGTCGTCGTAGACCGGACGGTAAGTGGAGCCGCGATGTTTCATGCACGCTTCGGCCGTGGTATAGAGCCGAGTTTTGGCAGCGGTCGACCAGTTGGACTGTCGCCCTTTGACCCGAAGGGGGGCGACGCCATGTGGGTCCTGGCTGACGGATCGACCTTGGGCGTCGCCCCCCTGGGAAATCACACCGACCCCGTGCGCCAAGTGGCTTCCAATTTCCATATGGGGGTCGGTGTGAGGTCCGCCGTAGTTGACTTGGCTGTCAATATCGTTATGGACAGACCAGACATGCAACCCGCAATATGCGTAGAGCTCGCGGAGCCGACGCGGACGGCTCTCTTTGAAGTTCCACGCCGGATCACCGATCTCTTTGAGAAGGCGACCAATGCCCTTCTCCCCGACACCGGACGTTGCCTTCACCCAAGATCCGAAAGGCGAGCGGCGGACTGCCCTGATCAGACTCAGCTCGGCTCCATGCTCAAGGGCTTCGATATGGCCAATCAGGTTTCGGACGTAGTCCGGAGCCGGGATTCCTTTCCCCCAGTCATCCGTCGAGACCAATGAACGGAGTCGGTTCTGATTGGCTATTCGCACCCGCATGAAGTCGTCGAGGATGTCGGCGAGAAGGATGATGTCGTGATACGAAACCGGGCCCGCCGGTCCGAGTCTGGCTTGCATCTGTTCTTTGGGCGGGTCTTCTTCGACTGCCGCGAGATGGTTGGCAATCAGCGCCTCCTTGGGCAGGGTCACGACATCACCTTCTCGATCACGTCGAACGGCAGTTCGCGCACCGATCCCACCGCGTGCCGTTCGGCGAGCGCTAGCAGATTCGCTAGACGGGTTGCTTCAAGAGCAAGCGACTCGACGGCTTGCTTGCGCTCCGCGACGAGCCATCTGAGGTTCGCCGCCGTTAGATCGCCGAACGTGATCCATTCGCCGTTCACCGACCACGCCTCGTTCAGGACTTCCTCACGAACAGCCTTCCACTTCGCGCTCATGAGGCCAGCGCCGCGCACACGACCGGCCCGTGCACTGCGCTTGTGCCGTGCGGACCTTGTCGAAAGCAGCATCTTTCGACAAAACTCCGGGAGCAACGTGGCTAGTAGGTCGCGCTCAAGACCGACCGGGATTCGTTCTAGAACCTTGACTGCGACATCCTTAGGATTGGGTCCAACACCATCAGCGATCACCGCGCGTACGGCCTCGCGAAGGTCGAACTCTTCACGGACCAGGGCGAGAACGTTGGCCGACTGCTTCAAGCCGCCCACCGCCTATGTGACAGCTTGTGAAACCAGCGGGCCGCGAACCAGTTGTCCACAAATCGGTAATGGGTGGTGAGGGTCGCTTCGGGAAGGCGTGAGGTGAAGTTGCGGAGGATCATGAGGCTGCCTTCTGGTCGACGGCGAGACGCTTGCACCAGCGGCGGATCGACCCATAGGTGATCGTGAATCCGCTAACTGAAATCAGGTCCTCGAGGTGCTTGGCGATGTTCTCGTAGGACTTGCCCGATGCCCTGGCTCCTGCCAGGTAGTGGGAGAGGGTCGTGTTGTGTTCCCGGCGGAGGGTTTCGTCTACGAAGACCATTTGGGGGGAGAGGTCGTCAAGGTGTCCATGCACCTAGGCAGTATCCGTTATGTGTGTCCATTTGTCAAGGGGTCAAGGTGGTGTTACATTGTGTAAGGGCTGGGGACTAGATAGAAAGGATCAGACATCGTGACCATCGCCGAGATGCTCCGTGAGATCGTCGAAAACGGAGTAGAGAAGACCGTCCTGGCGCGGCGGTTGGGGGTCAGTCGACAGACCCTGGACCATTGGCTGGGTGGGTTGTATGTCCCGGAACCATGGGACAAAAGGCGCCGAACGAAGGTGGCAGAGGTCACCGGACGGCCGGAGAGCTACATCCTCTTCACTATCCTGCAACAGAAGGGCGTGGAAGCCTCGGAACTGCGAAGCATCGGGGCATACGCTAAGGGGCTGTACCTCAGTTCCCCAGCCGCCGCCTAGTCATAAAGGACTAGACCGCATGAGCGCCGCGCCTCATAGTCGCTCCGCCCTGTTGGGCCAGAAGCCCTATCCCGCTTTGACGATCGTCGACCAGTCTGTACCGGATTGGGGAGGTAGAACGACAGAGGGTGGGCTTACAGAATTCCTCATCGGTGAGGGACTCAAGGGAAAGACTGTCACCACATACCTACGCCACGTCCACAACGCCGCGCAATGGCTCGGACTTCACGGTCACACCCTCGCCTCCGTTCCGCCGTCCCTAATCGCTGCCTGGGGGGACACACTCGCCAACTCCCACTCGACCAAAGCAACCGCGGCAACCGCCTTGCGTTACTACTGGATCTACACAGGCCGGCCACAACCACCAATCAGGGCTCTACGGATACCGCCGGAGAAGAAGATGGTCTGCCAGGCCCTGGAAGTTGAAGAGGCCACCCGGCTGAAAGGGGTGGCTTTGGGCCAAATGCCCCGCGGTAAGGCTGTCCTCCTCGGCTTATTCCTTGCCCTCCGCTGTGAGGAGATCGCAAAGGCGGAATGGGAACGGTTTACGGATGACGGCCAGTGGTACCGGGTGACAGGCAAGTTCGATAAGACAGCCGACGTTCCTGTGAGCCGGGAGTTGTGGCGGCTGCTCGAGCCGTACCGGGGGGAGGGTTGGATATTCCCTGGACGTACCAACGTCAGGGCACATGTCGCCCCGGCGACAATCTGGTTTTGGGTTAAAAGGATGGGTGAACAGGCGGGAATCTCCGATCTGCGGACCCACCAACTGAGGCACACCAGCCTCGCGCACGCTCACGACCGAACGGGCGACTTGCGAGCGGTCATGGAGTTTGCCCGTCACGTCTCCCCAGAGACCACC
>CAZCSK010000108.1:0-3109 GCA_964501265.1 uncultured Actinomycetes bacterium
CAGTGAAGGCGGAGGCCATGTCCAATGTCGAAACCGCGTTGGCGCCCAAAGCGGCGGAAGGGACGGCCGCGAGTTTACATGTCCCTCGGCTCATCAAAGGTTGCGTCGTTCCACAAATACCCATGCGCTCTGCAGTTGCCACCACCTCGCGGGCTCCCGCATCCGCAGAGCGAGTCGAATTGCGTTCCACACGTCTGCCGATGTCGGCGATGATCTGCGCGTAGACGGTGTTGATGGACTTGTAAGTGGCCTCCCGCACCGACACTGGCCCGAAGGCCTGATCTTCGTAGTTGCAGACCTTCCAGGGCTTGGTGCCGCCTGCGTCCGCGTTGGCGATGCTGATGCAGCCTGATGCTTGATAAGTGTCATCTAAAGTGATGCCCTTCTGGATGGCCGTGGCTAAAACGAACGGCTTGAATGCTGACCCGGACTGACGGCCCGAGCCGCCTCCGCCGAGGCCCAAGGCGAGATTGACCTTGGCGCAAGTCTTTGGAGAGCCGTCGGCATTTATGGCCCTCACTTTCACGCAAGGATCTTCTTCTTGAGAGGCGAAAAAGTCTTTCCCGCCAACGATCGCCTTGATGTGTCCGGTCTTGGTTTCGATCGCGACAAGGCTCGCCGATGGATCGCCAGGGTGGTCGAGGACCTTGGCGATGGATTCTTCGGCGGCGAGCTGCATCTTCATGTCGATTGTTGTAAATACTCTGAGTCCCTTGCGGAACAAAGCGTCGCCCCGCGCCTGCTCGGTTTCACCGAGCTTTTCAAACTCGTCTGACCTTTGGATCAAGCGTGTGACGTAGTCCACGAAATAAGCAGCCTCGTAGCGCGTGCTTTCCACTTTGGGCTTGACGCCCGATTCCTCCCCCTTGGCAAGGGCCACGGTTGGAGCGTCGGCGAAGTCGTTGACGAACATGCGGTCCAAAACTCGGTTGCGCCGCTCCAGGGCCAGGTCGGCGTTGATTCGAGGATCGTATGTAACGGGAGCGCGGATTAGGCCCGCCAACAAAGCGCCCTCTGCGAGGGTCACGTCCTTAATGTCCTTGTTGAAATAGGCCTGAGATGCGGTTTGGACCCCGTAGGCGCCCTCCCCGAAATAGACGGTGTTCAAATAGAGTTCGAGGATCTTGTCCTTGGCATAGTTTTCGTCGACGTTGTACGCATACTGGGCCTCTCGCAACTTGCGCTCGATGGTTTGTTCTTTCCCGACCTGCGCAAGGGCGTTTCTGACCAGCTGTTGCGTGATGGTCGATCCTCCTTCCACCACCTTCCCTGTCCTGGCGTTGGCGTAAAGAGCCCGGAGAATCGCTTTCGCGTCGATTCCTAGATGCGTATAGAAGCGGGCGTCCTCTATGGCGACCACGGCGTCGCGTACGTGCTTCGGGATTTGATCGATGGGAATGATCTCCCGGTTTTCCTCCTGCCGGAGCGTTGTAATGATCGAGCCATCTGCGGTCAGAATCCTCGTTGACTCCGTTTTGGGACCGAGAGATGCTTCGTCGACTTTCTGCAAGGGAGCGCAGGCGCTGCCCAAGAGAAGAATGGAAAGGATCAAGGCCCACTTAACGGGGGGCCGCTGAAAATACATTTGAAGCCAGTTTAACAACGGGGCTCGAATTACTTGGTTCAATTCGACCCCTGATTGCAAAGCCGTCGTGCCAAGCTGGAAGCGGATAATCTTTAAGATCATGCCGACCGATATTTACGGCGAACTTGAATGGCGCGGGCTCAATTACCAGTCGACGGATGCCGAGCTGGGGGACAAACTCCGCGCTGAAGCCGTCACGCTCTACTGCGGATTCGATCCAACCGCGCCTAGTCTCACCGTGGGCCATTTGATGCAGATGCTTCGGCTTCGGCGTTTCCAGATGGCTGGACATCGCCCCATTGTTTTGGCCGGGGGCGGGACCGGCTTGATCGGCGACCCAAGTTTTCGGGCGACCGAGCGTCCTTTGCTGTCCAAGGAGGCAATCGAGGCTAACTTGAGCGGAATCAAGCCTCAATTGGAGCGGTTGCTAGATTTTGGCGAAGGTTTGACGCAGGCTGTCCTATTCAACAATGCGGACTGGTTGACAGAACTGAAGTTAACGGATTTTCTGCGCGACATCGGCAAACACTTCTCGGTAAACGCGATGATCTCGAAGGATTCGGTTCGTCAGCGGCTCGAGGAACGCGAACAGGGGATCACGTACACGGAGTTTTCGTACCTTCTGATGCAGGCATACGATTTTCTTCATCTGTTCGACAAGCACGGCTGCAAGCTTCAGATAAGCGGGAGCGACCAGTGGGGCAACATCACCGCCGGTGTGGAACTCATCAGAAAAGTGCGCGGCGAGACGGCATATGGATTGACGACGCCTTTGATAACGCTTCCGGATGGCCGGGCGATGAGCAAGACGGGCGGAGGAGCGGTGTGGCTTGATCCGAATCTGACGAGCCCCTACCGGTTCTTTCAATACTGGCTCAACACCGAAGACTCGGCCGTCATTCAGTTCTTAAAGTTCTTCACGTTCCTGTCCCAGGAAGAAATCGAGGAACTCAGCCTCGCGGTGGCCAAGTCCCCGAAAGATCGGGTGGCCCAAAAGGCCCTGGCTCAACAAGTCACTGCTCTAGTTCACGGCGACTCGGAAATGGCCAAAGCCGAGGCCGCCTCGCGGGCGTTGTTCGCAGAAGAGATCGTTTCTTTGGACGAACAGACCTTGAACGACGTTCTCGAGGACATTCCGTCCTCGACGCACCGCCAGGTTGAGATCCAGGACGGACTAGGACTAGTCGACGTGCTGGCCGAGACGGGGCTGTCGTCATCGAAGGCGGAGGCCCGCGAGCACCTGAGCGGCGGCGGAGTCTACGTAAACAACACCCGCGTGGCGGACGGCGCCCGCGCCATTACTACGGCCGACCTAATGGCCGGCAAGTACGTTTTGGTGCGAAGAGGCAAAAAAACGCACCACCTGCTCAAGTTTGAGTAGGGGCACCGGGCACCGGGCACTGAGTTCGCGAAAAGATTCGCCGTGTTGACGGGGATGGCCAAAAGGGTGTAAGTTAGGCGTCCGGTCGTATCGCCTGCTCAGGTAGGCAGGCCGGAGCCGCTTTGAGGCAACTGCACATTAGG
>CAZCSK010000109.1:0-2945 GCA_964501265.1 uncultured Actinomycetes bacterium
GGCGAATACGGGAAGCGAATCTTCATAGGCTTTGCGTCCCTTGTCTGTCAAGACGGCATTTATCACGCGGCGGTCGACTGGAGAGGCATCTCTTCGGACGAACCCCACCCGGTGCAGGCGGTCCACGAGCCTTGTGATTCCGCTCCGGCTAACAAGTAACTGGCTGGCGAGATCGCACATGCGCAGGCTTCCGTCCGACGCCGTACTGAGGCGGCCAAGGAGCTCGTGCTCCGCAAGCGAAAGGCTTGCCTGATCCTGCAGTTTGCTTTCAAGCTCGTCGCTCAAGACGGAATTGGTCTGAAGCAGGTTCATCCAAGCGCTCGCATATTCGGTATCGATTTTGCCCATGTCAGCCATTGTAACAGAACTAGTTGACAGTTCAACTATTTTGGATTAAAGTTTAGTCGTCAATGGTTGACGATGCAACTTAAATGGAGGAGAGAATGATGGCAATCCGCGAACAAGTTTCCCCACAAGTTATCCAGCCGCCCGCCGCAGGCGATTGGAAAATCGATGCCGCCCACTCGTCGGCGAGTTTCGTCGTTCGCTACATGATGGTGTCCAAATTCCGAGGAAGATTCACGGGCGTCTCGGGAAGGATTCAAATCGCCGAGAACCCCAAAGAGTCCCGGGTAGAAGCTGTAATCGATGCCGCGTCGATCGACACCGGGATGCCCCCGCGTGACGAGCACCTGCGTGGCCCCGACTTTCTCGACGTCGTCAAGTTCCCTAACATCTCGTTCGCCGGTTCGCCGCTCCGTCAAACTGGCGATGTCGAGTTTGAGATCGACGGAGAACTCTCTATCCGCGACATAAAGCGTCCAGTGACTCTGAAGGTCACATACGGCGGAGTTGTTCCCGATCCGAATTTCGGCGCCCGGGCATTCTTTAGTGCGACGACCGAAATCGACAGGGAAGACTTCGAGGTCAGCTGGAATCAGCCGCTTGAAGGAGAGGCCGTGCTCGTGGGACGCAAAGTCCAAATAGAGCTCGAGATAACTGCAGTCCCGGCGAAGTCCGACTAGGGCAATTCAGTGAATCGGTTGGACGTTCCGGTCAAGATTGTGGGCCTTGGGGGTTCCCTCGTGCGCCCCTCGGTGAGTCTCGCCGCGCTGAAGGTTGCTCTCGCGGCAGCCTCTGATGCAGGGGCCGCGACTGAATTGTTCGATGTCCGCGAACTCGACCTGCCGTTTTTCCCGCCGAGGACCGAGGAGATTCCGGAGGCAGCCCTTCTTCTAGCCGACGCGGTTTATGGGGCCGACGGGATGATTTGGTCGAGCCCAATGTATCACGGGACCATCAGCGGATCCTTCAAGAACGCTCTTGACTGGCTCGAGTTGCTTGCCGATCGAGATCCGCCGTATCTCACCGGCAAAGCGATCGGACTGATCAGCGCCGCCGGAGGCAATCAGGCGCTGCAAGCGATCAACACGATGGAATTCGTGGTGCGAGCGCTCCGGGGCTGGACCGTGCCTCTGGTGGCGCCGGTGGGGCACTCATGGCAGGCCTTTGATGCCCACGGCCAGCCGCGCGACGAATCTTTAGAGTCCCAACTCCGCCTGGTGGGACAAGAGGTTGTTCGTGGGGCGGAAAGCTTCAGCAGGATTGGCCCTCCGATCCGTATTGCCGCCCGAAAGGCGTCATGATGGGAGCCCAATTGATGTCGAACTCGATTGCTGCGAAAACCGGGATGGGCGCGGTCCACTTGGGGGTGACCGATGCAGACCGTGCGCTCCGCTTCTATCAGGACACCCTTGGTCTCTCTTCTGTGCGAACCGACGGCGACACGATCAGCCTGGGCGCCGGATCAAGGGAACTGATTGTTCTGCACGCCGGCGCGGCGCGGCCTGTGGTGACAGGCACAACAGGCCTTTACCATTTGGCGCTCGTCGTTCCAAGCAGACGTGAGTTGGCCCGCGTGGTCGGTCGGTTGATCTCTCTGCGTTACCCCCATTCGCCCACCGATCACGTGATGACGAAGTCGGACTACTTGTCGGACCCCGACGGTAACGGGATTGAGGTTTATGCAGAAACTCCGGAAGACGGCTCGTGGATCTTCGAGAATGGCGAGTTCTTGGCCCGAGACTCGGCCGGAGTTCTTCGTTCCGGAAGGGACCCTCTCGATGTGAAGGCGTTGCTCGAGACGATGACTCCAGACGACCGGTTGGATGCCCCGATGCCCGAGGGTACCAAGATGGGTCATGTCCATCTGCATGTGGCGGACTTGGACGACGCCATCGCCTTCTATCACGACATCATCGGCTTCGACGTCACGGGGCTAGCTGCATCCTGGGGCGTGGGCTTTGTCTCAGCTGGCGGTTATCACCATCACCTGGGTTTGAACATATGGGCCGGTCAAGATGCACCCCCGTCACCGCCCGGCGCGGCCGGCCTCCGCCACTTCACGATCGAACTTCCGACCGAAACCGATCTGCAGGATGTAGTCAAGAGGATCAGCGAAGCCGGAGTCGCGGTATCGGAGGATTCCTACCTGCGGGATCCGTCAGGTAATGTCTTGCATCTAGGCGTGCGAACGAGTCTTTACCCGTAGGTCGGCCAGTGCTCGGGTGCGCGACCTCGTCCTCCGTACCTATCGCGCATCTTTTGTCGCGCCTCCGCGTTTCAGTGCCTCGTTCAGCGCGAACGCGCTGGCAACCTAATCGCGCTCCAAAACGCGACCGCGCCAAGCAGAAGCAAGAGTAATCCGGTGGGGATGATCCATTCGGGTACTCCGGTTATCGCTACCTCTTCGCCAGCAATGGGAGTGGGCGCCTGTGTTGGAGTAGGCGCCGGGGTCTGAGTACCGGCTGACGTTGGGGTCGGCGACAAAGCCGCGCCCGCAGCCGGAGACTGGCCGATCGGAGAAAACGCTGGCGTCGGAGATGACGCGGGACTGAAGTCGGGCGTGGGGGACAGGTCGGAGCTTGAAGGCGTCGCACTGGGGG
>CAZCSK010000110.1:0-2790 GCA_964501265.1 uncultured Actinomycetes bacterium
GCGCATATCCTTTCCTAAGGGGGCTGCTACCCCCCCGGACCCCCCATCTGATTTCGGGGGGTTCGCAGCTTCTGGCGCGCGCATATCCTTTCCTAAGGGGGCTGCTACCCCCCCGGACCCCCCATCTGATTTCAGGGGGTTCGCAGCTTCTGGCGCGCGCGAGTCCGCACCTATGGGGGCTGCTACCCCCCCGGACCCCCCATGCATCGGTATCGCGACCCGGACGTCGCAGGCTTCCAGCACGGCTGGAGTCATCCCTCGCGCCTCGTTGCCCAAGACGATCACAACAGGTCCGGTCATGTCCACGTCACAATAGTGATGAGATCCTCCAGCATCCGCCGCAATACGCAGCACCTTGCGCTCTCCGAGGTAATCCAGAGCCCAAAGGACCGTCACCTCCCGAGCCACTGGCAAATCAAACAGGGCTCCGGCGGTCGCTCGTACCAACTTTGAATTATAGACATCGACAGAATCCGGCGAAAAGAAAACTGCATCTGCGCCAGCCGCACGACTCAGGCGAAGAATGGCGCCTGCGTTGCCCGGATCTTGCACTTCCGAGAGCAAAACTGCGAAATTTGGGGGGCCTCCGGCCAGTTCGGCTGGATCTGTGTCGATAAAGCCGCAGACGGCAACTACGCCTTGGGGATTTTTCGTAGTGGTCAATGCTCGCATGACCGTACCGGACACTTCGAGAACCTCCGCAGACTTAGACCGAGCGATCTTCGCCAAGTCTGGTCTCATTCCCGCCTCGATCAAAAGCATCGAGATCGGCGCGTTCGCATTGAGAGCTTCCGCCACGACCTCCGGCCCTTCCACGAGAAACCGTTCCTGCTGATCTCGTTCCGCGCGCCGATGTAGCTTACGAAGCTGCTGAACTAGCGGGTTATGGATGCTCTCTATCACTTGGCACTTCCGCCTAGTGGGGCGCCGTGAAACGGTCAGACCCGAGCTGCGGTCTCCAATTGCTGCTTCGCTACGTTGGCGAGGCTGGCGAAGGCAGCCGGGTCCTTGACCGCGAGGTCAGCGAGAATCTTGCGGTCGGCCTCGACACCTGCCTTGTGAAGCCCCTCCATAAGACGGCTGTACGAAACACCGTTTGCGCGGGCGGCCGCATTGATGCGCGCGATCCAGAGTCGCCGAAACTGGCCCTTGCGATCTTTGCGGTCTCTGTACGCGTAAGTAAGACTGTGAAGCAACTGCTCCTTGGCTACTCGGAAACGACGGCTGCGCGCGCCTCGGTAACCAGAGGCGGCTTCGAGCACCGCACGACGATGTTTGCGCTTGTTAACTCCTCGTTTGAGTCGCGGCATTACTTACCTCCGCCCCCTAGCATCCTGCGGATCCGCGATGCATCCGAAGGATGCACTAGAGCCGGACGCTGCAGTTTCCGGCGGAGAGCGCCAGGCTTATGTTCGAGATAGTGCTTAACGTGGCCTTGAACTCGCACCAGTTTGCCAGACCCCGTCCGGCGAAAACGTTTTGCGGCGCCCTTATGTGTCTTCATCTTTGGCATTCAAATTTCCTTTTCTCAACTCTTGCGATCTTGCTTGATGGGCGCAAGCACCATAACCATACTCCGGCCGTCCACTTTCGGGGACATCTCAACCGCGCCCACTTCCTTCAAATCCTCGGACAGCTGTGCAAGCAATTTGGTCCCAAGCTCCGCGTGCTGCATTTCACGACCCTTGAATCGAAGACTAACCTTAACCTTCGAGCCCTGACCCAGGAAGCGCTTCATGTGGTTGCGCTTTGTCTCGTAATCGTGTTGGGAGATTTTCAATTGAAACCTCATTCCCTTCACGTTCACCTGCTGCTGCTTGCGCCGAGCCTCCTTGGCCTTGACGTCCTGCTCGTAACGAAACTTGCCGTAATCCATGATCTTACAAACCGGCGGATCCGCTGTTGGAGCAATCTCGACTAGGTCGTAGTCCAAATCGGTCGCGCTCGTTAGGGCCTGGGCAATGGGCATGATCCCCAGCTGTTCGCCCTCCGGGCCGACCACGCGAACCTCGGGCACGCGTATCCGATCGTTCATCCTAGGTTCGGGAGCTATTGGATTTCACTCCCATTTGCACCCGTTGGAAGGCCACGCAGCGACGACGACAAACTAATGCCGTCGCCGCTGCGGGTGACCAAATTGTGCTTAGTCCCGGCCAAAGATTGTCAATCGCGGGGAAGGCCGAGGAGCGTTCGCCGGAACCTAGACGGCCCGGACGTTGGATGCCTGCTTACCCTTGTCTCCTTCGGTAACTTCGAACTCAACGGCCTGGCCTTCAGTCAGAGTCTTGTAACCGTCTGTCATGATGGCCGAGAAATGAACGAAGACATCTTCTCCGTCTGATCCCGCTATGAATCCATAACCCTTCTCGTTGCTGAACCACTTCACTGTGCCTTGTGCCACTTCGTGCTGCCTTTCACTCTGTGAGGCTTTGAACGCGGGTACCCCGACTTCGAAACACCTCAAGTTGCTAGGGGAAACGGTAACACCTTTTTATGGGGAAGAGCAACACGCCTCGTAACCCTGAAACGGGGAGGAGGCCTAGTCGACGATTTTGGTGATCGGCAGTTCCAGGATGTCGGTCGCTCCCCTGGCCTTGAGCTGTGGAATGAGCAGGTTGATCTGGCTCTTGGCGACCACAGTCTCAACAGCGAAGAAGGATTCGTCCGCCAGTTTGGACACCGTCGGGGCCTTGAGCGCAGGCAACAGGTGAAGGACCGAGGCAAGGTCTGCCGACGCCACGTTCAACTTCACGAGAACCTTGCCCTGGGCGTCGATGACCCCCATCAACA
>CAZCSK010000111.1:0-2153 GCA_964501265.1 uncultured Actinomycetes bacterium
CGACCAGATCCATTTCGGCCACAGCCATGAACATCGGCTTGCCGGAGTCGAGCGTTTCGAGTTGAGCCAGTTCCATCTTGCGCTTGTCGACGCCGTCGGCTATCGACCAGAGGATCTGCGCACGTTGCGATGGCTGAAGGCCAGACCAACGGCGCGTGTCCACAGCCGTTCGGGCGGCCTCGACCGCCCTGTCTACGTCGGCCCCTCCAGCCTCGGCGACCTCGACCAGCGCCTCGCCCGTACCTGGATCGACCGATGGGAAGGTCTTGGCGTCGACGCCGTGGGCCCAATCGCCACCGATGAACATCTTCTGAGGCTCTTGCAGAGACTTTTCAACTTCGGGCAGCAGTTCTAGTGACATGTCTAACTCCCTCACTTGTATGCCGACCATCTTAGACTGGGGCATGGACGAACGGGTTGGCCCGGAGGCAAAGGGCGAGCGGCTAGCCTGGGAGGAACTCCCGGAATCGGTCCGACAGGCACTCGAGGATCATTTCGGTGCGCGGGTCGAGCGAGCCGACACTCAAGTTGGTGGATTCTCACCCGGCGCTGCATCCCGGCTTGCATTGTCGGACGGACTGCGCATATTCGTAAAAGCGGTGGGCGCGCATCCGAACGCGAGGTCACCAAACATTCACCGCTCCGAAGCTCGCATCGCCGCCGCCCTGCCGGAAGCCACTCCTTCGCCGCGACTTTTGTGGACCTTTGACGACGGCGATTGGGTGGCCTTGGTCTTCGAGGATATAGAGGGTCACACCCCACGATTGCCCTGGGAAAGAAGCGAGCTGGAAAGAGTACTCGCCGCCGTCACGGATCTGACCACCATACTCACTCCTGCGCCGATCGAGGTCCCTGCGGCAGCGGAACAGTGGCGCAGAGCATTCACGGGATGGCGGCGTTTCGCCGCAACATCTGAATCGGGCGAAATCGAGGCTCTTGACTCCTGGTCGCGGCGTCACGTTGATCATCTCGCGGCACTGGAGTCCGATTGGGAAGATGCAGCCGCTGGAAACACTCTGCTCCACAATGACGTGAGGGCCGACAACCTGCTGATCACCCCAGCCAAGGTCTACTTCGTGGATTGGCCCTGGGCTTCCATCGGTGCGGAATGGTTCGACCTGGTGCTGATGCTGCCCAGCGTGGCGATGCAGGGCGGGCCCGATCCCGACGCGATCGTGCGAACACATCCCCTCACCAAGCGCGTCGACGACGACGCATTGAACTCCGTGCTCGCCGCGGCCGCTGGTTTCTTCATGTGGTTTTCAGCACAGCCACCGGATCCCGGCCTTCCGACTCTCCGCGAGTTTCAGCGCGCGCAGGGGATCAAGGCCTCAGCTTGGTTGCGCCAGCGGACGGGGTGGGCTTAGCCACCGCGAGATCGAACGGGACAGGTTGCTACAATCGGGCACCATGATTCGGATCTCAAACAAGGCGGCCAGTTTCAGCGAATCCGTCATCCGCGAGATGACGCGGTTGGCCGTTAGGAGCAACGCGGTCAATCTCGCTCAGGGATTTCCTGATTTCGAGTGCCCACAGGAGCTGAAGGACGCGGCCTGCAAAGCGATCAACGACGACATCAACCAGTACGCCATCACTTGGGGGGCGAAGGGTTTTCGTGACGCCATCGCCGCCAAGACGCAACGTTTCTATCCCTCGTGGACGGTCGATCCGGAAACACAGATAACGGTGACCTGCGGGGCGACCGAGGGGATGATCGCCTCGATGATGGCCGTGATTGATCCCGGCGACGAGGTTGTCGTGTTCGAACCCTTCTACGAGAACTACGGCCCCGACGCGATCCTTTCGGGAGCGGTCCCTCGCTACGTCACACTGCACGAGCCGGACTGGTCGATCGACGAGGATGAACTCAAAGCGGCGTTCAGCGAAAGAACGCGGGGCATCGTCGTCAATACACCTCACAATCCCACCGGCAAGGTGTTCACCAGAGCGGAACTGCAACTGATCGCAGACCTATGCAACCAATGGGATGTAGTCGCCTTCACCGACGACATCTACGAACACATCCTTTACTCGGGCGAACACATTCCCCTGGCGACCCTCGACGGGATGGCCGACCGGACCGTCGCGATCAATGCGATGTCAAAGACCTATTCCGTCACCGGCTGGCGGGTGGGGTGGGTTATCGCGTCTCC
>CAZCSK010000112.1:0-2139 GCA_964501265.1 uncultured Actinomycetes bacterium
AACGCCCGACGCAGACGCAAGCCCAAGAACACATCGACCGCTTCCGCACGATCCTCCTCTCCAGCCTCGAACGCGATCTCGACCCCGAAACCGGCAACCTACTGACGCTCAGCGGCGGAGTCGATTCCTCATCGCTCGGCGCACTTGCCGGAAGAACGCACAAGGTTTGGACGTGGAGCCTGGTTCCATCGGGAGGGCCAATCCTAGAGCGAGAACTGTCTTACATAAACCCGCTCGTCAAAGAGTTCGGATTCGAACGAAGTTGGTTCATCGACCCGGGGCGGCGGTCAATCTTCGACTTGCTCGAAGCGGCGCCAGAGGTTGTGTGTCATGTCATTCATCCCGCGTTGTGCTCACTACCAAAAATCAAGGCGGAAGCGGACGTTCGGGTCTTGTTGGGAGGTGAATTCGCGGACGAAGTTTTCCTATGGGTCAGAGTTCCCAAAGCGTCGAGATCGGCATTGCCGCAAGCCGGTCACCAAAGGGCAGTACCTGGTCGCCCGCATACAAGGCGACTCCGAAGACAAACTTGTCACCGAGGCGCTCGCGCAACCATTTCATCCATCGGAACCATTCCTGCTTCGGGGTTTGCCCGGCTTTCACTTCGACCGCGACGACCCGCCCATCCCGGGCCTCCAGAATCAGGTCGATCTCGCCTCCTGCGTGATCTTGGTAGTGAAACAGAGATACGTCGGTGTCCGCCCATGTGATCTGGCGACGCAGCTCGCAGGCAACGAACGTCTCAACGAGCTGCCCGACTGATGGATCGAGGGGGTCTGCGAGGGCGCCGGCATTCTTGCCCAGGAGCCACGCGGCGAGCCCTGGGTCGGTAACGTACAACTTGGGCCGCCTCTTGACCCGCCGGGTCAGATTGCGTGACCACGCCGGGACCGTCATCACGAGGTGGATGGTTTCCAGCCATGCTCGGTGGTCGTAGACCGCCTGACGCTCCAGTCTTGAGTCGTTGATTACGCTTTGCATAACCAATTCGCAAGCGGTTCTGGCGGCCAAGATCCTCAGAAGGTCACCCAGCTCCTCGACTTTTCGGATGCCGGCGATCTCGACGATGTCTCGCTCGATGGTGGTGCGCACGTAGTCCCGGAACCACCCCGAACGCTGGCGGCCTGCGAGCCGTTGCACCTCGGGATATCCACCTGTCACGATCCGCTCCAGCAGTTCGCCCTTGGTGAGCCCGGATTCGGAGTATCGCGCTACAGACTCCGGTTCGGAGAACACGACATCGGTGAAACGATCCGAGCGCGTGGCGAGTTCCCCTTGGGTGAACGGCCACACCTCAACGAATCCGGCTCTGCCCGCAAGTGACTCCGAGATCGTGGGAACCGTGAGGAAATTCGATGATCCCGTCAGCACGAACTGGCCGGGCCTCGGGTCTCGGTCCACCTGGGACTTCACTGCCCGCACGAGCGGTTCTCCCACCCGCTGAACCTCATCTACCACCACCGGCCGGTTGCCGGCCGCAATAAAGCCGACGGGATCGGCCTCGGCGGCCTCAAGCATGCCGGGATCGTCGAGGGATCGCATCGTTCCCGTGCCCAGCTCGACGAGCAGCTGGCGTACGAGGGTGGTTTTGCCCGATTGACGGGGCCCAGTCACAACGGTGACTCGCCGGGCCCCCAAGCACTCCCGGAGCCGTTCATGGACGTTTCTACGGATCATCTTAGTTGCCATCATACAGTTTTACGGAGATCTATCATACGATTCGCCTCTGACCTACCAGACAGAAAAAAGAGACTTTCCCGGCAGGCGTAAGCTCGAAGCACCCGCTTTGACCCACTCCTGATGTGGTGGAATCGTCGGCGATAAATGGCGGATTCGTCGATGCTTGAAAGGGTCCTGTCTGGTACAGCGCGCCGAGTTCTGGTCGCGCTGGCCTACGGACCTGAGGTCGAGCACCTAACGAAACGTCCGGAATACGAGCCATGCTCCAATGGTAGCGATGACCACTGACAGAATTTCTGAGGGGGTTTCAGGTCGGACGAGGAAGGGTCCTCCGTGCAAACGGTTTCGGGTTCGGTCAGACTCCACATCGACATGCTGATAATCCCCGATGAGAGGGCCCCCGCTTGAGCCGGCCCCCGCTCGCTAACCTGTTTGCAGTTCACTACAAGGATCCAAAGA
>CAZCSK010000113.1:0-1950 GCA_964501265.1 uncultured Actinomycetes bacterium
ACCAACCCGCGACACAAACAAAGGCAAGGTTAGGTATATGGCTCGAATAGCTGGTGTCGATCTTCCCCGAGAAAAACGCCTAGAAGTTGCTCTTACTTATGTCTTTGGGGTAGGCCCCACTCGGGCCACCGAAATCCTGAAGGCGACGATGGTCGACGGCGCGACGCGAGTTCGTGATCTGGCCGAAGATGAAATCGTGCGGCTCCGTGGTTACATCGAGAATAACTTGTCCGTCGAGGGAGACCTTCGACGCGAGGTAACGCAGAATATCAAACGTAAAGTCGAGATCGCTTGCTATCAGGGCATCCGCCACCGTCGTGGGCTCCCGGTGAGGGGACAAAGAACACACACAAACGCAAGGACCCGGAAAGGTCCGAAGAAGACCGTCGGCATGAAGCGCAAGGCCGCTAAATAATGGCAAAGCCCAAGAAGACAAAACGCAAAGAGAAGAAGAACATTGTCCACGGACACGCTCACATCAAGTCGACGTTCAATAACACGATAGTGAGCATCACCGACCTCGAAGGCAACTCGATAGCTTGGGCTTCCGCAGGAAATGTCGGTTTCAAGGGTTCTCGTAAGTCGACTCCGTTCGCGGCTCAGTTGGCGGCGGAGGCTGCAAGTAAACGCGCTCAGGAGCATGGCATGCGTAAAGTCGATGTGTTCGTCAAGGGTCCGGGCTCCGGACGCGAAACTGCAATTCGATCGCTGCAGGCGTCGGGCTTGGAAGTAATGGGCATTCAGGACAACACGCCGGTGCCGCACAACGGGTGCCGGCCACGCAAGAGGCGGAGAGTGTAAATGGCGAACCAACCGAACCCTGTCTGCCGCCTTTGCCGGCGAGAGCGGATGAAACTTTTCCTGAAAGGCACACGTTGCGAATCGCCAAAGTGCGCCATCGAGCGCCGCCCGTATCCTCCGGGCGAGCACGGCCGAGGCCGGATCAAGGAGAGCGAATATCTTCTCCAGTTGCGCGAGAAGCAAAAGGCACGCCGCATTTATGGAGTCCGTGAGAAGCAATTCCGCGGCTATTACAAAAAGGCTGCTCGCGCCAAGGGGATAACGGGAACGCTGTTGTTGCAGCTACTCGAAACCCGACTCGACAATGTTGTTTTCAGAGGAGGCCTGTCAATGAGTCGAAATCAGGCCCGCCAATTTGTTAACCACGGTCACTTTCAGGTGAACGGAGGCAAAGTCGACATCCCTTCGTATCACGTCAAGCCCGGCGATGTCGTTGAAGTGAGGCCACGGTCTCGTTCAGTAGGACGGATAGTTGAGGCCGCCGCCTACGCGGCCGGGAGAACCATTCCTGAATGGCTGCAACTGGCCGCCGGAGAACTGAAAATCACCGTCGGCGCAGAACCGGCCCGCGAATCGATAGACGTACCCGTTCAAGAAACAATGATCGTCGAGCTTTACTCCAAGTAGAAGTCAAGGAAGGAAACTAATGGAAACCAATTTGCTTATAGTTCAGCGCCCCCGAATAGAGGTAGAAGATGTGGCCCCGAATCTGGGCAAAGTCAGGATCGAGCCGCTTGAGCCCGGTTTTGGATATACGCTCGGCAACTCGCTCCGGCGGACCCTTCTCTCTTCGATACCGGGAGCGGCAGTCACGAACATCCGGATCGAAGGCGTGCAGCACGAGTTCACCACGATTCCCGGTGTCAAGGAAGACGTGACCGACCTCATCTTAAATCTCAAGGACCTCGTGCTCCGCTCGGATACCCAGGATGTGGAACCTGCAAAGTTGAGGCTCGAGATTTCCGGCCCCGCCGAAGTCACCGCCGCAGACATCCAGGCGCCTGCGCAAATCCAGATCGTTAATCCCGATCTGCACATATGCACGATCAACAAAAGGGCCAAACTCGAGATTGAATTGACGGTCGAGGTCGGCCGCGGATATGTCGCCGCCGAGCGAAACAAGTTGCCCGATGCTCCCATTGGATTGAT
>CAZCSK010000114.1:0-1636 GCA_964501265.1 uncultured Actinomycetes bacterium
ATCCTCGACCTGGCTCACGGCCACCAGGCGGACAAGGGCGCTAACGCTATCCAGAAGGCTCAGAACTGGCTGGCCGGCCAGGCGTTCGGCCAGCGGCCGGTGGGTGACGCAACGATCTTGGTCGTTGGTCACTACCACCAGTTCGCCGTTCAGACCAACGGCGGCCGGACGATCTTCGTCGCTCCGACGATCGACTCGGGTTCTCAGTGGTTCGCCGAGAAGACTGGTCTGGACTCTACGCCCGGGATGTTGTCCTT
The DNA here is from genome assembly GCA_964501265.1 of uncultured Actinomycetes bacterium. Lineage (GTDB taxonomy): Bacteria > Actinomycetota > CADDZG01 > JAHWKV01 > JAHWKV01 > CAZCSK01. The sequence goes on from CAZCSK010000114.1 coordinate 258, forward strand.
CGTTATCCACCCGACCGGTTGGTCGGATCTTCGAGTGCTGTGATGCCGACTAGTGGTCGGTTTTGCAGTTATGTCGCGTGTGAAAGACGCCACTTGGCGAAGGGTCTGTGTAAGGGTCACTACGAGCAGGCCAGGCGGGCCGAGGCGGCTCCGTGTAGTTATTCCGGTTGCGAGCTATCTGAGCTTGCGAAGGGTCTGTGCAGCGGTCATTACACGCAGCTAGCGCGGGGTCGGGACCTTCGCTCGCTGGGTCTGCGTTTCGTTCGACGGGGTTGCGATTTCCCTGACTGCGGTCGATCCCACGGGGCCAGGGGTCTTTGCCATGGCCATTACTTGCAGTTTCGGAGGGGCGAGGATCTTCATCCGCTTCTTGGTCGACGTGCCCGTCCTCCTGGTCAGTACAAAAAGGTGTGTGTTGAGGGTAGGTGGGTGTATGAGCATCGGGTCGTTATGGGGCAGATGCTCGGTCGTCTGCTTGGGTTCCATGAGGAGGTTCATCACAAGAATGGCGTGAGGGATGACAACCGTCCCGAGAACCTTGAGTTGTGGATTGTGAAGCAGCCGCGCGGGCAGCGTGTGGATGACAAGGTTGATTGGGCACTCGAGATCCTTCGGTTGTATGCCCCTGATGTTCTGGCCGCCGGGGTAGCCGCCTGATGCCTTTCTCAATCCCGCCCTTTTCGCGTTTAGGTGCTGAGGTTTTTGTGGACGATCCTCTCTTGTTTCTTGCGAAGGTTGCGGTTGTCTTTGGCTATGCCTTCGTCGTGTGCTATTTCGTTGGATGGGCCATCCTGTTCGTGAGGAAGTCGCGTTGGTGAGCTGACGCGGTTCTGGTCAAAAAAGAAGCCCCCGCCACCGAGGTACCGGTGATGGGGGCTTTGTGAGTCTATCTGACTCGGTCTCCAAGTGAGAGTTTGCGGTGCTGGTCGCGGGCGCGCTGGTCGGCGGCTGACGCTCCGTAGCGGCGTAGCATTTGAGGGGATTTCCATCCTGCGAGTCGTTGGAGGTTGACTTCTCCTCCGCCGCCGGCGAGCCAATGATGCGCGAACGTGTGACGCAGGATGTGGGGGTGTAGGGCCGGGAACCCGGCCTGGCGCCCGCGGTCGCGGACGACCTGAAAGATGCCGGACGGTGTCATTGGCCCGGACAGGCCGAGCCACAGGTCGGGCTTCCGGTTGAATCGGTGACCGCGTCGGAGGCGGAGGTAGCGGTCCAGGGCCGCGGCGGATTGGTTGCCGATCGGGACGGTGCGCCGTCGGCGGCCCTTGCCCAGGACGGTGATCTCGTTGCTCGAGAGGTCGATGTCGGTGAGGGTGAGGCCGGCTAGCTCGGCACGGCGGACTCCGGTGTCGACGAACAGCATGAGGATCGCTGTGTCC